>NZ_CABFMD010000001.1 GCF_901875555.1 Streptococcus parasanguinis
TTATCCAAATTAACTGAGGATATTTACAGAGGTTTAGAAATTTGTTAGAATATAGATATTCAATTTTGAATGTTTAACATTCAGAGTTAAGTGACGATAGCCTAGGAGATACACCTGTACCCATGCCGAACACAGTAGTTAAGCCCTAGAACGCCGGAAGTAGTTGGGGGTTGCCCCCTGTGAGATAAGGTAGTCGCTTAGCTTGATTCCGCCATAGCTCAGTTGGTAGTAGCGCATGACTGTTAATCATGATGTCGTAGGTTCGAGTCCTACTGGCGGAGTATAGAACACAAGAGATCAACTAATGATCTTTTTTTTATTTTAATAAAAGCTCCGTTTCATTAACGGAGCTTTTCTATATTTAATTATTTGGGAAAAATGCTTGATATAAAGCTTTAATAGCTTTTTCTTCTTGATCTTTACTTACAACAAACATAATGGAAACTTCACTAGAACCTTGCGAGATCATTTGGATATTCACTTCGTTTTCTGATAGTGCTTTGGCCGCAGTGGCAGTAACCCCTACCTGACTCTTCATTTTCTCACCAACAATCATAATGATGGAAAGATCATGTTCAATTTCGGCTGTGTCAACTTCGAGCTTTTGTGTTAATTGTTTCAGAATTTCTTGTTCTTTGATCGGAGTCAGTTCACGTGAACGCAAAATGATAGACAAGTCATCGATTCCTGTTGGCATATGTTCCCAACTGATATTGAGATCTTCTAAAATTTGAAGCACTTTTCGACCAAAACCGACTTCACGGTTCATGAGGTATTTTGTAGTGTTAATACTTACGAATCCTGAATCACCTGCAATTCCTACAACTGTTACGTGATCATTTGAATGTTCCAAAACAATTCGGGTTCCTGGGTGGTCTGGATTATTAGTATTTTTAATGACTAATGGGATTTTACCTCTGTATGCTGGAACGAGTGCTTCATCATGTAGGACTGAAAAACCTGCATAGGCTAATTCACGCATTTCTTTATAGGTTAATTCAGGAATAGAATGTGGTTGTTTAATAATACCTGGATGTGCTGCAAAGATACCATTTACGTCTGTAAAGTTTTCGTATAAGTCTGCTTTTACGCCAGCTGCAATGATCGATCCTGTAATGTCAGATCCACCACGAGAAAATGTACAAATGTCCCCATCTTGGGTAACACCAAAGAACCCTGGAATGACAATTACTTCACTTGAATCTTTTAGTTCTTCAATTTTATCGTAACTAGATGGTAAAATACGAGCGTTGGAAGGTTCTGCTGTGACCGTGATTCCTGCTTCTTTTGGATGGATATATCTTGCTTCTAATCCATTTTGATTGAAATAGGCAGCAATGAGTTTGGCGTTGTTATTTTCACCAGCTGCTAAGAATGCATCGTATATAAATGGATTGCCTTTTTTAGGTAAATTTGTCAGATCATAGATATCTTCAGCAATTTCTTGAATAATGGATTCTTTGAGACCCAATTCTTCTGTAATGGCACGATAACGTTCAATAATCCACTGTTGTGTTTGTGTGATATCCTTATCTGAAGTGAATTCTTTATAATAGCGGATCAGTGCATCTGTTACTTTTGTATCCTCTGCGTTGCGCTTACCAGGAGCTGATACAACTACAAATCTTCTTTCTGGATCATCTTTAATGATATTAAGTACTTTTTTTAATTGAGAAGCTGATGCTAGAGAACTTCCACCGAATTTAGTTACTTTCATATTTTCTCCTTAATTGTTTCATTAATACATTATACCAAAGTTCAGTTATTGATACAATGTATTTACAGTTAGGGCATAAAATAATTGATTCTGTATAGGGGAGAAAATGTAATTATTCAAATTTTACAATTTTGTTACATCTTATAGATATATTTTACTATTTTTGTTTTTTGTGGTATGATATGTTATAATTCAAAAGTTTTAATATCAAAATATTTTATATTTAAACAAAAGGAGTCTGTGATGTTTGAAACAATTTTGTATTCTGTAGAAAACGACCTCGCGACAATCTCTTTAAATCGTCCTGAAGTATCCAATGGTTTTAACATTCCAATGTGTCAGGAAATTTTGGCTGCCTTGGAAGATGCAGAAAAAAATGAGGAAGTGAAATTCATTATTCTATCAGCAGAAGGGAAAATCTTTTCAGTTGGTGGAGATTTGAGTGAAATGAAACGCGCAGTCGATGCAGATGACATCGAGTCTCTTGTTTTAATTGCTGAATTAGTTAATACTATTTCTAAGAAAATTAAGCAATTACCTAAGCCAGTTATTATGGTAGCTGATGGAGCGGTCGCAGGAGCTGCGGCCAACATAGCAGTAGCTGTTGATTTTTGTATAATTAGTGATCGTACAAAATTTATCCAAGCCTTTGTTGGGGTTGGTTTAGCACCAGATGCGGGTGGGTTATTCTTATTAGGAAAAGCTATTGGTATGTCTCGGGCTACTCATTTAGTAATGACTGGTGAAGCTTTGACCGCAGAAAAAGCATTAGAATATGGCCTAACTTACCGCGTTTGTGAATCTGAAAAACTTGAGAAAACGGTTGAACAATTACTTAAAAAATTAAGAAGAGGATCTTCAAATTCTTATGCTGCCATGAAAGAAATGGTTTGGGAAGCCTTCTTGAAAGAATGGGACCAATATGCGGGTCTTGAATTGGATTTGCAAAAGAAACTTGCATTTACAGAGGATTTTAAGGAGGGGGTTATTGCCTACTCTGAGAAACGTCGGCCACAATTTAAAGGAAAATAAATTTGTATTTTTTCTATGTTTTATGAAAAAATGCTTGCAAATTAATTTCATTTTTGATAAAATTTGAATGTCAAAGTAAAATTAGGAGGTGGAGTTTTGAATTACCAATTAGTTAATGACTATTTAACATCCATCTTTAATAATGTTTTGGTTATCGAGGAGACGAGCCTAAGAGCAAGTCGATTTAAAGATGTTTCTATTAAAGAAATGCATACGATCGACGTGATTGGTTCGACACCGAATGCAACCCCGAGTGATATTTCACGGGAGTTGATGGTGACTTTGGGGACTGTCACGACAAGTTTGAATAATCTTGAGCGCAAAGGGTATATCGAAAGAAGAAGATCTGAAGTTGATCGCCGGGTTGTACACTTGAGTTTAACAAAGAATGGTCGTCTACTTTATCGACTTCATCAGCAATTCCATAAACGGATGGTCAACCAAATTATTGGAGATATGAGCCCCGAAGAGAAGAAAGTGATGCAAAAAGGTTTGCAAAATCTGTATCGCTTCTTGGAGGAAATTAAATAATGGTCTTTGCTAAAATTAGTCAAGTTGCTCATTATGTACCTGACCAAGTCGTATCAAATGATGATTTGGCTGAGATCATGGATACAAGTGATGAATGGATCAGTAGTCGGACAGGTATCCTTCGACGTCATATTTCCAAAGATGAGACAACAAGTGATCTAGCAACAGTTGTTGCACAAAGATTATTAGCAAAAGCAAACTTAGACGCTGAGGAAATTGATTTCATCGTTGTGGCTACGATTACTCCAGACAGCTTAATGCCATCGACTGCAGCCCGGGTACAAGCTAATATTGGAGCTTCTCGAGCTTTTGCCTTTGATCTGACTGCAGCATGTAGCGGATTTGTATTTGCATTAGCCTCTGCTGAAAAATACATTTCTTCAGGTATGTACCGGCGAGGAATTGTGATCGGTAGTGAGACGCTTTCAAAAGTATTAGACTGGTCAGACCGTTCTACTTCAGTCCTTTTTGGAGATGGAGCTGGTGGTGTCTTACTTGAAGCAAGCGATCAAAAATCGTTTTTAGCTGAAAATCTTTTTACGGATGGTAGCCGAGGAGCTAGTCTTGAGTCTTGCTATGTGGGTCTGTCTTCCCCTTATTCAGATGAGGTTTCTGATCGAAGATATCTGACGATGGATGGACGGGCAGTTTTTGATTTTGCCATTCGTGATGTCACGAAAAGTATTCAAAAAATTATAGAAGATGCCTCTATGGAAGCAGAAGAGATTGACTATTTTCTTTTACACCAGGCGAATGACCGAATGTTAGATAAGATGTCAAAAAAACTGGGTGTCTCAAGAGAGAAGATCCCAGCAAATATGATGGAATATGGGAACACTAGTGCTGCTAGTATCCCCATTCTATTATCGGAGTGTGTCGAAAATCATCGAATCAAGATGGATGGAAGTCAAAAAATTCTTTTTACAGGATTCGGTGGAGGTTTGACATGGGGCACACTTCTTGTTACAATCTAGTTAAACATGTGGAAACACATTTTAAAAATTTATATATTATTTTTTAAGGAGGCCTATCATGGCAGTATTTGAAAAAGTACAAGAAATTATCGTTGAAGAACTTGGTAAAGAACCATCAGAAGTAACTCTTGAATCTACATTCGAAGATTTAGAAGCTGATTCATTGGATTTGTTCCAAGTGATTTCTGAAATTGAAGATGCTTTTGATATCCAAATCGAAACTGAAGAAGGATTGTCTACAGTTGGTGACCTTGTCGCTTACGTAGAAGAAAAAACAAAATAATGATAGATGAGAGTATCGAAAGATATTCTCTCTTGTTTAGGTAATAGTTTGAAGCTCAAAGAAACACTCTTTTAAACTCAAACTATTACTTAAGCGAAAAAAGAGGTAGGTATAATGCAAACACGAATTACTGAACTATTGAATATTAAATATCCAATCTTCCAAGGTGGGATGGCATGGGTCGCTGATGGTGATTTGGCTGGAGCAGTATCAAATGCTGGTGGTCTTGGAATCATTGGTGGTGGGAACGCTCCAAAAGAAGTTGTAAAGGCTAATATCGATAAGGTGAAATCGATTACAGATAAACCATTTGGTGTGAACATCATGCTCTTGTCTCCATTTGCGGATGACATTGTTGACCTGGTGATTGAAGAAGGTGTGAAGGTTGTTACAACTGGAGCTGGAAATCCTGGGAAATACATGGATCGTTTCCATGAAGCAGGGGTCACTGTCATTCCAGTGGTTCCGTCTGTTGCCCTTGCAAAACGGATGGAAAAATTGGGTGCTGATGCGGTGATTGCAGAAGGAATGGAAGCTGGAGGTCACATTGGTAAATTAACGACCATGACCTTGGTTCGTCAAGTGGTTGAAGCTGTTTCTATTCCAGTAATTGGTGCTGGAGGTGTCGCTGATGGTGCTGGTGCTGCAGCTGTCTTTATGTTAGGTGCCGAAGCTGTTCAGGTGGGAACTCGTTTCGTGGTTGCTAAAGAATCTAATGCTCACCAAAACTTTAAGAATAAAATCTTGAAAGCGAAAGATATTGATACGGTAGTTTCTGCATCTGTTGTCGGACACCCTGTTCGTGCGATCAAGAATAAATTGGCTTCTGCATATAACCAAGCTGAAAAAGATTTCTTGGCAGGTAAGAAAACTCAAGAAGAAATTGAAGAATTAGGAGCAGGAGCCCTTCGTAATGCCGTTGTTGATGGAGATGTTGACAATGGATCTGTGATGGCTGGTCAAATTGCTGGTCTTGTCAGCAAGGAAGAAACCTGTGCTGAAATTCTAGAAGATATCTATTATGGTGCAGCCAAAGTGATCCAAAGAGAGGCTGCTCGTTGGGCAGATGTAAACATCTAAAAACGTCGAAAGGATTAGGATAGTGACAAAACGTGCGTTCTTATTTGCTGGTCAAGGGGCTCAGAAATTGGGCATGGCGAGCGATTTGTATGCGGCTTATCCCGTTGTTAAAGAGACATTTGATACGGCCAGTCGTATTCTAGGTTATGATTTGCGTGAATTGATTGATTCTAACGAAGAAAAACTGAATCAGACACGCTATACTCAACCAGCTATTTTGACAACGTCAGTAGCCATTTATCGTCTCTTAGCAGAAAATGGTATCACTCCTGATATTGTTGCTGGCCTCTCTTTGGGGGAATATTCTGCCCTGGTTGCGGCTGGAGCTCTTTCGTTTGAAGATGCAGTAGCTTTGGTTGCGAAACGTGGTGAATTCATGGAAACGGCAGCTCCTGCTGGAAGTGGGAAAATGGTTGCTGTTATGAATACAGATCCAAGCTTGATCGAAGAGATTTGTCAACAAGCGTCTGAAAAGGGTGTAGTAACACCAGCTAACTACAATACGCCAGCCCAAATCGTAATTGGTGGGGAAGTTGAAGCTGTTGATTATGCTGTAGAATTACTAAAAGAAGCTGGTGCTAAACGTTTGATTCCCTTAAATGTTTCAGGACCATTCCATACAGCTTTACTCAAATCAGCGAGTGAAAAATTAGCTGTTGAACTTGAAAAAGTGTCATTTAATGATTTTTCTCTACCTTTGGTCGGAAATACAGAAGCTACAATCATGAATCTGGAAGATGTCAAAGCATTGTTAGCGCGTCAAGTGATGGAACCCGTACGTTTTTACGATTCCATTGCGACGATTCAAGAGTTTGGGATCGATGAAGTGATTGAGATTGGACCTGGAAAAGTCTTGTCAGGTTTCTTGAAGAAAATTGACAAAACCCTGCCAACTCATAACGTGGAAGATCAAGCAAGTCTTGAAGCTCTTCTAAATGCTTAAAACGAGGTAAAGATGGAACTTAAGAATAAAAATGTTTTTGTAACAGGTTCAACACGTGGAATTGGTTTAGCAGTGGCGCATAAATTTGCGAGTCTTGGTGCCAATCTTGTCTTGAACGGTCGCTCAGAAATCTCTGAGGAATTGTTTGCTCAATTTGTAGACTACGGTGTGACAGTTATTGGTATCTCAGGAGATATTTCTAATGGTGAAGAGGCGAAGCGTATGGTCGCAGAAGCTATTGAAAAACTTGGAAGTATCGATGTTTTGGTCAATAATGCTGGGATTACAAATGACAAGTTGATGTTGAAAATGACCGAAGAAGATTTTGAACGGGTCTTGAAAATCAACTTGACTGGTGCCTTTAATATGACGCAAGCTGTCTTAAAACCGATGTCTAAAGCTCGTCAAGGTGCCATTATCAACATGTCCTCTGTAGTAGGTCTTATGGGGAATATCGGGCAAGCAAACTATGCAGCTTCAAAGGCTGGTTTGATTGGTTTCACCAAATCAGTTGCGCGTGAAGTTGCGGCTCGTGGCGTTCGTGTGAATGCCATTGCACCTGGTTTTATTGAATCTGATATGACAGACGCTATTCCAGAAAAAATGAAAGAGGCCATGATTGCTCAAGTGCCAATGAAACGTATTGGCCAAGCTTCAGAAGTGGCTGAAGTGGCAGCCTTCTTGGCAAGCCAAGAGTATCTTACAGGGCAAACCATCGCTATTGATGGTGGAATGACGATGCAGTGATGAGTGGTCGCTGACTAAAAAATTTTTACTGAATATCCATCCGACAAAAGGAGAATATATATGTCTACAAATCGTGTTGTTGTTACAGGTTACGGTGTAACCTCACCAATCGGGAATACACCAGAAGAATTCTGGAATAGCCTTCATGAAGGAAAAATCGGGATTAAACCCATTACAAAATTTGATGCTTCAGAAATTCCAGTTTTTAATGCTGGTGAAATCCAAGACTTCCCATTCGATAAGTATTTTGTGAAAAAAGACAAAAATCGTATGGATACCTACTCATTGTATGCGATCTATGCTGCCATGGAAGCTCTTGAAAATTCAGGCTTAAACATGGAAGAAGAAGACCGCGACCGTGTCGGTGTCATTGTATCCTCTGGTATCGGTGGTTTACAAGAATTGGAAGACCAAATCATTCGGATGCATGAACGTGGGATGAAGAGAATTCAACCGATGTTTATTCCAAAAGCTCTTTCAAACATGGGTGCAGGAAATATTGCCCTTAAGATTGGTGCTCAAGGAGTATGTAAATCAGTGACAACAGCTTGTGCTTCTGCCAATGATGCAATTGGTGAAGCTTTTCGTGAAATCAAGTTTGGGATGCATGATGTTGTATTAGCTGGTGGTGCTGAAGCTTCTATCACTCGTATTGGTATTGGTGGTTTCAATGCTTTGACAGCCCTTTCTACAACCGAAGACCCAGAACGTTCATCCATTCCATTTGATAAAGACCGTAATGGTTTTGTGATGGGTGAAGGTGCCGGGGTTCTCGTTATTGAAAGCCTGGAACATGCCCAAAAACGTGGTGCTAATATCTTGGCTGAGATTGTTGGTTACGGATCAAACTGTGATGCTTACCACATGACAACCCCAACACCAGATGGCTCAGGTGCAGCTAAAGCCATTAAATTAGCCATAAATGAAGCTGGTATCAAGCCTGAAGATGTGGATTATGTCAATGCTCACGGAACATCCACACCGGCCAATGAAAAAGGTGAAAGCGGAGCGATCGTATCTGTACTTGGTAAAGATGTTCCAGTTTCATCTACTAAATCCTTTACGGGCCACTTGCTTGGTGCTGCTGGGGCTGTTGAAGCCATTGCTACTATTGAAGCTATTCGTCATAGCTTTGTACCAAAAACAGCTGGGACTAAAGAATTGTCTGACTACATTGAAGCAAACGTTGTCTATGGTGAAGGTCAGGAAGCAGATATTGAGTACGCTATTTCAAATACCTTTGGTTTTGGTGGACACAATGCTGTTCTTGCATTTAAACGTTGGGAGGCTTAATTTATGAATATTTCTGAAATTAAAGATTTATTGGCACAATTTGATGCCTCAACTTTGCGTGAATTCTCATACAAAAATGGTGGTGAAGAATTGAGTTTGAGTAAAAACCAAACCAGTTCTGTTGTTGCAAGTCCTGTAGCTCCTGCTGTTGAAGTAGTTTCGCCAGCTCCTCAAGCTCCAGTGGCTCCAGTAGTAGCTTCTACTGTAGAAGTACCTTCAGCATCAGATAAAGACGTTGCAGCACCTGCTTCAGCTGCAGAAGGGGACGTGGTGGAGAGCCCTCTAGTAGGTGTAGCTTACTTGTCATCAGCTCCTGATAAACCAGCCTTTGTATCTGTAGGAGACAAGGTCACTAAGGGTCAAACACTCTTAATTATCGAAGCCATGAAAGTCATGAATGAAGTACCAGCTCCTAAAGATGGTGTGATTACTGAAATCTTAGTAGCCAATGAAGAAATGGTTGAATTTGGAAAAGGATTGGTTCGAATCAAATGACAATTGATATTCAAGCTATTCGCGAAGCTTTACCACATCGTTACCCTATGCTGTTGGTGGATCGTGTTTTGGAAACCAGTGACGATACGATCGTTGCCATAAAAAATGTAACCATTAATGAACCATTTTTTAATGGTCATTTTCCCCAATACCCGGTTATGCCAGGTGTTCTCATCATGGAAGCACTTGCGCAAACTGCCGGTGTTCTTGAATTGTCAAAACCTGAAAATAAAGGCAAATTAGTCTTTTATGCAGGAATGGACAAGGTGAAATTTAAAAAACAAGTTGTTCCAGGAGATCAACTGGTGATGACAGCTACTTTTGTCAAACATCGTGGAACAATTGCTGTTGTTGAAGCGAAAGCAGAGGTGGACGGTAAGCTTGCAGCTTCAGGAACACTTACTTTTGCAATTGGAAATTAAGAAAGGCCTATCTATGTTTCGTAAGATCTTAATCGCCAATCGTGGTGAGATTGCAGTTCGCATTATTCGTGCAGCTCGTGAACTTGGCATCGAGACGGTCGCGGTGTATTCTACTGCTGATAAAGAAGCCTTGCATACCTTACTAGCGGATGAAGCAGTCTGTATTGGACCTGCTAAATCAACAGAATCTTATTTAAATATGAGTGCTGTCTTGTCTGCTGCTGTTTTAACAGGTGCAGAAGCCATCCATCCTGGTTTTGGATTTTTAAGTGAAAACTCAAAATTTGCAACCATGTGTGAGGAAGTAGGCATTAAATTTATCGGTCCTTCTGCTAAAGTCATGGATATGATGGGGGATAAGATTAATGCTCGTAAACAGATGATCAAGGCAGGAGTACCCGTTATTCCTGGATCAGATGGTGAAGTGTATACTACTGAAGAAGCTCTCGAGATTGCCGAACGCATCGGTTATCCTGTGATGTTGAAAGCATCTGCAGGAGGCGGTGGTAAGGGAATTCGGAAGGTTGAAAAACCAGAAGATTTGGTTGCTGCTTTTGAATCAGCTTCCTCAGAAGCCCAAGCTGCTTTTGGGAATGGTGCCATGTATATGGAGCGTGTGATCTATCCTGCGCGACATATTGAGGTTCAGATTTTAGCTGACCAGCATGGGCACGTGGTGCATTTGGGTGAACGGGATTGCTCCCTTCAACGGAATAACCAAAAAGTTCTAGAGGAATCCCCTTCGATTGCCATCGGGAAAACGCTTCGCAATCGCATTGGTTCTGCTGCTGTTCGGGCAGCTGAATCAGTTGGATATGAGAATGCTGGAACGATTGAATTCTTGTATGATGAAGGCAAGGGTGAGTTTTACTTTATGGAAATGAATACCCGTGTACAAGTGGAGCATCCTGTAACCGAATTTGTATCTGGTGTCGATATTGTCAAAGAACAAATTAAAATTGCAGCAGGGCAAGAGTTGGGATTCACGCAAGAGGATATTGTCTTTAAAGGACATGCGATTGAATGCCGGATCAATGCGGAAAATCCTTCCTTTAACTTTGCACCAAGCCCAGGTAAGATCACGAATCTCTATCTTCCAAGTGGTGGGGTTGGATTGCGTGTGGATTCTGCGGTGTATCCTGGTTATACGATTCCACCATACTATGATAGTATGATTGCTAAGATCATTGTCCATGGTGAAAATCGCTTTGATGCACTGATGAAAATGCAGAGAGCTCTTTATGAGTTGGAAATCGATGGTGTCACAACCAATAGCAGTTTCCAGTTGGATTTGATTTCAGATTCACATGTGATCGCTGGTGATTATGATACTGCATTTTTAATGGAACAATTCCTTCCAAATTATAATAAGGAATGATGAAAAAGCCTGGACTTGTGAGGGAAGTATGAACATCATCTTCACAGTTTCAGGTTTTTATAGTAATGCTTCAGATACTGTAGCATATTATAAGGAGTAAGTAATGGCATTATTTTCTAAAAAAGATAAATATATTCGGATCAATCCGAATAGGTCAGCCTGGAAGGAACCTCAGCCAAAACCTGAAGTACCTGATGAACTATTTTCACAATGCCCAGGTTGTAAACATACCATTTACCAAAAAGATTTAGGTAGTGAACGGGTATGCCCGAATTGTGGCTATACCTTCCGTATTTCTGCTAAAGAACGCTTGGCGCTGACAGTGGATCCAGCTAGCTTTGAAGAAATGTTTACTGGAATCGAAACAACTGACCCTTTGAATTTTCCTAATTATAAGAAGAAACTGGCAACAGTTCGAGAAATGACCGGGCTGGATGAAGCTGTATTGACAGGGACTGCCTTGATTAAGGGGCAAAAGGTTGCTCTTGGGATCATGGATTCTAACTTTATCATGGCTTCAATGGGTTCTGTAGTAGGTGAAAAAATTACTCGTTTATTTGAATTTGCGACAAAAGAAAAATTGCCAGTCGTTCTCTTTACAGCTTCCGGTGGTGCTCGAATGCAAGAAGGTATCGTGAGTTTGATGCAAATGGCAAAAATTTCTGCAGCTGTTCAACGTCATTCTAAAGAAAAATTATTCTATTTGACGGTATTGACAGATCCAACAACCGGTGGGGTGACGGCTTCATTTGCTATGGAAGGTGATATTATCATGGCAGAGAGTCAAGCCTTGGTTGGGTTTGCCGGTCGGCGCGTGATTGAATCAACTGTGCGTGAAAAATTGCCAGATGATTTCCAAAAAGCAGAATTTCTACAAGAACATGGATTTGTTGATTTGATCGTGGAGAGAAGCCAAATCCGAGCAACAGTTGGACAATTATTGGCCCTTCATGGAGGTAAACATGAGTAAAATAACACAGATTATTAAAGAGGCACGTGACCAAGGAAGATTGACTGCGCTTGATTTTGCTCAAGGAATTTTTGATGATTTTATTGAATTACATGGAGATCGAAACTTCCGTGATGATGGTGCGGTGATTGGTGGAATTGGACGCTTAGGAGATCAAACGATTACAGTCGTTGGAATCCAAAAAGGGAAAAATCTTCAGGATAATCTAAAACGTAATTTTGGACAACCCCATCCAGAAGGCTATCGAAAAGCTTTGCGCCTCATGAAGCAGGCCGAGAAATTTGGCCGTCCAGTTGTGACCTTTATCAATACAGCGGGTGCTTATCCTGGTGTTGGTGCCGAGGAACGAGGACAAGGGGAAGCCATTGCCCGCAACCTCATGGAAATGAGTGATTTAAAAGTTCCAATTATCGCGATTATCATCGGAGAAGGTGGTTCTGGTGGTGCCTTGGCTCTTGGTGTAGCAGATAAGGTCTGGATGCTAGAAAACTCCATCTATGCGGTCTTGAGTCCAGAAGGTTTCGCCTCTATTCTTTGGAAAGATGGCAGCCGTGCCATGGAAGCAGCAGAGTTGATGAAGATTACTTCTCACGAGTTGTTAAATATGGGCATTGTCGATAAGGTGATTCCAGAGCATGGATTTTCAAATGGTGAACTACTGGCTCAAGTTAAGAAGGAATTACAGGAAGAGTTAAAGTTTTTACAAACCTTATCTCTGGATGATCTTTTAGAGCAACGCTACCAACGTTTTCGTAAATATTAAAAAACTGAGCTTGCAATTTGCAAGACTCAGTTTTTTTAACTTTATTTTGGTGCGATGACTTCAGCGCCACCCATGTATGGGCGAAGGACTTCTGGAATGGTCACAGAACCGTCTTCGTTTTGATAGTTTTCAAGAATAGCAGCAACGGTACGTCCGACAGCCAATCCAGAACCGTTTAAAGTGTGAAGGAGTTTTACCTTACCATCTGCTTCATCACGGTAGCGGATTTGTGCACGGCGAGCTTGGAAATCTTCGGTATTGGAACAACTTGAGATTTCACGGTAGGTGTTTTGTGCTGGAATCCATACTTCCAAGTCATAAGTCTTGGCAGCTGAGAATCCCATGTCTCCAGTGGAGAGAGCTACCACGCGGTATGGAAGGTTTAGTTTTTGAAGGATATTTTCAGCATTGCCAACCATTTTTTCCAATTCATCATATGATTCTTCTGGTTTGGCAAACTTCACCATTTCAACCTTATGGAATTGGTGCAAACGGATCAAGCCACGAGTATCACGACCGGCTGAACCAGCTTCTGAACGGAATGATGGACTCATAGCGGTGAAGTAGATTGGAAGGTCTTTTCCATCAAGAATTTCATCACGGTAGTAGTTTGTCAAAGGAACTTCAGCAGTTGGAATGAGAACATAATTGGTATCGCTAAGTTCAAAAGTATCTTCCTTGAATTTTGGGTATTGACCAGTACCAAACATAGAATCATGGTTGACCATGTATGGAGGGATGACTTCAGTGTAGCCTTCCTTACTATGTTCATCCAACATAAAGTTGTAAATAGCACGTTCTAAGCGAGCTCCAAGTCCTTTGTAGAAGAGGAAGCGAGCTCCGGTAACTTTCGCACCACGTTCCCAGTCTAGGATTCCCAGGTCTTCTCCTAAGTCCCAGTGAGCTTTTACGTCAAAGTCAAAATCACGAGGGTTTCCCCAACGGCGAACTTCGACATTGTCATTTTCATCAGCTCCAACGGGCACGCTATCAGCAGGAATATTTGGAAGGGTAGTGGTAAATTCTGTTAACTTAGCATCGATTTCGGCCAATTCTGCATCTAATGATTTGATGTCAGCAGAGAGAGCTTGCATGGCAGTGATTTTATCATCCGCATTTTCTTTATTGCGTTTAGCTTGGGCAATTTCGGCAGAAACGGTGTTGCGTTCAGATTTAAGTGTTTCAACCTTAACCAAGATGTCTCGACGTTTGGCATCGATTTCTTTCATCTCATTCAAAGTAGCAGCGGCTACTCCACGTGTAGCCAGTTTTTTAGCAACAGCATCAAAATCTGTGCGGATTCGTTTGATATCTAACATAAGAACTCCTTTATGATAAAAAGCACACCTGTTAAAGTGTTGGAGTGGCAGCGCCACGGTTCCATCCAACTTCACAGATGTGCACTTGATTATGTATGTAATTAAAGATAACGGTAGAATTTCACCTATCCCTCCTATCTGCTCGCAACAACCGCAGACTTTCTGAAAGAAGGGGATAACCTACTTATCCGTTGTTATGATTATACTAAAGTTTCTATTTTTTTGCAAATAGATTTTTAATTTTTTGACCGATGGTTTGGAGGAGGGTAGGAAGTTTGACCACTTTATCATTCCCTAGCTTTTCTCTAGCAATTTTTAAAATTTTACCTGAATCTTTTGAAGCAAAGAGAAACTTTGATTCTTTGGTGAAAATTTCAAAATGACGGCTAATTTTATGTCCGCGAACATTGGCACCGATCTGCTCAATTTCCGCCCAAGGAATTTGAATATAGTTTTCAACATTTGTATCTGCATAAAATTCAAAAGCAGCATTTCCAAGTAACATTTTTCCAACCTTGCCACCTACTCCAAGGTAAGAAACCCCTGTAGTATGGAATTCAACGGTTTTATTCAATGATTGAGCCATGAGATCCTCCTGTATTGCTATTCATTCCATTATATCATAATAAAAAGAAGGCCGAAACCTTCTTTTTTGTTGATCTTTGCTTACATCAAGCCAGAAATGTGTGCCAAGACACCGATGACAAAGAGGGCGATGATGATAGTGATTGGAGATACTTTCTTCTTAAGCAACCACATACAAGCGAAAGTAAGAAGCAATCCCATCAAACCAGGAATCAATGAATCCAAGTTTTGTTGGAAAGTTGTAACTTTTTCAGGAGTTTGAGAAAGTCCTTGACCAACTTGAGCGAAGGCTTCTTGAATTCCTTTAAATCCATCAGGAAGTTTATCCCAGTGGATATAAGCCTTATCGTCTAATTTTACAGAAGAAACATTAAAGACAAACTTAATTGATACCCAACGTTCTACCAAGACAGCGAGGATGAACATCCCAAGGATAGAAGCCCCTTTAGTGATGTCTTGCAAGATCCCACCAGACATATCTTTGGTAATTTCAGAACCTGCTTTGTAACCAAGTTCTTGCGTGTACCACAAGAAGGCCATACGAATCGCATTCCATGCCAAGAAGAAGATAATTGGACCAAGGATACTGCCTGACAAAGCAAGGGAAGCTCCAAGTGCTCCAAGGATCGGACGAACTGTGAACCAGAAGACAGGATCTCCAATACCTGCCAAAGGTCCCATCATACCGATTTTCACCCCTTGGATAGCAGCATCGTCAATCGCAGCGCCGTTTGCTTTTTCTTCTTCCAAAGCAAGGGTTACTCCAAGGATTGGTGCAGCAACATATGGGTGAGTGTTGAAGAATTCCAAGTGACGCTCAAGTGCAGCTGCTTGGTCTTCTTTCTTTGTGTAGAGTTTTTTGATAGCTGGGATTAATGAGTAGGCCCAACCCAAGTTTTGCATCCGTTCGTAGTTCCAAGAACCTTGCAAGAAGGTTGAACGCCACCAAACTTTTTGACGATCTGATTTAGATAATTGTAATTTTTCAGTCATGATAGTGTCACACCTTTCTTAATAGTCTTCGAGAATATCGCCGATTGGGTCATTAGAAGTAGCGACACCGCCACCTCCATTGCCACCTTTCTTAGAAAGTGAAAGGTAAATCAAGGCAAGGGCAACACCAATCGCACCAAGAGCGATCAAGGTTAATTGGCTAACGGCTGCAAGAGCAAAACCAATAGCGAAGAATGGCCATACTTCACGAGTAGCCATCATGTTGATAACCATGGCGTAACCAACAGCTACGACCATACCCCCACCGATTTGCATACCATCAGAGAGCCATTTTGGCATTGCTTCAAGAGCAGTTTTGACAGTTTCAGCAGGAATCATCAACAAGAGGGCTGCAGGAATCGCGATACGAAGACCTTGAAGAAGAAGGGCTACAAAGTGAGCGCGTTCTACACCTTTGATATCGCCTTTTCTAGCAGCAGCGTCGGCAGTGTGAACCAAACCAACAGAAAGGGTCCGGACGATCATTGTCAAGAAAAGACCAGCAACTGCAAGTGGAATAGCGACACCTTGAGCGACAGCGATTCCTTTTGCACTGAAGTCTCCCCCAAGTACCATGATGATGGCAGCAGCGACAGATGCAAGAGCAGCATCGGGTGCAACTGCGGCACCAATGTTTGCCCAGCCAAGTGCAATAAATTGAAGTGAACCACCAAGCATAACGCCAGCAGTCAAGTTACCTGTTACCAAACCAATTAAGGTACAAGCAACAAGTGGTTGGTGGAATTGAAATTGGTCAAGGATACCTTCAAGACCTGCTAAGAAGGCAACAACGACCACTAATACCATAGAAATAATAGACATGTTTAAAATCCTTTCGTAAGTAATCGATTATTGAACGTTAGCTTTGTTAATTAAGTCAAACAAATCTTTCTTAGAGTCATTTGGCACTTTACGGACGTCAAATTCTACTCCAAGATCACGCATTTTTTCAAATGTAGCCACGTCATCTTTATCCATTGATAACACATTATTGACCATGGTTTTACCAGTTGAGTGGGCCATTGATCCAACGTTCAAGGTTTTAATCGGAACACCACCCTCGATGGCGCGAAGGGCATCTTGTGGTGTTTCAAACAAGATCAAAGCATGTGTGTTCCCAAAACGAGGGTCTTTTGCAACATCGATCAATTTTTGAATTGGGACTACATTGGCCTTGACGTTACCTGGTGCAGCTTGTTTGATCAATTCTTTACGCAATTCATCTTTGGCAACAGAATCTGAAGCAACAATGATCCGATCGGCTTTTGAATCGGGTGTCCAAGCAGTTGCGACTTGTCCATGAAGAAGACGTGTATCTAAGCGGGCAAGATTGATCTTGAGTTTTCCATCTCCGATAACCGTTCCTTCTGGAATCGCAGCTTGGGCTACAGGAGCAGCAGCGGCTGTACTAGCTTCTTCGACAGGATTCAATTCTTCTGGAAGGGCTTTGACACCGTCTTTAGCTTCCTTGATGATGTTTGCAGCGACTTTATCAACGCCAGCATTTGCATCCATCAAACGCTCTGTGTAAGCTTGAATCAACATTGGAAGGTTCAATCCAGTAATGATCGCAAATTTACGATCTGGATTTTCTCCCATGACACGACTCGCTTGGTTAAATGGAGAACCACTCCAAAGGTCAGCCAAAACCAAGACTTCATCATCTGCATCAAATGCAGCAATAGCAGCATTAAATTTAGCATAGAGATCATCTGGGCCTTCATTTGGCATGAACGTAACCACTTGAACTTTCTCTTGATCTCCAAAGATCATTGAGCCAGACTGGTGGATTCCAGCTGCAAATTCACCGTGGCTAGCAATAATGATACCAATACTCATTATTGACATTCCTCCTTATAAAATTTGTTTGACTTTCAGTTTAAGAAAACTTTAAGCTTCTTTATTATAAACCGTTTTCACATTTAAGTCAATTTTTCTATTAAAATCTAGAGGTAAAAGAGCATCTTTGTTATATTAATTTATCTCTTTAGCACTCTTATTCATACTTGCTTTATCACTAAGCGATCCCATAAAAAACAGCGTCATAGCTTCTTTAACATGTAAGTAAAGCTTGGGTGCAAAATTATAGAAAATCATTCATGAATGAAAAAGTAAAATAAAAGTATAACAACCTAGTAGATGGATCTATTGAGAGCCCTCAAAAAAGACTAGCCCAGTTGGGCTAGTCCTGTAGGTTTAGTTATTTAGTTTGTAAAGTCAAGTACCATACGTCCTTGGATTTGTCCTTTTTCCATTTCATCAAAAATGTCTACTGCATCTTCTACAGGACGTTTTTGAACGACTGGAACAACCAAACCTTCTGCACCGAATTGGAAGGCTTCTTCCAAGTCTTTACGGGTACCTACGAGTGAACCAATAACTTGGATACCGTCAAGGACAGTCTTCACGATGCTGAGGTCCATCATTTCTGAAGGAAGACCAACTGCGACAACGCGGCCACCTGCACGAACAGAATCTACTGCTTGGTTGAAAGCTACTTTAGAAACAGCTGTTACGACAGCAGAGTGAGCTCCACCATTTGTTTTTTCTTTGATCAATCCTGGAACATCTGCAACTTCTTTACCGTTTATTACGATGTCAGCTCCAACTTCTTTAGCCAATTCGAGTTTATCGTTATTGATATCCACTGCGATAACGTGTGCATTGAATACTTTTTTAGCGTATTGAACAGCTAGGTTTCCGAGGCCTCCAGCACCATAGAGGACAACCCATTGTCCAGGTTCAACTTTTGCTTCTTTGATAGCTTTATAAGTAGTAACCCCTGCACAAGTGATAGATGAAGCTTGGGCTGGGTCTAATCCTTCAGGTACTTTCACTGCGTAATCTGCAGTAACGATACATTGTTCAGCCATTCCTCCATCAACAGAGTAACCTGCATTTTTTACAGTACGGCAAAGGGTTTCGCGACCTGTTGTACAGTATTCACAAGTCCCACAACCTTCGAAGAACCAAGCAACGCTGACACGGTCACCAACTTTTAAGCTTTTTACACCAGGAGCCACTTCTTTGACGATACCAATTCCTTCATGTCCAAGGACGCGACCTGGAACTTTTCCGAAATCACCATGTGCGACGTGCAAGTCAGTGTGGCAGACACCACAGTACTCGATTTGAACAAGAGCTTCCCCTGTTTCAAGTGGACGGACTTCTTTATTAGCAACGATTTCTACACCAGTACCTTCTGGATTTACAACAACAGCTTTCATTTTGTTCCTCCTTAAGTGAACAAGAGGCGTATTAGATTTTTGAAAACGCTTCTTTAATAACTATGTTAATAATATCACAAACTATTAGGGAGAGCAATAAAAAAAATGGAAAAAAAGGGAAGGAAATGTTAACCGCTTAAGAATTTGAAGGACAAAAGAGAGTGGGACAGAAATTGGTCATTCGTTAGAATTCGATTTCGTTGTCCCACTTCCGCACAGTTGAGCAGGGCTGTAAAAGCTGATGAAATCAGCGTAGTAGAGCCCACTCAACCACTGCGTCTTGCTCGACAATCAAAAAACAAGAAGAGGCTAGGACTTTTGTCCCAGCCTCTGGATCAGTCTATGAACAATTCTCTTAATTGGCGTGCGACACCGTCTTCGTCGTTTGTGTAGTTTGTTATGAAATCTGCATAGGGAAGTAAGACTGAACTCGCATTTTTCATCGCGTATCCACACCCAGCAAGAGCTAGCATGTCTGTGTCATTGTGCTCGTCTCCAAAAGCAATCAAATCCTTCCGATCCATATTGAGTTTATCCAGAAGGTAGGTCAGAGCTGATGCTTTGGTTACATTTTTAGGATTGCACTCCAAAATATTTAAGGGGCCACCCCAGGTATTGATGGATAAGTTGTAGTTATAATACCGATTCATATCCTCTGCAAGAGCATATTTATCTTCAGCCTTTGTCTGAAAAAGAATGCAGTTTGGATCACTCGTTACCCTCTCTGAATGAAATTGATTTTCGGGCTGGAAAGCTTCAATTCCGAATAATTGAGGATCGGCAATCTGGTCATTAGGATCTGTTATAAAAAATTTATTACGGTATTCACCGGCAATGAAGTCTGCTTGGATGGCGTCACGATGGGCAACCATGTCTAGTAAATATTTTTTATCCAAGGTCAAACATTGTTCTTCGCTCCATTTTTTTCCAGGAAGGTGGGTAAGGGAGCCGTTGAAATTGATCATAGGGGTATCGAGTTCGAGTTCTTGGTAGTAGGTATGGGCCATGCGATAGGGACGGCCTGTTGTAATGATCACTTTATGTCCAAGGGCGCTAACTTTCTTTATGGTCTCAACAGTGAAGTCGCTTAATTGACTTTCTGAATTCAGGAGAGTGCCATCTAAATCCAGAGCAATTAGTTTCTTTTGCATATGTAGGTTCCTTTCGAGAAGAATGAGATCATTATATCAGAAAATAAGAAAAACTGCTTGAAAATAAAGAGAGAAGGAGAATTTCTTGAAATCCGAAATATATTTTGATAAAATAGAAATAACGTTCGCAAATTGATTGGGAGCGAGAATGATGAAAAAGGAGTTTTTTCTGAAATGGATAAATTTTTTAAACTTTCAGAACATGGAACCACTGTTCGAACAGAGGTTCTTGCTGGTTTGACAACCTTTTTTGCGATGAGTTATATCCTCTTCGTAAATCCGCAAATGTTGTCACAAACAGGAATGCCAGCTCAAGGGGTCTTTCTTGCAACGATTATTGGATCGGTTGTTGGTACCTTGATGATGGCCTTTTATGCTAATTTGCCATATGCTCAAGCGCCAGGAATGGGCTTGAATGCCTTCTTTACCTTCACTGTTGTGTTTGGAATGGGCTATACGTGGCAAGAAGCCTTGGGAATGGTCTTTATTTGTGGTGTGATTTCATTGATCATCACCTTGACAAAGGTGCGTAAGATGATTATCGAGTCGATTCCAACAGCCCTTCGTTCAGCGATTTCAGCTGGGATTGGAATTTTCTTGGCCTATGTAGGAATCAAAAATGCCGGATTTTTGAAATTCACGATTGACCCTCATACCTACACCGTTGTTGGGAAGGGAGCGGACCAAGCCAATGCGACGATTGCGGCCAATGCAGCAGCAGTTCCAGGTTTGGTGGACTTTAATAATCCGGCGGTACTTTTAGCTCTGGCAGGTCTAGCGATTACCATTTTCTTCGTCGTGAAGGGAGTCAAGGGAGGGATTATCCTTTCCATCTTCGCAACGACTGTTTTGGGGATTCTAGTCCATGTCGTAGATGTGTCGAAAATCGACTTCGCAAGTACCCATCTAGGAGCTGCTTTTAATGACTTGGGTACCATCTTTGGTCAAGCCTTGGGATCAAAAGGATTGGGTTCTTTGATTTCCAATACGTCTCGTTTACCTGAGACCTTGATGGCCATTTTGGCCTTCTCTTTGACCGATATTTTTGATACGATCGGAACTCTTATCGGTACGGGTGAAAAAGTTGGAATCATCGCGACAAGTGGTGAAAATCATGAGTCAGTTAAATTGGATAAGGCTCTTTACTCTGATTTGGTGGCAACTTCAGTAGGTGCCATTGCTGGTACTTCAAACGTGACAACTTATATTGAATCTGCAGCAGGTATTGGTGCTGGTGGTCGTACTGGTTTGACAGCTCTAGTGGTTGCAATCTGTTTCGCTATTTCAAGTATCTTTAGTCCTTTGTTGGCTATTGTCCCAACAGCTGCCACTGCCCCAATTCTGATTGTTGTGGGGATCATGATGTTAAGTGGTTTGAAAAATATCCATTGGGAAGATATGTCAGAAGCGATTCCTGCTTTCTTCACATCGATCTTTATGGGCTTCAGTTATTCTATCACACAAGGGATTGCGGCTGGATTTATCACCTATAGCTTTGTAAAAGTGGTGAAAGGGGAAGCAAAAGACGTGCATAGCATGATTTGGATCCTAGATGTTCTCTTTATCTTAAACTACGTGAGCATGGCTTTGAATTAAGCAATAGAGAAAGTTAAAAAAGGAATGGGAGGTGTCTTCCATTCCTTTTTGGATGGATAGACAGAGGGAATAAATGGGAGTATCTTCCGTTCTCCTTGATGTCTATGTCTCAAAAAGCAAACCTGAGTCGAACAATTTCTAAAAGAAAGAGCAGATTTTAAAAAAGTTTGGTATAATAGAGAAATGATTAGTCACAATGAAACGGAGCTGATTGCTCTAGGAAAACAGCTAGGAAAAGTCTTAGAAAAGCAAGATGTGATCATCTTATCAGGTGATCTAGGGGCAGGAAAAACAACCTTCACCAAAGGGATTGCAAAGGGGTTAGGGATTGATCAGATGATTAAAAGTCCGACCTATACCATTGTTCGTGAATACGAAGGCCGCTTGCCTTTGTACCACTTGGATGTTTACCGGATTGGGAATGATCCAGATTCGATTGATTTAGATGATTTTCTATTTGGAGATGGTGCTACCATTATTGAATGGGGAGAGTTGATTGAGCCGAGTCTCTCGGATGCTTATCTTAAAATTTTTATCCGAAAATTGGAAGATGGGCGAGAGTTGGCTTTTGAGGCTCATGGAGCTCGTGCAGAAGCTTTACTAGCATCCTTTGAGCAGGTGGAAAAAACCGATGACTAAGGAAAAGGAAGTGACATTAGAAATTCGGCAAGCTGACAGTGCAGACGCGGCTCTTGTCGCTGATTTCTTAAATCAAGTTGGGAAAGAGTCAGATTATATGACGCTAGATGAAGCTGGGATTGGCATGTCTCAAGCAGACATGGAGCAATTTCTAATGGTGCAAGAGATGGCGGAAAGCCGGATTTGTCTCTTGCTATTTCTAGATCAGGAACTGGCAGCTTTGTTAAATATCACTGCGGCTTCTCAACGGTCCATTCAGCATATTGGTGATGTCTTTATTGTGGTTCAAAAAGATTATTGGAATCAAGGGCTTGGACAGATCTTACTAGAAGAAGGAATCGAGTGGGCGCACTCGACCGGTGTTCTTAGGAAACTAGTCTTGAATGTCCAAGTGCGCAATGAACGGGCTGTTCACCTATATAAAAAGTTAGGTTTTGAGATCGAAGGTTGTCAAGCTCGTGGAGCTTGTTCAGCTGAAGGAGAATTCTTAGATGTTTACCTTATGGGGAAACTGATAGATTAGAGAGAGATTCTATATGGTAAAAAAAATTATTTTAATGTTTTTGAGCTTATTGACAGTAACAGTGATTGGGATTGGGGCCTATGGCCTTACTATCCTCAATCAAACAACGGGGACTCTCAGTAAGACCTATAAGGGCTTTGGGAATGAGACCAATGTCATTGCAGAAAATAAACCCATGACCATTCTTTTAATGGGGGTTGATACCGGAAATGGTTCGCGAGAAGATCCTTGGGCGGGAAATAGTGATACCATGATTCTAGTGACGGTCAATCCTCGTACCAAAGAAACGACTATGACAAGCCTAGAAAGAGATATTTTAACCAATGTTAGCTCGGATGGTCAAACAGTGCAAGAAAAATTAAATGCTGCCTATGCTCAAGGTGGCGCTAAACTTGCCATTAAGACCATTCAGGATCTCTTAAATATTCATATTGACCGCTATGTTATGATCAATATGAAGGGGCTCATCCAATTGGTTGACAAAATTGGAGGGATCACGGTCAATAATCCCTTTGATTTTGACATCTCCATTGAAGAAAATGAGCCGGAGTACACGGCTAAGATTGCACCAGGACGTCATGAGATTAATGGGGAACAAGCGCTGGTTTATTCACGGATGCGGTATCAGGATCCAGAAGGGGATTATGGGCGTCAGAAGCGTCAACGTGAAGTGATCAAAAAAATTGTGGAGAAGGTCTTGAGCTTGAATAGCTTAAGTCATTATAAGGGGATTATTGATTCTGTTAGTGACAATATGCAAACCAATATTTCCTTAGACAGCAATAGTCTTCTTCAATTGTTGGGCTACAAGGATGCACTTTCTACCATCCATCAATACCAGCTAAAAGGGGAAGATGCTACCTTAGCAGATGGCGGAAGTTATCAGATTGTCACTTCGAAACATATTTTAAAAATACAAAATATCATCCGCAAAGCTTTAGGAAAGAAAGAAATTAAAACACTGAAAACCAATGCTTACTTATTGGATGGAGACGAAGAGTTGAAGAATGCTTCTTCTCAAAATGATGCGCCAGCGGCAGCATCTGAGGAAGCACCTGTTTACCAAGAGTTTAACCAACTACCAGTTGTTCCATCGACCCAGGATACGGGAGTGGTGACGCCTCAAAGTTCGGTCGCACCAGTGACACCAGTTGCTCCAGCAGCAACAGAGTCGAGCAGTGTGACACCTACGGTACCTTCAGAATAAGAAAAAACGATTGAGTTTTCTCAATCGTTTTTACTTGGTTGCCAGATGTCTTGAATTTCTTTTAGAGAGGCTGTTGCTTGTTGACGAAACAGTTTGGTCTTGTATTGGAAATCGGTTACCAATTCTTGAAGATTGGTCTTTTGGTCTTGGATAATATCTAGATTACGTTGGATTTTTGCTAGGTTATCTTGAATGCCCTTAACCAATTGGCTGGATTCAGTCACCTCAGTTTTGATTTCTTTGCGGTTTTTAACCAGGTGGTAGCTAATGCTAGCTCCTGTTGCAAACCAAAAGAGATTTTTGAGTTTCATATTGTCTCCTTTTAGCTGTTTTTGATGGTTTCTGCGAGAATTGCTAATCGTTCAAAATTAGGTTCGTGTTCAGTAAATGAAATGGCCAGTTCATCTTGAGCGGAATAGCGAGGGATAATGTGGACATGGGTGTGAAAAACGGTTTGTCCAGAAACTTCTTCCATGTTGCTGATGATATTCATTCCCTTGGCTTGGGTAGCAACTTCTACTTTTTTAGCAACTTTAGAGACACGTGCAAACAGTTGAGCTGTGGTGGTTTCGTCCATATCTAAGAGGTTACGAGCGTGTTTTTTTGGAATGACTAACGTATGACCAGGAGTAACCTGAGAGATGTCCAAAAATGCGAGGACCTCCTCGTCCTCATAGACTTTGGATGAAGGAATGTCGCCAGCTACAATCTTACAAAAAATACAATCATCAACCATAAATACACCTCATTTAGACTAAATTTTGTTATAATATAAGAACATTATACCAGAAATCGGAGAAAATATGTTAGAAATCAACAAGTTGACAGGGGGCTATGTCAACATCCCTGTCCTGACAGAGGTGAGTTTTTCAGTTCCGGATGGCCAACTGATTGGTTTGATTGGACTAAATGGAGCTGGGAAGTCAACCACGATTAATGAAATTATTGGTCTATTGCATCCTTATGCTGGGGAGGTACGGATTGATGGTCTTAGTCTGCCAGAAGCTCCAACGGAATACCGCAAGAAGATTGGTTATATTCCAGAAACCCCTAGTCTTTATGAAGAATTAACCCTGAGAGAGCATATCGAGACCGTAGCTATGGCCTATGATTTAAATATGGATCAGGTCATGGTGCGCGTCCAGCCTTTGTTGGAACGATTTCGTTTGGCTGAAAAATTAGATTGGTTTCCGACCCAGTTTTCAAAGGGGATGAAGCAGAAGGTCATGATTATTTGCGCTTATGCAGTAGATCCAAGTCTTTATATTGTCGATGAACCCTTTTTGGGATTGGATCCTGTTGCGATTGCAGATTTGATTCAGTTGTTGACAGATGAAAAAGCAAAAGGAAAATCAATTTTGATGAGTACCCACGTTCTGGATTCAGCTGAAAAGATGTGTGATGGTTTTGTAATCCTCCATAAGGGTCAGATCCGAGCACAAGGGACCTTGGACGAGCTGCGTTCAACTTTTGGGGATGAGCAAGCAAGTCTAAATGATATCTACATGACCTTGACAGAAGAGGAAACAGCATGAAAGAGTTGATGAAAAAACGGCAACAAACGTTTCGAACTCAATGTGTAAAATATAGCCGCTATGTTCTCAATGATCATTTCGTCCTCTTTATGCTGATTTTCATAGGATTTTTGGCGGTTCAATACAGCCAATTTTTGAAAGATCTACCCAAAGATCCAAGCCTGATCCGCTGGAGCCTCTTGATCGGTTTGCTCCTCTTGGTTCCGATCGGCTCCATTTCGACCTACCTAGAGAAGCCCGATGCCTTATTTCTTTTGGTAAAGGAAGAGGAAGTAAAAAGGTATATCAAAGGGCAGGCCAAGAAGTCTTTTGTCTTTTGGTTTTTGATTCAAAGTTTTGTCCTTCTGTTATTTGTGCCTCTTCTTCTGGCAACGGGGCTGGATAAACTTGCTATTATAGCTTATATCCTTGTCTTAGGGGTGGCTAAAGGGGCTGTTTTTAGCTGGAAGGAAGCGCGCTTCTACCAGGATGGAAATTTGAATTGGACCTTAGCCATTGCTCGTGAGAATGCAAGGAAACAATTGATCCTTCGCTTCTTTGCCTTGTTTACAACGGTGAAAGGCATTACTAACAGTGTCAAAAGAAGAGCTTATTTGGATGGTTTCTTGGGGCTTCTTCCCAAAACACATGGGAATACTTGGCTTCACTTATATATGCGCTCCTTCCTACGGAATGGGGATCTTTTCTCAATGACCCTACGCCTCTTGGCTCTTTCCATTCTCGCTATCATCTTTATTCCTCAACCTCTAGTGGTGATTGCGCTTGTAGCCTTGCTCAATTACTTGGTTATTTTTCAATTACTGGGGCTTTATAGTGCTTTTGATTACCAACCGTTGACCCTTCTTTTCCCGATGAAAAGGGGTAGTAAAAAGGCAGGGTTAAATAAAACGATTCAGCTATTAATGGTTATGATAACGGTGATAGAAGGGGGAATTGGCCTGGTCTTTATATCAGATAAAGTCCTGTTACTAGGCTTATTAGCTTATACAGTTGCTTTAACTCTGCTCTATCTTCCATTTAAAATGGCGCGCTTGGTTGACGAAAGTCGTTAAAATTAGTAAAATAGATTGGAAACTTTTTACGGAGGAAAAGATGGACTCGAATGAAAAAGAGCTAAGTCTCACCCCAATTCCTGGGAAGAGTGGGAAGGCCTACATGGGGACCTACCCAGATGGTGGGCGCGTTTTTGTAAAAATGAATACGACCCCAATCCTTGCGGGTCTAGCAAAAGAACAGATTGCTCCTCAATTGTTATGGAGTCGACGTTTACCAGATGGAAATGTGATGAGTGCCCAAGAATGGTTGAATGGGGAGATTCTCACGCCAAATGGAATGTCAAAAAAACAAGTGGTCAATATTTTAACGAGATTGCACCGTTCTAGACCTTTGATGACCCAATTAAAGAAACTTGGGTATCCGGTGGAATCTCCTTTAGAGTTACTCAATTCTTGGAGTAACCGGTTGCCCATTGCCCTACGTCAGAACCACTACATCCAATCAGTCGTAAAGAATTTACGTAAGACAGTGCCAGCTTTTCGGGAGGATTATGCGACGATCGTCCATGGGGATGTCCGTCATAGTAACTGGATTGAGACAGAGAGCGGCTTGATTTATTTAGTCGATTGGGATTCCGTTCGTTTGACAGATCGGATGTTGGATGTAGCGCATATCTTGAGTCACTATATTCCAGATTCCAATTGGCGCGATTGGTTAGGTTATTATGGTTACAAGTACAACCAAAAGGTGTTTGATAAACTCTATTGGTTTGGTCAATACTCCTTCTTGTGGCAAATTGCTAAATACTATGAAAATAATGATTTAGAAAATGTCAATCGCGAGATCTATGCTCTGCGCAATTTCCGGTTGAAATATGGAAAGGAAATATGAGAGTTAGAAATCGCAAAGGAGCGACAGAATTACTAGAAGCCAATCCACAATATGTGGTCCTAAATCCAGAAGATGCTAAGGGAAAATGGCATGGGATTTTCGGGAATGACCACCCCATTCATATTGAAGTGGGAAGTGGAAAAGGGGCCTTTATTACTGGAATGGCTAAGGCCAATCCAGAGATCAACTACATCGGAATTGATATTCAAAAATCGGTCTTAAGTTATGCTTTAGATAAGGTCTTAGAAGCTGATGTTCCTAATATTAAATTACTTTGGGTAGATGGGGATAGCTTGACTAACTATTTTGAAGACGGAGAAATTGATCAGCTCTATCTGAATTTTTCAGATCCATGGCCAAAGAAACGTCATGAGAAGCGTCGCTTGACTTACAAGACCTTCCTAGACACCTTCAAGCAAATTCTTCCAGAACATGGGGAGATTCACTTTAAAACAGACAACCGAGGTTTGTTTGAATACAGTTTGGTGAGTTTTTCACAGTATGGTATGACTTTGAAGGGAGTTTGGCTAGACCTTCATGCTAGTGATTTTGAGGGTAATGTTATGACCGAATATGAGAAGAAGTTCTCAAGTAAAGGCCAGGTCATTTACCGTGTAGAAGCACAGTTTTAGCATATTCCTTGCAATCATTGGAAAATCGTGCTATAATACATTAAATGAATAGAAAAGGAGAGGCGGGGAAATATCTTCGCCTCTTATCTATGAGGAGGTGGCAACCATCGCAACGATTGTTGACTTAGTAACAGAAGTGATTCAGCCAGCTATAAAGGAACCATTTGAATTGGTTGATGTTGAATATGGCAAAATGGGTGGTGACTACGTCTTAAGCATTTTCGTAGACAAACCAGAAGGAATCACACTGAATGATACAGCGGATTTGACAGAAATCATCAGTCCGCTATTGGATCAAATCAAACCAGACCCATTTCCAGAACAGTACTTTTTAGAAGTCACCAGTCCTGGCTTGGAGAGACCTTTGAAAACCAAGGAAGCACTTGAGGGAGCTGTTGGTAAGTACGTCAATATCAGCTTGTACAAGGCTGTTGAAAAGCAAAAGATCTTTGAGGGGAACCTGGTAGGTTTTGAAGAGGATGTTTTGACCATTGAGTATATGGATAAAACACGAAAGAAAACAGTGGATATTCCTTATAACCTTGTGTCCAAAGCAAGGTTGGCTGTAAAATTGTAACAGAATGAAAGAAAGGATGCCTTTATAGAAGAGGCAAGAAAAACATGAGTAAAGAAATGCTAGAAGCCTTCCGCATTTTGGAAGAAGACAAAGGGATCAAAAAAGAAGATATCATCGAAGCAGTCACAGAATCATTGCGTTCAGCTTATCGCCGTCGTTATGGACAATCAGAAAGTGCAGCGATTGAATTCAATGAAAAAACTGGAGATTTCCGTGTTTATACGGTTCGTGAAGTAGTCGATGAAGTCTTTGATAGCCGTTTAGAAATCAGCTTGAAGGATGCCTTGGCCATTAGCTCTGCTTATGAGTTGGGTGACAAGATCAAGTTTGAAGAAGCACCAGCTGAATTTGGTCGCGTAGCAGCTCAATCTGCCAAACAAACCATCATGGAAAAAATGCGGAAGCAAACACGCACCATCACCTATAACACTTATAAAGAACATGAAAATGAAATCATGAGTGGAACGGTGGAGCGCTTTGACAATCGTTTTATCTATGTCAATCTTGGTTCGATCGAAGCACAATTGTCTAAACAAGACCAAATTCCAGGAGAAATCTTCCAATCCCATGACCGGATCGAAGTTTTTGTCTACAAGGTAGAAGATAACCCTCGTGGCGTCAATGTCTTTGTTAGTCGAAGTCATCCTGAAATGATCAAACGTTTGATGGAACAAGAAATTCCTGAAGTTTATGATGGTACTGTTGAGATTATGAGTGTCGCGCGTGAAGCTGGAGATCGTACAAAAGTTGCGGTTCGTAGCCATAATCCAAACGTAGATGCGATTGGTACGATCGTTGGTCGTGGTGGATCGAACATTAAAAAGATTACCAGCAAATTCCACCCAGCTCGATATGATCAAAAATTAGACCGTATGGTTCCGACAGAAGAAAATATCGATGTCATCGAGTGGGTTCCAGATCCAGCTGAATTTATCTACAATGCAATCGCTCCTGCAGAAGTGGACCAAGTTATTTTTGATGATGAAGATAGCAAACATGCTCTCGTTGTGGTCCCTGATAACAAATTATCTCTTGCCATCGGTCGTCGTGGTCAAAACGTTCGTTTAGCGGCTCATTTGACTGGTTACCGCATCGATATCAAATCTGCTAGTGAGTTTGAAGAAATGGAAGCAGCTCAAGAAACTTTTGAAGACCAAGTAGAAAGTGGCGAAGAGCAAGTCGATTAAGAGA
Source organism: Streptococcus parasanguinis (assembly GCF_901875555.1). Taxonomy (GTDB): domain Bacteria; phylum Bacillota; class Bacilli; order Lactobacillales; family Streptococcaceae; genus Streptococcus; species Streptococcus parasanguinis_H. The sequence goes on from NZ_CABFMD010000001.1 coordinate 29,691, forward strand.
GGGAGGGAAAATGGTAAAAACAAGAAAAATCCCTTTAAGAAAATCTGTCGTTTCAAATGAAATTATTGATAAGCGTGATTTGCTCCGCATTGTCAAAAATAAAGAAGGACAAGTCTTTATTGATCCGACTGGCAAAGCCAATGGTCGAGGTGCTTACATCAAGCTAGACAATGAAGAAGCGGCACTTGCTAAGAAAAAGAAAGTTTTCAATCGTAGCTTTAATATGGAAGTGGAAGAAGCTTTCTATGATGAATTGATCGCTTATGTAGATCATAAGGTGAAGAGAAGAGAGTTAGGCCTTGAATAAGCAAAAGATAAGTAATTTGTTGGGCTTGGCGCAAAGAGCAGGAAAACTCATTTCTGGAGAAGAACTCGTGATCAAAGCAATCCAGGAAGAAAAAGCAAAATTAGTTTTTCTGGCAAACGATGCAGCCAGTAACCTGACAAAAAAGGTGACAGATAAGGGTCACTATTATGAGGTTCAAGTATCTACCGTGTTTTCAACACTAGAATTAAGCACTGCAATTGGACGTGCCCGGAAGGTCGTCGCTGTTGTAGATGCTGGATTTTCAAAGAAAATGAGGTCTCTTATGGAATAGAAGAGGAGGACAGCAATTGTCTAAGAAAAGATTATACGAAATTGCCAAAGAATTGGGCAAGGAAAGTAAGGAAGTCGTCACTCGTGCGAAAGAATTAGGTTTTGACGTCAAGAGTCATGCATCTAGTGTCGATACTGATGTTGCTGAAAAGCTGATCAATAGCTTTGCAGCGAAAAAAGAAACAGTCGAAAAGAAAGTAGCAGAAGTGGTTGCCAAGACAACGGCTGTCGCAGAGAAAAAAGAAGCAGCGCCTGTAAAGAAAGAAGAGGCAACTGAGGCAAAATCAGTAACACCAGCTGCTAAACCAAAGAGTCGTAACTTCAAAGCAGAACGAGAAGCGCGTGCAAAAGAACAGGCTGAGCGTAGAAAACAACAAGACAATCGTCCAAAACGCGATCGCAAAGATAATCAGCGTTATGGTGATAACCGAAATCAACGCCCACAAGAGCGAAATGAACAACGAAATCAAAGTACAGATCGTCGAAATAATAGACCAGATCAAAGACGTAGTGCTCAACCCCAAGTAGCACCAAAAATTGATTTCAAAGCGCGTGCAACAGCACTGAGAGCTGAACAAAATGCCGAGTACGCACGTGGAAGTGAAGATCGCTACAAACAACAAGCTGCAAAAGCAGAACAAGAACGTCAACAGCGCCGGAAACGTGTAGAAGTACCAGAAGTGAAGGTACCTGTACAAGAACCGGCTGTTGAGAACCATACAAAACCAGTTGTAGCTGCTGCTCCAGCTCAAGTTGATACACGTCGGAAGAAACAAGCACGACCAGATAAGAAACGCGATGATTTTGATCGTGAAGACGATGGTCCAAGAAAACAACAAAGGAATCGAAATAGTCAAAATCAAGTGAGAAATCAGAAGAATAGTAACTGGAATAACAATAAGAAAAATAAAAAAGGAAAGAACAACCGTAATGATGCTCCAAAACCAGTAACGGAGCGTAAATTCCATGAACTACCAAGTGAATTTGAGTATACGGACGGAATGACGGTTGCAGAAATTGCAAAACGCATTAAGCGTGAACCGGCTGAAATTGTCAAGAAACTCTTTATGATGGGAGTCATGGCGACTCAAAACCAATCGCTTGATGGCGATACCATCGAACTTTTGATGGTGGATTATGGTATTGAAGCTAAACAAAAAGTCGAAGTGGATAATGCGGATATTGAACGCTTCTTCGTAGAAGATGGCTATCTCAATGAAGATAAGCTGGTAGAGCGTCCACCAGTTGTCACCATCATGGGACACGTTGACCACGGGAAGACAACCCTTTTGGATACCCTTCGTAATTCCCGTGTAGCGACAGGTGAAGCTGGTGGGATCACTCAGCACATCGGTGCCTACCAAATCGTTGAAAATGGCAAAAAGATTACCTTCTTGGATACACCTGGACACGCGGCCTTTACTTCTATGCGGGCGCGTGGTGCATCTGTTACCGATATTACCATCTTGGTTGTAGCAGCAGATGACGGAGTAATGCCTCAAACAATTGAAGCCATCAACCACTCAAAAGCAGCCAATGTTCCAATCATTGTGGCCATTAACAAGATTGATAAACCAGGCGCTAATCCAGAGCGTGTCATCGGTGAATTAGCAGAGCATGGTGTTATGTCAACTGCCTGGGGTGGCGATTCTGAGTTTGTAGAAATCTCTGCCAAGTTCAACCAAAACATCGATGAACTCTTGGAAACTGTCCTTCTTGTGGCGGAAATCCAAGAATTGAAGGCAGACCCAACTGTTCGTGCCATCGGTACTGTTATCGAAGCTCGTTTGGATAAAGGAAAAGGTGCGGTGGCAACCCTCCTTGTTCAACAAGGTACCTTGAATGTGCAAGACCCAATCGTTGTCGGAAATACTTTCGGACGTGTTCGTGCCATGACCAATGATCTTGGACGTCGTGTGAAAGTGGCTGGACCATCAACACCTGTATCTATCACAGGTTTGAACGAAGCCCCAATGGCAGGTGACCACTTTGCGGTTTACGAAGATGAAAAATCTGCGCGTGCAGCAGGTGAAGAACGTGCCAAACGTGCATTGATGAAACAACGTCAAGTAACCAACCGTGTCAGCCTGGAAAATCTCTTTGATACCCTGAAGGCTGGGGAAGTGAAATCTGTAAATGTGATCATCAAGGCCGATGTACAAGGTTCTGTTGAAGCCCTTGCTGCCTCTCTTCAAAAGATTGAAGTGGAAGGTGTCAAAGTAACCATCGTTCACTCAGCAGTTGGTGCCATCAACGAATCAGACGTTACCCTTGCAGAAGCTTCCAATGCCTTCATCATCGGATTTAACGTCCGTCCTACTCCACAAGCACGTCAACAAGCTGAAGCTGATGAGGTGGAAATCCGTCTTCACTCCATCATCTACAAAGTGATCGAGGAAATGGAAGATGCGATGAAGGGTATGTTGGATCCTGAGTTTGAAGAGAAAGTGATCGGGGAAGCGGTTATTCGTGAAACCTTTAAAGTATCGAAAGTTGGTACTATCGGAGGATTTATGGTCCTCAGTGGTAAGGTCACTCGTGATTCCAAGGTTCGTGTCATTCGTGACGGTGTCGTGATCTATGATGGTGCACTTGCAAGCTTGAAACACTTCAAGGATGATGTCAAAGAAGTGACAAATGGTCGTGAAGGTGGATTGATGATTGAAGGTTACAATGATATCAAGACAGATGATACCATCGAAGCCTACATCATGGAAGAAATTAAAAAATAAGAGGTTGACTAGGAAAAAAGAGGGTTCCCCTCTAATTTCCTAGTTTTTAAACACAGAGCAGAAAGGAGTTCCTATGGCAAGTCATTTTCGGACAGACCGAGTAGGGATGGAAATCAAGCGCGAAGTCAACGAAATTTTGCAAAAGAAAGTTCGTGATCCGCGTGTTCAAGGCGTGACCATCACGGATGTTCAAATGCTAGGCGATTTGTCTATGGCAAAGGTCTATTATTCGATTATGAGTGACCTGGCTTCTGACAATCAAAAAGCTCAAACAGGGCTTGAAAAAGCAACAGGAACCATCAAACGTGAATTAGGTCGAAATTTAAAATTGTACAAAATTCCGGATCTCACTTTTGTGAAAGATGAATCCATCGAGTATGGAAATAAAATTGATGCCATGTTGCGCAATTTGAACAAAGACTAGAGAGGTTGGAAATTTTCTGTCCTTAGATTGAATACAAAGTCTTTTTAGAAATTTTCCTTAGGTGAGTACGGACGTCAGCGAACTTCTTCGAAGTTCCATGACTAATTTTTGAGCCTAAGGTCTCAAAAATTCCGAGTGCCTGAAACTATAAAGCTTCAGGCACTTTTCTCACGAAGAAAAGTTTCAGAAGATGAGTGAATCACTCTAACGAGTAACATTTCTTTTTATAGAATTTATTAAATTTTAAAAAAAGAATAGTTTGTCTACAGTCTCGGGTTGGAAATTTTTCCAACCTTTTTTTTTACCCTTCAAACTAGGAAAATAAAACAGATATAAAAAAACGGTTTCAAAAAATTGTAGAAATTTACAGAAATCTCTTGTGTGATTGGAAATTATCCTTTAAAATAGGAGAGGAGTTTTATTTCTGATCTCAAATTTGGAGGAATGAACATGTCGATTAACTGGCAGGAAATTGTATTTAACTTTTTGGGAGGCCTGGGTCTCTTTCTCTATAGTATTAAAACCATGGGAGAAGGCTTGCAACAGGCTGCAGGAGATCGACTTCGATACTATATTGATAAATATACGAGTAATCCCTTTTTAGGGGTTCTAGTAGGGATTGGGATGACTGCCTTGATTCAGTCAAGTTCAGGTGTTACAGTGATTACGGTCGGTCTGGTGAGTGCAGGACTTCTAACTCTCCGCCAAGCAATTGGTATTGTTATGGGAGCCAATATTGGAACGACTATTACCTCCTTTATCATTGGTTTTAAATTAGGAGACTACGCTCTTCCCATGCTCTTTATCGGAGCGGTTTGTCTCTTCTTTACCAAAAATCGTTTGGTTAATAATGTCGGACGAATCGTTTTTGGTGTCGGTGGTATCTTCTTTGCCCTCAACTTGATGAGTGGAGCTATGGAACCTCTTAAAGATTTGCAAGTCTTTCGTGATTATATGGTACAGTTAAGTAAAAGTCCTATCTTAGGTGTCTTTGTCGGATCAGGATTAACTCTTTTGATTCAGGCCTCTTCTGCAACCATTGGTATTTTGCAAAATCTCTATGCTAGTCATTTGATTGACCTGAAAGGGGCCCTCCCAGTTCTCTTCGGTGATAATATCGGAACAACCATTACAGCTATCATTGCTTCCTTGGGAGCGAATATTGCGGCCAAACGTGTGGCGGGTGCCCATGTAGCCTTTAATGTTATCGGAACCATTATCTGTCTTGTCTTCCTTGTTCCGTTTACATCTTTGATTCAATGGTTTGAAACGACTCTTCATTTGTCTCCAGAAATGACCATAGCCTTTGCTCACGGAACCTTTAATATAACCAATACCATCATCCAGTTCCCATTCATTGGAGCTTTGGCATACTTTGTAACCAAACTGATTCCTGGTGAGGATGAGGTGGTCAAATATGAACCGCTCTATTTGGATGAAAACTTGATCAGTCAAGCGCCTTCGATTGCTCTAGGAAATGCGAAAAAAGAGTTGCTCCATTTAGGTGGATATGCAGACAAAGCTTTTAATCTGTCTTATGATTATATTGTTCACCAAAATGAAAAAACAGCTGAAAAAGGTCATAAGACAGAAGAAGCAATTAACACCATTGATGACGATTTGACTCGTTACTTGATTCGTTTGTCGAGTGAAGCCTTGAGTCCTAGAGAAAGTGAAGTTCTCACCAATATCTTAGACTCCTCGCGGGATTTGGAGCGGATTGGGGACCACGCGGAAGCCTTGATCAATCTGACCGATTATTTAATTCGAAAGAAAGTCGTTTTTTCAGAAGCAGCCTTAGCTGAATTGGAGGATATTTACAACCAAACCCATCAATTTGTAGAGGATGCCTTGAAAGCTGTTGAGAACAATGATGTGAGTCTTGCAAACCAACTGGTAGTACGTCACGAGGCAATTGAAAAGTTGGAGAAAAGACTTCGGAAAACTCATATTCGTCGTTTGAACCAAGGCGAATGTACACCTCAAGCCGGAGTGAACTTTATTGATATCATTTCTCACTATACACGTGTTGCAGACCATGCCATGAATCTGGCTGAAAAAGTTCAAATCGAGCAAATTTAATGAACGTCGAACAGAGTAAGTAGGAAACTTACTCTGTTTTTTTGTTGGATTCTATTTAAAAATAGGTCTAGACCATTTACAAATAGAAGTGATAGAGTTATAATATGTATGAATATAAATGGAACACAGTTCCTACAATGGAAAGGACGATTTTTATGTCTACATATATTAAAGCAGATCAATTTTATTACCCACATGGGGTTCGCCGTGGAGGCTATTTGGAGCTCGTTGACGGCAAGTTTGGAAAACATGTGGAAAGCTTACCAGAAGGTGCCGATGTGCTGGATTATTCTGGTTACAGCATTGCACCTGGCCTCGTAGATACCCATATTCACGGCTTTGGTGGGGTAGATGTGATGGATAATAATATCGAAGGTACTCTCCATACCATGAGTGAAGGTCTGTTGAGTACAGGGGTTACGAGTTTTTTGCCGACGACCTTGACTTCCTCTTACGAACAACTTTTGGCAGTAACTGAAAATATCGGCGCACGATACAAAGAGGCAACAGGGGCTAAGATTCGCGGAATTTATTTTGAAGGACCTTATTTCACAGAAAAATACAAGGGAGCTCAAAACCCAGCTTATATGAAGGATCCAAGTATGAAAGAATTCCGGGCTTGGCAAAAAGCTGCCAATGGTCTGTTGAATAAGATTGCCCTTGCTCCCGAGCGTGAAGGGGTAGAAGAATTTGTTCGGACCATTACAGGAGAAGGGGTGACAGTTGCCCTGGGACACTCTAATGCTACTTTTGAAGAAGCTAAAAAAGCGGTTGATGCAGGTGCGAGTGTCTGGGTGCATGCCTACAATGGTATGCGTGGTTTGACGCACCGTGAACTCGGCATGGTTGGTGCCATGTATGAGTTGCCTCATACTACAGCAGAGTTGATCTGTGATGGGCACCATGTGGATCCGCTAGCTTGTGATATCTTGATGAAACAAAAAGGAAAAGAAAATGTTGCCTTGATTACGGACTGTATGACAGCCGGGGGCTTGGAAGATGGGGACTACATGCTTGGGGAATTCCCAGTCGTGGTCGCTGAAGGGACTGCTCGCTTGAAATCAACTGGTAATCTGGCTGGCTCAATCTTGAAATTGAAAGATGGATTAAAAAATGTTGTAGAGTGGGGGATTGCCAACCCTTACGAAGCAGTGATGATGGCCAGTCTTAATCCTGCAAAATCAGTCCATATTGATGACGTTTGTGGTCAAATTCGAGAAGGTTATGATGCGGACTTCATCGTGCTTGACCAAAATTTAGATCTGGTCGCGACCTATCTAGATGGGGTTAAACGTTACCAAGCTACCAACTAGATTCAAAAATTAAAGAACGAACAATTCCTCTCTAGGTCATATCTAGAGAGGTTTTTGTGACGTATTCATGGGAGTTAAACAGTCTGTAGAGGCTTTTTGTTTACCATTGGTAGTACAATTTTGTGAATGCTGTCTTTTCATGCTATAATGGAGACTGAAATGTGAGGTAATTTATGAAGAAAATAGATTTACGGTTTTTAGCGATGGGAATTTTTTTCTTGCTCTATGGTTTGGTAAGGAAAAGTCCCTTTATCCTGGTGGTTGGAGGAGCCTTTTTAGTTTATAGTTTTTATAGCAAGAAGATGGAGCCAACCAAGAAAAATATTTTTAAACCAGAGCTCAAGCTTCGAGGGCCTAAGAAACCGAAATCGAAGAAAGGAAATAAAAAATGAATCATTATCGTTTAAATAATGGGGTGGAGATTCCTGTATTGGGATTTGGAACTTGGAAAGCAGCGGATGGAGAAGAAGCGTATCAAGCTGTGTTAGCTGCTTTAAAAACAGGTTATCGCCATATCGATACAGCTGCGATTTATCAAAATGAAGAGAGTGTGGGTCGTGCGATCAAGGATAGTGGTCTTAAGCGCGAAGACTTGTTTATTACCACCAAACTTTGGAATACTCATCACACCTATGAAGACGCTCAAGCTGCTTTGGAAGAGTCTCTTGAGAAACTTGGCTTGGACTATGTGGATCTGTATTTGATTCATTGGCCAAATCCAAAACCCCTTCGAGAAAATGATGCCTGGAAAAAGCGAAATGCTGAGGTTTGGCGGGCAATGGAAGATATGGTAAAGGATGGCAAGGTTCGATCCATTGGGGTCAGTAACTTCCTGCCCCACCATCTGGAAGCCCTCCTTGAAACAGCTCGGGTCATTCCGGCTGTGAACCAAATTCGTCTAGCACCTGGGGTTTACCAAAGTGAAGCTATTGCAGCAAGTCGCAAGCATGGCATTTTACTCGAGGCTTGGGGACCTTTTGGCCAAGGAGAATTGTTCCAAAATGAACAAGTAAAAGAAATGGCTACTAAATATGGAAAGACCGTCGCTCAACTAGCCCTGGCTTGGAGTTTACAAGAAGGTTTCCTTCCATTGCCAAAATCAGTTACCCCAGAGCGGATTACGAGCAATCTAGACTGTTTTGGTTTTGAGTTGACCAAAGAAGATCTAGAGCATCTTCGCCATCTTCCGGTTGAAGCAGGTGCACCGGATCCAGATCAGAAAGATTTTTAAGAGAAAGTGGGATAATTATCATTTCCGAGAGTGAGGGGGCTCTCGGATTTTTTGCTATTCTTTTTGGTATAAAATAATTTTAACGCTCTAACTAAAACATACGTTCTATAATACTTTCCCACATAAAATGTCCAGATAACGAACGAAAATAAATCTTTAACTAGTAACATTCGTAAATATTACATTTTTGTTACAATTTCAGTTTGAATGAATTTTCAGACAATTTTGCGTTATAATAGGAACTATTAAAATAAAAGGGGAGTTCCTATGAACAGACAAGAGCGTTTTTCATTAAGAAAATACAAATTTGGCGTGGCTTCAGTATTATTGGGGTCTGTATTGGTGTTTGGATCTGCACAAGCAAGTGCAGAAGAACAAACAAGTGGGCAAAAGAGTCCTGAGACACAGCTAGTAGCTACTAGTCAAGGACTACCATCGCAAGAACAGAATTTGCAGGCAACAACACCGACAAGTGTAGCTACTGTTGAAAAGACAGCAGTTGCTAAAGAGGCTGTAATTGAGAAGACAGAATCTGCTCCTGCAGAGGCTGCTGCAACTGAAAAGGCGACTGCACCTAAAGAAGGAGCAGATGCTTCACAAACAAAATCAGCAGAAGCTGCAAAACCGGTAGAAAAAGCTACAGAAGTAGCGACTCCTACAAGTTCTGAAACGACTGCCCGTCATGAGGCTGCAGAAAAACCTCAAAGTATTGAGAGCGATGAAATCATTACTGTCCCACAAACTTGGAAACAAGGATACAAGGGTGAAGGAATGGTGGTTGCTGTCATTGACTCAGGTTTGGATGTCAACCACGAAGTTCTTCGCATCACAGATCCTTCAAAAGCTAAGTTTAAAAACCAAAATGATATTGAAGCTGCTAAGAAGAAGGCAGGAATTGATTATGGTAAATGGTACAACGACAAGGTAGTCTACGCTTACGATTACTTTGACGGTACAGATAATATCAAGGAAGCTGAGAGAGAATCTCATGGGATGCACGTTACAGGGATTGCAACAGGGAACCCTGATAAAGATGCAGCAAACGGCGAAAAGATCTATGGTGTAGCTCCGGAAGCACAAGTGATGTTTATGCGTGTCTTCTCCGATCGTCAAAAAACGACTGGTTCTGCCCTTTATGTAAAAGCAATTGATGATGCTGTTGCCCTTGGTGCAGATACCATCAATATGAGTCTGGGATCTTCTACTGGTTCCACGGTCAACGCAGGTTCAGATATCATTGATGCTATCAAACGGGCACGTGCAAAAGGTGTCTCTGTGTTGATTTCTGCCGGAAATAGTAATACCTTTGGGAATGGTTATTCAAGACCATCGGCTGAAAATCCAGACTATGGTGTAGTCGGAAATCCGTCAACCGTAGAAGATTCTATCTCTGTAGCTTCCATCAATAACAATGTCGTGACTTCTGAAGTATTTGAAGTGAAGGGCTTGGAAGATAACGCTCAAGCCGATCATGGTAAATTTGATTACAGTAAATCTGCTACAGACACTGACTTTGAAAAAGGAAAAGAATATGAATACGTAGCGGTTGGCCTAGGGAAAGAAGAAGACTTCAAAAATGTTGATGTAACCGGTAAATTAGCTCTTATTCAACGTGGTTCATTGACATTCTCTGAAAAGATTGCGAATGCTTTCCATCATGGTGCTGTAGGGGCCTTGGTCTACAACAATGTAGAAGGAACCAACCTTGGAATGGCGATTGACGGTGATGCTAAAAAGATTCCTTCTGTATTTATTTCAAAACACTATGGTGAACTTCTAAAATCCGGTTCTTATAAGATTGTCTTTAACGATAAATTGGCCAATCGTCCATCACCTGCAGCAGACCAATTGTCTGATTTCTCTAGTTGGGGTGTGACAACAGATGGTCAGTTGAAACCTGATGTCACAGCACCTGGTGGAAATATCTTCTCTTCACTAAATGACAATACTTACGGTGATATGAGCGGTACGAGTATGGCTTCCCCTCACGTAGCAGGTGTTGCTGCTTTGGTCAAAGAATACCTTGTTAAGAACCACCCAGAATTGACTCCTGAACAAGTCTCTGCGACTGTTAAAGCCCTGATTATGTCTACGGCGAAACCACATGTTAACAAAGAAACCGGTGTTTATACTTCTCCTCGTCAACAAGGTGCAGGTGTTGTTGATACAGCTGCTGCGGTTTCAACGGACTTGTATATTACTGGCGACAACAACTATCCTAGTGTGACTCTTGGTAATGTTGAAGATGCCTTTACATTTGATGTTACAGTTCACAATATTTCAGATACAGATCGTACACTGAAGATGCTGGTCAATACGAATACAGATGAAGTCAAAAAAGGTAAATTCACCCTCCGCCCTCGTAAATTAACAGAAACAGCTTGGCCTGAAGTAACTGTCAAAGCTCATAGTTCTGAGACGGTAACGGTTAAAGTTGATACCCGCAAATTTACAGAAGAATTGACAAAAGAAATGCCAAATGGTTATTTCCTTGAAGGATTTGTCCGTTTTGTTGATCCAGCTGATGATGGCGATGTGGTTAGCTTACCATTTATGGGATTCAAGGGAGAATTCCAAAATCTTCCAGCAGTAGAAAAACCAATTTACGATTTGGTACGTGAAGGCAAAAATGGTTTCTATTACAATGTGCCAGAAGATTTGAATATTCCTTACAATGCAGATATGTCTGCTTTGTTAACGCTTCAAAATGATCTTCTTCTCACCCAAGGCAAACGAGATGGACGTCGTATCACAGTCCTTGGTATTGGTGAAAAAGCGGATGGAACCCATTCACTTCAATTGGATGCTAACGGAAATGTTCGAATTGCCATTTCACCAAATGAAGACAGCAACAAAGACTTTGTAGAATACAAAACAGTAGCTCTCCGGAATTTGGAAAATCTTCATGCCAGTGTATTCGCTGCAAGTGATACTGAGCATAAAAATCCAATTTGGGAAGGATCTTCTACAGAACTTCGTAAGAACTTCTTTGATGGAAATGATAAAAATCCTCGTAGCTATACCTTAGATAGTACAGCGTGGAATGGTACCGATGCTAACGGCAACGCCGTAGCAGATGGTGTTTATGATTATGTGATTCGTTATACACCAATGGTTCCTGGAGCAGATGAACAATCAACAACCTTCAAGGTTCAAGTCGATACTCAAAAACCAGTGATTACTTCTGGATACATTCGCTTCAAAGATGGCGCTCAACAGTTTGTTGCACGAAAAGCCAAAGACGTTGGCGATGGTGGTATCCAAACTGAAAAATTGGTCTATGTGACACCATTTGATGATAAAGGTACCATGGTCCAAAAAGATAATGATGAAAGTGGTAGTCGTGCTCTCGAAAATTACCATATCATCAAGGCCAATGAAGATGGTAGCTTTAACCTTCCTGAAAACATTGATAAGAAGAATATCTACTACTATGTAGAAGACTTTGCTGGAAACGTCGATTACATTTCGTTAGCTGATTTGGTCCGTGACCAAAATAGTGGTCGGGTACAGATTGCGGTTCGTGATGCTAAGACAAATAAAGACTTGGATACCATGTATGTATACCGTATCAAGGATAGCAATGGACACTACGTCTCTGTTGATAAAACAAAAAATATCAATTTCTTGAACTTTGGTCATTATACAGCAGAAATCTTCACTTATGATCGTACAGAAGTGAAATTCGTTAGCAGTTTAAGTCAAGAGTTTGATCTGACAGAAGACAATAGTTTCCAAACCATTACTTTCCTAGCAAATACCTTGGAATATGCGCCAGTTAGCCTCCTATTTAATCAACCTGTTTCAAAAGCAGCAACCATCGTATTGAAGGGAGCTGATGGTGAAAACTTTGTATTGCCAGCTGAAAAATATGGTAAGAATGGGTTTGGTAAGACAGTAGCAACTGGAACATACACCTTGATTGCCACTCTTCCTACAGGCTATGAATTAGCTGAGGACGCACCTAAGATCACAGTCGTTGCAGGACGCAACAATGTATACCACATTGCAGTGCTCTCAAAAGTGGATCTCTTGGCTGCCTTGAATAAACAAACGGATGTTACAAAGACAGCCCTCTACTTCAATGCTAGTGCTGATAAGAAAGCAGCTTACGATCAAGCCTTACAAGCAGCCCAAACTGTTTTGACTAAGAAGTTAAGTCAAGAACAAATCAACCAAGCAGTTGCAGCTCTGGAAGCCGCAAATCAGGCTTTGGATGGAAAAGACTCCAATGTTGCAGCTTTGAAAGAAGCAATGCAAGCTTACGATGCAGCAACGAAAACAGGTCGTTATGCCAATGCCAAAGAAAAAGTACGTCGCGACTATGATCGTGCTTTCCAAACAGTAGCCTTGCTTGCAGTTGATCCAACAGTGAAACAAGAACAAATCGATCAAGCTCTTGCAGGTTTCAAGAATGCCGAAGCTAAATTGAATGGAAAAGCAACTGATTTTTCAAGTCTTAAAAAATACATTAAAGAAGAATTGAAATTCCAAGCTAAAAATGCTAAATTCCTCTATGCTGCAAAAGAAGACAAAGAAGCGTATCTTGTAGCCTTCAAGGATGCACAAGCTATTCTTTCAAATCCAGGATCTAGCCAACAAGATGTGAAAGATGCTTTGACAGCTTTGAAAAATGCAAAGAAAAAATTGCATGGGAAAAAACCAAAAGCTGCAAAACATCATAATTAACATAAGATAGTTTGTTAGCCTAAAACCAGTTTGAAACAGAAGTTTCAAACTGGTTTTTATTTACAAATAGGCAAAAATCTGCTATAATACTGACAAGAAAGAAAGGCTTATGGCGTTTTTTTAGCGAGCTTGGGACAGTGAAAGCCAAGTAGAGCAAAGTAGGCAAGTGGCGCTTTCTCTTGGTGAAGAGCCGAGTAAAGTAAAATAAAATGAAGTAATAAATTAGGGTGGAACCGCGTTTCTGACGCCCCTAGTCGCAAGGCTTGGGGGTTGAAATTCGGTTCTTTTGCTTATTCAGTCTATTGTGTGAAAGAAAGGAGAGACGTGGAAAACCTTTATCTTGTAAAAGACGATAGTCAACTAGCTGCATTTCGTGAATTTGTAGTAAGAAATACTGAAAAGTTGAAAGATTATCAATCTTTTTTAAAGAATGAACTTGCAGTCTGTGAGTTACCGCAAGCCGTTATTTGGTCAAGTTTTAATGCTGCTACACAGATTATTAGGGAAAGTGCTGTTCCAGCCTATACAAATAATAGACGAATGGTTATGACGCCTGATTTAGCTGTTTGGAAAGAGTTGTATTTGTATCAGTTGATGGACTACGAGTGTTCTCAGCAAACTCAAGCAATAGAAAGTCACTATCATTCTTTATCTGAAAATTTCCTCTTACAGATTGTAGGACATGAGTTAGCTCATTGGTCGGAGCATTTTTTAGATGATTTTGATGGTTATGACTCTTATATCTGGTTCGAAGAGGGGATGGTTGAATATATAAGTCGCAAGTATTTCTTGACAGAAGAGGAATTTCAAGCGGAAAAAATTTGTAATCAATCTCTCGTAGAACTTTTTCAGAAGAAGTATGGTTGGCATTCATTGAATGATTTTGGTTCTTCGACTTATGATAAGAACTATGCAAGTATTTTTTACGAATACTGGCGTAGTTTTTTGACAATAGATAAGTTGGTAGAAAATCTAGGTAGTGTACAAGCGGTCTTCGATTCTTATCATTTATGGGCAAATACAGATAAAACTCTTCCCTTGTTAAATTGGTTTGTTCAGCAGAAATTAATTGAAAAAGAAATATAAAAACTAAAGGAGTATTCAATGTCTAAGAAATTAACATTTCAAGAAATTATTTTGACTTTGCAACAATTTTGGAATGACCAAGGTTGTATGCTTATGCAGGCTTATGATAATGAAAAAGGTGCGGGAACAATGAGTCCCTACACTTTCCTTCGTGCTATTGGTCCTGAGCCATGGAATGCGGCTTATGTAGAGCCATCTCGTCGTCCTGCTGATGGTCGTTACGGGGAAAACCCAAACCGCCTTTACCAACACCACCAATTCCAAGTGGTCATGAAACCATCACCATCTAATATCCAAGAGCTTTACCTTGAGTCTTTGGAAAAATTGGGCATCAATCCATTGGAACACGATATCCGTTTTGTTGAAGATAACTGGGAAAACCCATCAACTGGTTCAGCTGGTCTTGGTTGGGAAGTTTGGTTGGACGGTATGGAAATCACTCAGTTCACCTACTTCCAACAAGTTGGTGGTTTGGCAACTGGCCCGGTAACTTCTGAAGTTACTTACGGATTGGAACGTTTGGCTTCTTACATTCAAGAAGTAGACTCAGTTTATGATATTGAGTGGGCTCCAGGCGTTAAATACGGAGAAATCTTCCTTCAACCAGAATATGAACACTCAAAATACAGTTTTGAAGTTTCTGACCAAGATATGCTTCTTGAAAACTTCGAAAAATTTGAAAAAGAAGCCGGACGTGCATTGGAATTGGGCCTTGTTCACCCTGCCTATGACTACGTTTTGAAATGTTCACACACCTTCAACTTGCTAGATGCTCGTGGAGCAGTATCTGTTACAGAACGTGCCGGTTACATTGCCCGCATTCGTAACTTGGCCCGTGTCGTAGCCAAGACCTTCGTTGCAGAACGTAAGAAACTCGGCTACCCACTTCTCGACGAAGCCACACGCGCCAAACTCCTAGCAGAAGAGGAAGAATAAAAAGAGTATTAGATGGGATTGGCTAATAGAGTAATCCTACAGAACCAGTTGCCGCAGTGATAAAGGTATCGTTAGAGAAACTAACGATACCAGGCAAAATTGGAGACTATAGGCTCCAATTTTAGCAATGAAACGACACAGTCGGTTGCTTGCGTGCCAATCACATAAGGCAAACTGGAAAAAAAGATATTTTTCGGAGAAAAAACATGACAAAAAACTTATTAGTAGAATTAGGACTTGAAGAGTTGCCAGCCTACGTTGTCACACCAAGTGAAAAACAACTCGGTGAAAAAATGGCAGCCTTCTTGGATGACAACCGTCTTTCATACGAAAGTATTCAAACCTTCTCAACACCTCGCCGTTTGGCTGTCCGTGTCATTGGCTTGGCTGATCAACAATCTGATTTGACAGAAGATTTTAAAGGACCTTCTAAGAAGATCGCCTTGGATGCTGATGGAAACTTCTCAAAAGCGGCGCAAGGCTTTGTCCGTGGAAAAGGCTTGACCGTTGACGACATTGAATTCCGTGAAGTTAAAGGGGAAGAATACGTCTACGTGACGAAACATGAATCTGGAAAACCTGCCAAAGAAGTCTTGGCTGGCGTTCCAGAAGTGCTTGCTTCATTGACCTTCCCTGTTAGCATGCACTGGGCGAATAACACCTTTGAATACATCCGCCCTGTCCACACTTTGGTTGTCCTTTTGGGCGACGAAGCGCTTGACCTTGATTTCTTGGATATCCATTCAGGTCGTGTGAGTCGCGGACACCGTTTCCTTGGACATGAAGTGGAAATCACCAATGCAGATTCTTATGAAGAAGACCTTCGTACCGTTTACGTGATTGCTGACAGCAAGGAACGTGAAAACATGATTCGTGAGCAAATCAAAACCATCGAAGCAGAACAAGGTGTTCAAGTACAAATCGAAGAAGGACTTTTGAACGAAGTCTTGAACTTGGTGGAATACCCAACTGCCTTCATGGGAAGTTTTGACACCAAATATTTGGACGTTCCAGAAGAAGTCTTGGTGACCTCAATGGAAACCCACCAACGTTACTTTGTTGTACGTGACCTAGATGGTACGCTCAAACCAAACTTCATCTCAGTCCGTAATGGGAACGCTGAGCACTTGGAAAATGTTATCCGAGGAAATGAAAAAGTCTTGGTGGCACGTCTTGAAGATGGTGAATTCTTCTGGCGTGAAGACCAAAAACTCAAGATTGAAGACCTCGTGGCTAAATTGGCCAACGTAACCTTCCATGAAAAAATTGGTTCCCTTTCAGAACACATGGCCCGTGCTGGTGTTATTGCAGCATCATTGGCTAAACAAGCTGGTTTGACTGCTGAAGAAACGGCAGCCGTAGCGCGTGCAGCGGAAATTTACAAATTTGACCTCTTGACGGGTATGGTCGGAGAGTTTGATGAGCTTCAAGGAATTATGGGTGAAAAATATGCCCTTCTCGCTGGTGAAGATGCTGCGGTTGCGACAGCTATTCGTGAGCACTACCTTCCTGATTCAGCAGATGGTGCCCTTCCAGAGACCAAGGTTGGTGCTATCCTTGCGCTTGCAGATAAATTGGATACCCTCCTTTCCTTCTTCTCAGTTGGTTTGATCCCATCAGGTTCAAACGACCCTTATGCGCTTCGTCGTGCAACACAAGGGATTGTTCGTATCTTAGATGCCTTTGGTTGGCACATTCCTATGGATGAGTTAATCGACAGCCTTTACGGACTTTCATTTGATAGCCTTTCTTATGACAATCAAGCAGAAGTGCTTAACTTCATCAAGGCGCGTGTGGACAAGATGATGGGACGCACATCTAAAGACATCAAAGAAGCTGTACTTGCTGCTTCAAACTTCGTGGTAGCGGATATGCTGGAAGCAGCAGATGCCCTTTCAGAAGCTGCGAAGACGGACGGTTACAAGGCAGCTGTTGAGTCCCTCTCTCGTGCCTTCAACTTGGCTGAAAAAGCAGATGCTTCAGTAGCAGTCGATGCTAGCCTCTTTGAAAATAACCAAGAAAAAGCTCTCGCTCAAGCAGCAGAAAGTCTCGAATTGACTGGTTCAGCTAGTGATAAATTAGCTCAACTCTTTGCCCTTAGCCCAGTCATCGATGCCTTCTTTGACAATACCATGGTCATGGCAGAAGATGAAGCTTTGAAAAATAACCGTTTGGCTATTCTTGCTAATCTAGTAGCAAAAGCCAATAAAGTCGCTGCCTTTAATCAATTGAACACTAAATAATGACCTGGTGACAGGTAGAAAGTAGGTCTGATAATGACACCTGAAAAAATCGCTCGGATTAATGAGCTTGCAAAAAAGAAAAAAGAAGTTGGCTTAACACCGGAAGAAGCAGTTGAACAAGCTGAACTTCGCGAAGAATATATTGAAGGTTATCGTCGTTCCGTTCGTCACCACATCGAAGGAATCAAAATTGTGGATGAAGAAGGAAACGATGTGACACCTGAAAAACTTCGCCAGGTGCAACGTGAAAAAGGCTTGCACGGACGCAGCCTTGATGATCCAAACTCATGATAGAAGAAGAGTGTCGGAGAAATTTCGACACTCTCTTCGTTTTGAAAACAAAAATTCAGAATATTCTGCACTATATTGACCGATTGTAAAAATCATGGTATAGTATAGATTGTGAAAAATTTAAAGTGTATTTTTCTAGAATACAGATAAGATAATTGGAGTAGTGATATGTCAAAAAAACTTCACTCGAATGAAGAAACTGAAAATGGGATGGTCCGGGGTCTGCAAAATCGGCATGTGCAGCTGATTGCGATTGCAGGGACCATTGGGACAGGACTCTTTCTAGGAGCAGGGCGTTCCCTCTCTCTAACGGGTCCATCCATAATTTTAGTCTATTTGCTGACAGGCGGCTTTATGTATTTGATGATGCGGGCCATTGGGGAAATGCTCTATATGGATCCTGACCAACATACCTTCATCAATTTTATCACCAAGTATTTAGGAAAAGGCTGGGGATACTTTTCGGGTTGGTCCTATTGGGTTTCCTTGATATTTCTAGGAATGGCAGAGATCACAGCAGTTTCAAACTATGTTCAATTGTGGTTCCCTGATTGGCCTGCTTGGCAGATTCAAATTGTCTTTCTAGCACTGTTGAGTTGTGTGAACTTGATAGCCGTCAAGGTCTTTGGAGAGGTCGAATTTTGGTTTGGTATGATCAAAATTATTACCATCCTAGCCTTAATCGCAACAGGTATTTTTATGGTGATGACCAACTTTGAGACACCAGCAGGACATGCCAGCTTAGCCAATATTACCAATGGATTTCAGATGTTTCCAAATGGTTGGGTTAAGTTTGTGATGGCCTTCCAAATGGTTTTCTTTGCCTATCAGGCAATTGAGTTTGTCGGGATTACCACTTCAGAGACCGCTAATCCTCGTCAAGTGTTACCAAAAGCGATCAAGGAAATTCCGATCCGTATTGTGATCTTCTATGTAGGAGCTTTGTTAGCCATTATGGCTATCTTCCCTTGGCAACAGCTCCCTGTCAATAAGTCACCATTTGTGACCGTCTTTCAAATGGTTGGAATCAAGTGGGCAGCAGGTTTAATTAATTTCGTTGTCCTAACAGCTGCCGCATCTTCTTTGAATTCCACTCTCTATTCAACAGGGCGTCACTTGTACCAGATTGCAAAAGAAACACCAAACAGCAAAGTGATGAATCGTTTGAAATTGAATAGCTTATCTCGTATGGGGATTCCAAGTCGCGCGATTATTTTTTCTGCGATTGTGGTGGCTGTTTCAGCCTTTATCAATATCTTGCCAGGTGTTTCAGATGCCTTTGCCTTGATTACGGCATCTTCTTCTGGTGTCTACATTGCTATTTATATTTTAACCATGCTCGCCCATCTTAAGTACCGTAAATCA
This sequence comes from Streptococcus parasanguinis, assembly GCF_901875555.1. Taxonomy (GTDB): domain Bacteria; phylum Bacillota; class Bacilli; order Lactobacillales; family Streptococcaceae; genus Streptococcus; species Streptococcus parasanguinis_H. Next base: position 48,681 of record NZ_CABFMD010000001.1, read on the forward strand.
AAAGAATTTATGCCAGATGGTTTTGTCATGCCAGCTTATAAAGTGTTGAATCCATTGACCATTGTTTTCTTCCTCTTTGTATTCGTTTGTCTCTTCTTGCAAGAATCAACATACATTGGAGCAATCGGAGCTACGGTCTGGATCATTCTTTTTGGGATCTACAGCAATTGGAAACATAATAAATAAACAGCAAGAGGCTGGGACAAAAATCCTAGCCTCTTCTTGTTTTTGTTTTGTTGAGCAAGACGCAGTGGTTGAGTGGACTCTACTAGGCTGATTTCATCAGCTTTTATAGTCCTACTCAATTGTGCGGTGGTGGGACGACGAAATCGAATTCTAACGAATGACCGATTTCTGTCCCACTTTCTTTACTATTTCAGAGCTCGTTTACTTCTTTTAAGGAATTAGTTGGAGGGAACAAAAGAAAAACAGAGATGGAAGAAATTACTTTTCTTCCATCTCTGTTTTTTGTCCTTGAATGGCTTTTTTGAGCCACCAAAGTGAGCCGGCTAGGATCAGGGCAGCAAGCCAAAAAATCCAAGCCTCAATAGTGGTTAGAAAAAAGTAGAGAGCGATAGCATCGGCCAATAAAAGTGGGATGAGAGTCTGTTTTCTTAATTTCATAAGAATATTGTATCATAAATCCTAGAGGAAACAAGTGAAATCAAGACTTTCTAGGTATTTTGTAGGATCCGAAAAGGTCAAATAGGATTAGTTAGTGAATTTTCTTTCAGGAGTGCATCTTGGTCCCATTTGTGGTAAAATAGTAAAGATATGAGTAAAGAATTTCATCATGTAACGGTTTTGCTTCATGAAACGATCGATATGCTGGATGTTAAGCCAGATGGGATCTATGTAGACGCCACATTGGGTGGGGCAGGCCACAGCGAATATTTGTTAACAAAATTAAATGAATCAGGCCATCTCTATGCCTTTGACCAAGATCAGCATGCGATTGAGAATGCTAAGATTCGTTTAGCTCCATTCATCGAGAAAGGCATGGTGACCTTCATTAAGGATAACTTTCGTCATTTAAAGGAACGTCTTAACGAATTGGGTGTGACTGAAATTGATGGAATCTGTTATGACTTAGGTGTGTCTAGTCCTCAGTTAGATGAACGGGAACGTGGATTTTCTTACAAGAAAGATGCGCCGTTGGACATGCGGATGAATCAAGAAGCTTCCTTAACAGCCTATGAGGTGGTTAATAACTACGATTACCATGATCTAGTTCGCATTTTTTTCAAATATGGAGAGGACAAATTTTCCAAGCAAATTGCGCGGAAAATTGAGCAAGCGCGAGCAATTAAACCGATTGAAACGACGACTGAATTAGCAGAGATTATTAAATCTGCTAAACCAGCTAAGGAGCTCAAGAAAAAGGGTCATCCTGCTAAACAGATCTTTCAAGCCATTCGTATCGAAGTCAATGATGAACTGGGAGCGGCGGATGAATCGATTCAGCAAGCCATGGATTTGTTGGCCCTCGATGGTCGTATTTCTGTGATTACCTTTCATTCGTTAGAGGATCGATTGACCAAACAATTGTTTAAAGAAGCTTCGACGGTTGAGGTTCCAAAGGGGCTTCCCTTTATTCCAGATGATTTGAAACCAAAGATGGAGTTGGTCAACCGGAAGCCTATTTTTCCAAGTGATGAAGAGCTTGAGGATAATAATCGATCCCATTCAGCAAAATTACGGGTTGCTCGTAAAATACACAAGTAAGAGGAATTGATATGGCAGCAAGAGATGAGAGAACAAGAACACAGGTATTGCAAGACCACTTTCGCCGTTTCTCTAGAGTAGAAAAGGCTTTTTATGGGTCGATTGTCCTAACAGCTGTGATTTTAGCCATCAGTATTGTCTTTATGCAAACACGGATTTTGCAAGTTCAGAATCAATTGACAGATTTAAATACAGAACTGGAAGCAAAGAAAACAGAATTGGAAGATGTTCGTCAAGAGGTCAATGAATTGACGCGCTATGATCGGTTGTCGCAGCTGGCCAGTTCGCAAGGAATGAAGTTACAAAAAGAAAATCGAAAAACAGTGAGTGCAAGTAGTGATGAATAAATTTAAAAAGTTTTTGATTCGGTATTCGGTGAAAAAACGCCGTTTACCGGCTCAAAATCGAAAACAAGTTGGGAAAAACCTCAGTGTACTGGCGATTTTCCTCTTTTTTCTCTTCCTTTTAAATTTTGCTCTGATTATAGGCACCGATAAGAAATTTGGTGTCACCTTATCGGACCAGGCCAAAAAGGTACATGAAGAAACCGTCATTGTTCCTGCAAAACGAGGCACGATTTACGATCGAAATGGTGCTGTGATTGCAGAAGATGCAACAACCTATAATGTTTATGCGGTTATCGATAAAAAGTACAAGTCTGCTACAGGAAAGATCTTATATGTAGAAGAGAATCAGTTTAAAAAAGTAGCGGAGATTTTTAAGCAGTACTTGGGAATGGATGAAAATTATGTTGTCCAACAATTGTCTCAAAAGAAATTAAAACAGGTTTCTTTTGGATCCAACGGTAATGGGATTACTTATAGCAATATGACAGCCATTCGTGACGCCCTTGAAGCAGCAAAGATCGAGGGGATCGCTTTTACAACGAGTCCAAATCGGAGCTATAAAAATGGAGTCTTTGCCTCTCAATTTATTGGCCAAGCTTCTCTTCAGGAAGACAAAGATGGCAATAAAACCTTGAAGGGGCAATCAGGGATGGAGAAATCCCTCGATCGTATTCTCGCTGGTCAAAATGGGGTTATCACCTATGACAAAGACCGAAACGGGAATATCGTTCCTGGTTCAGATAAGGTTTCTGTCAAAACAGAAGATGGAAAAGATGTCTATACGACTATTTCAGCAGAATTACAAACCTACCTTGAGACACGAATGGATGTTTTCCAAGAAAAAGTAAAAGGAAAGTATGTTAGTGCGACTCTTGTGAGTGCAAAAACTGGAGAAATCCTGGCGACAACGCAACGTCCATCCTATAATGCGGATACCAAACAAGGGTTGGATCTGAAAAACTTGAAAACCTGGAATACCATCCTTTATCAAGATCAGTATGAGCCGGGTTCAACGATGAAGGTCATGTTATTAGCTTCGGCGATTGATCATGGAACCTTCCCAGCCTATAATGAAGTATACTACAGTAACGAACTACAAGTAAAAGATGCGACCATCCGTGACTGGGATGTCAATATGGGGCTGGCTGAAGGTCGCTATATGAATATCGCACAGGGCTTTGCTTACTCAAGTAACGTGGGGATGACTCGCTTAGAGCAAAAGATGGGAAATGCTGTCTGGATGGACTACCTAACCCGCTTTAAATTCGGTCTTCCGACCCGTTTTGGAATGGGAAATGAAGCTTACGGGAGTCTTCCAGGGGATTATGTCAGTCAAGCCATGTCTTCCTTCGGTCAAGGGATTTCCGTCAGTCAAACCCAAATGTTACGGGCCTTTAGTGCCATCGCTAATGATGGGCAAATGTTAGAGCCGAAGTTTATTAGTGCTATTTACGATAAAAAATCAGACACAGCCCGCAAATCAAAAAAAGAAGTTGTTGGAAAACCAGTTTCAGGTTCAGCTGCGCAACAGACACGGAACTATATGATCACCGTCGGAACAGATCCAGAGTATGGAACCTTGTACAGTGATGGACCCATCATTCAGGTACCCGGTCAAAACGTTGCGGTGAAATCAGGGACTGCCCAAATGGCCACGGATAAAGGATACTTGCAAGGAGAAAATGATTATATCTACTCGGTTGTAGCCATGACACCTGCAGAAGATCCTGAATTCATCATGTATGTGACGGTCCAACAACCAGAAGTGAAATTCTCATTCACCAGCTGGGAAGAGCTGGTCAATCCTATTTTGGAAGATGCAGTTGCTTTAAAAGACGAATTGCATTTGACATCAGAGGCACCAACTTTGGATGATGTGACCAAAGAAACGACCTACAAAATCCCTTCAGTAGAAACTCTCTCTAAGGAGTTGAATCTGAAACAAAATCTGAGCCCAGGTGCTTATTCAGAGGAATTGCGTCGCAATTTGGTGCAACCAATTGTCCTAGGAACCGGGGAAAATATCCGCAAAATGTCTGTGGATGTAGGCTCTAAAGTCAAAGCCAATCAACAAGTATTGTTATTGACAGAAGACTTTGATGCGGTTCCAGATATGTATGGTTGGACTAAGAAAAATGCAGACATCTTTGGAGAATGGACTGGAATTGAAATTACCTATAAAGGTAGTGGAAAGAAAGTAACCAAACAAAGTGTCAAAATGAACACCTCACTCAATAAAACCAAAAAGATTACGTTAACATTAGGAGACTAAGATGTATATTGCTACGATCCTTGTATCGTTTCTATTAACAGTGGCTGCTATTCCAGCCTTTATTCGATTTTACCATCGTGCTCATATTTCTGGGCAACAAATGCATGAAGATGTGAAACAACACAAAGCGAAAGCTGGCACTCCGACAATGGGTGGAGTGGTGTTTCTCATTACAGCAGTTCTAGTCAGTTTTGTCGTTACCGTATTGACTGGAAATTTCACGCGACCTGTTCAACTTACTCTATTTATCTTGATTCTATATGGAATTGTTGGATTTTTGGATGACTTTTTAAAAGTTTTTCGTAAGATTAATGAAGGGCTCAATCCAAAGCAAAAATTAGCTCTTCAACTCGTTGGTGGAATCATCTTCTATATTTTTTCTGAACGCCATGGTGCAGGAAGCCTTTTGAATGTCTTTGGTTACGATCTTTACTTGGGCCATTTCTACATTCTCTTTGCTTTGTTTTGGTTGGTTGGTTTTTCAAATGCTGTCAATTTGACAGATGGGATTGATGGATTAGCCAGCATTTCCGTTGCCATTAGCCTGAGTGCCTATTCCTTTATTGCCTATATGCAAGGAAAATGGGACATTCTCTTTGTGACTTTGAGTATGATTGGGGCCTTGCTTGGATTTTTTGTCTTCAACCACAAGCCAGCTAAAATCTTTATGGGAGATGTCGGTAGTCTAGCTCTTGGAGGGATGCTTGCAGCCTTGTCAATGGCTCTGCATGTCGAGTGGACGCTGCTCCTGATTGGTCTGGTCTATGTCATTGAAACAGGTTCAGTGATGCTACAAGTGACCTATTTCAAATGGACCAAGAAACGCTACGGGGAAGGGCGACGGATTTTCAGAATGACTCCTTTCCACCATCATTTAGAACTGGGTGGACTTTCTGGAAATGGCCAAAACTGGTCAGAATGGAAAGTGGATGCCTTTATGTGGTCCATTGCCTTGGTAACAAGTGTCATCACTCTTGTTCTTCTCTACTTATAAAAAAGACGGTGGGCTTGCCCATCGTTTTTTACTGACTCAAAGAGGCTTTGTTGGTTAGGAAAAATGACTCATAAGAGAGGCACGAAGTCAGCTTTTCTGATATAATAATAGAGATCATGAAAGGAACTGAGAAAATGAAATTTACAGAGTTTAATTTAAAGCCTTATATTCAAGAGGCACTGAAAGAAATCAATTTTAGAGAAGCAACTGAAGTACAGGAAAAACTAATTCCGATTGTCTTAGCTGGGAATGATTTGGTTGGGGAGTCTAAGACAGGATCTGGAAAAACCCATACATTCCTCTTGCCGATTTTTCAAACGTTAAATGAAGACAACGATCAAGTTGAAGCGGTCATCACGGCTCCTAGTCGGGAGTTGGCAACGCAAATTTACCAAGCTGCTCGTCAAATCGCTAGTCATTCTGAAAAAGAGATTCGGATTGCCAATTATGTTGGAGGAACGGATAAAAGTCGTCAGATTGAAAAATTGCAGGTCAAACAACCGCATATCGTGATTGGAACTCCAGGTCGGATCTATGATCTAGTTGCATCCGGTGATCTGGCTATTCATAAAGCTCATACCTTTGTGGTAGATGAGGCAGATATGACACTGGATATGGGATTTTTGTCTACCGTAGATAAGATTGCTTCAAGACTACCTCAACAACTGCAGTTTTTGGTGTTTTCAGCTACCATTCCACAAAAATTACAGCCTTTCTTGAAAAAATATCTCTCAAACCCAGTTATGGAGCAAATTAAGACCAAGACGGTGATTTCAGATACCATTGATAATTGGCTGGTTTCCACCAAGGGACGGGATAAAAATGAGCAAGTTTTCCAATTGACCAAGACCTTGCAGCCTTATTTGGCCATGATTTTTGTCAATACAAAAACAAGAGCAGATGATCTTCATGCCTATTTAGTAGCTCAGGGACTCAAAGTGGCGAAGATTCACGGAGATATCCCACCACGTGAACGAAAACGGATCATGAATCAGGTGAAAAATCTTGATTTTGAGTATATTGTGGCCACAGATTTGGCGGCGCGTGGAATTGATATCGAAGGGGTGAGCCATGTCATTAACGATGCCATTCCTCAAGATCTTTCCTTCTTTGTCCACCGTGTTGGTCGGACAGGTCGCAATGGCCTACCAGGTGTAGCCATTACTCTTTATCAACCAAGTGATGATTCAGATATCCGTGAACTAGAAAAAATGGGCATTCGTTTCGTACCGAAAGTGTTGAAAAATGGGGTTATTGAAGATACCTATGATCGGGATAGACGGGCGAATCGTGAGAAAAAGCAAGAGAAACTTGATATCGAAATGATTGGTCTGGTGAAGAAGAAAAAGAAAAAAATCAAACCAGGCTACAAGAAAAAAATCAAATGGGCAGTTGATGAGAAGCGAAGAAAAACTAAGCGAGCGGAAAACCGTGCGCGTGGTCGGGCAGAACGAAAGGCCAAACGCCAAACTTTCTGATCCCTTGTTTCAAATGTTTAAAAGAAAACATAGATTTTCTTTATGAACTCCATAAAGAAAAACTATTGGGAACTTGTCTAAAATTATGATAGACTAAACTTGTGTAGTCTATCATTTTTCTATTTCTGTAGCAATTTTTGGAATTCCGATAGTGAATGTGATAGAATGTTTATGTTCGAGAAAGGAAGTAACAAGAATGTTTACAACTAATCTATTAACAGCCAACTGGTATGCCGACTTTTTAAAACACGTTCCAGATAGCAAGCTGTTTAGTTTGAGAGCTGTATTGGATGCATTCCCAGCTGTCATAGGGAAACTGCCTGTGACGATTTTACTAGCCCTGGGAGGCGCATTTGTTGGGATTATTTTTGCCATGATTTTTGCTCTGGTCAAAATTAATCGTGTACGAATCCTCTACCCGCTTCAAGCTGTTTTTGTCAGCTTTTTACGTGGGACTCCTTTGTTGGTTCAGTTGATGTTGACCTATTATGGGATTCCTCTTATTTTAAAAGCGATCAATCAGTCTTATGGAACAGCTTTTAATATTAATGCCATTCCAGCAGAGCTCTTTGCGATTGTAGCCCTTGCCTTCAATGAGGCGGCTTATGCGAGTGAGACCATCCGGGCAGCGATTTTATCAGTGGATCCTGGTGAAGTTGAGGCGGCGCGTAGTCTTGGAATGACCAACCGTCAAGTGTATCGTAGGATTATTATTCCAAATGCAGCCGTCGTTGCAACTCCAACCTTAATCAACTCCCTCATTGGCTTAACCAAGGGGACATCGCTAGCCTTTAGTGCCAGTGTGGTGGAAATTTTTGCCCAAGCTCGGATTATTGGGGGGAGCGATTTGAAGTACTTTGAACGCTTTATCACAGTATCGATTGTTTACTGGATTGTGAATATCCTCATTGAAATGCTAGGCCGCCACATTGAACGTCGACTGGATATTGAGACTCCCGTAACCATTGATTTACCAGATCAGGAGGTCCGGATCTAATGATTTATATTTCAGAATTATCAAAGACATTTTCAGGTCAAAAGGTTTTAAATAATCTAAGTTTGGAAATTCAAAAAGGGGAAGTCGTAGCCTTGATTGGGTCTTCGGGAGCCGGGAAATCAACCTTCTTACGTAGTTTAAACTATTTGGAAGCACCGGATAGCGGTAGAATTAAGATTGATGATTTCGAGGTTGATTTTGAGCACATTAGCCAAGATCAAATCTTAACCTTAAGAAGAAAATTGGCCATGGTTTTCCAACAGTTTAATTTATTTGGAAGAAAAACAGCTCTTGAAAATGTGAAAGAAGGGCTCGTTGTTGTCAAGGGCTTATCCGATCAAGAAGCAACGAAAATTGCACGGGAAGAACTAGCAAAAGTCGGCCTATCGGATCGTGAAAATCACTATCCTCGTCACCTTTCAGGTGGACAAAAGCAACGCGTGGCTTTGGCTCGTGCCTTGGCCATGAAACCAGAAGTTCTTTTGCTGGACGAACCAACTTCAGCCTTGGATCCAGAATTGGTTGGAGAAGTGGAAAAATCCATTGCTAATGCAGCCAAATCAGGGCAAACCATGGTACTGGTCAGCCATGATATGTCTTTTGTAGCGCAAGTGGCAGATAAGGTCTTGTTTTTGGATAAAGGACGGATTCTTGAATCTGGAACACCAGAGGAAATCATGCAACATCCAAAAGAAGAACGGACAAAAGAATTCTTTGCTAGTTACAAACGGACCTATGTTTGATATAATAGAAAAGAGGTAAGACTCAGCTGGCGGTGCTAGCTGGGTTTGTTTTCTGAAAATGTAAAAATATTTGGAGTCGTGATGTTAAATAAATTATTGTCCTTATATTTACAAAGTTTAGTGACGACAACGATTTTAGTTGGGATCGCTTCTTGTATTTGGATTGGCTACCGTGCCCTTAAGAAGAAAGATAAAACAGCCAAGCAACGACAAGCGCATTTGTATGATATCCTCTTAATTGATATCATGACGATTCCTATTTTAACCTTTGCGGTCATAGGGATTTTGTTTATCTTTCAAGCACGGTAATTGCAAAAAGATCGTGTTAGAATTATAATGATGACAACGAAACGGAAAAGAGGTTGAGTATGTTTGATACAGTGATTATTGGAGCAGGTCCTGCAGGGATGACCGCTGCCCTTTATGCGGCACGAAGTAATTTAAAAGTCGCATTGATTGAGAGAGGGATTCCAGGCGGTCAAATGAACAATACGTCTGACATTGAAAACTATCCTGGCTATGCAAATATCAGTGGTCCAGAATTGGCTGAAAAAATGTTTGAACCTTTAGAAAACCTTGGTGTGGAACATTTGTTTGGTCAAGTAGAGCGTATTGAAGACCACGGAGCAAGCAAAAAGATTGTCACAGATGATGGGGAATTTGAAGCTAAAACTCTTGTGATTGCAACAGGGTCTAACCACCGTTCATTGAATGTCCCTGGTGAAGAGGAGCTAAATAGTAGAGGGGTTTCCTACTGTGCTGTTTGTGATGGAGCTTTCTTTAGAGATGAGGATCTCTTGGTCGTTGGTGGTGGTGATTCTGCGGTAGAAGAAGCTGTCTTTTTGACTCAGTTTGCAAAAACAGTGACCATTGCCCATCGTCGTGATCAATTGCGTGCTCAAAAAGTTCTTCAAGATCGTGCCTTTGCCAATGATAAAATTCACTTTGCTTGGAATACGGTTGTTGAAGAAATTAAGGGTGAACAAAAAGTAACGTCTGTCCTTTTAAAAGATGTGAAGACAGGAGAGGTTAGAGAGCAAGCCTTCGGTGGTGTCTTTATCTATGTCGGTTTAGATCCTGTCAGTGATTTTGCGACAGAACTTGGTATTTTAGATGAAAATGGCTGGGTGGTCACGGATGATCATATGAGAACCACAGTCCCAGGTATTTTTGCGGTTGGCGATGTTCGTCAAAAAGATTTGCGTCAAGTGACGACAGCAGTCGGAGACGGTGCGATTGCTGGCCAAGAAGTTTATAAATATATCACAGAAAACTTTTAATCCAAAAAATCTGAGCTTCCTGTCTCAGATTTTTTTCATTCTTTCCTTTCAGTATTCAATAGGACTGAAATGTGCTATAATGGTACTAATTTTATGGTAGGAATTCATAGAACAAATCTATAAAAAAGAGGTATACATATGTATCCAGATGACAGTTTAACCTTGCATACTGATTTATACCAAATCAATATGATGCAGGTCTATTTTAATCAAGGTATCCACAATAAACATGCCGTATTTGAAGTCTATTTTCGTCAACAGCCTTTTAAAAACGGCTACGCAGTATTTGCTGGCTTAGAGAGAATTGTGAAATACTTGGAAAACTTGAGTTTTTCTGAGAGTGATATTGCCTATTTAGAGTCACTTGGTTATCATGGGGCCTTCTTGGAATATCTCCGTGATCTCAAGTTGGAATTGACGGTACGCTCGGCTCAAGAAGGAGACTTAGTCTTTGCGAATGAACCAATTGTTCAGGTAGAGGGCCCTCTGGCTCAGTGTCAATTGGTGGAAACAGCCCTTTTGAATATCGTCAACTTTCAAACCTTGATAGCCACAAAAGCTGCTCGTATTCGTTCAGTCATTGAAGATGAGCCTTTGATGGAATTTGGAACCCGTCGTGCGCAAGAAATGGATGCGGCCATTTGGGGCACTCGTGCGGCAGTCATCGGAGGGGCCAATGGGACTAGTAATGTTCGTGCAGGAAAACTCTTTGGAATCCCAGTTTTAGGAACTCATGCCCATTCTCTTGTACAGGTTTATGGAAATGACTACCAGGCCTTTAGGGCTTATGCGGAAACCCATAAAGATTGTGTCTTCCTCGTCGATACCTATGATACCCTTCGTATTGGGGTACCAGCAGCTATTCAGGTAGCACGTGAAATGGGAGAGAAGATCAATTTCTTAGGCGTCCGGATTGACTCAGGAGATATTGCCTATATTTCTAAAAAGGTCCGCCAGCAATTAGATGAGGCTGGGTTTACAAATGCTAAAATCTACGCTTCTAATGACTTGGATGAAAATACCATCCTCAACTTAAAAATGCAAAAAGCAAAAATTGATGTTTGGGGTGTAGGAACCAAGTTAATTACAGCTTACGATCAACCAGCACTTGGAGCGGTATACAAAATTGTCTCTGTTGAAAACGAAGCAGGAGAGATGATCAATACTATCAAGCTTTCCAATAATGCAGAGAAAGTTTCTACTCCAGGTAAAAAGCAAGTCTGGCGGATTACGAGCCGTGAAAAAGGTAAGTCAGAAGGGGACTACATCACTTATGATGGAGTAGATGTTTCACATCTGACAGAACTTAAAATGTTCCATCCAACTTATACCTACATTAATAAAACAGTCCGAAACTTTGAGGCGATTCCTCTTTTAGTGGATATTTTTAAAGAGGGTCAATTGGTTTATCAACTGCCAACATTATCAGAAATTCAAGAATATGCTCGTAAAAATTACGATCAATTATGGGATGAATACAAGCGCGTCCTCAATCCACAGCATTACCCAGTTGACTTGGCCAAAGATATTTGGCAGGATAAGATGGACCTGATCGAGGAAATGCGTAACAAGGCCAATGGAGAAGGAGAAGCAAAATGAGTTTGCAAGAAGAGATTATCCAACAATTGGGTGTCAAGCCTAGCATTGATCCTCAGGAAGAGATTCGCCGCTCGGTTGATTTCTTAAAAAGATATCTAAAAAAACATCCCTTCTTGAAAACATTTGTATTAGGGATCTCAGGAGGGCAAGATTCAACTCTTGCTGGACGATTAGCTCAATTGGCCATGGAAGAAATGCGCGCAGAAACAGGAGATGCCTCCTATCAATTTATTGCCGTTCGTCTTCCTTATGGGGTACAGGCAGATGAAGCAGATGCACAAAAAGCATTGGCCTTTATCCAGCCGGATGTTAGCCTGGTTGTGAATATCAAGGAGTCTGCTGACGAAATGGTACGAGCAGTAGAAGCGACTGGAACAGAGGTTTCTGATTTTAACAAAGGCAATATTAAGGCTCGCAGTCGCATGATTGCTCAGTATGCTCTAGCTGGAGCACGTAGCGGAGCGGTGATTGGGACGGATCATGCTGCAGAAAATATTACTGGTTTCTTCACAAAATTTGGAGATGGTGGTGCAGATATTTTGCCCCTTTTCCGTTTGAATAAACGCCAAGGAAAACAATTGCTTAAGGCTTTAGGAGCCGATCCTGCTCTCTATGAGAAAATCCCAACTGCAGATTTGGAAGAAGAAAAACCAGGTGTTGCTGATGAAGTAGCACTGGGTGTCACCTATAATGAAATTGATGATTACCTAGAAGGCAAACAAGTGAGCCCAGAAGCTCAAACAACTATTGAAAACTGGTGGTACAAAGGCCAACACAAACGCCACTTGCCAATCACAGTATTTGATCATTTCTGGGAGTAAAAAGCTCCAGTAGACCTTTTTAGCCCGAGTCTTAACATAGGAGAACGAGGTAGAAAACGGTAACTCGTAGAGTTCGATTTCGTAGTCTTCTCGCCATACAATATTGTGAAAAGCATCAAAAAGAAGGGCGGTTTCATCCGTCCTTTTCTTCTAGATTAAAGTAAAAAACTTGCAGAATTCAAGTTGCATGAAAAAATGAAGGGAGACAAAATATGAATCATCTTGGTAGTCTTGTCATGAAGACAGAACACTTATACTTGAGGCCGTTCGTTTTGGAAGATGCACCAGCGATGTATGAAAATTGGGCTTCTGATCCTGAAAATCTGAAATATGTCACCTGGGATGCCCATACATCTTCTGATAGGACCAGAGAATCAATCAAAAGATGGGTCGAACGGTATCAAAAACCAGATACTTATAAATGGGCGATCTGTTTCAAAACATCACCGGATCAGGTAATTGGAGATATTAGTGTGGTTTCTCAAGACCAGGAAAGTCAATCATGCGAGCTAGGTTATATCCTTGGCAAGAAATTCTGGGGGCAGGGATTCATGACAGAAGCCGTCATAGCTGTTTTGGCTTTCTTATTGAACGAAGTCGGATTTAAAGAAATCAAAGCCACTTATGTCAGTTTAAATCCTGCTTCAGGGAAAGTCATGGAAAAGACAGGAATGCAGTATGTAGAAACCATCCCTCATGCCATTCAACGCAAAGGATATTGTGGGGATAAAATCATCTATTCTATACAGAATCCCTCTCTATAGGGTGATTTTTACTTGAAGATTCTGCTCAAAGGATTATAATAGTAAATAACGAAAAAAGGAGATTGCTATGTCAGAATTAACGAAAGAATTTACAGACCAGCTCTATGCTAATTATGAAGCAAATGTGAAATATGCGGCTCTTGAAAATGCTGTTACCCACAATGGGATCCATGCATCGCTTGAAACGCGCAAGAGTGCAGTAGAACATACACCAGTTTTTTCACTTGATTTGACCAAGGATAAGGTGACAAACCAAAAAGCATCTGGACGTTGTTGGATGTTTGCGGCTTTAAATACCTTCCGTCACAAGATGATTTCAAGCTTCCAATTGGAGGATTTTGAATTGTCTCAAGCACATACTTTCTTTTGGGATAAGTATGAAAAATCAAACTGGTTTTTGGAGCAAGTGATTGCTACAGCAGACCAAGAATTGACCAGCCGTAAGGTGGCTTTTCTCCTACAAACCCCACAACAAGATGGCGGTCAATGGGATATGGTGGTATCTCTCTTTGAGAAATACGGAGTGGTTCCAAAATCAGTTTATCCAGAATCGATTTCTTCAAGCAATAGCCGGGAATTGAACACCTACCTCAATAAACTCTTGCGTCAAGATGCGCAAATCTTGCGTGATTTGATTCACTCAGGCGCAGATAGTGAGGCAGTTGCGAGCAAGAAACAAGCGCTGTTGCAAGAAATTTTTAACTTCTTGGCTATGTCTTTAGGATTGCCTCCACGTGAATTTGACTTTTCATACCGTGATAAGGACAACCAATTCCATAGTGAAAGTGGTTTAACTCCACAAAGCTTCTACAAAAAATATGTAGACCTTCAATTAGACGATTACGTCTCTATTATCAATGCCCCAACTACAGACAAGCCATATGGAAATTCTTACACCGTAGATATGCTGGGCAATGTTGTTGGTAGCCGTCCAGTCCGCTACCTAAATGTTCCAATGGATCGATTGAAAGAATTAGCCATTGCTCAAATGAAAGCAGGGGAAACTGTCTGGTTTGGTTCAGATGTAGGCCAAGTCAGCAACCGTAAAGCGGGAATCTTGGCAACCGATGTCTACGACTTTGAAGCGGGCATGGATATTCATTTGACACAAGACAAGGCCGGTCGCTTGGACTATGCTGAAAGCCTCATGACACACGCTATGGTCTTGACAGGAGTTGATTTAGACGAAGCAGGTCAGTCTCGTAAATGGAAGGTTGAAAATTCATGGGGAGACAAGGTCGGTACAGATGGTTACTTTGTGGCTTCTGATGCATGGATGGATGAATATACCTACCAAATCGTGGTTCGAAAAGAATTCTTAACCTCAGACGAATTAGCAGCCTATGAAACAGAACCAATTGTTCTAGCACCGTGGGATCCAATGGGAGCTTTAGCAAAATAATCATATAGAAAAGAGCCGGAAGGCTCTTTTTTGTATGCTCAAAAATAGCTGGAAAGTTAATCTAAATAAACCAGCTTTATTCGTGCTGGCATCTAAAACAAGAAGCAGAAGGTTCTGATGTTTTAATCATTATTTTAAAAAAGCCGGGCGAAAAGCCCGACTTCTCCATTAGATTATTCGTTATGATTGTTAGAGTCTTGCGAAGAAGGCTCAGATGGTTTAGATGGATTCTCTTCGTTTGAAGAGCTAGATGAAGATTCTTCATACGAATACTGCTCAGTGGAATAACTTGGTTCATAGTAATAGTTATTGTAGTTGTTCTTACCGTTGTTTAAGTAGAGATAAGAGCCACTTCGATAAAGCCCACTTGGTTGTGTCCAATCTGTATGACCAGAATTGTTGTTATTGGCAAGATAGAGCATCATTTGACGGTAAACATCTGTTGCCACCTGAATTCCGTTGTCTAATACCGGAGTCAAGCGATTTGAATAACCCGTCCAGACGGCCATAGCATATTCGGGTGTGTATCCTACGAATGATTCAGATGGTGTTACAATACTTGAATAACCTATATTTTTTGTTAACTTATTGACCTCGTTATCATCATAGTTTGATGTACCTGTCTTACCAGCTTGGTAGATTCCCGAAATGGCAGCATTTGTACCGGAACCAGACAAGAGAACTGTCTTCATCATATCTGTCATCATGTAGGCAGTTGTTGCTTTCATTGCACGAGTTCCTTCGGACTCAAATTCCTTGGTTGTGCCATCACTAAAGACAACCCGACTAACATAGGATGGTTTGTAATAGGTACCGCCATTGGCAAAAGCAGCATAGGCAGCTGCCATTTTCTCACTGCTGGCTCCGTATTTGTTGCTAGAATCGCTAGTGTTACTCGAGATAGCGTTGGCGTAAACCATTTCTGGGTAATCGATCCCTAATCCATTGAGGAATTTCTTAGCTTGTTTAAGACCAACTTTTTCCAGGGCCTTCACCGCAGGCACGTTACGAGATTGTTGAATTGCGTAGGTAATGGACATGCTACCATAGTATGAACGGTCCCAGTTGTAGACAGGCGTTGATGAATGAGGGAAGTTGTATGGCGCATCTGTTGTAGTAGCTGCTGTAGAGGTATATTCCTCATGTTCAAGAGCGGGAGCATAATCTGAAATTGGTTTCATGGTTGATCCCCAGTCTCTATTGGTCTCAACTGCCTGGTTGGTTCCAAAGGAAACGTTGCTGGATTGGTGACGAGAACCGAGTTGGGCGATAACCTTACCATTATTCACATCAATAACAGTAGAAGCTACTTGCATTTCATCATCAGGATAATTGACATATTCATCTGTATTGTAGATATCCCACAATTTCTTTTGGGCTTCAGTGTCAACGTTAGTATAGACATCCATCCCAGTTGTCAACAAATTGTAGCCCGTTTCTTCTTCGACCTGCTCGATCACTTCTTTCAGGTAATTATCCATATAGGCTGGATAACTGCTTGAAGAACTAAGACTTTGTAGACCATCTGTAACAGGTGTGTTGACCGCTGCTTCGTATTGCTTATTAGAAATGGTCTTCATATCAAGCATTTCTTTTAATACTAAGTTTCGGCGTTGTTGTGCTGCTTCAGGGTGGGAGTAGGGGTCGTATTGGTTTGGTGCTTGGGGCATCCCTGCAAGGAGTGCTAATTGAGGGAGCGAAAGATCTTTTAGATCTTTTCCGTAATAACTTTTCGCAGCCGTCTGCATTCCGTAGTTCCCATTCGCCATAAATACTTTATTGACGTAATAGGTCAAGATTTCTTGTTTGGTTGCTTTCTTTTCTAGTTGGGTTGCTAACCAAGCTTCTTGGATCTTACGAGAGAGGGTACGGTCAGAGGCCGAAGTAGAGAAATAGGTTAATTTGATCAATTGCTGCGTCAAGGTTGATCCACCTTGACTTCCTCCTCGCAAGTTGTGAAGGAAGGAACCGCCGATCCGAATGATGTCGACCCCGCGGTGATTGAAGAAACGGTGATCTTCAATCGCTACGATAGCATTGACCAAATCAGTAGGGATTTCATTTGCTGTAACGTTGATTCGTTTCTCAGCTCCCAAATCTGCGATCAAGTTATTTTGGTTGTCATAGATCTTACTCGATGTTGTTGCAACCAAATCTTTTTCAGATAAGGTTGGTGCTTTCATGGCATAATAACCAAATATCAGTCCGCCAAGGACGAATAAAAGTAAGAAAAATGAAATGGCTGCGATCGCAACATATTTCAACCACTGAATGACTGTTTGTTTATTCATTTAAATACCGCCTAGAAGTTTCTGTTCGATAATATCAAGATAAGGAACGCTCGGAAGTCGATTCTTATCTACTAGAAAGCCGTGCTCCTGAATATAGGAGAGAGGCATGGATTTACTACCATGATCGATGTTGTAATAGTGAATTAATGCAGGAGCAGGAAGTAAGTAGGTTTCACTTAATTTTGCAAAATGCAAGAGAACGAAACAGATACCCCCTTGCTGGACAACTGCTTCCATATGATCGATCTGATGTTGATGAAAATTTTTCATCGGCATCGATTGTTTTTGCTGTGTTTCTTTAGCTTCAAAATCGATATAGTGCCCTTTGTATACCCCAGAATAGTCCGTCGTTGAGGCTTGCCTGAAATAGGCTTCAACAATCTTTGCCCGACTGCGACGTGGATAATCCACTTTCACGATTTGAACCGGGGTTGGTTTTTTGTGGATGACTGCCAGACCACGAGAAAGATAGTATTGATTGCTTTCGTTGATCATTTTTTCAAATGTCATCCCACGATTCGCAAAGTCGATCGGATGTTTCTTTTGTGTAGAGACCAAGGTTTTTTTGGCTACTTTATGTGGATAGTTGACCATAGTCCTCCTTATTGGTACAATTACATCACTCTATTATATCATAAATTAGAATAATGAGGAAAAAATGAATACCATACTTGTTGCAGGTTATAAGAGTTTTGATGTGGGAGTCTTTTCCAATAAAGACCCACGACTGACCATTATCAAAAAAGCCATTGAAAGAGATCTTCGTCGTTTATTTGAAGAAGGAGTGAAATGGTTAGTCTTTTCTGGAAATTTGGGATTTGAGGCTTGGGTACTAGAGGTTGCCTTTGCTTTAAAAAAAGACTACGATTTTCAAATGGCGACGGTCTTTCTATTTGAGAATGTTGGGGAAAATTGGAATGAAAGCAATCAGGAGTTATTGGCGCGCTTTAAACAGGTGGATTTCGTGAAATATGCTTATCCCCACTATAGCAATCCGGGTCAATTAAAAGAGTACAATCGGTTTTTGATAGATAATGTGGATGGAGCTTACCTTTTTTACGATCCAGAAAATGAAACCAATTTGAAATATCTTTACAAAATGATGTTAGAAAAAGAACTATTTTATATCAAACAATTAAGTTTTGATGACTTAAATGAACTTGCTGAAAATTTTTACGAAAACTAAGTGTTATACCTTGATTTTTCTTACCAATTTTTTATATAATTGAGGTGATGAACTAGATTGGAGAGAGTTATGGCAAGTATTATTTTTACTGCGAAAGATATTTTTGATCAAGATTTCAAACGAGAAGTTCGTGGTTATAGTAAAGATGAAGTAAATGAATTTTTGGATGATGTCATAAAAGACTATGAAACCTATGCTACTTTAGTGAAGGAATTGCGTGAAGAAAACGCCCGCCTTCGTGAAGAACTTGCCCAAAAAGCACAGGAAACACCACAAACATCTCCGATTGCCAGCACCGCTACGCAAGAATTCCCGCAAGTGACGACAGCGACGAACTTTGATATTCTCAAACGACTCAATCGTTTGGAAAAAGAAGTTTTTGGGAAACAGATCGTAGATCGCGATTATTAATCCTTTAGATCGTGCAATTTTTGGATAATCGCGTGAGAGGATGCTCTCATGAGGAAAGTCCATGCTAGCACAGGCTGTGATGCCTGTAGTGTTTGTGCTAGGTGAATCCATAAGCCTAGGGACTTGGTATTCAAGTTACGGCGAGTGAAGGAGCTAAGTCTAAGGATAAGCTCTAGTAACTCTGAAAGTGCCACAGTGACGTAGTTTTTAGGGAAACCTAAAAAGTGGAACGCGGTAAACCCCTCAAGCTAGCAACCCAAACTTTGGTCGGGGCATGGAATGCGTGGAAACGAACATAGCATTCTGACTGGAAACAGTAGACAGATGATTATCGAAGGAAATGGTACCTAGTCATTTCTGGAACAAAACATGGCTTATAGAAAATTGCATATAGGTTGATGAGGTGGAGAGTGATCTCAACCTCCTTTTTTAAAGTGATAGGAATAAGATGAAAAAACAATTTGAATTGATTGCAACGGCTGCTGCTGGTATAGAGGCTGTTGTTGGTCGAGAACTACGCGATCTTGGCTACGATTGCCAGGTTGAAAATGGACGGGTTCGATTTCAAGGAGACCGTCGAGCAATCATCGAGACAAATCTCTGGTTGCGCGCGGCTGATCGAGTGAAAATTGTGGTTGGGACTTTTCCAGCCAAAACATTCGAAGAACTCTTTCAAGGTGTCTTTGCTTTGGATTGGGAAAATTATTTGCCTTTAGGATCACGTTTTCCTATTTCTAAGGCTAAATGTGTCAAATCAAAACTGCATAATGAACCTAGCGTTCAGGCTATTTCGAAAAAAGCAGTGGTTAAAAAATTACAAAAACACTATGCCCGACCAGAAGGTGTTCCTCTCATGGAAAATGGGGCAGAGTTTAAGATTGAAGTATCGATCCTTAAAGACCAAGCCACCGTCTTGATTGACACCACTGGTAGTAGCCTCTTCAAACGTGGTTATCGGACTGAAAAAGGGGGGGCCCCTATTAAGGAAAATATGGCGGCAGCCATCCTTCTGCTGTCAAACTGGTATCCAGATAAGCCCTTGATTGACCCGACATGTGGTTCTGGAACGTTTTGTATTGAGGCAGCGATGATTGCGAGAAAGATGGCACCTGGATTGCGTCGGACCTTTTCTTTTGAAGAATGGAACTGGATAGATGATCGCTTGATTCATGAAGTCCGTCAAGAAGCGAGCAGGAAAATCAATCGAGAGATCGAATTGGATATTATGGGAACCGATATCGATGCACGGATGGTTGAAATTGCAAAAGAAAATGCCCAGAAAGCGGGCGTTAGCAGTGACATTACTTTCAAACAAATGCGAGTTCAAGATCTTCACTCAGATAAGATCAACGGAGTGATTATCTCCAACCCTCCATATGGAGAACGCTTATCCGATGATGAAGGTGTGACGAAATTGTATGCTGAAATGGGGCACGTATTTGCACCTCTCAAAACCTGGAGTAAATTTATCCTAACCAGTGATGAAGGTTTTGAATCTAAATTCGGAAGTAAAGCAGATAAAAAGCGAAAACTTTATAACGGAACCCTAAAAGTTGATCTCTACCAATATTTTGGGGAACGTGTAAAACGGCAGATAAAGGAATAGAAAGGATTTTTATGACAGAGAAGGATACAAAGCCATTAGAGCAAGAAAAAGAATCAATTTTAGATTTTGAAGATGCTAAAGAGATGACGATTGGGCAGGCCAATCGAAAGGCAGAAGAAATCGAGGCAGGTGTAACAGAGGGTGATAATGTCTTAGACAAATACATCAAACAACACCGGGCAGAAATTGAAGCAGAAAAATACGATACAAAGATTTTGGCCAAAGAGGAATTGGCTAAAGCTGAAGAGTTGGCAGCTACAGAAACAGTTGCTGAAGTTGCTGGAGTAGTGGAAGTACCGGAAGTAACGGAAGTACCGGAAACTGTCTTGGAACAAAGGCCTGAAATGGATGCCATCTCAACAGAATTACCAGCTAAGATTAAATTTGGACCAACACCAACCGAACCAATTGTAGAAACAGAGGACCTTCCTGAGGAGACTCCAAGCAATGCTGGTAAACGAATCAAAGCGGTTCTATACTCTGCATTAGGTCTTGCGATTGTCGGTTCGGCCATTTTTGTGACCTATAACTGGATGCACAGTCGTGGAAAATCTGGGGGTACAACAGTTGTATCTTCTTCATCTAGCAAGTCATCTTCTACTTCTAAATCAAGTAGCAGTGAAACACAAGCTCAAAAATTGGAAGAGTTTACCAAAGCTTACGATGCCTTTTTTGTAGACGAATCGAAAAGTGGGCTAAAAAATGATAAATTCGGAGACTTGGAAAATCTGAAGAAACTGCTGGACAAATTAGAAGGAAGCAGTGATTATAATGCGGCTAAAACAAAATATGAAGACCTTGTGAAGCAAGTTTCTGCCATTCAAAAAGTGAATTCTCAATTCAATTCTCCTGTGATCAAAGATGGAGTTCTTGATGCAACTGCCAAAGCAAAAAGTGATGCGACCTTTGCTGAAACAAAGACAGGCAATGAAAAATTAGATAGCTTATTAAATGAGGCGGTAGCGCAAGGACGTTCACAACAGGTTGCGACACCGGCACCAGTGACTGGAACAGGAGGTACAGGTACTTCTAATGCAACTCCAGCCCCAGCTCAAGCAGAAACGCCTACGGCCCCAGCTGTCAATGCTGCTACAGGTGGTGCAGGAACGGCAAATCCAGGCTATTCAGGGTACGGTCTTCCAAGTGATGGTGTCCCACTTCAGCGGAACCTGAGCCGTGTGCCGTATAACCAAGCGGCTATCAATGATGTCAATAACCCAGCCTGGGTGTTTGGTGATGGTATCCTTGAAAAAGTACTGAACATTGCTCGTAAACGTGGACATATCACTGGCAATCAATACATTTTAGAGCGCGTCAATATCATTAATGGTAATGGCTATTACAACCTCTTCAAACCAGATGGAACCTACCTCTTTAGTATCAATGCCAAGACTGGTTATTTCGTAGGGAACGGAAAAGGTCATTCAGATGCTCTGGATTATTAATGCCTGAGGAAGCATACCATTTCTGGAAAAAATGACAATAAAAAAGGATGAACCACAGGCTCATCTCAGATTGAAGATAACATCATCTTAAAAACTTTCCTTAGGTGAGTACGGACGTCAGCGAACTTCTTCGAAGTTCCATGACTAATTATTGAGCCTAAGGTCTCAATAATTCCGAGTGCCTGAAACATTTTTGTTTCAGGCGCTTTTCTCACAGCGGAAAGTTTCAGTATTTTCTTAAATCAATTTAAAAATTGAAACTCAATTATATTTTTTTGCAGAATCACTTAACTTATTTTACTTTAAAATAGTTTGTCTACATTCTAGGATGAACCAAAGGTTCATCCTTTTTTGAGTCTTAAACAACATGACGTTCAAAGGGATCGTCCGAAATTCCTTGATCTAGTATCAAGCGACACCATTCTTTGGCTGAGAAGAGACTGTGATCCTTGTAATTTCCACAAGACTCAATGGTTGTGCCTGGGACATCCTCCCAAGTGCTGACAGATGCAATTTCTTCTAAAGATTCTTTAATCACTTTAGCAATTTCTGTACTTGAATGCTGTCCCCACATGATCATATGAAAACCGGTGCGACATCCAAATGGGGAACAGTCAATCATACCATCTATGCGTTTGCGAATGAGCATCGCAAGAAGATGCTCGATGGTGTGGAGCCCTGCCGTTGGAATCGCATTTTCATTCGGCTGCACCAGGCGAATATCAAAGTTAGAGATGATATCTCCTTTGGGTCCAGTTTCCTCACCAATCAAGCGAACATAAGGGGCCTTCACAGCTGTATGGTCCAATTCAAAACTTTCAACAATTACTTCTTTTGTCATACTCAAATCCTTCTTTGTTTTTCTTGATTATAGCATAAAAAAACAGATTCAACAAAGTGGAAATAGATGAATTTCTCATAGGTGGGACATGAAAGAAAAGTGGGTAAAAGAACAATTGCTAAGTGAAAATATAAAAGGTTTTTCCTGTTTTTTTAGATTGTTAATTTTAGTAATTTATGGTAAAATGTAAAAGAATTTTTAATTCAACTAATTAAATAGATTTGGGGTAAAAGCATGAATTTTTTAATTACAGGTGTTTTTGCCGCGGTCATTGGTTTAGTCATTGGATATGTGGGAACTGCTCTTAAAATGAAAGCTTCAAAAGAAGCTGCGGAACTCACCCTTTTAAATGCTGAACAAGAAGCAACGAATTTACGTGGACAGGCAGAACGCGAAGCTGACTTGATTTTAAAAGAGGCAAAGCATGAGTCAAGTTCACTTAAAAAAGAAGCACTTTTGGAGGCAAAGGAAGAAGCCAGAAAATATCGTGAAGAGGTCGATGCTGAGTTTAAGTCAGAACGACAAGAATTGAAGCAATTAGAAAGCCGTTTGGCAGAACGTGCTAGCAATCTTGATCGCAAAGACGACATTTTAACAAGCAAAGAACAGTCTCTTGAACACAAAGAGCAAAGTCTTACAGATAGAACTAAACACATTGATACGCGTGAACAACAGCTGGAAGAGCTTGAACACAAGAAAGTAGAAGAACTGGAACGTGTCGCTGCTCTAAGTCAAGGAGAAGCGCGTGACATTATTTTGAATCAGACGGAAGATCAACTTTCAAAAGAAATTGCATCACGAATTCGTGATGCTGAGTTGGAAGTGAAGGAACGTTCTGATAAGATGGCAAAAGACATTCTTGTCCAAGCTATGCAACGGATGGCAGGTGATTTTGTTGCTGAGCAAACAAACTCAACCGTTCATTTGCCAGATGATAGCATGAAGGGCCGTATTATCGGTCGTGAAGGTCGCAATATTCGTACCTTTGAGAGCTTAACAGGCGTCGATGTGATTATTGATGATACGCCTGAAGTGGTGACCTTGTCAGGGTTTGATCCGATTCGTCGTGAAATTGCCCGTATGACAATGGAGAGCCTTCTCAAAGATGGTCGCATTCATCCAGCCCGCATCGAAGAGCTGGTTGAGAAGAACCGTCAGGAAATTGACAATCGTATTCGTGAATACGGTGAGGCTGCTGCCTATGAAATCGGTGCGCCAAACCTCCATCCAGATTTGATGAAAATTATGGGACGGTTGCAATTCCGTACTTCTTATGGTCAAAACGTTTTACGTCACTCCATTGAAGTTGCCAAACTTTCTGGTATTATTGCCAGCGAGTTGGGTGAAAATGCTACCTTGGCACGACGTGCAGGATTCTTACATGATATCGGTAAAGCAATTGACCGTGAAGTGGAAGGAAGTCACGTTGAAATTGGGACAGAATTGGCACGGAAGTACAAGGAACATCCAGTGGTTGTCAATACCATTGCCAGTCACCATGGTGATGTGGAACCTGAAAGTGTTATCGCGGTCATTGTCGCTGCAGCAGATGCTTTGAGTGCAGCTCGACCTGGAGCACGAAGTGAGTCACTTGAAAGCTACATCAAACGCTTGCAAGATCTAGAAGAAATTGCAAATAGTTTTGAAGGAGTTAAAACAAGTTTCGCCCTTCAAGCGGGTCGTGAAATCCGTATTATGGTTAGCCCTGAGGCCATCAAGGATGATAAAGTGACGATCTTGGCTCATGATATTCGTGAGAAGATCGAATCTAATCTTGAATATCCTGGAAACATTAAGGTTACCGTTATTCGAGAATTGCGTGCAGTAGATTACGCAAAATAAACAAAAAGCTTGAGATCTAGTATCTCAAGCTTTTTTGAATGAAAAAATCAGTTGAAAATTAAGCCGATTTTTGTTACACTAGATAGAAAGACATTGAAGGAGAAATCATGGCGGATCGTGGCTTATTAATCGTATTTTCTGGCCCTTCGGGGGTTGGAAAAGGAACGGTCAGACGAGAAATTTTTGAAAACTCAGACAATCAGTTTCAGTATTCTGTATCGATGACGACACGTGCACAACGTCCAGGTGAAGTGGATGGTGTCGATTATTTTTTCCGTACACGTGAAGAATTTGAAGATTTGATCCGTCAAGGGCAAATGTTGGAGTACGCTGAGTACGTTGGAAATTACTATGGGACTCCTTTAACCTATGTGAATGAAACCTTGGACAAAGGAATCGATGTATTCCTTGAAATTGAAGTTCAAGGTGCGCTCCAAGTAAAGAAAAAAGTGCCAGATGCAGTTTTTATTTTCTTAACTCCGCCTGATTTGGATGAATTACAAGATCGATTAGTGGGACGCGGAACAGATAGTGCAGAAGTCATTGCGCAACGGATTGAAAAAGCAAAAGAAGAAATCGCCATGATGCGTGAATATGACTACGCGATTGTGAACGATGAGGTTCCTCTTGCTGCTGAACGTGTCAAACGTGTGATCGAAGCAGAACATTTCCGTGTGGACCGTGTCATTGGCCATTATCTGGATATGTTGCCAAAAACACAAACTATTGTGAAGAGATAAATAATTAGAAATTAGGTATAGAAATATGATGTTAAAACCTTCTATTGATACATTGCTTGACAAAGTACCATCAAAATACTCATTGGTCATTCTTGAGGCAAAACGGGCCCACGAATTGGAAAGTGGTGCGGTGCCAACTCAAGAATTCCAATCAGTTAAATCAACATTACAAGCGCTTGAAGAAATCGAGTCTGGAAACGTAGTTGTTCACCCGGATCCAGAAGCAAAACGTGAAGCGCTTCGTCGTCGGATTGAAGCAGAACGGATTCGTAAAGAAGAAGAAGAGCGCAAAATTAAGGAACAAATTGCCAAAGAAAAAGAAGATGGTGAAAAAATTTAAGGTTGGGGGCTTCTCAATCTTATTTTTTGCTATTTAAAGGGTTCCGTGATAAAGTAAAGCTCATATGATAGAGGCTGGAGGTGAAAAAGTGATAGCAAAAGTCATCGTAGATGTTCCATTGATGCAGACGGATAAACCCTATTCCTATCAGATTCCATCAGAATTTGAAGATATGGTTGAAGCGGGAATGCGAGTTCATGTCCCTTTTGGTAAAGGGAATCGCCTCATTCAAGGGATTGTGGTAGACGTTGCAGAAGAGGCAGATACAAGCGAGGAATTGAAGGCGATTGGAGAGGTATTAGACTACACTCCTGTCTTAAATCAAGAGCAATTCTGGTTGGCAGATCAATTGCGAAAAAGTGTCTTTTCCTACAAAATAACGATTTTAAAAGCCATGCTTCCCTCACTTCTTAATTCCAGTTATGATAAGATTTTGTATCCTCAACCTTCTTTAGAGCCCACTCTCAAAGTGAAACTTTTTGGTAAAAAAAATGAAGTTTCTTTTTCTTCTCTAGATGCGGCCGATCAAGCCCAAGTGATGCGATTGGTCAGAAAAGGAGATTTGGAACTTGAATACAAGGCCAAGGATAAGAAACAAATTAAAACAGAAAAATGGTATCGCGTAAACCAGGAAGGATTAAAAGAACTTCAACCATCAGCGAGAGCTAAAAAAAGGCTAGCATTGAAAGAGCGCTTGTTACTAGATCAAGGGGAGCAACCATTAGCAGGATTGTATCAGGATTTTTCACGAGAAGTAGTGGCTTATTTTATTGATCAGGGTATTTTAGAAATTACAGAACGAGAAGTGAATCGGGCGGCTGCATATTATGAAGGGAAAGAACAGACCCGAGCTTTGGTCGTAAATCCAGAACAATCAAAGGCTGTAAAAACAGTTGTTTCTAAACTTGGGAAAGAATCAAAGCCCTTCTTATTAGAAGGAGTGACTGGAAGCGGGAAGACGGAAGTTTATCTGCAGATTATTCAGGAAGTTCTAAATAAGGGGAAAACGGCTATTATGTTGGTTCCTGAGATTTCCCTGACGCCACAGATGACGGATCGTTTTATCTCTCGTTTTGGTCAGGAAGTAGCCATTCTGCACTCGGGGCTCTCAAACGGTGAGAAGTATGATCAATGGCGGAAAGTTGAACGTGGGGAGGCCAAGGTAGTTGTTGGAGCGCGCTCAGCCATCTTTGCACCTTTGAAGAATATAGGTGCTATCATCATTGATGAGGAACATGAGGCTTCCTACAAACAAGATAGTAACCCGCGCTACCATGCGCGGGAAGTCGCAGTCTTAAGAGCTCAGTACAATCAAGCAGTTTTGCTTCTTGGCTCAGCCACCCCAAGTCTAGAATCACGGGCTCGTGCAACAAAAGGGGTTTATGAATTAATTCGTCTAACCCGGCGGGCCAATCCGGCAGCCAAAATTCCAGAAGTTAAAGTCGTTGATTTCCGTGATTATATTGGCCAAAATGAAGCTGGGAACTTCACTCCTGTTTTAGTGGAAGCTATTTCTGATCGCTTGCAGAAAAAAGAGCAGGTTGTCTTGATGCTGAACCGACGTGGTTTTTCTAGCTTTGTCATGTGTCGCGAGTGTGGGACAGTGGATACGTGTCCAAATTGTGACATATCTTTGACCCTTCATATGGACACAAAAACGATGAATTGCCATTACTGTGGTTATAGTAAGGCAATTCCTCGACACTGTCCAAATTGCCAAAGTCCTTCCATTCGTTATTATGGAACAGGAACGCAAAAAGCCTATGATGAATTACAAGAGATCTTTCCTGAGGCTAAAATTTTGCGCATGGATGTGGATACCACCCGAAAAAAAGGGAGCCACGCAGCGATATTAGATGTTTTCGGGAATGGAGAAGCAGACATTTTATTGGGGACCCAAATGATTGCGAAAGGTCTAGATTTTCCCAATGTCACTCTTGTAGGAGTTCTTAATGCAGATACGTCTCTGAATTTACCGGATTATCGCTCTTCAGAGAGAACCTTTCAACTGTTGACCCAGGTGGCTGGAAGAGCTGGTCGGGCAGATAAAGAGGGAGAAGTGATTATTCAAAGCTATAATCCCAATCATTATGCAATTCAATTTGCTAAGGAGCAAGATTATGAAGGCTTTTTTGCTTATGAAATGAAGATTCGTAGACAGTTGGGCTATACACCGTATTATTTTACGGTTGGTTTGACTTTATCGCATAAGAATGAAGAAGTTGTGGTAAAAAAGGCTCATCAAGTCATGGAAATTCTTCGATCTGGCTTATCTGATCAGGTCCAAATCTTAGGACCAACACCTAAACCAATTGCACGCACACATAATCTGTATCATTATCAAATCATTGTGAAATATCGTTTTGAAGAAGGCATGACACAGGTCTTGAATCAAATTTTGGAATTTACGCAAGAAAAAGGCAATCAAGATTTACGAGTCAGTATTGATAATGAACCTCAAAGCTTTATGTAAGGAAGAAAGAAATGACAAAATTAATTTTTATGGGAACGCCTGATTTTTCAGCGACCGTTTTAAAGGGATTGTTAGCAGATTCTCGTTATGAAATTCTGGCAGTAGTGACCCAACCAGACCGCAAAGTAGGTCGTAAAAAAGAAATTCGAATGACTCCAGTGAAGCAAGTAGCGTTGGAACACCAATTACCAGTTCTGCAACCTGAGAAATTATCGGGTAGTCCAGAAATGGAAACTATCTTATCACTTGATGCAGATGGAATTGTGACGGCTGCTTTTGGACAATTTTTACCGACAAAATTGTTGGAGAACTTCCAATTTGCAGTGAATGTCCACGCGTCTTTGTTGCCTAAATATAGAGGTGGGGCTCCCATTCACTATGCCCTGATCAATGGTGACGAAGAAGCTGGGGTTACAATTATGGAAATGGTCAAGGAAATGGATGCTGGAGACATGATTGCAGCTCGTTCTCTACCAATTTTAGATGAGGACAATGTGGGAACCTTGTTTGAAAAATTGGCTGTCCTTGGACGGGATCTACTCCTAGATACTTTGCCAGATTACCTAGCAGGGGAGATCCAGCCAAGGCCACAAGATCCTAGTTTGGTCACATTTTCACCAAATATTTTGCCGGAAGAAGAAGTTTTGGAGTGGACCAAAACCAACAGACAAGTCTTTAACCAGATCCGAGGGATGAATCCTTGGCCTGTCGCTCATACCTTGTTAAATGATCAACGCTTTAAAGTTTATGAAGCAGAGCTATGCGAAGGCAATGGAAATCCAGGAGAAGTGATTGGTTTGAGCAAAAAAGAGTTAGTAGTAGCTGCGGGTGAAGGCGCGCTATCTCTCAAAGTTGTGCAGCCGGCAGGAAAACCAAAAATGTCCATTACAGACTTTTTGAATGGTGCGGGCCGTCAATTGAAAGTAGGAGATCACTTTGGAAGGTAAACAAATGAATGCGCGTGAACAGATCCTTGGAGTTATAGAAGAGGTTTTTGAACATGGAGCCTATTCTAATATTGCTTTAAATCAAGCACTAGAACATTCTCAACTTTCAGATAAAGATAGAAGTTTTGTTACGGAAGTTGTATATGGTACTGTAGCGCGGAAGATAACACTCGAGTGGTATCTCGCCCACGTGATTGAGGACCGGACGAAATTAGATCCTTGGCTCTATTATCTTTTGCTGATGAGTTTGTATCAGCTGGTCTACTTGGATCGCATTCCTGACCATGCCATCGTCAATGAAGCTGTCCGGATAGCAAAAGGTCGAAAAGAAGGCAGTGAGAAGTTTGTCAATGCTATTCTTAGAAAGCTCCTTCGCGAGGGACTACCAGCAATTGATACGATTAAGCGAAAGAACAAACGTTATTCAGTGGAGTATTCTCTACCTGTATGGTTGGTCAAAGCATTGATCGAAGAATATGGTGAAGAACGTTCTTGCGCTATTTTTAAGAGTCTCTATCAGCGTAATAAATCAAGTATTCGTGTGATTGATCTTGACGAAAAAGAAGAGTTGGCTCAGCTACTCGAAGCAACGTCCTCTCTCCTTGCTCCGTCTGCTCTCGTGAAAGATCAGGGGCATTTTGCAGCACACTCCTTGTTTAAAGAGGGCAGAATTACCATTCAAGATGAATCCAGTCAATTGGTGGCACCGGCTTTGGATTTGCAAGGAGATGAGAGGGTTTTAGATGCCTGTGCAGCGCCAGGTGGAAAGACGACTCACATCGCTTCTTATCTCACGACTGGGAAAGTCACAGCCCTGGATCTCTATGACCATAAACTCAAATTGATTCAAGAAAATGCTAATCGGCTCCATGTTTCGGACAAAATTTTGACAAAGAAGTTAGATGCGACAAAAGTCTTTGAAACATTTGGACCAGATGCTTTCGATAAAATTTTGGTGGATGCGCCTTGTTCGGGGATTGGTTTGATACGGAGAAAGCCTGATATCAAGTACAATAAAGAGGGTGCAGATTTTGTATCTTTACAAGCTGTTCAATTGGCCATTCTGGATAGTGTTTGTCAAAGTGTGCGTAAAGGTGGTATAATAGTGTACAGTACGTGTACAATAATGGGGAAAGAAAATTATGAAGTGGTGGACCAATTTTTGAAAAACCATCCAAATTTCGAACAAGTCCCATTGAATCACGAAAGAAAAGATATTCTTAAAAATGATTGTATCCTTATTACACCCGAATTATACGGAAGCGACGGCTTCTTTATCAGTCGTTTTAAGAGAATCTCATAATATCAGGAGGAAACTGACAGTATGGATATGACGATCTTAACCGATGTAGGTCAAAGACGGACAAATAACCAAGACTATGCAAATCAATATAAAAACAAGGTAGGAAAATCTATGGTTTTTCTTGCTGATGGTATGGGAGGACACCGTGCCGGAAATATTGCTAGTGAAATGGCAGTCACAGACCTAGGTGCAGCCTGGGTTTCTTCTGAGATCGAGACGGTTAATCAAGTACGGGAATGGTTTGCAGAACATTTAGAAGCTGTGAACCGTCGGATTCATTTAGCTGGGCAAGATGATGAGCACAAAGGAATGGGAACGACACTGGAAGCTTTGGCTTTTGTAGAAGGACAAGTGATTTATGCCCATGTTGGGGATTCGCGGATTGGCCTCATTCGTCAGGGTGAATACCAGCAGTTGACCAGTGATCATTCTCTTGTAAATGCTCTTTTACGAGCAGGACAAATTACAGAAGAAGAAGCAGCCCATCATCCTCAGCGCAACATCATCACTCAGTCCATTGGTCAAAAAGACGAGTTAGAGCCGGATTACGGTTTGGTGACGGTTGAATCAGATGATTATATTTTGATCAATAGTGACGGTTTAACCAATATGATTGGCCCAGATGAAATCAGAGATATTGTCTTAAGTGATGTTTCGCTTGAAGAGAAGGCTCAAACCTTGATTCGTTTTGCCAATAATGCTGGAGGCTTGGATAATATCACCGTTGTACTGCTCCACTTTACTGAGGAGGACGCAGCATGATTCAAATCGGCAAAATTTTTGCCGGGCGATATAAAATCATCCAACAAATTGGACGCGGCGGGATGGCAGATGTTTATCTTGCGCGTGATTTGATTTTAGATGGGGAAGAAGTTGCAGTCAAGGTACTGCGTACGAATTACCAGACGGATCCCATTGCAGTTGCTCGTTTTCAACGTGAAGCAAAGGCGATGGCAGAGCTGGACCATCCAAATATCGTTCGGATTACAGACATTGGCGAAGAAGAGGGGCAACAATACCTTGCAATGGAATATGTTGCAGGTTTAGACTTGAAACGCTATATCAAAGAAAATGCACCTTTATCAAATGAAGAAGCAGTTCGTTTGATGGGGCAGATCCTTCTCGCTATGCGTCTTGCCCATACGCGTGGCATCATTCACAGGGATTTAAAACCACAGAATGTCCTCTTGACACCAGATGGAACAGCGAAAGTTTCAGACTTTGGGATTGCAGTGGCCTTCGCAGAGACTAGTTTGACCCAGACCAACTCGATGTTAGGATCCGTTCATTATTTGTCACCTGAGCAAGCACGGGGCTCCAAAGCAACCGTTCAAAGTGACATCTACGCTATGGGGATTATTTTCTATGAGATGTTGACGGGGCACATTCCTTATGATGGGGACAGTGCAGTCACAATTGCTTTGCAACATTTTCAAAAGCCTCTCCCATCTATTCGTGAGGAAAATAAGAATGTTCCACAAGCTCTAGAAAATGTAGTGATCAAAGCGACAGCTAAAAAACTGACGGATCGCTATAAGTCAGTGGCAGAGATGTATGTGGATCTTTCAAGTTGCTTGTCCTATGAGAGAAGAAATGAGAAAAAACTGGTTTTTGAAGACCAATCGAAAGCGGATACAAAGACTCTTCCAAAAGTAAGTCCAACTCCAAAGACGGCTCCTGTTCCAATCTCTGAGGTACGCAATGAAATCAGTTCGGTAGATCCTAATCGACCATTATCTAACCAGCAGACGATGGCCCCAAGCAAAAAGCCAAGAAGACGCTTGCGGGCGCGCTACAAAGTCTTGTTTGTTGCCATTGCCCTAGTCCTCGCAGCCTTTACCTTCTTGTTGTATATGAGCCCGGCCAATAAAACCGTTCCAGATGTTTCCGGCAAAACCATTGCCGAAGCTAGAGCGGTTATTGAGGGACAAGATCTTCAAGTTGGTGAAGAGAAGGAAGAGTACAGTGATTCGGTTGCAGAAGGTTATGTCATTCGAACCAACCCAAATGCAGGGGCCCAAAAGAAAGAACAAAGTCGAATTGATTTGATCGTTTCAAAAGGACCAAATAGCTTTGAAATGCCAAATTACGTGGGTGAAACACGGGCAGCGGCTGAAGAGGACCTGAAAAACACTTATAAAGTATCGAGCAAAATGATCACGATTGAAGAAGTTGAGACCTTTGATTATGCTGCAGGGACAGTTCTTGAACAAACCCCAGCTCCAGGAGAGCAATATTCTCTGAATTCAAAAACAAAGATTGTTTTGAAAGTAGCGAAAGAAACAACTTCAATTGAAATGCCAAACTATGTTGGATCAACTTATGATTTTGCTAGAAGTAATTTAATTGAAATCTATGGTATTAAAGAAGCCAATATCGAATTAAGAAAAACGGAACATCTCCCTGATGGGGTAGTTGTTTCTGCAGGTCAAATTGTCAGTCAAACTCCAGAAGTTTCGAGTACGGTGGACATTAACCGAACACGAATTGTTTTAACGGTATATGAGCCTAAAGTGACAGCTTCTTCAAGTACGAAAGCCTCATCCAGTTCAGAAACATCTAGTTCTTCTTCTACGGAACGATCGGATACAGAAAGTTCTAGCAGTAGTGCAACTGGTGGAGATTAATAAATCAGCCTAAGACTCAGATGGATTTCTGGGTCTTTTTGATTGTATGCGATTATCCAACCACAGACGGAAGTCAAATGAGGAAAAATTTGATAAAATAGGAAAAGATGAGGTAGACTATGTGGAAAATACAAATTTTTATTTTCGTTGAAGCCATTTTGTTAACATTAGCAGCGATCACTATTTTATCAATCGATTTTTCCAGATTTGTTGTCTTGATGGTCCTCTTTTTGCTCCTTTTGTATTACTATTTTGGCAAACAAAAAGCGAATTTTCTATTAATCGCACTGAGTGTGCTCTTATTTTTTATCGTGATGCTGAATCCTTTCGTGATTGCAGCCATTTTATTTGCGGTGGTTTATGGTTTATTGATCGCCTACCCTTATATGTATAAGGAAAATGAAGCCGTTGTGTTTGATGTTGAAGAGGATACGAAAATTCGTCAGGAAAAAACTAGATGGATTGGTGATTTACAACATTTTTCAAAGCAAAGTCGAGGGTATCGAGATCTGAATGTGATCCGAGTTTTTGGGAATGACACCCTCCATTTAGAGGAGGTAGCCATTTGCAATTGGGACAATGTGGTGATCATCCGGAAAGGTTTTGGACATACTAAAATTATCTTACCGATTGATTTAGAGTTGCATTTGCAAATTAACACCCTTTATGGAGATCTGAAGTTTTTGGATCTTCCTGTCCGTAAAATTAGGAATGAAACCATAGACATTGAAACGGCACATTATCGGAGATCGCACCGTTCTATAAAAATTGTCTTAGTTGGTGTTGTTGGGGATGTTGAGGTGATTCACGCATGAAGAAATTAGACTATCTCCTCTTGTACTTCTATTCCCTAATGGTGGTTGCGGTCATTTGTCATACTATTTTCCATTTTGTTGGTTTTCAGTGGGGCAAACTTCTCTCAGATATTTCCTTGCTTCAATCATTCCTATTTTTTGTATTTAGTCTGACGCTTGCATTGACAGCTTTGGTTATCTTAATTATCAAAATCACGCAATTTGTAACGGTCCATGCAGTCCAACAAAAGGTAGAAGCGATCCTAACCGCTTCACAGCGAAAAGAAATTGCCCCCAAAGAATTGAATCAACAGTTAGATTTATTGGACAGCAAATTGCATCGACTAGAAGAAAATTTACAAAAAAGTGAAAATCGTGTGATGCGAAATGAGGAAGAAATTGTGGAAATCGAGCGTAAGAGAATTGCTCGTGATTTACATGACACGGTCAGTCAAGAACTATTTGCAGCCAATATGATTTTGTCTGGAGTGGCGGCTCAGGTTCTTGAGTTAGAGAAAAATCAGATTGAGCAACAACTAAATGGTGTATCGGATATTCTAGGGACAGCACAAAATGATTTACGGGTCTTGCTCTTACACTTACGGCCTACAGAGTTGGAAGGGAAAAGCCTGGTAGAAGGGATGGAGATGATTTTTAGGGAACTAAAAGAAAAAAGTAACCTAACCGTTCTCTTCCATCACAATGAAGTGAGCATTCCAAAAGATATGGAAGAACATCTCTTTCGGATCGTCCAAGAAATTGTCAGCAATACCTTAAAACACGCTAGAGCTCAACAAATGGATGTCTTTTTGCATCAGGAAAGAAAACAACTTCATTTACGGATGGTAGATGATGGAATCGGCTTTGAGCAGGAAAAATTAGAACGATTGAGTTATGGGTTGAAAAATATTCAAGAACGTGTAGAAGACATGGCGGGAACCATTAAAATAAGAACGAGTCCTCAAAAGGGAGTGGCTGTAGATATTCGTGTTCCCCTCCTTGTAAAAGATAAAAATGAAAAGGAAACTGTATGAAAGTATTATTAGTTGATGACCATGAAATGGTCCGATTGGGATTGAAAAGCTTTTTGTCCATGCAAACCGATATCAAGCAAGTCTTAGAAGCGCAAAATGGACAAGAAGGGGTGGAATTGGCGCTGAAAGAAAGGCCAGATGTCATTATCATGGATATTGTTATGCCAGAGCTAAATGGGATCGATGCAACTTTAGCTATCCTTAAAGAGTGGGCAGATGCTAAAATTGTCATTTTAACGTCTTATTTAGATAACGAAAAGATTTACCCGGTCTTAGATGCAGGTGCAAAAGGGTATATCTTAAAGACTTCGTCAGCAACTGAGATCTTACAGGCTGTCCGAAAGGTTGCAAAGGGAGAATTTGCGATTGAGACAGAAGTTAGTCAAAAGGTTGAGTCACGAAAGAACCATGCTGAATTGCATGATGATTTGACAGCTAGAGAGCGAGATATTCTGGCTTTATTGACCAAAGGATATGAAAATCAACGAATAGCAGATGAACTCTTCATTTCTTTAAAAACAGTGAAGACCCATGTCTCTAACATCTTATCAAAACTAGAAGTCAGCGATCGGACGCAAGCAGTCGTCTATGCCTTTCGACACCATCTGGTGAATCAAGAAGATTTTTAAAGTGAAACATGCTATAATAGAGCAAGAAAAAAGGGGGAGACAAGTGGACGCAAAATTACGTTATAAAGCAAAAAAAGTAAAAATTGTCTTTTTTGACATTGACGATACATTACGTGCAAAAGAAACTGGATTGATCCCAGAATCTGTCAAAGATGTCTTTCATCAGTTGAAAGTAAAAGGAATCTTAACAGGGATTGCAACCGGCAGAGGGATTTTTGGGGTTGTTCCTGAAATCATGGACTTAAAGCCTGATTTTCTAGTAACTTTAAACGGTGCCTATATAGAAGATTCAAAAGGAACAGTCATTTACCAGTCCCCAATCAATGAAGCAATCGTTTCTTCTTTTGTGGATTGGGCCAAAGAATCCGAGATTGATTATGGGTTAGTGGCTAGTCATCAAGCCGCCCTGTCCAATCGGACACCTTTGATCAGTGATGCTATTGACATTATTTATCCCAACTTACCAGTAGATCCAGATCTGCATTTGAAAGAACCTATTTTCCAAATGTGGACCTTTGATGAACAGGATAGTGAGCTAGAGTTGCCCCCTTCTTTACAAGAGGACTTGCGTCTAGTTTCGTGGCATCCCCATTCGTCAGATGTTGTTCGCTATGAAGCTTCAAAAGCTTCAGGAGTTTCTCATCTTGTAAATCATTTGTGCTTGAAGCCAGAGAATGTTTTAGTATTTGGTGATGGATTAAATGATGTAGAACTGTTTGATTATGCTGGAATTAGTATCGCAATGGGAAAATCTGCCCCAGAGTTACAAGAAAAAGCTGATTATATCACTAAGAATTTAGAAGAAGATGGCATATTCTATGCCTTAGAGGAGTTAAATATGGTTGAAAAAGAATTGACGCTACCACAGTTAGAACTTGCTACAGTTGATGGTCCTGTTGCTGTAATCAAAACCAATCACGGTGAGATGAACATTCAATTGTTCCCAGATCAAGCGCCAAAAACAGTTGCAAACTTTGTAGCTCTTGCGAAGTCAGGCTATTATGATGGTGTCATTTTCCATCGGATTATTAAAGATTTCATGATCCAAGGGGGAGATCCTACTGGTACAGGTATGGGTGGTGAATCCATCTATGGTGAGAGCTTCGAAGACGAATTTTCAAAAGAATTGTACAATATTCGCGGAGCCCTTTCGATGGCAAATGCTGGACCAAACACAAATGGCAGCCAATTCTTTATTGTACAAAATCAACATCTCCCATATTCGAAAAAGGAATTGGTCCGCGGTGGCTGGCCTGAAAAAATTGCGGAAATCTATACGACAGAGGGAGGAACTCCTCATCTAGATCAACGCCATACCGTATTTGGACAATTGATGGATGAAGCTTCATTTGTGGTATTGGATGAGATTGCGGCTGTTGAGACAGGTATGATGGATAAGCCAGTAGAAGATGTCGTGATTGAAACCGTCGAAATTGAGGACTAAAATGAAAATTGGAGATAAGTTAGAAGGAACCATTACAGGCATTCAACCTTATGGAGCCTTTGTTGAACTAGAGTCGGGTGTCACAGGCTTGATTCATATCTCAGAGATTCGAAGTGGCTATGTAAGCAATATTCATGATATTCTTTCGGTTGGAGAGAAAGTCTTTGTCCAAGTCATCGATGTTGATGAATATTCTAAGAAAGCCAGTCTCTCATTGAGAACCTTAGAAGACACACCGCAACGAAGTATTCGACACCATCGTTTTTCAAATGACCGCCACAAAAGTGGTTTTGCTCCCTTAGCTCAACAGATGCCGACCTGGGTCAAAGAAGGAAAAGCATTCTTTAGCAAACAGGAAAAAAAATAAAAACTTCGGTAGGTTAATAAAACCTACCGAAGTTTTTTGATATAGAGAATTATTCAAATTCGTAAAGAGCAGTAGAAAGGTAACGTTCACCATTATCTGGTGCAAGAGCAAGAACTTTTTTACCGCTACCCAATTCTTTTGCGACTTCAATAGCAGCATAGATAGCAGCTGCGCTTGAGATACCGACTAGGAATCCTTCAGCTCCACCAATAGCGCGTGCAAGTTCGAAAGCTTCTTCTGAAGATACGCGACGAACACCATCATATGCGTTAGTATCTAAAGTGTTTGGAATAAAACCAGCTGAAATCCCTTGGATTTTATGTGGTCCAGGTTTTTCACCAGAAAGGACCGCAGATTCATTGGCCTCAACAGCATAGACTTTGACAGCAGGATTATTCTTTTTCAAAGTATGAGAAATACCAGAAACAGTACCACCAGTACCAACACCTGCGACAAAAGCATCTAAACCATCTTTTCCAAAGGCATCAACGATTTCTTGTCCTGTTGTTCTTTCATGTACCTCTGGGTTAGCAGGGTTTTCAAATTGAAGAGGAAGGAAGCCATTTCTTTCTGCAGCGATTGCTTCAGCTTTAGCGATGGCACCTTTCATTCCTTCACTTCCAGGAGTCAAAACGAGTTCAGCTCCATAGGCTTGGATGATTTTACGACGTTCCACACTCATGGTTTCAGGCATGACAATCACAACTTTATAGCCTTTCGCTGCACCAACCCATGACAACCCAATCCCAGTGTTTCCACTAGTTGCTTCGACAATTGTATCACCTGGTTTGATCAAGCCATCTGCTTCAGCTTTTTCAATCATGCTCAAAGCGATCCGGTCTTTAACCGATGATCCAGGGTTGAAGGCTTCGAGTTTAACATAGACATCTGCAGCTCCTTCAGGAACAAGACGGTTCAATTTGACAATCGGAGTGTTCCCAATCAATTCTGTAATATTTTCATAAATAGCCATAATATACCTCAGTTCTAGGTTTTCTTGATACTAACAAGTATAGTCTCTTGTGGGAAGAATGTAAAATATAGAAATTTTATGGGTGTGATAAAAAAAAACTATCGTAGCCGATAGTATTTTTAATTATTCTTCTACAGAAAGTAGGGGTACTTCAACTTCACGAATCCCTTGCTCTTCTATAAGGACTTTGCCATTGTAAAATTCGACTAAAGCTGCTGTGATCGAACTTGTGTTTTCTTTATCCACAAAAATCGTTGTCGTCACCTGATCGGTAAACAGTGGACCTTGTTCCGCCAATTGATGGTCTTTTAAGAAATTAGCAAATTCTTGGTATTGGGAATAAGAAAGTGTGATCCCAAGAACCACTTGCTCTTTGATTTCTACCAGCCCAATCTCTCGAACTGCTTGTGCAACACTGCCAGCATAAGCGCGAATCAGACCGCCAGCCCCTAATTTAATACCTCCAAAATAGCGGGTAACTACGACGCAACTATTAGTGATGTGATGATGTTCCAGTACTCCTAACATCGGTACCCCAGCTGTTCCGCTAGGTTCGCCATCGTCACTGGTCCTTTTGATATCACTTTGTTCTCCAATGATAAAAGCAGAGCAGTTATGTGTAGCCTTATAGTGTTCCTTTTTGATGGAATTGATAAAATCTCTAGCTTCCTCTTCAGAGGAGACTCTCTTGACATGACAAATGAATGTTGATTTTTTGATTTCTTCTTGAACCGTACCGTCCTCTTTAAATGTAACATATTCCATATTCTTATTTTACAAAAAAAGAATGATTTTCTCCAACTTTTGCGAATTAATAAGTATGAAGATAGAAGATTCTTATGGACGGCTCATAACGGAGAGTCAAATGACAAATGATCTAAAAGAAATTGCCCAAGAACTTCCTACTATAGAAAAACAAAATGGAAGGTACCAATGTTTTCGATGTGGCAGTATGATTGATCAAAAACTTTGGAAGTTGAGTGAAGAGGTACTGTATTGTAGAGCCTGTATCCAATTGGGAAGGATCCGCAGTGATCAAAGACTTTATGCTATTGCACAGCAAGACTTTGAAGGCCAAGAGGTGTTAAACTGGAAAGGAACATTAACATCATACCAACAAGAGGTATCTGACGGACTGATCCAAGCAGTTAAAGAGAAACGGAATGCTTTGGTCCATGCTGTGACAGGTGCCGGAAAAACAGAAATGATGTACCAAGTTGTAGCAAACGCAATCAAGAATGGTAAAGCAGTTTGTATTGCTACCCCAAGAATCGATGTGTGTATAGAATTGTACGGAAGGATGAAGGGAGATTTTTCCTGCCCCATCTCTTTGCTTCATGGAGAATCAGAACCCTATTTTAGAACGCCCTTGGTGATCGCTACAACTCACCAATTGCTAAAGTTTTATCAGGCCTTTGATCTCCTAATTATAGATGAAGTAGATGCTTTTCCCTATGTGGACAATCCAATGTTATATAAAGCAACTCAGAATGCAATTAAAAAAGAGGGGAACACCCTTTTTTTGACAGCAACCTCTACAGATGAGTTAGATAAAAAGGTCAAGAAAAAAGAAATCATTCGTTATAGTCTTCCAAGAAGATTTCATGGGAACCCGCTAGTGGTCCCTGAAATAAAATGGGTGCCGAAAATTAGAGAAAAAATAGAAAAAGGAAGAATCCCTTACGAACTATTGCAACTGATTAAGAAACAAAGACAGACTCACTACCCATTGTTAATCTTTGTATCTGAAATAGAATTAGGACAACAATTAACTGAGAACTTAAAAAAATACTTTCCCAAAGAAACAGTAGGTTTTGTATCCTCACAGACAACAGACCGTCTACGAATGGTAGAAGAGTTTAGAAACAGAGCCATAACCATGCTAGTCTCTACAACAATTTTAGAAAGAGGAGTGACTTTTCCGTTTGTAGATGTCTTTGTTTTAGAAAGTAATCACAAATTATTTACTAAAAGTGCTCTCGTACAAATTTCAGGAAGAGTCGGTCGAAGTAAAGAAAGACCAACAGGTAAACTACTTTTTCTATCAGATGGAATAACACGAGAAATGAAGAAAGCGATCAAAGAAATAAAGGAAATGAATCAGGAGGCTGGATTTTGAAAGAATGCTTGCTTTGTACTAAAGAGTTGAAAACTGGTGAACATTTCACAGACCTTATTTTTATGAATCAACAAGAAGAATGGATTTGTAAAGAATGCAAAGAAGACTTCGAACAAATTGGCGAAATCCATTGTCCTAGATGTTATAAAGATAAAGAGGAGAAAGTATGTAAAGATTGCGAATACTGGATACAAAAGGGGAATATAGTCGAACATGAAGCATTATATAAATATAATGCAGCAATGAAGGACTATTTCAGGAGATATAAATTTGAAGGAGATCGTTTATTAGGAATGGTATTTGGATGTGACATCAAAAAAGCCTTGAAAAAGTATAAAAGCTATACGATAATACCAACTCCAATCAGCCATGAAAAAAATCAGAAGAGAGGATTCAATCAAGTATCGACTATACTAGATTTTGCAGAGATAAAGTACAACAGTCTATTCCAAAAAGAAGACACTTTAGCCCAATCAAAAAAAACAAGAGAAGAAAGATTAAAAACCTCTCAGCACTTTCAATTAAAAGGAGAAATTTCAGAAAAGCAGAAATATCTAATCATCGATGATATCTACACAACGGGCAAAACAATCGAATTAATGAAGCGCCTACTAATTGAAAAAGGTGTGAAAGAAATAAAGACATTTTCAATAGCAAGGTAAAAAAAGATTTGCAAAAAGTATGTGAAAGCGTTATAATATACATATAAATAAAAACATAATGTTTAGAAAGTAGGTACTAATATGATTAAATATAGTATCCGTGGTGAAAACCTAGAAGTAACAGAAGCCATTCGCGACTATGTCGTTTCTAAACTCGAAAAGATTGAAAAATATTTTCAGGCAGCTCAAGAGCTGGATGCTCGAGTAAACTTAAAAGTTTACCGTGAAAAAACCGCAAAAGTAGAAGTAACCATTCCACTCGGATCTATAACACTGCGTGCAGAAGATGTCTCTCAAGATATGTACGGTTCAATTGATCTGGTTGTAGATAAAATCGAACGCCAAATTCGTAAAAATAAAACAAAAATCGAAAAGAAAAATCGTGTTAAATCTGGTGCAAGTAAATTATTCACTGATGCAGTTGTAGAAGAAGCAGCAACTACAGAAAAAGTTGTTCGCTCAAAAACAATTGATCTAGAACCAATGGATTTAGATGAAGCAATCCTTCAAATGGATCTATTAGCTCACGACTTCTTCATTTATCGTGATGCAGAAGACAACACAACCAATGTTATCTACCGTAGAGAAGATGGAGATATCGGTCTATTGGAAGTAAAAGAATAGAGATTTAAAAAAATCAAATAATTATAGAAGAATCAGGAGTATTTAAGCTCCTGATTTTTATCTAAACCAAGGAAGTAAAAATATTTTTTAATAAAACAAAATATTTTTTAAAAAAGTGTTGACAGTTAGTGTAGGACATGATATACTAATATAGTTGTCGCGAGAGAGCGACAAAGACCTTTGAAAACTGAACAAGACGAACCAATGTGCAGGGCACTATAACGGAAGTTATAGTACTGAACAATAAAGAAACAATAAATCTGTCAGTGACAGAATGAGTTTAAGACAAACTATTATTTTAATGAGAGTTTGATCCTGGCTCAGGATGAACGCTGGCGGCGTGCCTAATACATGCAAGTAGAACGCTGA
>NZ_CABFMD010000002.1 GCF_901875555.1 Streptococcus parasanguinis
TACCAGCTGTACCGAACTCTAGGTTGGTATAGAAGGCATCTTCTTTGGTTTTTTCATCCATTGCGACCAACTCATCACGAAGGTAAGCTGGTAATGCAGCAAAGTCGAGCCATTTTTGGTAGTTTTCTTGATAGGTCATGCAAGCGTCTCCTTTTTGCTTATAATTTAATCGCTTACATTATAGCAAATTTTTTCAGAAAATTCTAGCGATAATTGTAAATCTTTTCAAAAAAAAGAGGCATTCAACCATCGAAAAAGCCAAGACAGATCTGTCTTGGCTTGGAAGATTATTTTAATTTTTCAAGTGATGGAACAACTGCACTGGTAATGAGTACTGTCGCAATGACTTCGATCAGGGAGTTGGTAGAGACAATCAAGGCTAGGAAATGTTGAATCCCACCACCGAAGCTTTTTCCGAAGAAGAAATAAATCCCACTTAGAACGAAAATAGTATTGGTCATGGAACCGACAATTCCAGCGATCATAAGTCCTGTACGATTGCGGATCCAGCGATAGACGAAATAAGGGGTGACCCCGATAAGAATCCGAGGGCCTATGGCAATGAGAAGGGAGTAGAGATTCCCATGAGGGACAAAGGGACTAAAGAGATAGCTGGCTGGTGTTATAACCAGGGTGTTCATGGTGAGGCTAAAGAGTCCCATGAGGAGTCCTAAGATAGCTCCAGTTCGTGGACCGTATATGATAGAGGCGATCACGACAGGAATATGAACCAAGGTTGGTTGAATGCCTGATGGAACAAATTGCAGAATGAAGGACGTCACAAAGTGAATGGTGATCATTACTGCAAAAAAGATGGCGATTCGCGAAATAGAAGATGACTTTCTCATAAACAATTCTCCTTAACAGTTTCTACAATAGTTTCTACAGACGCTAGAGCTCCAGAACCTTTATCCCCACAAGCAAGAACAGTATCACGCGGCTGGATAATCTGGTAACCGTAGTCTTGTAAGAGTTTTAGATTTCGTTGGGTGGCAGGATGTTCTAGCATTTTTGTATTCATAGCAGGGGCTAGTAATTTTTTTGTTCCTAGAGGCAAAGCTAGAGCTGTGCTTGTGACCATATTATCTGCAAGTCCAATGGCCAATTTGGCAATAGTATTGGCGCTGGCAGGGGCGACCAAAAAAAGATCGGTCTCTTTTCCGATGTCGATGTGTTCGATCCTTTTAGGATCGTCTTCCAGCAAAACATCTAGTCCAACTGGTTTTTTTGAAAGAACTTGTAAGGTCAAAGGGGTGATAAATTTTTGGGCTGCAGATGTCATCAAGACCTTGACCTCAAGGCCTAATTTGGTCAATTGACTAGTAATATCTGCTGCTTTATAGGCAGAGATACTGCCGGTAACAGCTAAGGTGATCTGTGTCATAAATTTCCTTTACTCGATTGAATCTAAGACCATTTCTGCAATTTCAGATTTGGTAGAAGCCTGTAGAACTTGATCATTCGTCACTAAATAAGCTTGATGCTGACCATTTTGGATCTGTGTAAGATCATTGGCAACGATCATGCTGGCACGGTTCCTCAACAGACTCTCACGCGCCACTTGAATCAACTTTTCAGTAGGAACTGCAACCAAGAGTTTAAAACCAATCAGTTGAATAGCGGGATTCCATTCTTTTACGAGGGAGATGATCTTTGGTGTTTTCTTTAAAAAGAGAACCTGGTAGTCATCTTTTGAAGAAATTTTGGTCTCCTGATTTTCTTGGTGGAGAAAGGTCGTTAGATCTCGCGCTTTTGCGACTTCATCAAGTCCTGTCATGTAAACCGGTGTGTAATCTGAAACGGCCATGGCGTGGATCAAGACCTGATGTTGCGGAACCTCCTGTTTCATTCGAGTGAGTAGCTCTTCGACATTCCTGATCAACGAGATTCGAAGATCTGGATGAGGTGCAGGCTTCAGAGCAGTAGGCGTAGTGATCAGGGTAACATGGTGGCCTTTTGCCAAAGCGGTCTCCGCAAGAACTTTTCCCAAAGATCCAGTCGAATGATTGGTGATCGAACGAACGCTATCAATGGCTTCACTGGTCCCGCCAGATGTGATTAAAATATGCATACGCCTATTTTACACAAAAAGGATACGTAAGTAAAGATTTGAACGGCCTTTTGGATATTAAGATGGAAAAAAGCCCCTTTGTCGCTATCAAAATAGTTAGGTGCTCCTTGTATTAAGTGGTACATTTAGAAGGACTAATCAATAAAAAGCGAACAAAAAATTCAAAATTTATAAAAAGAATGTTATTTTCGCGAATTTTAGGTATAATGGAGGTATCAAATAAAGAGGAGTATCCCCTAATGAAAACAGATATCGAGATTGCTCAAAGTATTGAATTAAAACCAATTGTGGACGTCGTTGAAAAAATCGGTTTGGATAGTGACGATTTGGAATTGTACGGGAAATACAAGGCGAAATTAAGTTTTGATAAGATTCGTGAAGTTGAGAAAAATCCTGTAGGGAAGCTCATTTTGGTGACAGCTATCAACCCAACCCCAGCTGGTGAAGGAAAATCAACTATTACCATCGGTTTAGCGGATGCTTTGAATAAAATCGGCAAGAAAACCATGATTGCCATTCGCGAACCTTCCTTAGGTCCGGTTATGGGGATCAAGGGAGGAGCTGCTGGAGGTGGCTATGCCCAAGTTCTTCCAATGGAAGATATTAACCTTCATTTCACAGGGGATATGCATGCCATTACAACGGCTAATAATGCCCTTGCAGCTTTGATTGACAATCATTTGCATCAAGGAAATGAAC
The DNA here is from genome assembly GCF_901875555.1 of Streptococcus parasanguinis. Lineage (GTDB taxonomy): Bacteria > Bacillota > Bacilli > Lactobacillales > Streptococcaceae > Streptococcus > Streptococcus parasanguinis_H. The sequence goes on from NZ_CABFMD010000002.1 coordinate 2,771, forward strand.
TAGGAATTGACCAACGTCGCATTATCTGGAAACGGGTCGTGGACTTGAATGACCGTGCTCTTCGTCATGTGACGGTCGGTCTTGGAAGCCCCCTAAATGGGATCCCGCGGGAAGATGGATTTGATATCACCGTTGCTTCTGAAATTATGGCCATTCTTTGCTTGGCAACAGATATCGAAGACTTGAAACGTCGCTTGGCTAATATCGTTATCGGTTACCGCTATGATCGCACGCCAGTCTATGTCCGTGACTTGGAAGTAGAGGGCGCCCTTGCCTTACTTTTGAAAGATGCGATCAAGCCAAACTTGGTTCAGACCATCTATGGAACTCCTGCCTTTGTTCACGGTGGTCCATTTGCCAATATTGCCCATGGATGTAATTCTGTATTAGCAACGACGACAGCTCTTCATTTAGCAGACTATACGATTACAGAAGCAGGATTTGGTGCTGACCTTGGTGCTGAAAAATTCTTGGACATTAAAACTCCAAACTTACCTACTTCACCAGATGCTGTCGTCATTGTTGCAACCCTTCGTGCTCTTAAGATGAATGGAGGAGTTAGCAAAGATTCTCTTGCACAAGAAAATGTAGAAGCTGTACGAGCTGGATTTGCTAACTTGAAACGCCACGTTGAAAATATTCGCAAGTTCGGTATTCCTGCTGTAGTGGCCATCAACGAATTTGTCACTGATACAGAAGCAGAAATTGCTGCCCTGAAAGAATTGTGTGACGAAATCAACGTGCCAGTTGAGTTGGCTAGTGTATGGGCCAATGGTGCTGATGGCGGGGTAGAGCTAGCTGAAACACTGGTCAAGACCATTGAAACAAGTCCAGCAAACTATACACGTCTCTATGACAACAACCTTTCTGTGGAAGAAAAAATCGAAACCATCGTTACTGAAATCTATCGTGGAGTCAAGGTGAACTTTGAGAAGAAAGCTAAGACCCAAATTGCCCAAATCGTCAAAAATGGTTGGGATAAACTTCCAATTTGTATGGCTAAAACTCAGTACAGTTTCTCAGACAACCCAAATGCTTTGGGAGCTCCTGAGAACTTTGAAATTACCATTCGTGAAGTGGTACCAAAACTCGGTGCAGGCTTTATCGTTGCTCTTACAGGTGATGTGATGACCATGCCAGGACTTCCAAAACGTCCAGCTGCTTTAAATATGGATGTGGCGGCTGACGGAACTGCGGTTGGTTTATTCTAATTGCTTTCTATCAAAAAACAACTTCTGTTCAACTGAGCGGAAGTTGTTTTGTTCTTGTTTAAAAAATTGTTATTAGGCAAGGAGTTGGTGCTTGATCTTGCGATAGGTTACGAATAGCTGCAAAGTCATAGGGATCCAAATAAGGGGCTCACAGAAGATAACCCCCATGTAGCCGGTGTACGGAATAATGAAAACAACGAAGAAAATTTTACCAAACAATTCAATGAAACTAGATGTGAGAGGCGTCAACTTTTTGCCCATACCCTGTAGGGCATTTCTCAGGATAATGAGACTCGCTAAAATAGGGTAAAAACAAGAGCTGATCTGAAGGTATAGACTAGCATTTGCAATGAGATCTGGATTTGACGAGCCAGAAATAAAGCTGGTTAAAGACGGACTTGTAAAGAATAGAAGAGCAGCAACTAAGACAGACCAACCCCAAGAAAGAAGGTTGGTAATGGTAATGCCTTTTTTGATCCGCTGGAATTGCTCTGCGCCAAAATTCTGCGAGATAAAGGTTGTGATACTTGAGGCAATCGCTGTAATCGGTAAAACGGCAAAGGACATGATGCGACGGGCTGCGACCTGGGCACTGATAATGGTTGTTCCAAGCTGATTAATAGCGGATTGGAGGATCACCGTACCGATCGAAACGATGGAAGTCATGAGGCCCATGGCAAGGCCCTGACTTAGTAAATCCTGATAAAGCTCCTTGTCCCAAACAAAATCTTTGCGATGTGGAAGAAGAAAAGGGACCTTCTTACGAATATAGAGGATACAAAGAAGGGCCGAAATACCTTGAGCGATGATGGTCGCAATCCCTGCTGACTGGACGCCCCAATGAAGTTGGGTGATAAAGTAGAGGTCAAGAAAAATATTTAAAACCGCAGCGATCATCAAAAAATATAGAGCTGCTAAGCTATCGCCCACAGCGCGAAGAAGTCCTGCACAAAGGTTGTAGGCAAAGGTGACTGCCACGCAGTTGACGATGGTTGAAATATAGAGATAGGCTTGCGCAATAATACTAGAAGGGGTTCCTAAAAACTCAAGCAAGGGATAGAGTCCAAAATAACCAAGAAGCATGACCACTAAGCTCAAACCTACCCCAATCAGCGCTGTAGCTGCGACTGACTTTCGTAATTGATCCAAGCGATTGGCCCCGTAATTACGAGCGATGATAATTCCCATTCCGTTTCCCACACCAAGGGCAAAGCCGATGATCAAATCAAAAATTGCAGCAGTAGACCCTACAGCTGCCAAAGATTTGGAGCCTAAAAAATGGCCGACAATCATGACGTCTGAAGCATTGTAGAGTTGCTGGAAAATATTGGATAAAAGAATCGGAAAGGCAAAACTCAAAATGGCAGGCAAAATCGGACCGTGAATTAGGTCCACACGTTGAATTCTTTTCATAGTGTCATTATATCAACTTTGTCTAGCAGCGACAAGCCTTGATTCTTGAATGCCCTTACATTTTTTGGTATAATCAAAGAAGAAATGGAGGCTTTATGAGCTTAACAAGTCAGTTGATCACTCCGGATTTTCCGGATTTAGACAAGGTCGAACGCTTAAATATCGAAGCTTTCCCCGAAGAAGAACGAATTCCTTTGGATGAATACCTGCGCTACACTCACAATGAAGATGCGCACTTCTTTGCTTTTTACAATGAGGAGGAATTCGTTGGATTTGCATTTGCAATTTCAAACGCCAAGGCTTTTTATGTCAGTTTTTTCGCCATCATGCCACATTTACGTAGTCATGGTTATGGTAAGGAGATCATTGACAAACTGGTCGAATTTTATGAACGAACCATGCTGTTAGAGGTCGAGCGTTTGGATGAAGAATGTGACAATCTAGAGCAACGAAAGGCTCGAATGGACTTCTATCATCGAAATGGCTTCAAAACGGCCAATGCATTCTTAGAATACGATGGTCTCAGCTTTGAAATTCTTTATCGTGGCGATCATTTTGATGAAGAGGCTTATCGCGATATTTTCCATAAACTTCAGGAAGAAAATTACTTTGACTTCCGTATTAAATACCGACGATTTAGTGATCACTAGAAAAAGATGGAGAATCTCTACGTAAAACTAGAATCTCCATTTTTATTTAATTTTGATGTGAGTACCTCAAGAAGTATGCACATTAGTTGCATCGGTTCCATAATTTTGATAAAGTAAAACTTATTACTTTTTAAGGAGAACACATGTTACGAAAAGGTTCCCTGACAGGTTTATTACTGTTTGGTATTTTTTTTGGTGCTGGAAACTTAATTTTTCCACCAGCTCTAGGAGCATTGTCTGGACATCAATTTTGGCCAGCTATTGCTGGATTTGTCTTATCAGGAGTAGGGATTGCGATTATCACTTTGATTATTGGGACGCTCAATCCTAAAGGGTATATCCATGAGATTTCACGAAAAATTGCTCCTTGGTTTGCCATCGTTTATCTGGTAGCCTTGTATCTGTCTATTGGTCCATTCTTTGCTATTCCAAGAACAGCAACTGTTTCCTACGAAGTTGGAATCGCCCCCTTGTTAGGAAAAGCCAATGGAGGACTTGGTCTCTTCATTTTTACCTTGATTTATTTCTGTTTGGCCTATTTGATTGCCTTATATCCTTCTAAAATCCTAGATAGTATTGGTCGGATTTTAACACCTGCCTTTGCTATCTTGATCGTTGTACTCGTTGTCCTTGGTGCTCTCAAGTACAGCGGACACTCGCCTCAAGTGGCAGCAGATGCCTACCAAGCATCTGCCTTTGGGCAAGGTTTCCTTGAAGGGTATAACACCTTGGATGCCCTGGCTTCAGTAGCCTTTAGCGTCATCGCAGTGACTACTCTTAATCAACTTGGTTTCACCAGTAAAAAAGAATACATTAAAACGATCTGGATTGTTGGCATTGTTGTAGCCATTGGCTTTAGTGTTTTGTACATTGGCTTGGGTTACCTTGGAAATCACTTCCCTATTCCAGCAGAAGTGATGGCTTCCGATGCCAATAAGGGTGTTTATGTCCTCTCAGAAGCAACCAAGGCTATCTTTGGCCCAGTTGCTCAAATTTTCCTTGCAGGGATGGTGACGGTGACTTGCTTTACAACAACAGCCGGTTTGATCGTTTCAACAGGGGAATTCTTCCATCATACCTTCCCTAAGATTTCTTATAAGGTCTATGCAACTCTCTTTACCTTGATTGGATTCTCCATTGCCAATCTTGGTTTGAGTGCCATTATTGCCTATTCAGTGCCTGTCTTGATGATTCTCTATCCTATTACCATTACCGTTGTGTTGATTGTGATTGTGAATAAATTTGTGGCTCTTTCAAAACCAGGGATGCAATTGACGATTTTTTTGGCCAGCTTGGTATCTGTTGCCAGTGTTCTAGCAAGTACCTTTAAAATTTCTCTATTAGAAAAGGGAATTGCTTTACTGCCTTTTGCAGCTCAATCTCTTCCATGGTTGGTGCCAGTAGCCATAGGGATTCTTTTATCGTTTGTATTACCCAATAAACAAACTGCAGAAGAATAAGTCATGATATAAGCTCTAAAGTTTTGTGCCTTAGAGTTTTTTTGAAACTAGTATCCAATTCCAAATTTTAGTAAAAAAACGTAGCGGAAATTTTTATTTTAGGTCAGTCAATGCTAAACTAAATGTAGCATATCAATATACGGAGTTGCCTATGAATCAACTATTTTTTTCACTGATAGTTTTTCTAGCGGGTATTCTGTCTTTCTTTTCTCCCTGTGTCTTTCCTTTGCTACCGGTATATATTGGGATCTTGCTAGGAAGTGATCAGGAAAAGGCTATCCGATTGTTCGGAAAAAGATTTCGCTGGCATGGCTTGCTGAAAACCCTTTGTTTTATTGCTGGTATTTCTGTTATTTTCCTCCTCATTGGTTTTGGAGCGGGCTTGCTTGGAAAGATTATGTACACCAATTGGTTCCGTTACCTGATGGGAGCCCTTATCATTGGACTGGGTCTTCATCAGATGGAAGTTTTTCACTTTCATTTTCTTGAAAAGCAAAAATCAGTAGATTTTGGAGCCAACAAACAGAAGAATGAGTTGTTTTCAGCATTTCTCCTTGGCCTTGGATTTAGTTTTGGTTGGACCCCTTGTATCGGTCCGGTATTGGGATCAGTTCTTGCTTTAGCAGCATCAGATGGGCAGGATGCTCTTATGGGAGCTGTTTATCTCTTTGTTTATACATTGGGAATGGCCCTTCCCTTCTTACTTTTGGCCTTAGCATCTAGTCTGGTCCTACCTTACTTTAATCGTCTCAAACCCCATTTGTTGTTGCTGAAGAAAATCGGCGGAGCCATCATTATTCTGATGGGAATTCTCTTACTCTTGGGACAATTGAACAGTTTGTCATCTATCTTTTCATAAAATGATCGGAGGTTTAACACATGATGAAAGGTATTAAATACGCTTGTTTCTCAGTACTTTCTCTAACTTTGCTGGCAGCTTGTTCCATGAATCAATCTAGTGAGAGTAGTATGAGCAATCAGCCGACAATGAATACAACAACGAATAAGAATCCTTTGGTGGGAAAAGACGCCAGTGACTTTGAGTTAAAGGATATGAAGGGGAATACGGTCAAACTTTCAGACTACAAAGGGAAGAAGGTTTATTTGAAATTTTGGGCAACCTGGTGTGGTCCTTGCCGGCAAAGTATGCCCGAATTAGAGAAATTAGTCAAGGATACGGATAGAGACTTTGAAATTCTGACCATTATGGCACCAGGACTCCAAGGTGAAAAAACTGAAGAAGAATTCGTCAAATGGTTTGATCAACAAGATTACAAGTCAGTGCCTGTCTTATACAATCCAAATGGTTCTGCATTTGCAGATTATCAGGTTCGCTCCATTCCTACAGAAGTCTTTATAGACAGTCATGGGAAAATTGGACATGTACAATTAGGGGCTATTTCAAACGAAGATGCTAAGAAGATTATCAAAGAGTTCCAATAAAAAAATGAAGCACGGAGCTTCATTTTTTTTTTAGTTTCTTAGTTGCTTGCACCCGAAGTTGCATCAGCATCTCCGTGGCCTCCGTCACCATGCCCTCCGGCATCTGAAGCACCCGAAGTTGCATCAGCATCACCGTGACCACCAGCAGGAGCATATGGTCCGCTACCACCTACAAGGCGTTGCCCGGTTGTTTGAAGGTACCAGTCTAACCATGGTTTGAAGTTGAAGACAATCTCATTGATCCCTGCATAAGAGCCATCTTCATAGTACATAGCTTGGTAGTTGTGAGTATTGATCACCCCTTCAGGTGAGCCTGGGACAATGGTACGCACATATTCTTGGTTTCCGTTACGAAGGGTACCGATCACCCACTCAACGTTCTTCATACGAGCTGGTGGAAGGGATCCGTGAACAGTTGACATCCGGCTACCAGATTGAGGTGGAACCCGTTTGGCAAACATGGTATCAGGGTCCTGATGGGCATTGTTGTAGTATAGGAATTGGTTGTTATCATCGGCATAAGTCAATTCAAATGGCATGGCCTTCAAGAACATGTCGATTTGATTGACAGTCAGGATACCATGGTCTAGTTTGACATACGTATCGCCAGATACAGCACCGGTAATTTCAGCAACTTTTTCAACCCATTCTGGATCGTCAGGATCGACCTCTGTAACAGTCGTTGCGATTGGTTTTCCGCATTCCAAGTCTTCTGGTTCAATTGGTTTTGGTTTTTTCAATTTCGATACAACCTCTACGTATTTGATAAAATTATCCAAGCAGGTTTCAAGGAATTTGACGGTCCCCTCGTTGATGATATTGCCTTGATCATCAAAAGCTTCCTTGGCTTTGCCAAGAAGGAATTCGTTACCCGGAAGGGTGTAGGCATTAACACCTGGAGCATCCAAGATCTTACGTAGGTGAACCTGAGCGCGTGATGTTCCTTGATCGTAATAAGAAGCACCGACGATCATAACAGGTTTGTTTTCAAATGGATGCACCTCGAAAGAGAGCCATTCAAGGACAGACTTGAGTGCTGCAGAAATCGTATGGTTATGCTCTGGCGTAGCGATAATCACCCCGTCTGCACGATTAATTTTATTGTATAAGAGACGCAATTGGAAACTTTCGTCCCATTTTTCATCTTGGTTAAACATTGGAACTTCGTCGATTTCTAGAACTTCCAATTCAAATTTGAGTTTAAATTTGCGTTGAATGAATTCCAAGAGTTTTCGGTTATAAGATTGATCATAATTTGATCCTACAAGTCCAACAAATTTCATTCTTTTCAGTCTCCTATCTTACAAGTTTTCCCAGTTAAATTCTTCAGCATCTTTGCGAAGTAATTCATGAGCATTACGCAGTTTGTCAGTAATCTTTACAAACAGACGGAAATCGTCAAAGATGGCATCTAATTTCTGAATGATGTCCAAATCTACCAAATCTCCATAGTTGTCAAATGCTTGCAAAGAATGTGAAAGTAAGAATTCGTCAGGAAGGACGTTTGCTTTAATTTCTGGAGCATTTAAGATTTGACGAAGTTGTAGTTGGGCGCGTGATGATCCTAAAGTACCATATGATGCACCAGTGATCATAACCGGTTTGTTTAACAATGGAAAGACTCCGTAAGAAAGCCATGCTAGAGCACTCATCAAGACTGCTGGAATGGAGTGGTCATATTCTGGAGTACCAATAATCACTCCATCAGCCTCTTCGATTTTGGCAACAATTTCCAAAACAGCTTCAGGAACTTGTTTGTCAGCTGGTTTATTAAAGACAGGAATATCTTTGATTTCAACTAATTCAATCTCAGCTTTATCAGCAAAATGTTTTTGCATATATTGAAGTAGTTTACGGTTTGTAGAACGTTTTGAGTTTGTTCCAACGATCGCAATAAGTTTAGTCATGTAAGATCCTTTCTGATAGCGAAATTATAAATAAGTTTGAAGCCCATTGGTATAGGCAATCTTGCCTGATTGCGATACCAAAAGAGCATCGATACCAGGCAGTGAGTTAACAATGTCTAAAATGGAAGCTGGTGCTTCCCCAAACAGCCGTGTGGTCCAGATTTCTCCATCTACAGATCGATCGGAAATAATAGTGATACTGGCCAAATCTGTCTCGACTGGATAGCCTGTCTGACTATCAAAAATATGGTGAAATGACTGACCATCGACTTCTAAATGGCGCTCATAGATCCCTGAGGTAACCACAGACTTGTTTTCAATCGATAGAACCAGTAGATGCTGACCTCTCGATTCAACAGGGTTTTGAATACCAATCCGCCAAGGCCGTTGTTTAATAGGGTGTTGACCTAGTGTAAGTATATTGCCACCTAAATCAATCAAAGCATCACAGATACCTTTCTCTCTTAGAAAAGTAGCAATCAAATCAGCACTATAGCCTTTTGCTAAAGCACCTAAATCGATCTTCATTCCAGGACGCTTTAGAAAAACTGTTTGGCTTTCTTGGTCTAGTTGAATCTGTTCGGGATCAATTTTTAAGAGAGCTTGCTCGATTTCTTCTGATTCAGGCCGTCTGGCGTCAGAAAATCCTATCCGCCAGGTCTGTACAAGAGGACCAATCGCTATGTTCATATGGCTATCTTTTGCTTGGCTATGTATCGTTCCTAATGTAATCAGTTCAAAAAGTTCTGGATGGACCTGAACAGGTCTAATACCAGCCTGATGATTGACTACCATCAGTTCGGAACTAGTATCATTTGCACTAAAGCGATGTTCATAGGTACGGAGAAGTTCAAAGCATTGGGCTAGGATTTGCTCCGCCTGTGGGTGAAAGATCGAAACGGTGATGGTGGTCCCCATCAAACGTTCGGATCGACTGCTTAGTTCCACTAAAAATCTATCCTTTCCAATTTTCACTTACTTACAGTATATCAGAAAGATACCGTTTTCACAATCCTTTCAAGCAAATTATTTGACATTTATTGAAGAATGTGAAAATTTGATTTAAAAAAATTGAAAAAAAAATCACAAATACTGAGCAAATCCATTGTAAACGATACCATTATTATGATATACTCAAGAGGTAAATTAAATTAAAGGTAGGATTTATTCTATGAGTAAAATCGTTGTCGTAGGGGCGAACCATGCCGGAACAGCTTGTATAAACACTATGTTAGATAATTTTGGAATTGAAAATGAAATTGTAGTTTTTGACCAAAACTCTAACATTTCATTCCTTGGTTGCGGGATGGCACTTTGGATCGGTGAACAAATCGATGGTCCAGAAGGTCTTTTCTACTCTGACAAAGAAAAATTGGAAGCAAAAGGTGCAAAAGTCTACATGAACTCTCCTGTTCTTTCAATTGATTATGACAACAAAGTGGTGACAGCAGAAGTTGACGGTGAAGAACACAAAGAAAACTATGAAAAATTGATCTTTGCGACTGGCTCTACACCGATCATTCCTCCGATCAAAGGAGTAGAAATCGTTCCTGGTAACCGCGAGTTCAAAGCAACTCTTGAAAATCTTCAATTTGTTAAATTGTACCAAAACGCTGAAGAAGTCATCGAAAAATTGAAAGATAACAGCAAACACTTGAACCGCATCGCCGTAGTTGGTGGTGGTTACATCGGTGTTGAGCTTGCTGAAGCTTTCGAACGTCTTGGTAAAGACGTTGTCTTGGTGGATATCGTGGACACTGTCTTGAACGGCTACTATGACAAAGACTTTACAGACATCATGGCGAAAAACTTGGAAGACCACAACATCCGTTTGGCACTTGGACAAACTGTTCAAGCAGTTGAAGGAGATGGTAAGGTAGAACGTCTTGTAACCGATAAAGAAACCTTCGATGTAGATATGGTCATCTTGGCTGTTGGTTTCCGTCCAAATACAGCTCTTGCAGATGGTAAGATTGAACTCTTCCGCAACGGTGCCTTCCTTGTCGATAAGAAACAAGAAACGTCACTTCCAGGTGTCTACGCAGTAGGTGACTGTGCGACGATCTATGACAATGCACGTGGTGAAATGAGCTACATCGCTCTTGCATCTAATGCGGTTCGTTCAGGTATTGTCGGTGCTTACAATGCGACTGGTCATGAATTGGAAGGAATCGGTGTTCAAGGTTCTAACGGGATCTCTATCTACGGCCTTCACATGGTTTCAACTGGTTTGACACTTGAAAAAGCAAAAGCTGCCGGCTTTAATGCCACTGAAACAGGCTTCAACGATCTTCAAAAACCAGAATTTATCAAACATGATAACTATGAAGTAGGTATTAAGATTGTCTACGATAGAGACACTCGCCACATCCTTGGAGCTCAAATGGTATCACGTGATAGCGCCATCTCAATGGCCATCCACATGTTCTCACTTGCAATTCAAGAACACGTGACGATTGATAAATTGGCTTTGACGGACTTGTTCTTCTTGCCACACTTCAACAAACCATACAATTACATCACTATGGCAGCTTTATCTGCTGAATAATGAATAAATGAAAAACAAAGCTAGCGCTGCTAGTTTTGTTTTTTTCTACTTTTCCATGTATTCAGAGGCAGTGAAATAAGGTATAATGAATAGGATAAGAGTTTGAAGGAGTTTAGGAATGTCCGTAAAAGAAGAAGCTATCAAAAATGAATTTCAATTTGCCTCTAGCTCAATTGTAGCGCATGTTGTTCGAGGAGTTCTTGTTGGAATCATTGTGGGCTGTGTTGTCTCGAGTTTTCGCTTTTTAATTGAACATATTTTTCATCTGGTGCAAGGTCTGTACAAAGCCATGCCTTCTCAACCTTTTTATCTTCTGATGATGGTGCTGGGGTATGGCTTGATTGTCCTTCTGGCTGGTCGCCTGATTCGTACCAATAAAGATATCAAAGGGTCTGGGATTCCACAAGTAGAAGCAGAACTCAAGGGGTTGCTTGCTGTCAGTTGGTGGAATAACTTGTGGAAGAAGTACATTCTGGGCGTCTTAGCTATCGGTAGTGGACTACTTTTAGGACGTGAGGGGCCTAGTATTCAATTAGGAGCTATGGGAGGAAAAGGTGTCGCTCGTCATTTACAGGTTAGTCCTGTTGAAGAGCGCTCCTTGATTGCAAGTGGTGCGGCTGCAGGACTTGCGGCAGCCTTTAATGCCCCTATTGCTGGACTCTTATTTGTCGTGGAAGAAGTCTACCATCATTTTTCCCGCTTCTTTTGGATTACGACTCTGGCAGCAAGCCTGACCGCAAATTTCATTTCTCTAAATGTGTTTGGCCAAACTCCTGTCCTTCACATGCCACAAAATATTCCGCCCCTCCATCTGTCTCAATATTGGATTTATCTCTTTCTAGGAGTCTTTTTAGGGGCTGCAGGGTATGTTTATGAAGTAGTGGTCCTCAATATTGGACGTTTTTACCGCCTACTCGAACAGCTCTTTCATGTCCCTTCGCATTATTCTTCTTTATTTGCCTTTCTCTTCATCCTTCCGATCGGCTACTTTCTACCACAAATTCTTGGTGGAGGAAATCAATTGGTGATTGATTTGGCACGCTTACCTTATCCTGTATTGACCATCGTGTTTTATTTTGTTCTTCGATTTATCTGGAGTATGCTAAGTTATGGTAGTGGCCTTCCGGGTGGGATTTTCTTGCCTATTCTTGCTTTGGGTTCTCTTTTAGGAGCCATTGTTGGAACCTTTCTTCAAGAAATTGGGTTTATCAGCTCTAATCAATTGCCTCTCTTTATTATCCTGGGGATGAGTGGGTATTTTGGGGCTATTTCAAAAGCCCCACTGACAGCCATGATTCTTGTAACAGAGATGGTGGGGGATATTCGTAGCCTGATGCCACTGGGTATGGTCACCTTGCTCGCCTACATGATCATGGATCTTCTCCATGGTGCGCCCGTCTATGAAGCCATGCTGGAGCAATTACTGCCAGATAAAGCGTCAGAAGAAGGAGACTTGACTATCATTGAAATTCCGGTCTCTGAAAAACTTGCTGGGAAGCAAGTTCATGAACTTGAGTTGCCACATGATATCTTGATCACTGCGCAAATGCGTAGTGGAAAGAGTTATACTGTGAATGGCGCAACCCGCTTGTACCTAGGAGATAGTATCTTTGTGGTCGTAAAAGAATCTGAAATCGGACGGGTCAAGGATCTCCTTTTGTAAATAAAGTCATTTCTCCGCGTTTATTTTCTATTATTAAATTTTCAGACAATTATTGAAAAATGAGAAAAATTCTGGTAAAATAAGATCGAGATTGAACAAGGAGAAACTTTTCATGAAAAAATATAGTCTACTCTTATTGAGTGTTGCTCTTTTAGCGGGGTGTGCGAACTCTACTGGCAAGCAGTCCAGTCGAAAGACGCAAACCAGCTCAACAGTGAAGTTGTCAAAAGCTGACCAGAAGACCTTGGACAATGCGACAGCTGAATACAAAGACTTTGTCCAAATGCAAATTGACCAATTGCTCAAGGATTCTGAAAGTTTTCGTGATACATTAAAATCTGGAAATTTGGAGGAAGCGAAAAAACAATACCCATTGATCCGCATGGCCTACGAACGCTCAGAACCGATTGCTGAAACCTTTGGGGAGTCTGATGTGAAGATCGACTACCGTTTGGTGGACTATGTGGATGAAAAGAAATCAGAAGACGGCTGGTCTGGCTTCCACCGGATTGAGCGTATCCTTTGGGAAAACAATACTACAGATGGCACAGACAAATATGCAGACCAACTGGTGAACGATATCAAGGAGTTGAAAGCTAAGATCGCAACCGTTGATGTGACTCCTGATGTGATGCTAACTGGGGCGGTAGACCTGCTTAATGAAGTGGCAACGCAAAAGATTACAGGTGAAGAGGAAGTGTTCTCTCATACAGATCTTTACGACTTCCGTGCTAATATTGAAGGGGCTGAAAAGATCTTCTCTCTCTTTAAACCCTTGATTGAGAAAAAAGATGCTAAGTTGGTTAAAACCTTGGAAGCAGAATTCAAACATGTCAATGCTTTGTTGGATAAGTACATGACCGATGATTCAAATTATAAGTCTTACACAGATTTGACCAAGGACGATACCAAAGAATTGGCAGAAGCGGTTACCAAACTTGGGGAACCTTTGTCTCAAATGGGTGTGATTTTAGATGGGAAATAAGGAAAATGGCTGACGAAAAATTTTTAGATAAAAAAATGGACCGTCGTGAATTTCTTAAAAAAGCAGGTATTGGAGGGGCTGGTCTAGCGCTGGGTCTCTCTGGTGCATCTGCTTTTTTCGCTAATCAAGACAGTTCCAGTAAAAAAGCTTATGACGGTGATGAAGACATCTCCTTTTATGGCAAGCACCAAGCAGGGATTACGACGGCCATGCAGAAGGCTTGCTACTTGGTGGTGTTAGATCTTCACACGACGGACAAAAAAGAAGTCATCCAGCTCTTTAAAGACTGGACCGATTATAGTAGTAAATTAGTCGAAGGGCAGTTGGTTCAAAAAAATGGTGCCAATGGGTTCTTACCACCAAAAGATACAGGAGAAACTGTCGGACTGAACCCCTATCGCTTGAGCCTGACGTTTGGTGTCTCTGCTAACTTTCTCAAGAAATTAGGTTTGGAATCTAAACGTCCCAAGCTCTTTCGTGATTTGCCTCCATTTCCAAAGGAGCAGTTGCAGGACAAATACACTGGTGGTGACATCGTCATTCAGGCCTGTGCCGACGATGAGCAAGTAGCCTTTCATGCGGTCCGAAATCTCATCCGCAAAGGTCGTAATAGCATCACTATGAAGTGGAGCAAGTCCGGTTTTGCGGCGATTGGTGACAGGAAAGAAACACCGCGCAACCTCTTTGGTTTCAAGGATGGAACAGCAAATGTCACGACTGAGAAGGACTTTGATAAGGTCGTCTGGACTGACAGTAAGGACTGGATGAAGGGTGGTTCCTACATGGCTCTTCGTCTAGTCCAAATGCACTTAGAAACTTGGGACCGGACCAATTTGCAGGAGCAGGAAAATACCTTTGGTCGCTACAAGGAGTCAGGCGCTCCATTTGGGAAAACCAACGAATTTGATGAAGTAGATTTATCTAAACTACCAGTCGATTCACATGTCCGCTTGGCAAAAGAGCTAAATCTCCCTATTTTACGGCGGTCTTATTCCTATTCGGATGGAATCGATGAGAGAACGGGGCAATTTGATGCAGGCTTGATTTTTATCGCTTTTCAAAAAGATCCAAACAGTTTTGTTAAAATCCAAACCAATTTGGGTGCAGTCGATAAAATGAACGAGTACATCACCCATATCGGAAGTGGACTCTTTGCTTGCTTTGCAGGCGTAGAGAAAGGAGGTTACCTTGGTCAAGCACTCTTTGAATAAACTCTTGATCTTATTAGGCCTTCTTGCCTTGTTCTGGACTTATCCAGTGGCTGCAGAATCTTATAGCGATCTCTTTATCAAGATCACAGATGCAACAACCGCTGTAGAAAATAAGAACCAGGATAAGGCCAAGGAATTGATCGCTGAGATTCAGGATAATTTTGAATCCAAAAATTACCATGATTCCAAGGCAGGAAAAAAAGTTAGCCAAGCTCTAGCTATAAAAGGGGAGGTAACCAAAGAGGATCTCACCAAGATTTCATCAGCCTTGCTAGCTTTTGAAAAAGAGCAAAATCCGGTCGATTTAGAGGCAGAAAAAGACAAACTCGTGAGTCGGCTCGCTCCTTACTTTAAGAATTTACAAGATGCCATTACAGCTAAGGATCTGGATAAAACCCGTCAAACCTATGCAGATCTCAATAATACCTGGACACGAAATGAAGCAGTGGTAAGAGATCATAGCACAGCCTACTATGGCAAAATCGAGACGGCCATTTCGCTCTTACGTAGTAGCATTGAAACAGAGCCTACTGACTTCACCAGCATCCAGTCCTCCTATGATGACCTCAAAAATGGGATTGATGCCTTTGTAAAAGGAGAAGCGATTAGCAGTGCTAGTACGGATTTGACACTGAAAGATGGGATCAAGCTTTTGGAGAAGGCGCTAAGCCAATTCCAATCCGGCGACGATCAATCTGCTACAGCAACTATGAAGCAGTTCATCACCATCTGGCCAACCATTGAGGGGGATGTCAGCACGACCAATCCAAGTCTCTACACGCGAGTAGAGAGTGAATCCCCGGTCATTATGGTTAAGGGGAAAGAAAAGACCTATCAAGAGAAATTACAAGCCTTGATCAGGGACCTGTCTGCGATTGATACGACAGCTTCTTACAACGCTTTTGATGCTATGTTGATTCTTCTGCGTGAAGGTGTAGAAGCGCTTCTGATCGTCATGGCGCTTGTAACGACCCTTAAGGCTGCCAAGATGAGGAAAGGCCTCAAATGGGTCTACGGTGGAGCTTTTGCGGGTGTTCTTGCCAGTGCAGCGATCGCTCTTGTTCTGCAAGTAGCTTTTCCAGCTGTGACTTCGGGGTCTAACCGGGAAATTATTGAAGGGGGCGTTGGGATTTTCGCTGTAGTCATGATGATCCTCATTGGAATTTGGCTCCACAGCAAGTCCTCTGTCAAACAGTGGAATGCCTTTATGGATCGTCAGATGAAGACGGTAACGGCTACAGGAAGTTTTGTTTCTATGTTTGCCCTCAGTTTCTTAGCAGTCTTTCGTGAAGGGGCTGAGACCATTCTCTTCTATGTTGGAATCATTCCACGGATTACAACTGCTCATTTCATACTAGGAATCGAGCTTGCCATAGCCGTTCTCATTATCATTGCAGTGGCGATGACCAAGGCCAGTCAAGCCATCCAACCTCATCGGATCTTTTTCATTCTGACGTGGTTGATTTACGCCTTGGCCTTCAAGATGCTCGGTGTCAGCATCCACGCCCTGCAGTTGACTAATATCCTACCGAACCATTTGGTCAATGAACTTCCAACCATCGATTGGGCAGGGATCTATCCAAGCTGGGAAGTTCTTCTTTCTCAACTACTCTTTGTGGCTCTGATCGCTCTTATCACGGTGAGACAACATGGCAAAGAGTAGAGCAGATAAAATGACCATTGTCGAGCACTTGGTCGAATTTCGAAAACGTTTGATCGCAGTGGTCTTGTGTTATATTATCGTCTTCATCCTAGCCTTTGTATTTGGAGGAGAACTCTACCAAGTATTGACGGCTAGCCTGCATCAAAAATTGCTGGTATTGGGGCCAAATGATATCCTCTGGATCTATGTATCGCTGGCCAATCTTACAGCCTTTAGTCTGACACTGCCCTTTATTGTCTACCAGATTTGGCAATTTGTGAGACCGGCTTTGAGGGAGAAGGAGGCGCGAGCAGTCTTTGCCTACATCCCAGCTAGCTTTATTTGCTTTGTGCTGGGGCTTGCATTTGGTTATTTCTTTGTCAGCCCAGCGATTTTAGAGGTCTTGATGCGCTTGGGAGAAGGACTGTTTGATACCCAATTAACGGCACAAAATTATTTAACCTTCTTATGGCACACCACCTTGCCTTTAGGAGTCTTGTTTGAGTTACCAGTTTTGGTCGCTTTTCTGACCTCAATTGGGCTTTTGACACCACAGTTTTTAATCACCTATCGTCGTTACGCTTACTTTGTCCTGCTGGTCTTAGCCGTCGTGCTAACCCCTGCAGACTTTATCAGTGACTTGGCCATGACACTCCCTTTGATCCTCTTATTTGAAGTGAGTGTCGCCATCAGTAAAGTCATCTATTCGAGAAAAAGGAGAAACTAATGGGAATTTTACGTGATATTGGAGCACCAGGTTTGATCATCATCATCTTGGGTGCCCTCTTGATTTTTGGACCAAAACGCCTGCCTGAGTTGGGCCAGTCTATCGGTAAAATGTTTGCTGAATTTAAGACAGCTGTCAATAAAGGTAGTGAAGAAGCCGATCAAGACGCAAAAGAAGATAAGAAAGAAAAAGAATAATCAGACAATTTTCAAAATTCTATTGAGTTCGATTGCATAAAAAGGTATAATAAGACAAGTACTTGCAATCGATGAAGGAGGAAACCATGATTATTACGATTTTGTCACTCATTTTTTATTTCAGCTATATCGGATTCTTATGCTGGTTGGTCGTAAAAATTGTTGAAAAATTGTTCAATTTCTTGTTGAACCGTTAATGAAGAAACAATCCATTTCACAACAAGTGAGTGGATTTTTTGTATCCAATTCATTTGGAAAGAATAAATCAAAGAGGTCCTAACGGTCTCAGATTGAATATAAAGTCATATAAAAAAACTTTCCTTAAGTGAGTACGGACGTCAGCGAACTTCTTCGAAGTTCCATGACTAATTATTGAGCCTAAGGTCTCAATAATTCCGAGTGCCTGAAACGTTATTGTTTCAGGCACTTTTCCCACAGCGGAAAGTTTCGATATTTTATCACCTTATTCTACTTTATAATAGTTTATTTACATTCTAAGAGACCCTTTTGGGCTCTTTTGTGTATCTAATTCCCCTAGCTAGTGACGAACTTGATCTTCAAACTGTATTTCGGTATGATAGTAGGGAGTAGAATTACGGTTTAGTTGTGTAGGGCTGACTGAGTAATATACAAGTGGCTGTAGATAAGAAGGAGAAGGAATGAAGAGATTTAAAAAGATTGCAATGTTGTCTGTGATTTTTGTCGCAATTTTAGGATTTTTTGTCTATAAATACTACCAAGATAAACAAGAAAAAGAAGATTATTACAATAATGTGTACACTTATAGTGGTGACTACGAAATTGGTGATTATGTATTTCTAGGAGATAAGGGAATCGTAGCAAAATGGGTTAGTTAAGATCCGGAAGAAGATAATCAAATTCGTAAGTACCTTAAAAACGATCCACAAAGTAAAGTCGAATATAATAACGATGATGTTATTATAGCAGGTGCTCGTTTTATCATTAGACAAAATATTAAAACGATGTCACGAAAAAAAGGTGGAAGTACCTATCTTTTATTAATATATGATACAAAAGATAAAACTTTAAAAAAGAAAGAAGTTGATGTATTAAAATGGCTTCGCGAAAAAGGTGATGGCTGGGGATTAAGTACAGTTGGTCCATATTTAAATATACTACCTAGCGGAAAAGAAGTGTTGTCAATCAATATTCAAAAGAATACAGAAAAAAAGGTGAATGGTATTCCGGTCTCTAAGACAGAGATTAAACCATTTTATTTAGATTTGGAAACGGGTAAATTCACTGATTATCAGAAGGACAGTAAAAAAATAGAGGGATTATATTATTTACTCAATGAAAATTATCAAGGTATCACTTTACCAGGGGATAAATTATTAAATTATGGGCTAGATTTAAACTATAATACTGTAAACATCAAAAAAGAATTATTTTTCCGAAATAAAGATCTACCAATTCAGAAAGAATATCCGAATGCTTATAAAATCTTAAAAGAAAAGGACAGTGCTTATTATCCAACTTTTAATGGTGATCGTAGTTCAAAAGAAATTCTTGATCATTTATCCCCACTTATACCAGAAGGTAACAAAGTTTTAAATTAGGTAGACTCAATCATTGTTTTAATAGCTTCGAAAGGTTGTTTTCATGATTCGTAAAGAAAAAATTAATGGTCACGTCTACAATATTTCCTTAAATGACAAAACGCTTCAAAAAGGATGGTATTTGATTGTGACAGACCAACACCAAGAGTACATAGTGAAAAGGAATTGCAGCCTTTCTACAAAGAGATCCTTTGCCATTTATCAAACAAACTATTCATTTAGTAAACATACACATAACCAAAACGTGAGAAGTAGGAAAGGTCTATCATACCTTGGAGCAACTGTTGTGATAGCTACGCTCATTCGTTTACTTACTCCGTATCAATTATGGTTAGGTCCTACCATTAAAGCAACAAACTATTTTCAAGGCACGGTACATTTACTATCTTTGGTTTTTGCGGTGACCGTCTCATTTATTTTTGTTGCTGTGTTTAGGAAAATGAAATTAAAAGCCTTTCTAAAAGGTAAAAAGGCGGATTTGAAGTATATTGGTAGAGTTAAAACACTGACCCCATTAAAAGTAACGAAAGAAGGAGTGGATTTTTGGTAATGAAGAAACGAATATTTCAAAAAGGCTTGGGTTATGGAATATTATTTCTCGTTTTCATTCTTCCGATGTTTTTATTTGCTTATTTTGTCCAATTGAGGGTATTCTTGATTGTACCGATTGTGCTTTATTTGGTTCTATTTTTCAATGGTGTTATTGTGAGTGATCATGATCGGATGACTGAATTTGAAATTTCAAGCGAAAGTATAAAACAAGTGGAGGGATAGTATGCGTAAAGAATTTCTCGTTTATCAAAACAAAGTATACTCTAATTTTGTGAATTATATAAATGATTACATCCTACTTTCGGAAGATCCAGCGATGCTGGAAGAAGGTTATATTCCCTATAGTTCCTATGTATGTGATGCCGGAGAAGGCGTATACGGGAAGATTGTGCCTTATAGTGAAGTTACGCAAAGATATGTGGTTTGTGATCGTGTTTTGTATAAAGAACATGAATTTACAATTGCTGGTCAAAAACGGGATGATGATGATTTTACTGCACCCGATTCTTATGTGCGAATCTTAGTTTTTGATAAAGAATTTCTAATTGAAAACAATTTAGCTGATGATGCTGTATTAATGGATGATAAATATGGTCAGACCATGTATGCATCAGGAAAAATCCCTATTAGCGAAGTAACCATTCTACGTCGCAGAAAGGATTTGCCAGTAGACCGAAGGAGAAAAATATGAAATCAGTTAGTTTTACAATAAAAAGCAAGCAATCACTAAGGATTGGTGAGGTGCTTCAAGCAGAACTCTTTGAATGTTACAGCGTTTCCGCTAAGGATGCAGGATTAAAGCCATCTGCAGACTCTCTTATTTCGGATTTCCATTCTGTTCAGTTTGGAGTCAAAGGGAAGTCTAGTTTAGGTTTCCGTCTAGCTTTTGACGGTCAAGCCTATCAGGTATCTGTTCCAGATTTGGCGACAGCTTCTGACTGGACTGGGGCCTTGATGTTCTTGAAAACCTTGCTCCTTATCTTAGATGTAAGTGTGTGTGAACATGATGGCGTGGACTATGATAAAGATTCCGTTCTTGATTTTCATTTCATGGATATTTTCTTATCAGCTCTTTCGGAATTGACTAAGGAAGTAAAAGTTCATCCTATCGTGGAAATCATGGGAGTGAAACGTCCCATTTACATCAATGAACTCTATCTAGGACAAATTATCCATGTGCCGGATGATCAACTCTTAAATAGTTATGACCAGCGCTTGCGCTTTACCCAACAGCTAAATGCTTATTACTCTGAGCAGCAAGTTTTTAAAGTAGAGCAAAATGGTGAGGATATCATTATCCCTATCAATTATCTAAATAGTGAAGCGCGGACAGTCCTACCAGCATACCCTGAGTTGGAACCTCAATATTTGCAACAGTATCGAGGAAGTAAGGTTGCAGTAGCACGATTATTCATTATGACAGCCGATGATGAAAAACTAGCCGAGGTTCCTTATCGACAATTCTTAGAGTCGTTGACCGAGGGCATCTATATGCTGGATGCTAAATATGTTCTCGTAGACCCGATTTCACCTGAGATGTTGCAGAAGTCATCACAAAACTAATATTCTAAGAAAATGATTATTTTGAAAATGTAGATTAGACTCTTAAATTTGCTGGGAAGCTAACTAATTATCCCAATAAGGTTTAGAGGTAAAAATAAAGAAAGAATAAGTTTGTATGCGACAAATAAAAGGAAATGGGTTTATTATTACTGAAGAAAATGGCAATTATACGATGTCTTGGATGACAGGAGGTTTGCAAGATAGAGAAGTTAGCTATCCAGTTAGTAAAGAGTTGGTAGATAAGGCTTTGAAGTCAGAACAGGATGCTTATGAGGTAGAACTATTTTTAGCGACTGGAGAATGGGTAACAAAGAAAAGCAAGGATGTAGCTAGACAAAATTATTTTAGGTCATCACCTGTTCGTATTTTAGTAAATCCGTCATCTATTAAAGAGCTATTCTCTGATAAAGAATTTGAAGAATTGTTATATAAGGCTATATCTGAAAAACTAAACCCAACAGAACTCGATTCTATTGGTGTAGTTGAAAATCATTTAGAGCTTCTTCTGGTGGATCCAGTGGGCTGGCAGGAAGAGATAGAAGCAGTCCATTTGGAAATTCTGCAAGAAAAAATTAACAATTACATTCACTTTCTCGAAAGCAAGCAGTATGTGGAGCGATATGGCGATAAGTTTGATAAGAAAATCATCCATATCACCTTCCAATATTCTCCGTCGGATAACGGCTTAGCCTTCCTCGCAGCTGTTCAGAAGTCTTTGCAAGGAACAGATATGAGTTTGAAGATAGAAGTACCGGAGTAATACTAAACCCTCGTTTAATCGAAATAGTTTGTGTAAAAAACTAAGAATTGATTGATCTCTAAAAATAGATAGGAGTATATGAATCGAATGAAATATCTAAAGGCCCTCAGCTTTCGAACTAAGGTGATTATGGGTTTAGCTTTGTTAGCTCTCTTTGCCTCCTCAGCTTATTCCTACGCCTGGCCTAAATATGTTCAGTGGAAGGAAGACCATGAAGTACAGATTGTTAAAACAAAGGTTGAAAGAATAGAAACTTTTGGATCTCAGAATCGCTATGTTTTTCATAAGACAAGTAGACCTAATGGTTCATATGTTTTATCTAATCATTTTGTTACAAAGAATGCTAAATTTGTAGGCAGAGGATCTAATCAGCCGGTTGAATTATCATTTGATGTCTATGATCTTAATCATTTGAAGAATCCACCGAAAAAGATTGATGTGGTCAAACTTTTACAAACCTATGATCAGAGATACAAACTGGACTTTCAGGCAAGAAGAGGATATTCGGATAATGGTAGAGATTATATGGTTCTTTCTTTGGTAAATAAGGAAAACGATAAAGATAAGAAAGAAGTTGCTTTAGATTTAGAAAGTGAGAAGATTATGCGGGCACTTTCTGAAGATAAGACGGAAACTAAATGGATCCCCTTTTCGTTTTCTTACACCAATCTAGACGACATAACTACTGAGTATGGTTTTATAAGTTATTATGATTTATCATATAATGAAGATGATGACGGTAGAAAGAATACTAATCTAAATTTTCTAAAGGAATACCCTAGTTACTATAAAGATATGAAAGGGTTAGCTAGAGTAGAAGTTAGACAAGGAGACTACAATGATCCGGAAGCTATTTTCCAAGATATGCGCCATTGGTTTGCGCCAGTTGGTCAGGATAAATTAGATGTTATTGCAACAGATCCAAAGACAAATGAGCAAACTCCGATCAATACGTATCAGGAATACAAGGAGTGGTACGAAACACATCGAGATCACTTATAGTTTTTAGAATTTTAACAGTTAGGACAGAACACATGCAGTATTATTTTATTGGTGGCCTAGGTAGCAATTGCTACCATCTGGCGCCACTTATCGATGAGCTCGGCTTTCTGGTAACCTTTCTAGATCCCTACAGGGAAATGATTCAGACAGAAAAAGAGCTTCGTGCTTGGTTTCAAGGTCAGATTGGGCAAGCTGAAGAGATCTGTTTATTGGGGCATTCTTTGGGGGGAGATTTGGCTCGTTGTCTGGCTGCAGCGTTCCCTCAGATAAAGGCTCTGATTCTCTTGGATGGGGGCTATCTGGATATGGAAAAGATCCTGCCTTTGGAGGAAGAACTAGAGGGTACATCGTCCTTCATGCAGCAGCAAGTCTTTTCGACATTGGAAGAAGCCGTGTTAGCAGAATTCGGTGATGGAGCAGATCCTACGCCTATAGCGCGAAAAGCAGTAGAGGCTAGTTATCGCTGGAATCCAGCGAGTGAACAATATGAATTAAATCTGGATCTAGAAAAGGTCTTGGCCTTATTGCGTCTACGGCGTCAGATCAAGGCTGACCAGATTTCACTTTCGGACAAGCCCGTCCTCTTTATTGGCCCTCGATACCAAGAAGAACCTGAATGGAGGAAAGCAGCTCTGAATCAACTTGATCCCAAGATCCAGCAAGTCTTGCTAGAAGGCTTGGGGCACGAACTGTATACAGAGGCGCCAGAAATTGTAGCTAGAGAAGTCAACAATTGGCTCCAAAATGTTCATAAATAGAACCTGTTCCTCTTTTTGAAACAGGTTTTTATCTTGTAATTTCCGAACGTTTTTTCCTATAAAATCATTCCCATTGCATTAGGTCCGTATCTTTGGTATAATCTATCAAGGAAACGTCAAGAGACGTAGCGATGCGCTTGCGCATAGGTAGGTCAGTTTTTAGAAAAGAGATTTTTCAATCTATGTTAAATGAATTTCCTATTTTCGACTATGAAGATATCCAGTTGATTCCCAACAAATGTATCATCAATAGCCGTTCTGAGGCGGATACGACCGTTCAGTTTGGCAATCATACCTTTAAACTTCCTGTTGTGCCGGCCAATATGCAGACTATTCTAGATGAGGATGTAGCAGAACAGTTGGCGCGTGGTGGATACTTCTACATCATGCACCGGTTTGACGAAGCAGGTCGGATTCCCTTTGTCAAACGAATGCACGATCAAGGCTTGATTGCTTCGATTTCGGTCGGTGTTAAGGAATATGAGTATGACTTTGTGAGTCAATTAAAGGCAGATGCACCCGAGTACATCACCATTGATATCGCCCACGGCCATGCGGATAGTGTGATTCGGATGATCCATCACATTAAGAAAGAATTGCCAGGTACCTTTGTCATTGCTGGAAATGTCGGCACCCCTGAAGCTGTCCGTGAATTAGAAAATGCGGGAGCTGATGCGACCAAGGTCGGGATCGGTCCTGGTAAGGTTTGTATCACAAAGGTTAAGACTGGATTTGGTACAGGTGGTTGGCAATTAGCAGCTCTACGCTGGTGCTCAAAAGCGGCGCGCAAGCCGATCATTGCGGACGGTGGAATTCGGACCAATGGTGATATTGCCAAATCCATTCGTTTTGGGGCTTCTATGGTCATGATCGGTTCGCTTTTTGCAGGCCATATTGAAAGTCCTGGTAAAACGGTAGAGATCGACGGTGAGTCTTTCAAAGAGTACTATGGATCCGCTTCAGAGTACCAAAAAGGTGCTTATAAGAATGTCGAGGGTAAGAAAATTTTATTACCTGCTAAGGGGCATCTCCAAGATACCTTGACAGAAATGGAGCAAGATTTGCAAAGTTCGATCTCGTATGCAGGAGGCCGGAAATTAGCGGATCTGAAGCACGTCGACTATGTGATCGTGAAGAATTCTATCTGGAATGGCGATGCACACTAATTCAGTTACTTATTTATTTCACGAATGGGCGTGATGTTTCTACAAGGTGCCGGAACACCTAACAATAAGTAAGTCGGGATTATTTCTCTTCCTAGAGAGATTTCAAGGCTTGCTTAGCAGGCCTTTTTGTGTTTTGTGAATGAGTAGAGGAGTGTTTAAAGTAGGAGGAAGTATGAAATTACTGGAAGAACGCATCTTAAAAGATGGCAATGTTTTAGGGGAAAATATCCTCAAGGTGGATTCCTTTTTGACCCACCAAGTGGATTTCAAATTGATGAAGGAAATTGGTCATACCTTTGCGGATCATTTCAAAGACGCTGGTATCACCAAAGTTGTGACCATTGAAGCATCTGGGATTGCGCCTGCTCTTTATGTAGCAGAAGCGCTGGATGTTCCCATGATCTTTGCTAAGAAAGCGAAAAATATCACCATGAATGAGGGCATCTTGACGGCTGAGGTTTATTCCTTTACCAAGCAAGTCACCAGCACCGTTTCGATTGCGGGTAAATTCTTGGATCCAGCAGATAAGGTCTTGATCATTGATGATTTCCTTGCGAATGGCCAGGCGGCTAAAGGCTTGATCCAAATCATCGAACAAGCGGGTGCTAAAGTGGAAGCCATTGGAATTGTGATTGAGAAATCCTTCCAAGATGGTCGAGGATTGTTAGAAGACTTGGGATATCCTGTGGTATCTCTTGCGCGTTTGGATCGTTTTGAAAACGGTCAGGTTGTATTTAAGGAGGCAGACATCTAATGCAAAAGCAAGAAAGCCATTCGCAAGCGGCTATTTTAGGCTTGCAACATTTATTAGCCATGTATTCGGGATCTATTCTGGTGCCGATCATGATCGCGGGAGCCTTGGGCTATAACGCTCATCAGCTAACTTACCTCATTTCTACAGATATCTTCATGTGTGGGGTAGCGACTTTCCTTCAAGTCCAGCTCAATAAGTACTTTGGGATCGGTCTTCCGGTTGTCCTTGGGGTTGCCTTCCAGTCCGTGGCACCTCTCAGTATGATCGGAGCTAGCCATGGTAGTGGTGCCATGTTTGGTGCCTTGATTGTTTCAGGGCTTTATGTCATCCTTGTCTCTGGTTTCTTTTCAAAGATTGCCAACCTCTTCCCATCGATCGTGACGGGGTCGGTCATTACGACCATTGGTTTGACCTTGATTCCTGTAGCGATTGGAAACATGGGAAATAATGCAGCCAAACCAACCGTTCAAAGCTTGATCTTGGCCTTGATTACGATTCTCATTATCTTGGTTGTCAATATCTATACGACAGGCTTTATCAAATCCATCTCTATTTTGATAGGGTTAATCGTAGGGACAGCTATTGCGGCCTCTATGGGCTTGGTGGATTTCACACCGGTATCGCAAGCACCAGTGGTTCACGTTCCAACACCATTCTTCTTTGGAGCTCCTAAGTTTGAAATCACTTCAATCTTAATGATGTGTATCATCGCTACAGTTTCTATGGTGGAATCAACAGGGGTTTATCTTGCCCTTTCAGATATTACCAAAGATCCGATTGATAGCACGCGCCTCCGTAATGGCTATCGTGCTGAAGGGTTGGCCGTTCTTCTCGGTGGTATCTTCAATACCTTCCCTTACACTGGATTCTCACAAAACGTTGGTTTAGTGAAATTGTCTGGTATCAAGACCCGTCTTCCAATCTACTACGCAGCCGGTTTCCTCGTTCTTCTTGGTCTCCTTCCTAAGTTTGGAGCTTTGGCGCAAATCATCCCAAGCCCAGTTCTTGGTGGAGCGATGCTGGTCATGTTTGGTTTTGTATCTATTCAGGGGATGCAGATCCTTGCGCGTGTTGATTTTGAGCACAATGAGCACAATTTCCTCATCGCAGCTGTATCGATTGCTGCTGGGGTTGGCTTGAACAACAGCACGCTCTTTAACGGCCTTCCAACTGGATTCCAAATGTTCTTTGCAAACGGAATCGTGGTCGCAAGTGTCTTGGCGATTATTCTCAATGCAATTTTGAATCGCAATAAATAATTATTTCAAATTTACCGAAGTTCCTTGGATCTTCGGTTTTTTGACTTTTAAGGAAACATATAGTAGAGTGGAAGAGGAGAAAATTTTTTTTGATGAGAAGAGAGTTAGAATCATGTATTTAACCTATCACTTTAAAGAACGCCTGCGCTTGTTTATAAGCTTATTTTTACCGATTTTGATTTACCAATTGGCCAATTATTCTGCTAGTTTTGTTGATACAGCCATGACAGGTCAGTACCGGACCCTTGATTTGGCTGGGGTTTCTACAGCTACCAGTCTGTGGAATCCATTTTTTACTTTCCTGACCGGGATTGTCTCTGCTCTGACACCGATTGTTGGGCATCACTTAGGCAAGGGAAATAAAGAACGGATTGCTGGCGATTTTTACCAATTCCTCTATATGTCATTTGCGATGGCCATTCTCTTAATAGGCTTTGTCTGGGGGATTGCGCCAATGATTCTCAAGCAGATCGGCTTAGAAAATGTTGTTGCTCAAATAGCCATTCGCTACTTATATTTCCTTTCTCTAGGAATCTTACCCTTGTTGCTCTTTAGTATCGTGCGGACCTTCCTTGATACCTTGGGCATGACACGACTATCCATGTACTTGATGCTCTTGCTTTTGCCTCTCAATGCCTGTTTTAACTACATCCTGATCTATGGGGCATTTGGTTTTCCTGAGATGGGAGGAGCGGGAGCAGGTCTTGGAACCTCTCTGGCCTACTGGGTCTTACTGGCTATTGCAGTTTTGATCTTGTGCAAGCACCCTAAGGTAGCACCTTTCCAATTGTGGAAGTCGCAACCTTATGATTTTAAAGGGATGAAAGAAGTATTGCGCCTTGGGCTTCCAATCGGTGGAATTGTTTTTGCAGAAGTCATCATCTTCTCGCTGGTTGGCCTGTTAATGGCAAAATTCCCATCACTCACTATTGCTAGTCACCAATCGGCCATGAATTTTTCTACCCTGATGTATGCCTTTCCGATGAGTATCTCAAGCACCATGGCCATTATCGTGTCTTACGAACTGGGAGCTGGAAGACCAGAAGTTGTCAAACAATATTGCAGATTGGGCCGCCTGACAGCCTTTGGCTTTGCCATTGTCACTCTTGTCTTTCTTTATACCTTCCGTTTCCAACTGGCAGGTCTATACGGCAAGGATCCAGTCTTTGTGCAACAAACTGCAATTTTCATGACCTATAGTCTCTTTTTCCAAGTAGCTGATACCTTTGCAGCACCCCTTCAAGGGATTTTGCGGGGTTATAAGGATACAACCGTTCCATTCTTATTAGGAGTTTTTAGCTATTGGTGTATTTCTATTCCTTTAGGGATTTTCCTTGATCATGTGACCAACCTTGGTCCCTATGCCTATTGGATTGGTCTTATTTCTAGCCTTGTCGTGAGTGGTATTTGTTACCAGATGCGACTATGGCAGATTCAAAAAAAATACTAGGTATCCTAAAAAAATCTACCAGAAAGTCAATCTGGTAGATTTTGTTTATTTAGTGCGCATTTCACCTTGAGGGAAGTAAGTTCCTTCAGGCATATCATTAATGATAACGTGAACAGCTGACTGAGGAGCGCCAGTATTGCGGACAACAGCCTCCGTTACTTCTTTAGCGAGGGCTTTCTTTTGTTCCAAAGTGCGTCCTTCAAATAGATCAATTCGTACAAATGGCATGGGGCCACCTCCTAAATTTTTTATAGGACTATTTTATCACATTTTGGGATACAAAGGTTAGCAAAATTATGGTAAAATGATAATGGAACACATTTTAGAGAGAACAGAAGGAAAATGGCACAATTATATTATAAATATGGGACCATGAACTCTGGGAAAACCATTGAGATTTTGAAGGTGGCCCATAATTATGAAGAGCAAGGTAAGAGCGTCGTCATCATGACCTCGGCAATCGATACCAGAGATGGAGTAGGAGTGGTTTCTAGCCGGATTGGTATGAAACGGGAAGCCGTTGCGATCGAAGACGAAACCGATATCTTTGGTTTTATTCAGAACCAAGCAATCAAACCTTACTGTGTCTTAATCGATGAAGCTCAGTTTTTGAAACGACACCATGTTTATGACTTGGCTAGAGTTGTGGATGAACTGGATGTGCCTGTGATGGCTTTTGGCCTTAAAAATGATTTTCGAAATGAACTCTTTGAGGGGTCTAAACACCTCCTCTTGTTGGCAGACAAGATTGAGGAGATTAAGACCATCTGCCAATACTGTTCCCGCAAGGCGACCATGGTCTTGCGCACCCAAGCGGGTAAACCTGTCTACGATGGAGAACAAATCCAGATCGGTGGACATGAGACCTATATCTCGGTTTGCCGCAAGCATTATTTTAATCCGGACATACCATCCGAAAGCGTCTAGAACGTTTTAGAGAGGATAAAAATGTCTATTTGTTTAAAATATATTACAATAGAGAATTATTTTGACGTTTTAAATCTAGAAGTTCATCCAAACCAAAGGAATTTTATTGCATCCAATTCCATTAGTTTAGCTGAAGCCTATGTTTATGATAAAAATGGTGATTTTATAGTTCCCTTAGCAGTTTATGATAAGGAAGCATTAATTGGTTTTGTTATGATTGCCTATGACCAGAAAATTGGGATCAGCAAGGGAAATTACTTGTTATTTCGTTTTATGATCGATCAACGATTTCAAGGTTTAGGCTATTTTAAACCGATTATGGATGCAGTCATTGACTTTGTTTCTACAGAGCCAGCTGGAAAAGCAACAAGTCTTTGGTTATCTTATGAACCAGAAAATAAACATGCAAGATCTTGCTATCTCCATTATGGATTTAAAGAAACTGGCCAAGTAATAGAAGACGAAATTGTAGCAATCTATGATCTAACAACCAAGAATTAAGGAGCAAATATGAATATCTATGATCAACTACAAGCTGTAGAAGACCGTTACGAAGAGCTAGGAGAATTATTGAGTGACCCAGATGTGGTCTCTGATACCAAACGCTTTATGGAGCTTTCAAAAGAAGAGGCTTCCACTCGTGACACGGTAACAGCTTATCGAGAATACAAACAAGTCCTTCAAAATATCGTCGATGCTGAAGAAATGATCAAGGAAGCAGGCGGCGATGCAGATTTGGAAGAAATGGCCAAGCAAGAGCTCAAAGATGCCAAGGCTGAAAAAGAAGAGTACGAAGAAAAACTGAAGATCTTACTTCTTCCAAAAGATCCAAACGATGACAAGAACATTATCTTGGAAATCCGTGGAGCAGCAGGAGGAGACGAAGCACAGTTATTTGCGGGCGACCTCTTGCAGATGTATCAAAAATACGCGGAAAGCCAAGGTTGGCGCTTTGAGGTCATGGAAGCCTCTTACAATGGCGTTGGCGGGATCAAAGAAGTAGTAGCCATGGTCTCTGGTCAATCGGTCTATTCAAAACTTAAGTACGAATCAGGAGCCCACCGGGTACAACGCGTTCCTGTGACGGAAAGCCAAGGTCGTGTTCATACCTCGACAGCGACCGTTCTCGTCATGCCTGAAGTGGAAGAAGTCGAGTATGACATTGATCCCAAAGACCTTCGGATTGACATCTACCACGCGTCTGGTGCTGGTGGACAAAACGTCAACAAGGTCGCAACAGCCGTTCGTATCGTTCACTTGCCAACCAATATCAAGGTAGAGATGCAGGAAGAGCGGACGCAACAAAAGAACCGTGATAAGGCCATGAAGATCATCCGTGCGCGTGTGGCTGACCACTTCGCTCAGATTGCCCAAGATGAGCAAGATGCAGAGCGGAAGTCAACGATTGGTACTGGTGACCGTTCAGAGCGTATTCGAACCTATAACTTCCCACAAAACCGTGTGACCGATCACCGGATTGGCTTGACCCTTCAAAAATTGGATACTATCTTATCTGGTAAATTAGATGAAGTGGTCGATGCTTTGGTCTTGTATGATCAAACACAAAAACTAGAAGAGTTGAACAAATAATGTTGTTGGGATCATTATTAGCCCAGTATGAAGACGCATTAATAGCCGTTGGAGAGGAAGCAGAAAGCCTCTCCTTCGCGTATCGAGATTTAAAAAACTGGACCTTTACAGACTTTGTCCTTGCCTTGCAAAAAGAAGTGGAAGTAGAGGATCAGGCCTTGCTTCTATCCATCTTTGAGCAGTTGAAACATCACATCCCTGCCCAATATATTATTGGGAGCGCAGAATTTTGTGGCCATGTTTTTACAGTTGATGAGCGCGTGCTGATTCCACGCCCAGAGACTGAGGAGTTGGTCGCTCTCATACTTGAGGAAAACGATGGGGAAGCCTTACGAGTTCTGGATATTGGAACGGGAAGTGGTGCCATTGCGATTAGCATAGCCCTTGCTAGACCTAACTGGCAGATTCAAGCTAGTGATGTGTCAGAGGAGGCCTTAGCCCTGGCTCAAGAAAATGCCCAGCAGTTAGAAGCAGTCGTTTCCTTTAAGTCTTCAGATGTACTAGATAATCTAGAAGGTCCCTATGACCTGATTGTGTCCAACCCTCCCTATATCTCGCGGGACGATGTAGAAGAAGTTGGAGCTAACGTTTTAGCCTCTGAACCCCACTTAGCTCTCTTCGCAGACCGTGATGGATATGCTATCTACGAAAAGATTGCCCGGCAAGCACCAAGTGTTTTAACACCAGAAGGAAAGATCTATCTAGAAATTGGCTATAAGCAAGGAAGCAAGGTAAAAGAGCTTTTTCAAGAGGCATTTCCCAACAAACAAGTTCGAGTTTTGAAAGACCAATTTGGACAAGATAGAATGGTAGTAGTAGACAATGGATTACATTGATAAAGAATTAGAAGCAGGACGTGCGGTTATTCTGCCAACTGAAACAGTCTATGGTATTTTCGCTAAAGCTTTGGATCAAGTGGCAGTTGATTATATTTACGAATTAAAACGTAGACCTAGAGAGAAAGCCCTGAATTTGAATGTGGCAGATGAAAAAGATATTCGAATTTATTCGAAAAATCAACCTAGCTATCTAACAAAACTGATTGAATCATTTTTACCTGGGCCTTTAACTATTATTCTTCAAGCAAATGAAAAGGTGCCTGACTGGATTCATTCAGGAATGTCTACGGTTGGCTTTCGGATGCCAGCCCATCCAAAGACATTGGAATTAATTCGTAAATATGGTCCTTTAGTTGGTCCTTCTGCAAATCTATCTGGACATGCTAGCGGAACAAAGTATGAAGCTATTGTAAAAGAATTTGATCAGGTAATTCCTGGCTTTGAGGATGATGACTTCTTGACAGGTCAAGATTCAACTATTTTGGATATCTCTGGTTCCAAAGCGAGGATTTTGCGCCAAGGTTCGATTACAAAAGCTGACTTGCTTGCACAAGTGCCCGAACTTTCTTTTGAGGAAGATGACCTTCCTCTGTCATAATGTATATAAAAAATTATTTAATAAGGAGTAGACCTATGATTTTTGATAAAGAAGATTACAAAGCCTATGATGCAGACCTATGGAATGCGATCGCTAAAGAAGAGGAACGCCAACAAAACAATATCGAGTTGATTGCTTCTGAAAATGTCGTCTCTAAGGCGGTTATGGCAGCGCAAGGGTCTATTCTAACCAATAAATATGCAGAAGGTTATCCAGGTCGCCGTTACTACGGTGGGACTGATGTTGTAGACATCGTCGAAAGTCTGGCAATTGAACGCGCTAAGGAAATCTTTGGTGCTAAGTTTGCTAACGTTCAACCCCATTCAGGTAGTCAGGCCAACTGTGCTGCCTATATGGCCTTGATTGAGCCTGGAGACACTGTTATGGGAATGGATCTGGCTGCAGGTGGGCATTTGACGCACGGAGCTTCTGTAAGCTTCTCAGGACAAACTTATAACTTTGTATCTTACAGCGTAGATCCAGAAACAGAACTCTTGGATTTTGATGCTATCTTAAAACAAGCCCAAGAAGTCAAACCAAAACTCATTGTTGCTGGTGCCTCAGCCTACTCTCACATTATTGATTTCTCAAAATTCCGTGAAATTGCAGATGCAGTAGGAGCTAAGCTCATGGTTGATATGGCCCATATTGCTGGTCTAGTGGCAGCAGGTCTTCACCCAAGTCCAGTTCCTTATGCCCATATCACGACAACAACCACTCACAAGACCCTTCGTGGTCCTCGTGGTGGCTTGATCTTGACTAATGACGAGGAGTTAGCTAAGAAAATTAACTCTGCCATCTTCCCTGGTATTCAAGGAGGACCTTTGGAGCATGTCGTTGCAGCTAAAGCCGTTGCTTTCAAAGAAGCGTTGGATCCTGCCTTTAAAGAGTATGCCACTAACGTGATTAAGAACAGTCAGGCTATGGCTGATGTCTTCTTGCAAGATCCTGATTTCCGTGTCATTTCAGGCGGAACTGAGAACCACCTTTTCCTTGTCGATGTGACTAAAGTCGTTGAAAATGGGAAAGTGGCGCAAAACTTACTGGACGAGGTCAACATTACCCTCAACAAGAACTCTATTCCTTATGAAACCTTGTCTCCATTTAAGACCAGTGGGATTCGGATTGGTGCAGCAGCCATCACTGCTCGCGGTTTTGGTGAAAAAGAAAGTCGCACCGTTGCTGAACTCATGATCAAAGCGCTGAAGAATGCAGATAAAGAAGCAGTCTTAGAAGAGGTGCGTGCTCAAGTCAAAGCCTTGACAGATGCTTTCCCACTTTACGAGGACTAAATCATCTTATGGATATTTACGTAAAGAAAGCCATCATTCATCAATTCAGCCCAGATGATACCGATCTCTATCTGGCAGATAAATTCCTCAATATCACACCTAAAATTGAGGAATACCTGCGCAAGAAGATTGAGCGAGTTTATTCCGATGAAGCCAAGACCGGTATTTTCGAAGAGGACAATCCTTTTCTTGAGATGATTTCAGATGATCTGTTAGAAACATCTGTCGCAGTAGCGAATCGCTGGAAGGAAGAATTTGTCATCTCTGAGAATCAAAAGACCAACGATTTGGTATTCGTCCAATTCTCGAAAGAAGGAGTGGAGCATTTTGCCTTTCTCCGAATCGCTTTACGAGAAACCTTGACCCATCTTGGCGGTGAAGTGGACAATCCGATTAAGTTGACGCAAAACAATCTGCCTGGTTTTGGGACTGGTGCTGATGAGGCCTTGGTCATTAATCTTCAAAGCCGCAAATACCACTTGATTGAAAAACGGATCAAGTATAACGGGACCTTCTTGAATTATTTTTCTGAGAATCTCTTGCAGGCGCAACCCAAGATTTCTCCTAAAAAATCGATCAAGGCACTAGAAAAAACAGCCCAGAAGATTGCGGAAAGCTTTAATACAGATGATTTTCAATTTCAATCAAAGGTTAAATCAGCTATTTTCAATCATATCGAGGAAGAAAATAAACTCTCTCCAGAGAAATTAGCAGATGATCTCTTTGACGATAATTTGACAGCTCGTCTCAGTTTTATTGACCAAGTCAAAGAAGCGGTACCTGAACCTGTCACTTTTGAAGAAATTGATGCAAGTCGCCAGTTGAAGAAGTTTGAAAATCAGAAATTGTCATTGTCAAATGGAATTGAACTGATCGTTCCGAATAATGTCTATGAAGATGCAGAATCTGTTGAATTTATTCTAAACGAGAACGGGACCTATTCTATTCTGATCAAAAACATTGAGGATATACAGAGTAAATAATGATTAAACGCATAGTGAAAATCTTCTTATTCATCTTACTTATATTTGGAATCTACAAGGGGATCCAGATCCACCATGATGTCAAACAAGTCATGCAGTATCGCTCTCTGGTTAGAGAAGTCCTTGCTGAGGAGGATACCACAGCCAATGAAAACCTCATTCTGGCTATGATCTATACAGAGACAAAAGGTCGAGAGGACGATGTCATGCAGGCTAGTGAGAGTGCAAGTGGTGAGACCAATACCATTAGTGATAATAAGGCCAGCATTCGCCAAGGTATTCAGACTCTTTCAGATGAGTTAAAAGAAGCCAAGAAAAAAGGGGTTGATAGCTGGACAGCTGTTCAAGCCTATAATTTCGGGAAAGATTACATTGATTATGTAGCTAAACACGGTGGAACAAATTCCCTAGAGTTAGCACGCGCTTATTCGCGGGATGTAGTAGCTCCGAGTCTTGGCAATGTAACTGGTGAAACTTATCTTTATTTTCACCCTATCTCTCTTTTAAACGGGATGGAACTCTACATTAATGGGGGGAACATTTATTATTCTCGTTTAGTAGAAACCAATATGACAATTATGAAGCTATTTTCATGGTTTTAATCAGTCAAGTCAGAGAGAGTGGGACAGCTTCAACAGTCTGGGAGAATGTTGAAGGTTGCAGATAAAGGAAACATAGTTTCCGTCAACATAGGGCATCTTTGGAACTTAAAAAGCGAACAAAGACTTAGGATACTTGCTTCGCAAGTTCTATTCGCCACCTCAAAGCAGTGCTTTGAGCACTCAACCACTGCGTCTTGCTCGACAATCCAAAAAAAATTGAGAGGCTAGGACTTTTGTCCCAGCCTCTCTTATAATCTATAAATCTATTTGTGTATTTTATCTCTTTCATTCTCAATCTTTTGAAATCATTGAATAGCTATGATAAAATACTAGTTAGTTTTAAATTATCTTGAGGAGTTCCTATTGAACAAAAAATCATTCTACGGACTGCTTGTGGGGTTGATTCTCCTATGTATCGCTTTTTGGGGAAAGTCTCAACAAAAAACGCAGCTGGACCACACGAATTACCTACAAAATACTCGTCCTACCTTATTTTTTCATGGTTATGGCTCGAGTGCCAATGCAGAAAAACACATGACAGATGCGGCAAAAAAAGCAGGGGTTACAGAGACTGTCATTACTGCAAATGTAGCTACCGATGGACAAGTAAAGCTGACAGGGACCATTCCCAAAGGTGCGGTCAATCCAATTATCAAAGTGGAATACCAAAACAATCGCACGCCCGATCCAAAAGTCATCAGCCATTATGCCTATCAGGTAGTTAAAAAACTTCAAGAAACCTACCATTTTAAAGAGATGAACGTCGTCGCTCATTCTATGGGAAATATGTCCGTCTTATATTATCTTCTGGAACATGGAAGTGATGAGAATCTGCCAAAAATTGTCAAGCAGGTCGCCATTGCCAACCATGTCGCTGGACTCGAAGGAATGAATTTACCACAAGGTTTGGTACTAGATGCGCAAACAGGTAAGCCTTCATCAATGAATGAGCAGTACCAACAGCTTTTAGCTCTTCGGGAAGTCTATCCAGAAAATCAGATCGATGTACTGAATATCTATGGAGATATCGGTGGCGAAACAGATGGGTCTGTTCTCAATATTTCTTCAAAAGCCCTTCGTTACCTAGTAGCAGAACGTGCAAAAAGCTACCGTGAAGAAAAGATTGATGGAAAAGGGGCTCAGCATAGCCAACTTCATGAAAATCCAATAGTTGATAAGCTATTGATCCAGTTTCTTTGGGGAAAATAAATATGTCATCCTTTCTTAAAAGAAATGTAAGCTTCTTTTAAGAAAGAAACGATATAATAAACATTGAAGTGAATAACTCTTTTATTGGCTTCTTTTTTTCAGCTCTAGTCAGGTGAAATAGTCGATAAAATCTACTCAGCATGGATATGAGATAGAAAGAAGAGAGAAATGAAATTAAGAAAAATTGCTTTATTTGTAGCGTCGACAGTTGCCCTCTTTAGTGGAATTCCACATGTTTCTGCAGATACTAATGTCCAGAAAGTCATTGATGAAACTTATGTCAAGCCAGACTATGTTTTGGGTTATTCTCTAGACCAAAGTCAAATTGAGCAAACCTTGAGTTTACTGAACTACGATAGTTCAAAAGACAAAGAAGAGTGGAAGACCATGACACCAGAGGTTTACTCTTCGATTATGAACGTTGCTAACGATGATAGTCTAGAACTCTATTCCTCCGTTAAAATTCAAAAATTAGGTAAGAATAAGGCTCTAGAAGTGAATATCGTAACGCCTCAAAACATCACCAAGGTTACTGCAAATATGTATCGTAATGCAGCCGTTACACTTGGATTGGAGCATGCTCAAATTACAGTCGCATCTCCTGTCCAAGTGACTGGAGAAAGTGCCTTAGCTGGTATCTATTACTCGCTTGAGAAGAATGGCGCCAAAGTTTCTCAAGAAAGCAAAGATCTGGCTCAAGAAGAGTTAAAGACTTTATCCGGGATCAACGAGGAAAACGCCGGCAAGAAAAACTTCGATGCTGATAAATTGAACGTGGCATTGACCGACATTAAAACAGCAGTAGCCAATGCCAAACAGAACAATCAGGATTTGAGTAAGGATGATATTCGAAAGATCGTCGAAGAAACCCTGAAAAATTATAAGCTAGATACAACTGTGACAGGTAACCAGATCAATTTGATCGTGAATTTCGCAGTGAACCTCTCAAAGAGTAGCGTCATCAGCAGCAAAAATTTCACCAAGACCTTGACAGATCTCAAAGATAGTATCGTAGACAAGGCAGGCGATACCTTTAACAACATCAATCTTAATTTTGATACAAATGCCATTTTAAAAGATAGTGGCAACTTCTTCACAAATGCATGGAATGCCATTGCTGGCTTCTTCGGAGCCATCTGGAATGCCATTGTCAAATTCTTTAGTGGATTGGTTGGATAAATATTGCACAAAAGCACTGCTGACAAGAAGTCAGAGTGCTTTTTGCGTTTGATTACCCTTTTTAGAACTGCTAAATTCTTATTTTAAGCTCGTGAATCAAGTTCCCCCGGACCTTTAACACACTTTGCTATTTTTATGCTCGTGAAAAAAAGGTCCTCCGGACCTTTAACTCGCTCTATTGTTTTAAAGCTCGTGAAAAAAAGGTCCCCCGGACCTTTTTTTATTCCCACTCTACAGTTGCAGGTGGTTTACTTGTGATATCATAGACGATGCGGTTAACATGGTCAACTTCGTTTACGATACGAACTGAGATTTTTTGGAGAACTTCCCATGGAATTTTAGCGAAGTCTGCTGTCATTCCATCGATCGAAGTAATGGCGCGGATAGCGATAGTGTAGTCGTAAGTACGACCATCCCCCATAACACCGACTGAACGAACGCCAGTGTTAACAGTGAAGTATTGCCAGATGTCGCGGTCAAGACCAGCTTTAGCGATTTCTTCACGAAGGATAGCATCCGATTCACGGACTGTTTCCAGTTTTTCTTCAGTAATTTCCCCAATGACACGGATGGCAAGTCCAGGTCCTGGGAATGGTTGGCGCCACACGATATTATCTGGCATACCAAGTTCAGTACCGAGGGCACGAACTTCATCCTTATAAAGAGTGTTGAGTGGCTCGATCAGTTCAAACTGCATGTCTTCTGGAAGTCCACCAACGTTGTGGTGAGATTTGATGGTTTGAGCAGTATCTGTACCAGATTCGATGACGTCAGTATAAAGAGTTCCTTGGGCCAAGAATTTCACATCTTTGAGCTTGCTTGCTTCGTCATCAAAGACATAAACAAACTCGTTACCGATAATCTTCCGTTTTTTCTCAGGGTCAGACACACCAGCTAGTTTATCAAGGAAGCGTTTGGCAGCATCCGCTTTGACGATGTTGAGACCAAACTTGCCACCAAGCATCTCCATAACTTGGTCTGCTTCCCCTTTACGGAGCAGGCCGTGGTCTACAAAGATACAGATCAATTGATCACCAATCGCTTTTTGAAGAAGTACCCCAACAACAGAAGAATCCACACCACCAGAAAGTCCAAGAAGGACACGTTTGTCTCCGACGGTTTCACGGATTTTTTTGATCTGCATGTCAATGAAGTTGTCCATAGTCCAGTCACCTTTAGCCCCACAGATGTTCAAGGCAAAGTTACGCAAGATATCATAACCGTGAACAGAATGACGAACCTCAGGGTGGAACTGGATACCGTAGATTTTCTTGTCTGGATTTTCAATGGATGCATAAGGACAGTCAGCAGAAGTACCAGTACGGATGAAGTCAGCTGGAATTTCTGTCACAGCATCCCCATGGCTCATCAAAACGACTTGTTTATCTGGTGTGCTTGCAAAAAGAGCAGAAGATTCTGTCAAACTGAGTTCAGACTGACCATATTCACGGTTACCAGCGTTACCTGCTGGAACGACCTTCCCACCCAATTTGTGGGTCAACAATTGCATCCCGTAACAGATTCCAAGGATCGGAATTCCCAACTCAAAAATTTCAGGATCAATATCAAAAGATCCTTCCTCGTATACAGAGTTTGGTCCGCCTGAAAGGACGATCCCAACTGGATTGATTGCACGCACTTCAGCAGCAGAAATCTTATGGCTCTTCAATTCTGAGAAGACACCAATTTCACGAATCCGACGTGAAATAAGCTGATTGTATTGGCTACCGTAGTCAAGCACGATGATTTTTTCAACATCATGCAAATCAGTTGATAGGTTTGTCATCTTATCCCCTTCTTAATGAAATTTACTTTCCTCTATTCTAACACAAAACCCCTCGCTTTACCATTCTCTGATTGAATCTTTCGGAAAATTACGCTACAATAGACCTAATAGAGAGAAAGAGCAGTACAATGATTCCAGCTTACATTCAAATTCATGATCAGATTAAGTCTGAGATTGATCAAAAAATATGGAAAATCGGGGAGCGTCTTCCTAGTGAACGCGACCTAGCAGAGCAATTTCAGGTCAGTCGAATGACCCTTCGTCAAGCCATCACCCTTCTAGTCGAAGAGGGGGTTCTTGAAAGACGAGTGGGAAGTGGCACCTTTATCACCAGCACGCGCGTCCGGGAAAAAATGCGTGGGACAACCAGTTTCACCGAAATCATGAAATCGCAAGGCAGAGAACCGTCTAGTCAAGTAATTTCATACCGTAAAACCATTCCTAGCCTGCAAGAAGTAGACAAATTGGGTATTGATAAGACCGAAACCATTATTCGGATGGAGCGCGTTCGGTATGCTGATGGGATTCCTGTCGTTTATGAAGTGGCCTCTATTCCGGAGAAATTTATTAAGAATTTCAATCGCGAAGAGGTGACCAGCCATTTCTTCCAAACCTTGGAGCGTCATGGTTATAAGATCGGAAAATCGCACCAGACGATTTATGCTCGATTGGCCAAAGATAAGATTGCGGACTATTTACAGGTTTCAAAAGGTCAGGCGATTTTAGGGCTAACCCAGGTTTCCTATTTTGAAGATGGTACAGCCTTTGAATATGTGAAAAGCCAGTATGTAGGCGAGCGGTTCGAATTTTATTTGGAAAATAACTAAGTTTGCAATTCGTAAAACTAAAAAACTTTCAAATGCTAAAGTGGATTCCACTGGCATTTGGGAGTTTTTTTCGTTAGGAATCATTCTTTCTAAATAGTGATAGTAAAGCCAAAATTAAAAGTTTTTAAAAAAATTTTATTTTTTCTTCAATTTTTGATTTTTTTTACGAATATATAGATAAGAGGCCCAGATTAGGCCTAAAAAAAGAGATATAAGGCAGGAAAAAATGAAAAAAATTAAAATCGATGTGGTAGCTGTTCCCCTGAGTGGGCACCTGTACCCGACTTTAAATCTCGTCAAACCTTTATTGGATGATCCTTCGATGGAGATCCGGGTTTTCACGGGACCTCAGAAAAAGGCTGTTGCAGAAAGTCTTGGGTTCACAGTGGTTCCGATTCTTGAGGACAAAGTAGAGGAGTTTGAACGTGCGGCGAATAACGATAAGAAACTCAATCTATTTTCAGCTTATCGTCAATTGTCCGAGAGTCTTGATTTGATCAATCATGTCTCGGATCAATTGTTAGAAGAATGGCGCGTCAACCGCCCAGACATTGTAATTGCTGATTTTATCACTTTATCAGCTGGTTTTGTAGCAGAAGAGTTGGAAATCCCTTGGATTACGACCATGGCAACTCAATTTGCAATCGAAACTCCCTATGGTCCTCCTTGCTTTTTTGGAGGGATGGGAATTGCACGAACCAAGAAGGAAGAAAAGATCCAAGCCCTATGTAGAAAACTCACGCGTATTGGGAAATACTGCGTGGCTTTCCTCTTACGCAAACGCTTAAAACGTTACAATTTCAAGTTGTATAATCAAAATGGAGTGGAGACCATCTACTCTCCTTATGCCATCTTTGGAATTGGCATGATGGAGCTAGAGTTGAAAACACATTTCCCTCATCAATATGCGTGGCTGGGTCCATTAGGAACTTCTCTTGAAAAAGCAGAAGACTACCCTTTGGACCTCAGTCCGTATGAGAACAAAAAGAAGATCCTCGTGACTTGTGGAACCCAGCTGCCTTGGGCGAAGGAAAACTTGCTAGAGCAAACCAAGCAGTTGGCCAAAGACCATCCAGAATGTCACTTTTTTGTCACCTTGGGAGATGGGGCAAAAGACTTTTCTGAAGAAGAAGTAGCACCAAATGTGACGGTCGTCTCTTATCTGCCATATAAGGAATACATTC
Source organism: Streptococcus parasanguinis (assembly GCF_901875555.1). Taxonomy (GTDB): domain Bacteria; phylum Bacillota; class Bacilli; order Lactobacillales; family Streptococcaceae; genus Streptococcus; species Streptococcus parasanguinis_H. Next base: position 43,688 of record NZ_CABFMD010000002.1, read on the forward strand.
CGCAGATGGACTATGTCATTCACCATGGAGGAGCTGGAATCTTTTATCAGTGTATCGAATTTAAAAAACCGGCCTTGATCTTGCCACATGACTATGATCAATTTGACTATGCCATTCGAGGAGTAGAAGCCGGGATTGCCTTTCAAGCTCATCGCAATCGCACCGAAGAGATTCAAGCAGGTTTTAACGCCCTGTTAGAAAAAGAATCTTGGGAAAAGTTAGAAAGACTAAACAAACTATCAAAAACCTACAAACCGTTGGATACCTTAGAGTTTGAAATTCAACGATTATTAAGACGTGGAACGGATGGAAAACTATGAAAATTCTTGTAACAGGTGCGACTGGTTTCCTTGGAAAATATGTGATTGAGGAATTATTGGATCACGACTATTCCATTGTAGCCTTTGGCCGAAACGAAAAAGTTGGCAAGGCTCTAGAAAGCGAGCGTGTCCAATTTGTAAAAGGGGATTTGAGCTCTATTGACGAACTAAGACAAGCCTTTCAGGACATTGATGCTGTTGTTCATGCAGGAGCCTTATCCACGGCTTGGGGACCCTGGAAAGATTTCTATCAGGCAAATGTCATCGGCACCCAATATGTTCTTACCTTGTGTCGCGAATTTGCGGTACAACGCTTGGTTTACGTCTCTTCTCCCAGTATTTACGCGGCTGGAAAAGACCAATTAAACATCAAGGAAAGCGATGCTCCAACAGAAAATCACCTCAACAATTATATCCGAAGTAAATTGGCTTCTGAAAAACTATTTCCTGACTATCCAGATGTGCCAAGTATCATCTTGCGTCCAAGAGGACTATTTGGAGTAGGGGATACCAGTATTTTACCTCGTGTCTTACGCCTCAGTAGAAAAATTGGGATTCCGTTGATTCGAGGAGGAGAGCAGCTCATGGATATGACCTGTGTGGAAAATGTCGCCCTAGCCATTCGTTTGGCTCTGGAAGCAAAAGAAGCACAAGGACAGGTTTATAATATAACAAATGGAGAACCAAAGACCTTTAAGTATTTGATTGAAACCACACTAAAAGGATTAGGAGAACCCATTCGCTATCAGAAGATTCCAGCAGGTCTAGTAGCAGGTGTGGCCTACAGCCTTGAAGGAGTCTATCGATTATTTCATCTGAAAGCTGAACCCCCCTTGACTCGCTATACCTATTATCTCCTTCGCTATAGCCAAACTCTCGATATTCAGAAGGCCCAAATAGAACTTGGCTACTATCCAAAAATAACCATTGAAGAAGGGATTGATAAGTATGTCCAACATGATCGAGCACATTGATTATTTTCCAGCAGGTTTTTGTAGCAGTCATTCTGGACTATTATTCAAAGGGATTCCGAATGAAAAAATGCAATTTCCAGCAGGTGTCTTTTTGATTCATCATCGTGAAAAAGGCTATATTTTGTACGATACTGGCTATCATTATGAGATTAAGAAAAAAGCACGGTATTTCTGGTACCGTCTAGCAACGCCTATGCAGATGAAAAAAGAAGACCAGATCGATTATTTATTGCAAGAGAGTGGCATTGATCCAGCAGCCATTTCCTATGTCATTCTTTCGCATTTGCACCCGGATCATCTCGGCGGAGCAGCACTTTTTCCAAATGCTCTTTTCTTTGTAACTCAGGAAGTCTATGAAGTGTACCAGAAGCCGAAATTCAAAGATCTGATTTTTAAAGAGTTTCTGCCAGCTGATTTCAAAGATCGGGTGACTTGTCTCAAAGCAGATCAAAGGCATCCAGCTTTCCCTTACCGCCCGACTGCGGACCTATTTGGTGATGGGAGTATTCTCGTATCATCTATCGATGGGCATGCGAGAGGGCAGGCGTGTCTGTATATGGATGAGTTGAAACTCTATATAGGTGCAGATCTATGCTGGGGAGTAGAGCTCTTGCCTTACACACGGCAAATGCGTCTCATTCCTTCCTTGGTTCAGGATGATAAGAAGGCTTATTTAAAAGGAGCTGATTTGCTGGAAACACTATTACAAGAGGGCATTCAAGTTGTGGTCAGCCACGACCCGCAAGATCGGATTGAAAGGATTTTAAATGAAAAAAACAGTCTTTCTGAAAACCTTTATTGAAACCAGATGGTGCCATCGATTCCGTTCAAAAGAGGCCTTGAATCGTTACCAAGATATGCAATTGGCACGCTACCATGCTTTTATCACTTCTCACTCTCCCTATTTTCAAAGCCATTCTCCTGAATCTTTTGGGACGATGGATAAGAATTTCATGATGACGCATTTCAATGAACTCAATACCTTGGGGATGGATCGAGATCAGGCATTAGAGATGGCCATACGTGGAGAACAAACACGAGATTTTACCGAGATGAATGGAGAAGTAGCAGTAGGTTTGTCTTCTGGAACCTCCGGTCACCGAGGGGTTTTTGTCACCACAGAAAAAGAAAGAAGTATGTGGGCTGCAGCCATCTTAGCGAAGATGCTGCCAAAAGGAAACCTGTTTGGTCATCGCATTGCTTTTTTCTTACGAGCGGACAATGAACTCTATCAAACCATTAATTCAGGCCTGATCCGCTTGGAATATTTTGATATCTTCAAGGATAGTAAGGAGCATTTAGAGCGTCTCAAAAACTATCAGCCAACCATTGTAGTGGCGCCTGCTTCCACCTTGATTGAGTTAGCTAACTATGTCACTAATCAGCACCTTGCTCTTCACCCTGTCAAGGTTGTCTCTGTCGCGGAGATCCTAGAGGATAGAGATGCTCAGACAATCGCTAAAGCCTTTCAACTAGATAAGGTTGATCAGGTCTACCAAGCGACAGAAGGGTTTTTAGCTTGTACTTGTTCAGAAGGTCATCTTCACCTCAATGAAGATATATTGTATATCGAAAAAGAGTATCTAGATGATCACCGATTTTATCCGATGATTACAGATTTCAAACGAACGAGTCAACCCATCTATCGCTACCGACTCAATGATATTTTAGTAGAAGAAAAGTCTCCCTGTCCTTGTGGATCCGTTTTTACTCGAATCGCGAAAATCGAAGGACGATCGGACGATATCTTCTATTTCAAAAAAGTTGATGGAAACAGCCAAACCATCTATCCAGATTTTATTCGCCGGTGCATTTTATTCGTTGAAAATATTCAGGACTATCAAGTGACTCAGCTGGCAGATGGATGTATTACCATCGCCTTGAGTCATCGTTCCGACTTTATTGAGAAAGCGATCTTTGCCCAATTTGAACTCTTAGCTCAACAAAAACAATTCATCCTCCCAAGTATTCAATTTATCGATTACCAATGGGACCCAACACGTAAATTAAAACGTGTTCAACGACTTCAATAAAAGGAGAATCCTATGACTACTGTAAAAAGACATCTGCAAATCAAAGGCTATGGAACAGCGCTTCCAGCTCATACAGTGACCTTCAAAGACCAGACTCGTTACCGGGTAAAAGAAGGAGAAGAAACACAGATTGATCTAGCATCGCGTGCGATTGAAACTGCTTTAAAACATGCAGGGCTTGAAATGACAGATATCGACTGCCTGGTTTCGGCTAGTGCGGTTGGCGTTCAGCCTATTCCTTGTACGGCTGCTTTGATCCATGAGCGCGTGGCTAAGGGACTAACGATTCCAGCCATGGATATCAATACCACCTGTACTAGTTTTGTATCAGCCTTAAGCACCATTTCCTATCTGATTGAAGGTGGCGAATACCAACGGGTTCTCATTGTATCCAGTGAAGTAGGAAGTCTTGGCCTTAATCCTAAACAAAAAGAAAGCTTTGAATTGTTTAGCGATGGAGCCGCAGCTTTTATTTTTGAAGCGACAAGCGAAGATAAAGGAATCATTGCCAGTATGCAACGTACCTGGTCTGAAGGAGCCCATGATACCGAAATTCGTGGTGGTTTGACAGCTTATCATCCGAAATTGTACTCTGAAGCAACCAAGACTGATTTCATGTTTGACATGAAAGGGAAGAAAATCCTCTTACTTTCTGCTCGTGTTATCCCAGAAATGTTCCAAGAATTCCAGGCAAAATCAGGCATTTCTAAAGATTCTGTAGACTATATTATTCCTCACCAAGCAAGTCGCGCCTTGCCACTCGTCATGGACAAATTGGGCGTTGGCAAAGATAAATATCTCAATATTGTCAGCGATTATGGCAATATGGTTTCGGTAGCCGTGCCTTTCGGTTTAGCCTATGCGCTTGATCACGGCTATGCGAAGGAGGGAGATACCATCTTCTTGATGGGAACTGCAGCAGGGATGACAGTCAATATGGTAGCACTAAAACTCTAATGATCAATCCTCTTATTTCAAGCTCAAAAAGCATCGAGTCCCGCTAGTCTTTAGCGGGCTTTTTTGATATAATGAAAGGTATGGAAATTGAGAAAACCAACCGAATGAATGCGCTCTTTGAGTTTTACGCAGCGCTCTTGACGGACAAGCAAATGAACTACATCGAGCTTTATTACGCTGATGACTACAGCTTGGCTGAGATTGCAGAAGAGTTTGGAGTGAGCCGTCAGGCGGTCTATGACAATATTAAACGTACAGAAAAGATTTTGGAGGACTACGAAATGAAACTCCATATGTATTCCGATTACATTGTTCGTAGTCAGATTTTTGATCAGATTTTAGAACGCTATCCGGAAGATACTTTTCTACAAGAGCAGGTTGAAATTTTATCAAGCATTGACAATCGGGAGTGATTATGGGCAGTCTCGTCATTTATCAAGGAATACCTTGCAAACTATTAGTCGCAGAGGGAGTATTTCCTACTCGACTACAAATTATCTCGCCCAATGATATCTCCAAAGCTATGCAAATAGGTTTTAGCTGTTGGGGATATCCAAATGAAATCATGAAAGAAGTCACACCCGAAGAACTAGAATGTTTGGAACATTTCGGACGATTTCCACTGAATTGAATAAATAGGAGAAAAATATGGCATTTGAAAGTTTAACCGAACGTTTACAGAACGTCTTTAAAAATCTTCGTAAGAAAGGGAAAATCTCTGAAGCGGATGTCCAAGAGGCGACCAAAGAGATTCGTCTAGCCCTCTTAGAGGCCGACGTTGCCCTTCCAGTTGTAAAAGACTTTATCAAACGCGTCCGCGAGCGGGCTGTAGGTCATGAGATAATCGAAACCCTCAATCCTGCCCAACAAATCGTGAAGATTGTCGATGAAGAATTGACAGCCATTTTGGGTTCTGAAACAGCAGACATTATCAAATCTCCAAAAATTCCAACCATTATCATGATGGTCGGTCTTCAAGGGGCTGGTAAAACAACCTTTGCTGGGAAATTGGCTAACAAATTGGTCAAGGAAGAAAATGCAAGTCCTTTGATGATTGCGGCCGATATCTATCGTCCAGCAGCCATTGACCAGTTGAAGACGCTTGGTCAACAGATCAATGTCCCTGTCTTCTCACTAGGTACAGAAGTCCCTGCAGTAGAGATCGTTCGTCAAGGTTTGGAGCAGGCAAGAGCCAACCACAATGACTATGTCTTGATCGATACGGCCGGTCGTCTGCAAATCGATGAAAAACTCATGGGCGAGTTGCGGGATGTCAAAGCCCTTGCTGAGCCAAATGAAATCCTTTTGGTCGTCGATGCTATGATCGGTCAAGAAGCGGCCAATGTGGCGCGTGAGTTTAACGAACAACTCGAAGTGACCGGGGTGATCTTGACCAAGATTGATGGGGATACCCGTGGTGGTGCAGCCCTTTCTGTCCGTCAGATTACTGGGAAGCCAATCAAATTCACTGGTACTGGTGAAAAAATCACCGATATCGAAACCTTCCACCCAGACCGCATGTCTGGTCGGATCCTCGGTATGGGGGATATGTTGACACTGATCGAGAAGGCTTCTCAAGAATACGATGAGAAACGCTCTCTTGAACTCGCTGAAAAGATGCGGGAAAATACCTTCGATTTCAACGATTTTATCGATCAGTTAGACCAAGTTCAAAACATGGGACCAATGGAAGACTTGCTCAAGATGCTTCCAGGTATGGCTAATAACCCTGCCATGAAGAACCTCAAGGTCGATGAACGAGAAATTGCTCGCAAACGCGCCATCGTATCATCCATGACACCAGCTGAACGGGAGAATCCAGATCTCTTGAACCCTAGCCGTCGTCGTAGGATTGCTGCTGGATCAGGAAATAGCTTTGTCGAAGTCAACAAATTCATCAAGGACTTTAACCAAGCCAAACAGATGATGCAAGGTGTCCTCTCTGGCGATATGAACAAGATGATGAAACAAATGGGGCTTAATCCAAATAATCTACCGAAGAATATGCCTGGTGGCATGCCTGATATGTCTGCCCTTGAAGGCATGATGATGGGACAAGGCGGGATGTCTGACTTATCAGCTCTTGGCGGAGGCGCTGGGATGCCAGATATGAGCCAAATGTTCGGTGGTGGTCTCAAAGGAAAAGCCGGCGAATTCATGATGAAACGGGCGATGAACAAGATGGCCAAACAAATGCGCAAAAATAAGAAAAAACGGAAATAATTCTATCTAATAAGAGCCTGGAACACACCGTTCTAGGTTCTTTTAGAAAATACCACTAGAGGAAAAATGTTAAAAAAACTATTTCAACAACTCATTCGTTTCTTTGGAAGACTCTTTTCTTCGCACAGCAAGCCCTTTGAATTTCCTAAAGGATCGAAGAAACCTCCCATTAGACCAATCATCTTTGTACCTGGTAGTTCAGCTAGTATCCAGCGTTTCAATGGAACCATCCGCATGCTCCATCGCTATTCTAGAAAAAAGCAGAGTCTCCTAAAAATTAGGGTTAATCAAGATAATTCCATCCAGATGGAAGGCAGACTGAACAGCAAGGACCGCAATCCGATGATTGTGATTGGCTTTGAAAACAATCGAGATGGATATCCCAACATCAAACAGCAAATTGAATCACTAAAAACAGCCTTTCAGCATCTGTTAGATCACTATTATTTTACCGACTTTCAGGCTGTTGGGCACTCAAATGGCGGTTTGGTATTGACCGGATTTCTGGAAAGTGGATTTTTGGAGAAGAAAAGGCTCAAGCTAACAAAACTTGCTATTATCGGGAGTCCTTATCTATTTAATCAAGACATGTACGAAGATTTTCAAAAGTGGAAACATCGGATTGGTAAAGAAGTACAAGTTCTCAATTTCGTAGGTGATTTTGCAGGAAAAACAGATGGGATCGTACCGCTAAAGAGCGCCCAGGCTGGAAAGAAGATTTTTAACGAAAATTGCTATACTGAAGTTTATTTAACTGGTCGTAAGGCCCATCATTCCGCATTGCCAACCAATCCAGAATTGGTAAAACAATTAAGTTTATTTTTAAATCTATAGAAGATTACATAATTTAACTTATGTAATCTTTTTTATTCATTTATACTGTAGTATTGAACAACGACCTCAGAATGAAGGAACTGACAAAGAAAATCATTCATAGAAGTTAAAATATCTTGCCAACCTAACTAAATCGACTAGAAATGATTTTTGGTTTTAAAGAGATATCAGATAACAAGAAACATCTCCTAGATTTAAATAACCTTGCAAATAGATGAAGAGTTTGAGAAAAATGAATAGCAAGGAAAACTTCACATAAACAAAACTAGATTATGAGAATTTTGTAAAAAATTTTTTGGTTACAATATACACCATGCGCCTTATTAGGTTCATAATATTCTCTATATCATCTTTCCGAAAAACTATAATTTTCTTGAAAAATATATCTTGCTATGCTATACTACTAGTATAGAAAGATTTGGAGAAAAACATGAAACGCGAGATCTTATTAGAACGTATCGATAAACTCAAACAAGTCATGCCTTGGTACGTCTTAGAATATTACCAATCAAAACTGGCCGTTCCATATAGTTTTACGACCTTATACGAATACTTAAAGGAATATGATCGATTTTTCACCTGGGTTTTGAAATCTGGTATATCGGATGCTGACACCATGGCCGAGATCCCTTTAGATGTTCTGGAACACATGACCAAGAAAGACATGGAGTCCTTTATTCTTTACTTACGTGAACGTCCTCTGCTCAATGCTAATACGACGAAAAACGGGGTTTCTCAAACGACCATTAACCGTACCTTATCAGCTATCTCTAGTCTCTATAAGTATTTGACCGAGGAAGTTGAAAACGAGCAAGGGGAACCTTATTTCTACCGTAACGTCATGAAGAAGGTTGCGACCAAGAAAAAGAAAGAAACCTTGGCGGCCCGAGCTGAAAATATCAAACAAAAACTCTTTTTAGGGGACGAAACAGAAGGTTTCCTGAATTATATCGATCAGGAGTACCCGCAAACCCTCTCAAATCGCGCCTTATCTTCCTTTAATAAGAATAAAGAGCGAGATTTAGCCATTATTGCACTTCTTCTTGCCTCAGGTGTTCGTCTCTCAGAGGCGGTTAACCTCGATCTACGTGACCTCAATCTCAAAATGATGGTGATCGATGTCACTCGAAAAGGTGGAAAACGAGACTCGGTTAATGTTGCTGCCTTTGCTAAGCCTTATCTGGAGCAATATCTTGCTATTCGAGACAAACGTTACAAGACAGAAAAGACCGATACAGCCCTATTCTTAACCTTGTATCGAGGGGTTCCAAACCGGATCGATGCTTCTAGTGTTGAAAAGATGGTCGCCAAGTATTCTGAAGATTTTAAAGTCCGTGTGACCCCTCACAAGCTTCGCCATACATTAGCAACGCGTCTCTATGATGCGACCAAATCACAGGTTTTAGTCAGCCACCAGCTGGGACATGCCAGCACACAAGTTACAGACTTGTATACCCATATCGTTAATGATGAGCAAAAGAATGCTTTGGATAGCTTGTGAGTTTACATAAGGTAAATTATGTAATATTTATAGTGTTAGAAAAAGAGCGTAAATCTTTGATAGAATTTTACGCTCTTTTATTCTTTCTATAAAAATTCGATCCAATAATTCCGGTGGGGCTCAATAATAACTGGTTTTCCCCAGAATGATTTTAGATAGGCCAAGTTTGCAGGGGTGACCGGTCTTTTTTCACCATTGTACTTCTCAGCACTCTCTTTCGTTAAAAAGCATTTAACTGCTTCATATGGCGTGCCATCGCTCGCTATTCGATCAATTCCTAAATAAGCAATTTCATCACCGGCTTTTGGAATATCTGTAAACAGTTTACCAATAAAATAAACCATCTTATCTTTCATTAATTCATAAGCCTTACTATTTTCCAGTCTGTTATTTGCTGCAGCGTACATAATACAAAAACTATCTACGATATCTTTCAAAGGTATTAATTCTTCTTTGCTGACTATAATTTCGTCGGGAGCAAGTCCACCAATGACTAAGTTTGTATAATATGGTTGTTGGATGACATTATCTAAAGCCATTCCTAATGGTAGTTGGACAGCTTGATAACCTAATGGTTCTAGCTCCTGCTTTTTCCGGTCAAGGTGTTCTTGTGTAATACTGATATTCAAATCATATGGACTGGAAGATTGTTGCTTGCTAAAAAAAGCCACTACTATACGATCTAACTGTTCAAATAGACCAAGTTTTTCTACTGGAATTTTCATCATAGAACATAACTCCTTTTTGAAACATGCTATTATGGAGCATTATACTCTTATTATGTATAACGAGTCAAGTATTTTACACAAAGCAACACAATTTTGTATATCTTATCTTTCTAGTCTTTTAGTCAATAAAATTTGATAACTAAAGATTAACTTTCCAATTTTTTAATTATTTTCACATACTATCTCTAAATATCTAAATAATAGAGCGGCTTTCGTTTAATTTTTGAAAACAATCTTTCCGTTACAGATAGTGTACTTGAACTGCCAAGTGAAATCACAATATCTATAACTTTTATTTTCTCTTAATAGTAAACCTCTATTATTACAAGCTCATTTGCGGTAAGATGAGTATAGGTCATTTATGTTAGTTCCTTTTAGTCAAATGTGGTGTTTATCTAAGCCTGACATAGATGGCTTTTTCTGTCTAGCTAAATTTTACAAATTGAGTATTAAAAAAAGTGAAAGAATCGACTGTCTTTCACTTTTTTACGTTCATTTTATAAGAAATATTTAAACGAGCTTATTGTTTTCGTTGACCGAAATCGTGAATCATTTGTTCCAATTCTTCGCGACTTGGGGTCGTTAACATATAGAGGTAGTCTCCTTGCAATTCAGCAAAGGCTGCGGGCATATTCTTCTTCACGCGGAATTGGTCTTTGTATTTGGCCAAGACTTCTTCTTCAGAAAGTTGATAGGCGGCGTTGGCACGACGGGATGTTGCCAAGCAATAGAGAGGCTCGAAGTTTGAGGCTGGGAATGGATCACCAGCTACAACATCCGCATACCCCTTGTATAGGTCAATTGAATGCGCGTAGTTATACACATCAATGGTAAAGCCACCTGCTGGACGGTTATTGTACTCGATCGCAATATAGTCATCGCCTTCACGGAAGAACTCAATATGGAAGAAACGTTCCTTCATGCCAAAAGTCTTGACGATGGATTCACCGTATTGGCGTAGTTTTGGATCCATATCTTTTAGGACATAGTAAGAATTGTCCATCTTGTACAGAAGCAAGTCAAGCGGTGTGTAGGCATAATCAAAGGTTGTTGAAAAGACAATATTGCCATCGTGATCAATCAAACCATCAAAGGTACAAATCTCGCTAGAAGTGACAAATTTTTCGAAGAAGTAGACGGTATGGCCATCCCATTCAGCTTTGAAATGATCGACATCTTCTGGTGTTTCAATTTTGAAGGTCGCTGCTGCTCCTACTCCATTGTCAGGTTTTGCGATCAACGGCAAGCCAATTTTTTTCACAGCTTTATCAATATCTTTTTCTGCTTTGACCACGGCTCCTGGAACGACTGGAACTCCTGCTTTTTTGAAGAGTTTCTTCATTTCAGATTTGAATTTTGTTTTCTTCAAGTCTTTTGGTTTGGCCCCAAAGACGTTGAATTGCTCCCGAAGTGCCGCATCCAATTCCAACCAATATTCATTGTGAGATTCAATGCGGTCGATTGGACCGTGTTTATAAAAGAGAAAGGCAACTGCACGTTTGACTTCATCCAGATTTTCCAAGTTTTCAACACGGAAATATTCTGTCAAACTCATGCGCAAAGGTTCATCTAATTGCTCGTATGGTTCTTGACCGATACCCAAGACAGTAATGCCTTTATTTGCAAGTTCAATGGTAAATTGTTGGAAATTTTGTGGGTAATAAGGTGAGATCACAATATAGTTCATAATTGACTCCTTTTTGGCATTAAAGATTCATTTGATCGAGGAAGTAAGGCATTTGCTTGCGCCACCATTCCCAGTCGTGGGCTACATCATAGCCCCATTCAGCGAACCAGGCAGGAATGTTTTTGTGATCGAAAGCTTCCTTTAGTTTATAGTAGGATGGCAGACCATCTTGCTCCCAAGCGCCTAAACCGGTACAAACGACGATCTCTGCTTGACGATAGCGGTCAATAAACCAACCATCATTTTGATTCCAAATATAGTCAGATGGAGAATTTTGGTAGATCGCTTCATCTCCTCCAAAGTCACCAACAAAGAAACGGGCATCGTAGACACCACTCAAAGCAACAACTTTATTGAAAACATCTGGATGCTGCAAGAAGAAATTAAGCGCATGGTAGGCACCCATTGAGCAACCTGTTGTCATCATTGGATCAAACCAACCTGTTTTGTGCTTGATAAAAGGAATGGCTTCTTGGATAACGTACCTTTCATAAGCTCGGTGCATTTCTGCTCGATCATGAGGATTCTTCCAGTCACACAGCCAGCTTTCGCTGTCCACACTTGATAAGGTAAAAAATTGAATGCGTCCTTCTTCGATAAAGCGAGCACAGGCATCAATCATGCCGAAGTCATAGTATTCGTTGTGACTACCACCTGAGGAGGCAAAGACCACTACAGGAATCCCTGCATGTCCATAACGGTTTAGATACATTTCGCGGTTAAGTTGGCCACTCCAGTGGCTTAAATGTTCAATATTCATAAGTTTCCTTCTTTCTCTGATAGGATGTGCGAGAGAGGGTTAATCCCAGTTCTCAGCTAAAAATCGAAGACAATCCGGTAAATTCTCTGCCCAGGCCAATTCATGGTGAACTGCACCTGATTGAATCCGTATGGAAATATTTTCTAAAGCTACCCCTTGTTGGATAATATCATGGTAATAGCGCAGAGACGAATCGATATAGGCCTGCTTGATATTTCCTGCCATCAGGGTCTTATCTGTATCATCGGCTTCTTCTGTACCCACATAAATGTAAATGCGCTGATCGCTATACAATTTTTTGCGCTTAATATAGTGGTCAAAGGCTTCTTGGTGCAGCCAGTTGGCCGATGAGAAGACTCCCAGACAACCGATCTGATCTTGGTATTCTAAGCCGAGAAATTGGGTGATATTGCCTCCTAGAGACGAGCCAATCATAGCTGTATGCTCTCGGTCTGAAAGGGTACGATATTCTTGATCGATAAAAGGTTTGACCACTTCCATAACAAACTCTCCGTACTCGACACCCTTGCCACCAAATTGCATGCCAGGAATATTGGATTCCTTGTACTTCCAGGCAGAGTATTCGTTCATCCGTTGGAAACCATCGTTATCAATCGCAACGACAATCATACGACTAATATCAGGATTGCGCTTGATGGCTGGAATCACCTTCCAGGAATGACCTGCGTAGGCTTCCTTGCTATAGAGAACATTCTGGCCATCATGAAAATAGACAACAGGATAGCGTCGATCGGTATCTGTTTCATAATTCTTGGGCAATAGAACCCGAACACGACGGAGTTTTCCGGTATAAGGCACTTTCAACTCGTGTGTCTTCATATCTAAATAAAAATAGGATTTGTTCATTGTCAGAAAACTCTCTATATTCTAAATTTTACTTATTATACCATTTTTAGAAGAAAAAGTCTGGATTTCTCCAAACTTTTTCCATTCTTTAGCGATTTTCCATAAAATCAGCCAAATCAGTCAACGAACGTTCGGCAATTTTCTCATAACGTTCTTTCTTATCCCGAATGCGTTGCCCTTCCAGCTCCTTGATGATTCCAAAGTTAACATTCATCGGTTGGAAATGCTTGCTATCGGCATGAGTGATATAGTGGGCCAGACTTCCGATGGCTGTTGTTTCTGGGAAAATGGCTGCTTCTTCTCCTTTAAAGAGGCGAGCTGCATTGATCCCAGCTACCAAACCTGAGGCAGCGGATTCAACATAGCCTTCCACTCCAGTCATTTGACCTGCAAAGAAGAGGTTAGATTGTTTCTTCGAACGGTAAGTTTGCTCGAGGAGATTTGGCGAGTCCATGTAAGAATTACGGTGCATGACGCCATATCTCACAAACTCCGCATTTTCCAAACCTGGAATCATTTGGAAGACCCGTTTTTGTTCGCCCCATTTGAGATGCGTTTGGAAACCAACGATATTGTAGAGACTTCCTGCTGCATTGTCTTGGCGAAGCTGAACGACTGCGTATGGGGTCTTAAACTCCCCATCACGAGGGCCTTTATAATCATCTGGGTATTCGAGTCCGACTGGCTTCATAGGACCATAGAGCATGGTTTTGATGCCTCGTTTGGCCATGACTTCAATGGGCATACAGCCTTCGAAATACTTTTCTTTTTCAAAAGAGTTGAGTGGGGCTTCTTCCGCATTGACCAAGGCCTCATGGAAATCCATGAACTCTTGTTTGGTCATTGGGCAGTTGAGATAAGCTGCTTCTCCCTTGTCATAGCGTGATTTGAGATAAACCTTGTCCATATCGACAGTATTGACATCGATGATCGGAGCCGCTGCATCGTAGAAATAGAAGCCATCCCCACCATTGAGCGCGTGGATCTTTTCCGCCAAGGCATCGCTGGTTAGAGGACCCGTTGCGACCACTGTGATAGCGTCTGTTGGTAATTCCGTAATTTCATCGCGAATGACTTCGATGAGCGGGTGTTGAGATACCTTCTCTGTCACTCGATTAGCAAAGCCTTCCCGGTCCACTGCCAGTGCTCCACCAGCCGGAACTCGAGTTGCTTCTGCTGCTTCAAGGATGACCGAACCTAGACGACGCATTTCTTCTTTGAGAAGGCCAACGGCATTGGTTAACGAATCCCCACGAAGAGAGTTGGAACACACTAGTTCCGCAAAATTGTCTGTTTTGTGTTGCGGAGTGGATTTGACCCCACGCATTTCATAAAGCTTCACCGGGATTCCCTGTTGGGAAATCTGATAAGCTGCTTCTGAGCCAGCAAGACCCGCACCGATAACATTGATATAAGATTGAGACATGACACTAATACCTCTTTGGGTGAAAACTAAGGCCAGATTAAAACAAGCCACTGGACTGTTAGACACCCACAAATCTTTCTAATTTTCTACTTGGTCCATTATACCAAAAAGGGCATAAAAAAGACAGGGAGGCTTTTCCTTCCTGTCTAATGAATGTCTATTCTAACAGACATTTATAAAAATTGCCGTTATAATAGACATTGAATCATTTAAAAGATTATTTCACTTTTTCTTCTTCGTAGTCACCGTTGCTACAAACGACCTGTTTGCCACCGCCACGGACTTTCTTTTCAACTAAGTAATGACCACATTTTGGACAGTCACGGCCAATTGGCTTATCCCAAGAGGTAAATTCACACTCTGGATAGCGATTGCATCCGTAGAAGATACGGTTGCGCTTGGTTTTACGCTCGATGATTTGTCCCTGGTGACAGTTTGGACACTCCACCCCGATTTCTTTGACAATGGCCTGAGTATGACGACAATCTGGGAAATTACTACAAGCATAGAACTTACCAAAACGTCCTAATTTAATCACCATCGGGCTGCCACAGACTTCACAATCAAAACCAGCTGGTTCATCTTTGATTTGGATTTTTTCCATCTCTTCTTCAGCCTTTGCGACTTCTTTAGAGAATGGTTTATAGAAACTGTCAATGACTTTTTGCCACTCTTCCTTTCCGAGTTCAACATCATCGAGTTTCCCTTCCATCTCAGCTGTGAAGGTCACATTGACAATATCTGGGAAGAATTCAACAATCAGTTTATTAACGATCTCCCCTAATTCCGTTGGTTCAAATCGTTTGGCTACCAATTTCACATAATAGCGTTTTTGAATGGTCTCAATCGTCGGAGCATAGGTAGATGGACGCCCCACTCCGTTTTCTTCTAAAGTCTTGATCAAGGTTGCTTCAGAATATCGAGCAGGTGGTTGGGTATAGTGTTGCTCAGGCTTGCTATTGACCTGCTTAACGATATCACCTTCTACCATATCCGGCAACATCTTGTTCTTATCTGAATCGTTATAAATCGCCAAATAACCATCAAACTTCACCTGGCTTCCATTCGCAGTGTATTGTACGCCATTTTGACCTATACGGACATTCATCGTATCAAAGACAGCAGCTGTCATTTGACTAGCTACAAAGCGATTCCAAATCAAGGTATAGAGCTTCAATTGATCCTTGTCCAAGTATTTAGCAATGCTCTCAGGAGTATTGAAGACGCTAGACGGACGAATGGCTTCGTGGGCATCTTGAGCACCGGAAGCATTTTTCACGCGACTTCCATGCTTAGAATATTTCTCACCGAAGCGATCCACGATAAAGTTAGCTGCCTCGTTTTGCGCAACCGGACTGATCCGTGTGGAATCGGTACGCATATAAGTAATCAAACCTTGAACGCCAGAGCCGATGTTAATCCCTTCGTACAATTGCTGGGCAACCATCATGGTCTTGCGTGTACGGAAGTTAATCTTATTGGCTGCATCCATCTGCATAGAAGAGGTGGTATAAGGAAGGGGTGCATTGCGACGACGCTCTTTCTTCTCCACCTTTTCAACTGTAAAATCTTTGCCATCTAAGCGCTCAAGGACAGCTTTGACCTCTTCATTGGTGTTGAGCTTCATCTTCTTCCCATTGATCCCGTAGAAGCTAGCTTGAAATTGTTTGGTCCCCTTTTTGAAGACGCCATCGATGGTCCAGTATTCTTCCGGCTTAAAATCATTAATTTCATTTTCGCGATCAATGATTAATTTGAGAGCCACAGATTGCACGCGCCCTGCAGAAAGTCCTTTTTTGACCTTTTTCCAAAGAATAGGCGAGATAGAATATCCTACAATCCGATCCAAGACACGACGTGCTTGTTGGGCATCAACCAAATCCATATCGATTTGACGCGGTTCTTTAAAGGCATTTTTAACGGCATCCTTGGTAATTTCGTTAAAGACCACACGGTTCTTTTCACCTGCATCCAAATTTAAAATATGAGCCAAGTGCCATGAAATAGCTTCTCCTTCACGGTCCGGGTCACTTGCTAAAAAGACTTGCTTGGCCTTTTTAGCTTCTTTTTTCAAATCATTGATCAAGGGACCTTTTCCGCGAATATTGATATATTCCGGTTCATAGTTATTGTCGAAGTCAATCGACATGGTTGATTTTTTCAGGTCCCGAATATGGCCCACACTGGCCATGACTTTATA
Source organism: Streptococcus parasanguinis (assembly GCF_901875555.1). Taxonomy (GTDB): domain Bacteria; phylum Bacillota; class Bacilli; order Lactobacillales; family Streptococcaceae; genus Streptococcus; species Streptococcus parasanguinis_H. The sequence continues at coordinate 60,198 of NZ_CABFMD010000002.1, forward strand.
GTTACGCCCAAGGTATTTCTCGATTGTTTTGGCCTTTGCAGGAGACTCCACAATTACCAAATTTTTCTTGGTTGTACTACTTTTCCTTTTCGTTTTTGTTACCACGTTTTATCCCTCTGTAATGTATAAATCTCATTGAGTTTAATACATTTTGAGAAAGATGTCAACTAGGAACTTCTCCTATAGGAAAATCACAATTCGTATTTCAATTCATCAAGAATGTCCTGACCCGATGTGACAAGCTTTGCGCCTTCTTGAATCAAGTGATGGCAACCTGCAGATTTTCCATCTAAAATATTTCCTGGAATAGCAAAGACATCCCGTCCTTCCTCCATGGCACGCTCACAAGTAATTAAACTTCCTGAACGAAGTCGTGCCTCTGCCACAATCACAGCCTGACAGAGTCCTGCAATGATGCGATTTCTCTCTGGAAAATGGAACTTCAAAGGGGCCTGTCCTGGTCCATACTCGCTCAAGACAAGATGGTGTTCGCTCATGTGTGTCTGTAATCTTTGATTGCTCTTAGGATAGAAAATACCCAGTCCTGTCCCAATAACCCCGATCGTCTTGCCACCATTTCTTATGCAGGCATAATGGGCGGTTGCGTCGATCCCTTTTGCAAGGCCACTGACCACCACCAGCTGATTTTCTAGTTCCTGGATAATCTTTTCGACTGATTTTACTCCTTCCCTGCTCGTCTCCCTGGCTCCTACTACTGCTATTTTCGGTTCTGCTAACAAATTCAGATTTCCTTGGTAAAAGAGTAAAACAGGGGGATTGTAGATCTGCATCAATGATTCTGGATAGTTTGAATCAAAAATGGACAGGGAGGGAAAACGTCCAAATTCCGTTCGCAAATGCTCCTCATCAAGCTGCCGGTATTGTTCCACAAACCGAATAATACTGCGGCAACGTGCAATTTTTGCCATTTCTTCTAGAGGAGGGAGAGGTTCTCCTTCCTGACAAATTGCTAAAATTCTCAAGACCTGTTCATTCGTCAATCCTGCTGCTTTTAATTTATAAATTTCAAATGATTCCATAGTCACCTCTTTGTTTTCTCACTTATTTATTCGTAAAAGAAATGAAAAAAAGCTCTATTTCTAGAACCTTTTTTGTTTGAAGTGATAGAACAATGCTGGTACACAGTTTTTAATCCTCAAATATTGATTCGACAGGTTCAAATGAACGCCGATGGATAGGCGTCACTCCCAGCTTGTGGAGACCAGCAAGGTGGTTGGCCGTCCCATAGCCAGCATTCTGCGCAAAATCATAGCCTGGATATACTCGATCAAACTCTTCCATCATCTGATCCCGAGTCACCTTTGCTACGATGGAGGCTGCTGCGATGGATAAGGAATTGGCGTCTCCTTTAATAATACTGGTCTGAGGAATTGCAAGATCCAATTTCATGGCGTCGATCAAAAGATGCTGTGGTTGAGGATCTAATTGACCAATGGCCTCCATCATGGCTAGTTTCGTCGCTTCATAGATATTGACCTGGTCAATCACTTGATTGTCCTTAACGCCGATACCGATCGCAATAGCTTCTTGGAGCACAGCCTCATAGATTTTCTTATGTTTGGACTTTGGAATTTTCTTACTATCGTTGAGGCCGGGAATCTTACAAGCTTTCGGCAAGATCACGGCAGCCGCAACAACTGGTCCGGCTAACGGACCACGTCCCACTTCGTCAATACCAGCAATGAGGTTGATTCCCTGCTCATTGAGTTCTTTTTCATAGGCTAGCATTTTTTCTAAACGAAGATCTTCATCTAGGGTCTTTTGAATCTCTTTTTTTCGCTTTGCGACCGCTTGGATAACACCAGATCGACCGTCCTTTTCCAATTCAGCAAAGAATGGATCGTTTAACTGGCGGATGAGAGCTAATTTTTCTTTAATTTCCTTAATCGTTGCCATCAATTTCCCCTACGCGATCCAGCGTATACCGTCCCAATTTCCCATCACGAACATCCTTAACAAAGAGTTGGTAAAAACGGTCGTAATCGTCTCGAAAGCCTAATTTTTGAGTCATTTCCATAATGATTTCAGGCGCTTCTTGCTCCAGATTCATTTGTTTATAGCGATCTTTCAAAACTTCTGGATAATGGTCTTTGAAATAGTTAAGACCAAAGATGGTCACTTCATCCATTGGAAGCAACTGGTCCTTGATGGCTCCTGTTAAGGCCAGTTTTAAGGCTACTTCTTCATCCTCAAACTTAGGCCAGAGAATCCCTGGTGTATCCAAGATTTCAAGGTCCTTATTGGTTTTCAACCATTGTTGTCCCTTGGTCACCCCTGGTTTATTCCCAACGACGGCGATCTTTTTCCCTGCTAAGCGGTTCATCAGCGTTGACTTCCCAGCATTTGGAATCCCAATAATCATGGTCCGAAGGGTTTCAATCTGAATCCCACGTTCCTTTTGACGAGCAATTTTATCTGCCATCAAGCTCTTAGCAGCATCTGTGACCTTCTTAACCGTCGATTGCTCTTTGGAGTTGATCGCCAAGGTTTTGAGTCCTTGCGATTCAAAATAGTCCTGCCATTCTTTTGTTGCCACAGGATCTGCCAGGTCTACCTTGTTCAAAATCATCAATTTAGGCTTCTCACCAACAATTTTTGTCAACATGGGATTTTGGCTTGATAGGGGCAAACGAGCATCTACCAAAATCGTCACAAAATCCACAAATTTCAAATTTTCTTGTACTTGTCTTCTAGCTTTGGACATGTGTCCAGGAAACCATTGAATAGTCGCCATAATCTCACTTCCTTTCCAGTTCAATCTCCTCTATTATACCATGTTTTCTAGAATTCTCAGCTTTAAATGAGAACACAAAAAATGAAGCTACCTAGGTAACTTCATTTTTGCATTATTCCGTCCAATTGATCAACGATTTCAATTGATCGTCCATTGTATAGGTATAGGTGTCGATATTTCTAGTAAAGTAGTTCTTCAAGTCATTCTCATCAGACATGCTTTGGAAGTCGTACTTCTTAGCATTTTTCTCAAAGGTTTGAATGGTTTTTCCAGGTTTTTTATGAACGTTGGCTTTTCCATGGTTTTCGACCTGTTCAATAACCGCTATCTTTGAAATGACAAAATAACTTGTTTTTGATTTACCATAAGATGTATTGGTAATAGAGTATACATAGACCAATTGAGGGATTTTGGAATCAAATGTACCTCCCCAATCAACTCCATCTTTGATTGCTGCAAAAGCCATCCCTTCAAATTTTGGAAGGTCTTTATAGTTTCGGTCAGCCGCATAAGCCTTTGCTGCATCCTCTACATTCTTAGAGATGGCTTCTTGTGTATCCTCATCCACTTTTGACAAGGAAGTCACATAAGCCCCTTCCTCAAAATCAGCCAAGGTAACCTTGTATTTCTTACTGTCTTTTCCTTTCTCAACAGTTTTACCATCTTTTTTCAATGCATTTTTTCCACTTTCATTGAGACGAATTTCGATTTCGTCACCAACTGCAATAGGATCATTGCTTGATACTTCTTTACCGTTCAGATAATAATCAAATGGGAAGCCATAGTTAGCCGTTGCTTTTGCAACAATGTCTAGATCTTTTCCTTCAAATTGTGATGGTTTTGATAAACTTCCATTTGGAGAAATGCCCTTAATTTTTGGATAAAAACCCTTAAAGGGGTCAGCACCTACAAGCGGGATTAGATCTGCCTCTTGAGTTACAGATGTACCAGTAAAGTGAAGGCCAGGTATCATGTCTTCAAGATCACTCTTATCGTAAAGTAATTTGACCGTAATTTTATCGTGATTGTTTAGATTCTTTTGCTTCTCTACCTTGATCAGTTCATCTCCTTTATAAACACTAAATCCCACTTTTGAAACTAGCTGATCGATATTGTAGTTTGAACTCTCAGTATTCAAGCCTTCTGCTTCTATCTTTTTCTTGATATCCCGATCTAAATGTTCCTTATTTAAACTAACTGACTTTTCAACAATATAGCCTTCACCATCAGTTCCTTCAAATTTTAGCTTTACGTAGTCCTCTAAATTAATAGTGTCACTGCTGCTACGGTTTAATAAGAAATAACCCGCAACAGTAATGACAGCAAGAAGGACAAAGATCCCTGCTAAAATTCCTTTAACGTTTCTTTTTGGTTTTTTAGGTGCTGGGGCTTGAGTTGGACTTGGCCCTAATTGCACTGTCTTTGGTTTAAAAGCAACAGCTTTTGGTTCAGCTTGTGCAGCTACTTGAACTTTAGCTCCACACTTAGAACAAAAGGCATCACCAGCATTGATAGGTGCCTGGCAATTGGTACAGTTTTTCATAAATCTCTCCTTATTTTCATCGAGCGTCCTTACGGACAGAAGTCAATACGAGGGAAGTTGCGACCATAAATAGAGCTGCAAAAGCAAGCAAGACTCCCCAATTTCCAAGAATCGCAAGTAGATCATAAGCATAGGTTCCTACCCCATCTTTTTGATAAACTTGCCAGTCAGTATGACCTTGAGACGGGACCATATTATTCATATTTGCAATCCGAAAGAAGGCCGTTGTTCCCCATCTCGTAATAGTCGCATGTGAGATCCATACTAAAAACGGAATTTTCTCATCCAAGGATTGAAGAAAATTGGAAAACAGCAATTGAACCATCAATACCAGCGGCATGGCTGTCATCGCTTGGGATGATTTTTTAACAAAGGCTGAAATCAATAAGGCCAACATATCTGAAGTAAAGATCACTAAAAACAAAGTGATCCCCAAAAGAAATATCTCGCTACCGTTTCCTTGGATACGTGGATAGCGCACAACAATGGTTCCAATCATTAAGATCGCTTCCGCAAAACAAAGCACCAACTCTGTTAGCACGCGGGCCGTCACATAAGAAGGTAAGGACAAACCTTTAATTTGGTACTCAAACTTGATGACTTTTCGCTCGTTACAAATACTGGTCACTGAATTAAAGAGACCAATCCAGAGTGCTGCAGAAATAAACATAATCGAAGAAGTTCTTGTAATATGGTATTTATCAAAAACTTCATTGGCATCAAAAGCGATCGAAATGATGAAAGGAAGAAGAATCGCTTCTAACACAAAAAATAGAGATTTTTTATTGAGAAGGAGTCGAAGGAATTTTCTAAAATAAATCGAGACTTGCTTCTTATCCAGCATGGCCACCTCTCCTTTCATTTTCAAACCATTGAACATATTGGTCAACAAGAGCTGCATTTTCAGCACCTGAAATTTTATGGACGATTTCTTCTAAACTATTAGCTGCAAAGACTTTCAGGGCATTGTCTACAGAGCCAAAGTAACACAGTCTACCACAGCCTTCCGAACTCTTTCCGACCACCATGACCTTATCAAAAAGATGACGAATACGATCGGGCGTATGCGTGATGACACATAAGATCTTTCCTTCATCTGTAATCTCTCTCAATGTGGTCATGACCTCCATGACCATGCTTCCATCGACACCTGAATCCGGCTCATCCATAAAGAGGATTTCAGGGCGCGTGATGTATTCCATGGCAATCGTGAGTTTTTTCTTTTGTCCACCGGATAGAGAAGAGCACTTGGATCCTTTGACAGATTCTAAATCCAGCTTTTTCAGAACAGATAGCACTTCTTCTTTTCGAAGTTCAGGATTGTCTGCTAACTCGGATGGGCCGTAGAGCTTTGCTGCATCTTCTAGATTCTTATAGACCGTGTCTTCCATTCGGTAATGCTCATCCGGAGATTGAGGAGCCAGGGTGATGACCCCTTGTTTCTTCTCATGATTTAACAGATCCACCCCATTAAAATAAGCACTGGTATTTGAATGAACAAGTCCTGTCACTGCTTCCATAAAGGTTGATTTTCCAGCACCAGATCCACCCAGAATGAGTATCATCTCCTTAGGCTTAAATTCTACTTGAATATCCTTGAGGATTGTTTTACGGTTTAAGAGATTTCCGACTGTTACATCTTGAATAGCAATCGTTAGTGATGAATGAGAAAACTGCGACCCCTCAGCAGATGATTGAGAAGAACTGACAGGTCCTGTTTGAAGCTCTTGGTAAATAACTTGTTCTCCCAGTCGCACAACCAACTGATCAGATAAGATGGCACAATCAATTGAAGCAAGCGAGGACAGATCCATCGGAAAAGCATCTTTTGCAATGGTCTTCCACTCAAGAGATTGCATTTCAAAAATAATGAATTTTGACCGAAAAACATGGCCATCGGCGTCACAAAGGTGGATAATGGAGCGGTGATTTAATCGAGCCCGTCCATTAGTCGAGTAGGTGACACCATCCACCTCGATCATCCCAGATAAACACTCAAAATACCATTGATCATTTAGAAAATGAAAACTGGCTATAGAAGGGGACTGAAAATCATCAGCCAAATGCAAATCTGCCTGACTTTCTTGAGAGATACCATCAACGCTTAAGCCATCAAAAAGTGGAATAGCGGTGAATTCCTGATTGAGATAGGTATAGATGGTTGGATTCTGCATGCATGTAGACCTTTCAAAATAAACGAATTTGCTAGACAGTCAAAACCACCCTATGGATGGGTGGTTCAAACATTATGGCATATACTCCACGAGCGATTTTCTAGCTAGTAGCTTAGCGAATTTGCTCAAAATGCAAATGAACGGCAATATGGTCACCATAGCCACTACGCTCCAAATCGCGTTGCAAGCGATATGAAATGTAGTGTTCTGCAATGGTAATATAGCCTGCTCCTAGCAAACGTTGTTCCACTAATGATTGGATCATACTGATGGTTGCGCGTTCTACTTGGGCTTCATCCAAGTCCATGGCAACTTTCTTGGTCACTTGAGCTAGGTTTTGTCGCAAATCATCTGTCAAAACATAGACAACTTGCGCAGCTTTCAAAATAGCTTGGTAAATTTTATCTGGGTTGAATTCAACCACTTCTCCACTACGTTTAATGACTTCCATCGGAGTCTCCTTTATTTTAAATTTTCATGAATACTCCATTTCCCTTAGAAAGAAATGAAGACCTACTACTTTATTATATAATTTTTTTGCCAAGAATCAAAGCTCTTTTCAGGAATCATTGTGGTTGATTGGATAAAAAACTAACGATCACTTTTCTCCATGACCACCTCTTCTTTTTTATAGCTGTAGGTCAATCTCCAAAGATGGTCAGAGACATGGTCCAAACGGAAAGTCTTCAAAATCTTCTTCAGAGGTAACTTCTCCATCTCTACTTTTCTAAGAAGTTCCACGAGTAGTTCACCACCAGCATTGACAGCAATCAGCTGATCTTCGTCACTATCATATTGGAGAAGGACTGTTTTAGTCGGTTTATAGAGAACATTATAGAGATTATAGGCTCTATCAATTTCAAAATGTTTATCCTTGTCAGCTTCTCTTGAGTAGCGGTGTATTGTAAGCGGCCCGATTTGAAAAGCCCCTGCTAAACTAAAAACAAATCCTAAAGCCGCTATCGATTCCCAAAGAAGATTGAGTAGCTTGGAATCGAAGTCAAATATGAAATGAACTAGGAACAAAATAATTCCTGTACCAAATCCAATTAAAAGTAAGAGTGCACCGATGCATCCAGCTTTTTCGCCTGCTTTAATGGTCGGTTTATCGTAGATTATCACACCTTCTAACTTTTCAAGACTATGACGTTCTTTAAATTTTTCTAGTTCAGATTTTTCTGAATCCGTTTTCTCTATCTCTGACATACATTCCTCATGACATTTTTTTAATAATCCGGTCTTAAAACACCTGTAATGATCTCTTTGGTTGCATGGTAATCCCCATCTACTACCACCTTGATGATGCGTTTCGCTTCTTCTGCCGGTGCTGGTACCAAGGGCAAACGAGTGGGACCAGCTTCAAACCCCATATAGTTTAAGACAGCTTTGACAGGAGCTGGACTCGGATAAGAGAAGAGAGCATTGACTTTAGGGATAAATTGACGTTGAATGGCCGCAGCCTTTTTAATATCATTGTGTTCAATGGCTTGGAACATCTCATACATCTCATCTCCATTTGTATGAGAAGCTACTGAAATCACCCCATCAGCCCCAAGGTTCATAGCGTGGAAAGCATCTCCGTCTTCCCCCGTATAGACTAGAAATTCTTCTGGCTTGTGTTCAATCAAGTAGGCCATATTGGCAAGGGTTGTACACTCTTTAACCCCAATAATATTTGGGTGTTGAGCCAATCGAAGCATGGTTTCAGGTGTCATTTCCACTACCACTCGCCCTGGAATATTGTAGATAATAATTGGAAGATTGGATGCATCCGCAATGGCTTTAAAGTGTTGATACATTCCTTCTTGAGATGGTTTGTTGTAGTAAGGGACGATAGCCAATCCTGCTGCAAAGCCACCAAAGGAATCTACTTCTTTGACGAACTCGATCGAATCGCGAGTTTCATTGGTTCCGACACCAGCGATCAAAGGAACCCGACCATTGACAATCTTTTGAACGGCCGCAAAGAGTTCCAATTCCTCATCGTGGGTTAGGGTTGGACTTTCCGCAGTCGTACCAGCCAAGAGAATCCCATCTGTATGATGAGCCAGGAGGTGCTCGATCAAGGCAGGAAGGGCATCAAAGTTAATGGTTCCATCTTCATGGAAAGGGGTGATAAATGCAGTGATGATTTTACAATCTTTTAAATCGTTATAAGACATAGAAAAACCTTTCTCTATATAAGAAAGAGGCTGGGGCATCCTTGCCTTTGCCTCATGATCTGTTCATAAAACAAGTTGATTTGCTAGGTAGCTAAGGAAGAAATCAAACTCTTCGAGTTACTGATTTCTGAATCGTGACGCAGTGGTTGATTGGAACTACTCATGTTTGCAACATTCGTACTTCCTAATCAACTGTGCGGGGGGAGTATAAAAGTCCTGTGGACTTTTATAGCCTGAGCCTTAAATCATAAAAGCGAAGGAGAAATCAAACTCTTCGAGTTACTGATTTCTGTTTTGCTCCCTATTTCAATTCAAATTTCAATTCAGCTGTTGGGCGTACAAGTCCACGTTCATGAAGGGTTTCTGCAATTTGGACTGAATTCCAAGCGGCACCTTTAAGGAGATTATCTGAAACCACCCACATGTGGATTCCTTTTTCAGCATCCAAGTCTTTACGGATACGTCCAACGAAGGTATCACGTGAACCGACAGCATTAACTGCTTGTGGGTAGATTTGGTGTGCAACATCATCTTCAAGAACAGCACCTGGGAAGGCAGCAATCGCCGCTTTCACTTCGTCAATTGGAGCTACTTCTTTTGTTTCAATGTAAACCGACTCAGAGTGAGCTGACAAGACCGGAATCCGCACGCAGGTTGCCGATACGGCAATGCTATCATCTTCCATGATTTTCTTGGTTTCGTTTGTCATCTTCATTTCTTCGTAAGTATAGTCGTTTTCAGTGAAGACGTCGATTTGAGCCAAAGCGTTAAAGGCGATTGGGTAGTGCTTCTTATCGCCACCACATGGTAAGATATTCGCTTGGACATCACGTGGATTAACACCATCATTTAATACTTCTTTCAACTCACGTTGGGTTTCAAGAATGGCACCCATACCAGCTCCTGATACAGCTTGGTAAGTGGACACAATGATTCGGTCCAAGCCCCATTTTTGGCGAACTGGCTCAAGAGCGACCATCATTTGAATAGTTGAGCAGTTAGGGCAAGAGATGATTCCATTGTGAGCATCAAGCGCATGTGCATTCACTTCAGGAACAACCAATGGGACGTCTGGATTTTGACGGAAATAAGAAGTGTTATCCACCACTACTGCGCCTGCTTTTACAGCGTATGGTGCATATTTAGCAGATGTCGAACCACCAGCTGAGAAAAGGGCAATATCAACCCCTTCAAAAGCATCTTCAGTCGTTTCCTCGATGGTCACATCTTGACCTTTGAATTGCAAGACTTTTCCTGCAGAACGTGCAGACGCAAGGTAGCGAATCTTATCGATTGGAAGACTTGATTCTTCCAACATTTTGATCATTTGTGCACCAACGGCACCTGTGGCACCGACAACAGCAACTGTATATCCCATAGTTAATCCTCTTTCAAAATTTTCTAAAAATTGAGTATTTGTACTATTATACAACTTTTTAGCATAAATGAAAAGTCCTGAAGGCACAAAAAAATCCTGATCCGAAGATCAGGATTCGAGGCACCTTTCGGTGAGAGCAGCCGGTTCACACAACTACTCAAGGTCCGCTCCTGCGTTACAATTGAATGTAGACCTCCTCAGCGCAAAAGGCTCCTAAGAACCAATCGACTCATCGCATGTGACTATTATAGCATAATAGATCACAGAGTCAAGCGGTTGATTTATACAAATACTTTCTTACTTCCCTCATGCTAATATAACTACTCCTATATTACATCAAAGGGCCAAACAAAGAAAAAAGATAACCACTCAAACGATGAACTAGAGGCATTTTAGACAAACTTTCCAAGGTGACTTCCTCAGAAATAGCTTGGGTGTCCTCAAAATCCTGAACAATTTTGAGCACTTCTAGATTTTTATAAAAATAAACCCCATTTTCAAAATTTTGATAAAGACTTCGGTAGTCTGTGTTAATAGTACCTACAACAGCTTGTTGGTCGTCAGAAACATAAACTTTAGCATGGACAAAACCTGGCGTATAGCGGAAAATACGAACGCCAGCATCCAACAAGACTTTAAAGTAAGTAGTAGCAATGTCAAAGGCATACTGTTTATCAGGAATCCCTGGCATAATAATACGGACGTCCACACCTCGTATGGCCGCAAAGGTCATAGCTCTTACGAGTTCATCATCCAAAATTAGATAAGGGGTCATAATATGGACGTAATCAGTTGACGTATTCAGAAGATGTAAGTAAACATTTTCTGCAACCTTGTGATAGGTCAGGGGCGAATTGCCGTAAGGGAGAACAAAGCCTTGACTCTCTCTTTTTTGAGGTTTTTCTTGGAGATATCGCTCCATATCAGCTGGATCTTCTACTCCAGTCACTGACCACATGGTCAAAAAGAGAGCCTTGAGAGTTTGCACAGCTGAGCCGTCTAATCGAATCGCAGTATCCTTCCAATGACCAAAACGCTCTCGTTTATTGACATACTCATCAGCAATATTAACGCCACCGGTATAACCAACTTGACCATCAATTACTGTAATTTTTCGATGGTCTCTGTAATTGTAGTAAGTTGAGAGAATTGGCTTAATTGGTGAGAAGGTCTGAGCTTTAATACCAACCTTGTGTAACCTCTCGATATAATCGTAGGACAAGGTGGTCATCTCATTCATCCCATCAAACATAACACGGACATCCAGTCCTGCCTTAGCCTTCTCCTCCAAGATGGTTAATATCTCACCCCACATGATACCTTCATCAATGATGAAATACTCCATGAAGATGTACTGTTCAGCCTTTTTCAAATCCTCTAACAAAGCCGGAAGCATTTCATCTCCAAGTGGGAAATAGGTAACATTGGTGTTTCCGTAGATAGAAAACTGAGCCGGACTCTGCTCCAGAAAATAAGCCAAACGCTGTAATTGACGATCACTATGAGATAAATAATCTGCAACTTCTGGATCAGTACTCAAATAGTCGGAAGCTTGCTGAGTAGCTTCCACAAGACTCTTTTTCAAACGTCTAACACCAAAATCAGCGAGAGAAAAGTAGAGCAGAGCTGTCCCAAAAATTGGAAAGAGAGCAATGATAATCAACCAAGATAGTTTGGAACGGGAGTCCATGGAACGATTAAGCAAATAAAAGAAGGTAAAGACACTCAACAAGTGTTCCCATAAAATAATGGATGGGAAATGCTCTTGTAGGCTAACATAAGAATAGATTAGGAAGGCAAGTTCAAGACAGAAAAAAAGGAAAATAGGTACCTTGCGATTAAGCAGGATTTTTGCCCATTTAGAAGGCTTCTGAGGCAATAGTCGGGCACTTATTTCTTGGGACATATAGGCTCCTTTGGCATAAAGAATTGGCTCACAGTTCAGAGCTCTTTCTACGATTTCTCAACTATTAGTATCATTCTAGCATGGGTACATTACATAGTCAATTTGTAAACTTTGATCAGATATTTCTATCCTTCTACCATATTTTTCTGACAGGCCCATCCAAGGTCTTTTGCATCCAGACGATATCATGCCACTGATTAAATTTAAAACCAATCTTTGGGAAATGAGCGACTTGGACATACCCTCGCTTTTTATGCATGGAAATGCTGGCTTCATTAGGAACTGCGATACAAGCCAAGAAACGAAGATAACCACGTGCTTTCAGCTCCTCTTCTAAAGCTTCATAAAGAGCTGATCCAATCCCTTTTCCACGCGTCTCTTTAGCGACATAAATAGATAATTCCACAGTCCAATCATAGGCAGCGCGTGCATAATAGGTGGAAGCATAGGCATAGCCCACAACTTTCCCTTCAACTACTGCGACCAAATAAGGAAATTGAGCCAGCGTTTTTGTGATGCGCCTTTCGAATTCCTGAACAGTCGGCACATCAACCTCAAAGGTAATGGCTGTCTCTGTCACATAAGGTTGGTAAATGGCCCGAATGGCCTTCGCATCAGCTAGCTGAACAGAACGAATGATCATGGTATCTCCTTTTTCGAATACTCCTAGTATAACGAGAAGCCCAGCAACTGTCAATGAAGGACCGTAATGAACTGATAGTTTTACTTTTTAGCAAAAAGAATGATATAGAAAAAGGTTGAGGAATCTGGTCTCAACCTCCTTAGCTTATTCAGCTTCTTTATTTGAAAATTGGCTATTGTAGAGCTCATAGTAGAAGCCCTTGTCTGCCAATAAGGATTGGTGGTTCCCTTGCTCAATGATTTGTCCATCTTTGAGGACAAGAATTTTATCTGCTTCTTGAATAGTAGACAAGCGGTGAGCAATAACAAAGCTGGTCCGCCCTTTCATCAAATTCTTCATAGCTTTTTGAATCAAGAGCTCTAAACGCGTATCGACAGAAGACGTCGCTTCATCCAAAATCAAAATCTTAGGATCAGCAAGGAGTGCACGCGCAATCGTTAGGAGTTGCTTTTGACCTAGAGAAATATTGCTAGACTCCTGGTTCATTTCCATATTGTAACCACCAGGAAGTGTCCGGATAAAGTGATCGACATTGGCAGCCTTTGCAGCTTCAATAATTTCTTCATCCGTTGCTTCTAGGTTACCAAAGCGAAGATTTTCTTTGATGGTTCCCTCGTACAACCAAGCATCCTGAAGTACCATCCCAAATTGCCTACGGTAATCTTGGCGAGACAGATGGCGAATATCATGACCATCCACCGTAATCGATCCCGCAGTCACATCGTAAAAGCGCATGAGCAGATTAATCAGGGTTGTTTTCCCTGCTCCGGTAGGTCCGACAATAGCCACCATTTCTCCTGGTTTGACTTCTAGATTGAAATCACGAATCAAGGGTTTATCCGCTACATATTGGAAATCAACATGTTTAAAGCTAACTTGCCCTGTCAAATCTCCAGAGAGTGTTTCTGTCACATCTGCCACTTCATCTGGTTCATCCATGACTTGGAAAATCCGATCTAGTGACGATTTGGCACTTTGGAGTTGGCCGGCTAATTGGGTCAAGTTTTGAATGGGTTGATTGATCTGCCAGACATATTGAACGAAGGCTTGCATATTCCCGACTGTCAAACGCCCCGCTAACACTTGCAAGCCCCCCATCAAAGCGATCATCAGATAGGTCAAATCTGAAATTCCATTTAAAATCGGCATCATTAAACCGGAAATGAAGTTGGCCTTGAATCCTACCTTTTGTAGGTGATGGGTAATATCATGAAACTCTTCCTGGGAAGATTTTTCTCGGACATAGAGCTTGAGGACATTAAAGCCTGTTAAATTTTCTTGAACGAAGCCGTTCATTGCCCCCAAAACATCTGCCTGCTCCTTAAAGTAAGGCTGAGATTTTTTCATGATAAATCGAGCACTGAAATAAGTGATCGGAATGGACAAGATGACCACTAGCCCCAATTGGATATTTAAGTACAAGACCATGCTGATGACAAAGAGCAAGGTAAAGATAGCATTGACGATTTGTAAAAAGGACTGTTGCAAGGCATTAGAGACGGTTTCGACATCGCTAGTAAAACGTCCAAGCAAATCTCCAAACTGATGCCGGTCAAAATAAGAAACCGGAATATGATTGATTTTATGAGACAAATCATTTCGCATGTCCTGAACGGTTTTTTGAACAGCATTGGTCATGAAATAGTTGGAATAATAAGATCCCAACTCATAGAGGACCCCACGGAATAGATAGAGCGTCATAATGATAGCGATGTAGGAAGTATTCAGACTAGCCCCTGCAAGGCCTTTTGCCATATCCATGAGATTCTTGGTTAACTCCGTAATGGCAAGTCCCAAAACAAAGGGTTCGACAACACTCATGATGACACTTAGGATTTTTAAGAAAATGGACAAGCAAACTTCCAAGCGATATGCTCTCAAGTAAGTCCATAGTCTACTAAAACTGTTTTGTTCTTGTTTCATCTGCTTCTCCTTTCTATTCCTCTGTTAATGATGGACTATCGAGCTGCGAATTAGCGATTTCACGATAGATTTCATTACTTTCCATCAATTCATCGTGGGTTCCGCGACCGACGATCTCCCCTTGATCCAAGACAATAATTTGATCCGCATCCATAATGGTTCCCACACGTTGCGCCACGATCAAGACGGTAGCATCTCCTGTAACTTCTTTCAGACGCTTCCGCAAAGTGGCATCCGTCTTGTAGTCCAAGGCAGAGAAGGAATCATCAAAAATAAAGACATCTGGATCTTTGACAACAGCACGAGCAATGGACAAACGTTGTTTTTGACCACCTGATAGGTTACTTCCGCCTTCTGCCAAATGCGTGTCAAAACGTTCCTCACGACTGTCAATAAATTCCTTTGCTTGGGAAATATCTGCTGCTTGTTCTAGCTCTTCTACGGATGCATCTTCTTTCCCATAACGAAGGTTTTCCGCAATGGTTCCTGTAAAGAGTAAGGCTTTTTGCGGAATAAACCCAATCTTTTGACGAAGGGCTTTCAGATTGTAGTCACGAACATCCACTCCATCGACCAAAATTTTCCCTAGGGTGACATCATAGAATCGAGGTATTAACTGTACCAGCGACGATTTCCCAGAACCCGTCGAGCCGATAAAGGCAATGGTTTCACCAGGTTTGGCCTGAAAGGAAATGTTGTGAAGAACCGGACTCTCCGTCTCACCTGGATAGGCAAAGGTGACATTATCAAATTCCAAATAGCCACGAGATGCTGTCTCTGTGACACCATTCTCATTCGGATCAATCGAAATGGGCATGTCCATGATTTCCTTGAGACGACGGCTAGAAACCGCTGTACGAGGATACATGGTGAAGAGATTGGCTAGGAAAAGGAAGGACAGAAGCGCGTGGAAGCTATACTCAATAAAGGCAACCAAATCCCCAATTTTGAGACTTCCGTCATGAAGAGGATCCAAGGCAAACCAGACAATCGCTACAATCATAGCAATGATGATCTGCACAAACAGGGGTTCAGTCAAACCGGTTAATTTAAACAATTTATTCGAGTTTACTGCATAGACTTCATTTTCAGTTGCAAATTTGTCCTCTTGGAATTCTTCGCGGGCAAAGGCACGAATCACTCGGAGACCTGTTAAATTTTCACGCGCAAACTGATTGAGATGGTCCAGGGTCTTTTGTTGCTTCTCAGAAAGTGGACGGGTTTTGACTGCTACATACCAGACAACGACAGCAAGAAAGGGTACAGATACTGCTACAATCCATGCTAGAGAAGGACTGGTTGTCAGAATCAAGAGAACACTGGAAACCATCATCAAGGGAGTGATAACACCCATCTTCAGCATAGAATCCGCAAACTGCATCAAAACAAAGGCATCCGAAGTCAAGCGAGTGACCAATGACGACACCCCAATTTGCTCATACTCGCGATGCGAGTACTCCTGTAACTTGGCATAGAGGTCATTACGCATATCGCGCACCATGGTCGTCGTTAGCTGGCCAACCGCGTAAGATAAGATAATCCGGCCTACAATCCCAAGCAAAATAATCGCAAACATGACCCAGCCCCAGAAATAAAGCCGATCCACATCACGTGGGTTAATCCCCTCATCAATCATGCGAGCCAGAATCGTTGGCAAACCTAAATTGACAATGACAAAAAGGATGGCTGAAAATAGATTCAGGGCTAGCCACTTGGGATACTTTTTCAAGTAAGACCAAATATATTGCATAGATGATTCTCCTTTTCCATAAATAATTTCCTAAATCACACAGAAAAGAGGGAGCGAGACGAAATCATTTTCAAAGAAAATCATTCCTGCCCCAGTCCCATCTGTAGTCTCATTCATTATACCAAACCAGTCATAAAAGTAAAGCAAAAGAGCAAGTTTCCCCGCTCTCCAGTTGCTTTATTTCGTGCGTTTGAATTTAGCATTTTTAAGAAGCGACGATGCAAATTGATTCGTAGATTCTTGATCTTTTGTAAAGCTAAATGTCAGGGTATCTCCATTAATCTTATATCTAACCTTATCACCTTTGTCTTCTAGCGCACCAATTGTTTTAGTTTTTTGATTAACTTTAATTTCTGTTGAATCTGTAGTTTTATGGCCTGGTCTTTTAGTTTTAATAGTTAAATATCCCTCTGAATCGTTAATTTCAACTGATAATTCTAAGGAATATTTATTATTTAAAGAATCAATATCCGAAGCAGATGCGCCTTGCTCTTTAAGAATTTTCTTCATCTCTGCTTTAGATGGTTTGTAAACATAGGTTCCATTATCGCCTTTTGCAGCACAAGCTACAAGAAGTATTGCTACAAAAACTGCGATGAAAGCCAAAAAAATCTGTTTTAAGTTTTTCATAACTTCTCCTTATTTCTTAGAGTATCCTTATTATATCAACAAATGAGACAGATCTCAATGAAAAATCTAATGATACTAATCCTGTAAAAGCATAAAAGAAAGAATGCACAAAAAAACCGAGGCCCAGCCTCGGTTTTCATTCTTTCTTAAATGAGTTGTATCACAGAACTTTAGAAATTATATAATGACAAGAATTTACTCTTCTGTTTTACAATAGTTAAGCATTTGTGATTTCTGAAAGACTTACTTTTCGATCTTCTTTAACTGATAAAGTACATGCATCAGCGGTAGCGATTGATTCTAAAGCAGCTACACCATTGAGAAGTTTTTCATATTCTTCTGTAATTTCTCCACCTTTAATGATGTCATGTAGATATTCCATTTCTTTATCAATACATGTTTGTAACCATAATGGGCAACGTACTCCTGGTTTACCGTACGCAATTGCTCCATCCATACCACGACCGGTATAGATAGCTGTACGGTCATCATCTTCCTCTTGAGTTTCATGTACTAAGAAGTGTGATTCTCCTTCACCTTTAACACGAAGAGTACCTCCAGTATTGAACAAGTCAAGTTTGATAGCTCCTTCAGTTCCTTGAATCAAGACGTAGTGTTCACCCCAACGAAAAGCATTACCATATTCCAAAACAGCATAACGATCATCAGAGTATTCTAGGTTTACAATGAGCATATCATCTTCATCACCAAAGTTTTCACCTTTATGATATACATTGCCTCCTACCATTGTCGCTTTTTCAGGAAGTCCTCCCATGATGAACTGAATGCAATCTAATTCATGAATATGGTGGTACAAATGTCCTCCAGATTGAGAACGAAGTTTCTTCCATGATACAGTTGGTTGTTGTTCTTCCCAACCTGTACGAGCGGCATGGCAATAAAGAACTTTACCGATTTTACCTTGAGTAATCAATTCTTTAGCATGGTGTACACCATTAAAGAAGTTCATGATGTGACCAGCCATAAAGATAACATTACTTTCTTTACATGCGTCAACCATGGCTTTACAATCTTCATAAGACAATGCAATTGGCTTTTCACAAAATACGTGTTTGCCATGTTGAGCAGCTTTCACAACAGGTTCACGGTGAAGGTAGCTAGGTGAAGCTACGATCACACAATCAATATCTTCACGTGCTACAAGTTCATCTAAACTTGCACAAACATCTGATCCCAACTCTTGAGCAACTTCTTCTCCATGATTTGGGTCAAATACCGCAACCACTTTTGCATCTTCAATTTTGTTCATTGAGCGAGCCAAATCAGCTCCAAAATATCCAGCTCCAACAATACCGTAATTTACCATAATTTTTATCCTCTTTTTATTTATTTTTCCTCGTTTAAAACTTTGATAACAATTTTTTTTACAGTTTCATCATTGCAATGAATCTTTGGTTGGTGAAGATCTTCTTCAAAAGTCACCAACATATTCCCTGGAAGCAATTCAACAATTTGATAGTCTTTGCTATCGTAAAAAGCAATATCCTTCTCTTCGCTAAAAGATACACGTGACTGAGCACGGACTGGGGAAGTTACTGCCATTTTTTCTGTATTTTCAACAACAATATGAATATCTAAATATTTCTTATGAGTTTCAAAAATATCTCCTGGAACTCCATCAGCTAGATAAGTCATACAATTTGCAAAAACATTTTCCCCGTCAATATCAATTTTTCCATCAACTAAATCTGTCAAATTTGTATTTTCTAAAAAATCACAGACTTTTGAAAAATGTTTATTGACAGAAGCATATCGTCTAAAATCAGATTGTTCAGAAATAATCATATTATTTTCTCTTTTCTATTAGTGACTAGTGACGAACTTCCCAACTTGAATCCGCTTTAATTTCTGAAATATCATGAATCGTTGTATATTTAGGTGCAGATACTTTATTTTCAGTAAGAACAGATACAATATAACCTGAAACTACTGATACAGAAATTGAAATCAATGAATATGCCCAGTAGCTAACAGCTGTTGGAGGAAGGAAGTATTTAATAAATACCATAACGATGGTTGATACAATCAGCGCTGCATTAGCACCTTGTTTATTTGTTTTTTTAGAAATAAAACCAAGAATGAATACACCACCAAGTAGACCAAGTACAAGTCCCATGAAACTATTGAACCATTCGTATGCAGATTTAATATCTGAATGAGCCATGATAATGGAAACAACAATTGAGAATAAACCTACTGCTAGAGATACGAATTGTGCAATATTCGTACGACGATCGTCTGACATATTTTTAGAAATAACATCTTGAATATCCAATTGCAGTAACATATTTGCTCCTTTGTTAAAGTAAACGTTTACATTCTTTATTTTAGCACTTATCTTTTTTTTTCAATATTTTTCATGATTTAGAAAATAGTTTCTAATTTATTTCATCTTATAACAGAACAACAAATATAAAAATATAACAATTTTTATTCTTTTTATTTGTATTTTATGTCTTGCAAGAACATTTGTCGACGTCAATATGTTCATATATACCTATTTTATTAATTTGATAAATTGTAAAATATAGTGCAACAAAAAGACTCATAGCGTTTCATTGGTGTAAACTGTAAGGAACCACACAAACAGAACCTGAGGAAAAACTATGAGCTACTCCCATCTTACCAAAACCGACAGAATAAAGATAGAAACTTACTTGGAATTAGGTTTGAAATCTTGCCAAATTGCAAGTAAACTTGGTGTCCATAAGTCTACTATTTCAAGAGAGGTAAGTCGATGCCAAAATGGTTATTCCGCAGCCTTAGCACAGGAACAGTACGATCACAGGGCAAAGCAAAAAGGTCTAAAGTCTTGTTTGACACCAAAATTGAAAAAGGAAATTGAGAACTGTTTAAAACATTCCTGGTCACCTGAACAGATTTGTGGTCGCTATCAGCTTGAACAAAAGCCAATGGTAGCTTTTAAAACCATCTATAACTGGCTCTATGCTGGTTTGATTGATCTGAATTTAAACGTCCTTCGTCGTAAAGGAAAAACTCGACAGCCCAAAGAAACACGTGGGACATTTAGGATTGGCACGTCGATTGCCAAACGTCCTAAAGAGGTCCGAAATCGTGAGACCTTTGGTCACTGGGAGCTCGATACTGTGGTGTCTT
>NZ_CABFMD010000003.1 GCF_901875555.1 Streptococcus parasanguinis
ACGTCCGAGTCAGTGTCAGTATCAGAGTCTGTATCAACGTCCGAGTCAGTGTCAGTATCAGAGTCTGTATCAACGTCTGAGTCAGTGTCTACATCCGAATCGGTTTCAGCGTCTGAGTCTGTATCAGCGTCGGAATCTGTTTCAACATCCAAATCGGTTTCAGCGTCTGAGTCTGTATCAACGTCTGAGTCTGTATCAACGTCTGAATCGGTGTCAACATCTGAATTAGTCTCAACGTCTGAATCAGCATCGACGTCCGGATCAGTATCTACTTCAGAATCGGTGTCAACATCCGAATCGGTTTCAGCGTCCGAATCAGTATCAGCATCCGAGTCATTGTCAGTGTCTGAGTCAGTTTCAACGTCTGAGTCAGTATCAACATCCGAGTCAGTTTCAGCCTCTGAATCCGTTTCAACGTCTGAGTCCGTTTCTACATCTGAATCGCTGTCAACATCCGAGTCAGTATTAGCGTCCGAATCTGTTTCTACATCTGAGTCTATATCGACCACTGAATCAGTATCAACGTCCGAATCGGTCTCCGCGTCTGAATCAGTGTCAGCATCAGAATCAGTCTCAGCGTCTGAGTCAGTATCAACATCCGAGTCAGTATCAGCCTCTGAATCAGTATCAACGTCTGAATCGATTTCTACCTCTGAATCAGTCTCCGCGTCTGAGTCAGTCTCAGCATCAGAGTCTGTATCAACGTCAGAGTCAGCATCAACGTCAGAGTCAGTATCTACTTCAGAATCAGTGTCAACGTCTGAATCGGTCTCCGCGTCTGAGTCAGTGTCAGCATCAGAATCCGTTTCAATCTCAGAGTCAGTATCTACATCTGAATCAGTATCAACGTCAGAGTCAGTATCTACTTCAGAATCAGTGTCAACGTCTGAATCGGTCTCCGCGTCTGAGTCAATATCAGCATCAGAATCCGTTTCAACCTCAGAGTCAGTATCTACATCTGAATCAGTATCAACGTCTGAGTCAGTGTCAACATCCGAGTCAGTTTCAGCCTCTGAATCCGTTTCAACGTCTGAGTCCGTTTCTACATCTGAATCGCTGTCAACATCCGAGTCAGTATTAGCGTCCGAATCTGTTTCTACATCTGAGTCTATATCGACCACTGAATCAGTATCAACGTCCGAATCGGTCTCCGCGTCTGAATCAGTGTCAGCATCAGAATCAGTCTCAGCGTCTGAGTCAGTATCAACATCCGAGTCAGTATCAGCCTCTGAATCAGTATCAACGTCTGAATCGATTTCTACCTCTGAATCAGTCTCCGCGTCTGAGTCAGTCTCAGCATCAGAGTCTGTATCAACGTCAGAGTCAGCATCAACGTCAGAGTCAGTATCTACTTCAGAATCAGTGTCAACGTCTGAATCGGTCTCCGCGTCTGAGTCAGTGTCAGCATCAGAATCCGTTTCAATCTCAGAGTCAGTATCTACATCTGAATCAGTATCAACGTCAGAGTCAGTATCTACTTCAGAATCAGTGTCAACGTCTGAATCGGTCTCCGCGTCTGAGTCAGTATCAGCATCAGAATCCGTTTCAACCTCAGAGTCAGTATCTACATCTGAATCAGTATCAACGTCAGAGTCAGTGTCAACATCCGAGTCTGTCTCAACATCCGAGTCAGTTTCAACCTCTGAATCAGTATCAGCGTCAGAGTCAGTGTCAGTATCAGAGTCTGTATCAACGTCAGAGTCAGTGTCAGTATTGTTGAGCAACTCAATCTCTGCTGCTGAATCAGTAAGTACTTCAGTTTCAGTGAGTCAATCACAATCAGTATCAACATCTGGTAGCGGTTCACAATCAGCTTCTGGTTCAGAATCAATGTCGACCTCCGAGTCAGCAAGTGGATCACAAAAACACAGCCAATCTATGGCGCTTCCGAATACTGGCGAAACAGGGTCTGTAACATCAGCTCTTCTTGGGGTTGTTACAGGGCTAGCTGGAATTACTGGACTTATCCGACGTAAAAAGAAGGGTAACTGATCTAGTAGGAAATGCCATTTTTTCAAGTGAATCTCATAGGAGATTCACTTTTTTACTAGTAGAATAAAATATTTTAAATTTGTTGCAAAAAATTTGAAAATAAAGCAATAATATATAAGTTTTTCGTAGCAAATTACTTGAATCTACGTAGTATTCCTGTATAATGAATAATGAATACAATGTAAGGGGAATATCATGCAATTTAAGCGTTCAAAAGGAAACTTTCGTGAAACAGATCGTGTCGTACGCTTCAAATTAATTAAATCAGGAAAAAATTGGCTTCGAGCATCAACAGCAGCTCTAGGTCTCTTTCGTGTGGTACGTGGGCAAGTGGAGGAGGCCATCATTGCCAACGTGCAGCAAGATCAAATAGAAAGTCAAAAGAATAGCCAAGCCTTCTTAAAAGGTTTGATTGCGGTAGGAACGGTTTTTGGAGGTGCTGTGCTTGCTACGACTGCTAAGGCGGAGGATACAACATCACTTGCACCAACGGTTTCTGAGACAAAAGAGGAAACCTTGGCAGAAGTGGATAGTGTGGTCTTAGCAAAAACTTCAAGCCAGCCTTCAGAATCCATCTCTGTTTCAGAATCCACTAGCCTTTCTACGTCTGAGAGTGCGTCGGCTTCAATCAGTGAATCTGCTTCTTTGTCCTTGATCAAAGTTGGGTCAACTGCACTTAGCGAGTCTTCCCAAGCTCTAGAGTCAGAAGCAGGTATTGAAGAGCCGACTAGTTTAGAAGAAGCCACTGTTTTAGAACAAAATACCTCTGAAGCTGAATTGCTCCAAAAAATTGCAGGGGATTACGCATCTACAATGACGAACACTGATCGTCAAGCAGTGGTCGAAGCGGTCATTAACAAAGTGCAGGCTGAAGTGATTGCAAGTAATAACTTGATCCATACCAATGCCAGTGCTCAAGCTTATGCCGAGCAACGCGATCGTTTGGGCAAAGCGGTTGATGAGATGATGACCACCTTAACGGCTGCAGGCTTTGTGGGAAATTCCAATGTAAATGGGAAGCCAGCTATCTCAGCTCAATTGTCTCCGATTGAAGAGGAGGCTAGAAGTAATGATGAAAATCTATCCATTTCACCAGATATGGATGATCGTCATGGTGCCAATGTGGTAGATGCGCCACTACCAACTTCGGATGTTGCCAAAGACCCGAACATAGATAAAAATGCTTCGTTAACTCCAGAAGAGCTTGCAAAGTATTCAAAAGATCACGATTTGAGCCGTTATACATTTGCAATTTGGGAATTTGTTGACCGAAGTGAGCAATCCTTGGGCTACTATGCGACACTATCTGTTGATCGTAGCGAAACGAATCCAGATGTTCGTGATCCGAAGAATGTTTATTTCCGAATTGTGAAGGAATCAGATGGATCAGAAGTCTTTTCTCAAACATTCCAACCCAATGAGAGATTGAATAGCCCTATACGACTTCCTAAAGAAGTCTTGATTGCCGATTCTCCAGCAGGTAACAACTTTGTCTATTCTTTTGGAGACGCAAGTAACCCCCCTTATGTGAGCCTACAATCTTTTCCTAATATTTTTATGGTTCCCGTTAGAAGTGTTATGCTCCGAGATGTCTATGATGTCATGGAACCTTCACGTCAAGGTCAAATACTAAATGAGTTGTTCCAGGTCAAAGTACCAACCATGTGGTCTCAACAGTCTACCTTGTATCGTTTGGTGGATCCAAAGGGGAAATGGCAAGATGGATTGTATGAACCAACTGGAGAAGAAGAGGTTCTTGCTGAATACAGGCAATCTGGGATTGAGGGACAACAGTATACTGCCTCAAATGCGCGTGATATTGCAGGTTACGTTCAGGTACCAGTAGTCAGTATCTCTCAAAATGCGACCACTGGGATCTTTGATAATAGTAAGGTTGGAAAAAGACAAGTCGAATTATACGGAAATGCGCGTGAGCATTTTATAAGAAGTGAAGTTGTCACAACGAATCAAAATGGGGACTACATTCTTCGCTATTACGTCTTGGATCCTTCTAAAATATATACATTGACCTCTCGGGATACAGGAAATGAATCAGTATTTGATAAGTATACTCTTGTTTATGAAAAAACTTTTAAACACGATGTTCCAGGCCAATTGTTTGACTTAGGTGGAACGCGTAAAATTGAAAGTAAAAACAAGGATTATTTCCTAAACGTTACTCCAAGACGTGTGGATGAACACAACTTTGAACTGGACGTAACAGGTTGGTTTTCCGCCAAAGAGACAGTGACTTATACTGATGAAAAGACGGGAATAGCGTACACGGTTCCGAAACCATTCACAGATGTTCCAAAATCACCTTCCCTTTCAAAAAATACGACGATGATTGTAGGGGAAGATGCGACTCCTCAAGGAGCCGATGGCTTCTCTCGTTTCAAGCATACGATTAAGAATAGCTTTTATGCTAATCCAACGACGAGTGTGAACTACTATTATCGGAAGATGACGGCATCTGAGTCTGCCTCACAGTCTCAAAGTTTTTCAACTTCATCTTCTATCTCTGAGAGTGAGTCACCAACCTTTGAGTCTATTTCAAGATCTCAGTCAGAATCCTTGGCCCCAGCATCACTATCTGCGAGTCAGTCAGAATCCTTGGTTCAAGCCTCGGTTTTTGCGAGCCAGTCTGATTCTTTAATTCAAGCTATGCTTTCTGCGAGTCAATCGAAGTCCTTGGCTCAAGAATCACTTTCAGCTAGCCAGTCTGATTTCTTGGTTCAAACATCAATTTTCCTTAGTCAATCGGAATCGTTGGCTCAAGAATTGCTTTCTACGAGCCAATCGACATCCTTGGTTAAATCCTCAGAATCGGCGAGTCGCTCTGAATCCTTGGTTCAAGCTTCGGTTTCAGCAAGTCAATCCGAGTCACAGGTTCAAGCCTCGACTTCAGCAAGCCAGTCAGAGTCGTTGGTCCAAGCATCGACTTCAGCAAGTCAATCCGAATCGCAAGTTCAAGCTTCGATTTTGTCAAGTCAATCAGAGTCGTTGGCCCAAGCATCGACTTCAGCAAGTCAATCCGAATCGTTGGTCCAAGCCTCAGTTTCGGAAAGCAAATCTGAATCACAAGTACAAGCCTCGATTTTTGCAAGCCAATCAGAGTCACAGGTTCAATCTTCAATTTCAGCGAGCCAGTCAGAGTCATTGGTTCAAGCTTCGGTTTCGGCAAGTCAGTCCGAATCGCAGGTTCAATCTTCAACATCTGCGAGTCAATCTGAATCGCTGGTTAAAGAATCAATTTCCGCGAGTCAGTCAGAGTCGCAAGTCCGCGAATCAATTTCAGTGAGTCAATCAGACTCGCAGGTTCAATCTTCAGCTTCCGTAAGTCGATCTGAGTCACAAGTCCAAGCATCGATTTCAGCAAGCCAATCAGAATCGTTGGTACAAGCCTCGATTTTAGCGAGCCAATCAGAATCGTTGGTTCAAGCTTCAACATCTGCGAGCCAATCAGAATCGCTGGTTAAAGAATCAATTTCCGCGAGTCAGTCAGAATCATTATCTGGTGTGGTATCTAAATCAACTTCCTTGTCCCAATCGCAGTCAACATCCGCTGTTGGATCGAAGGAAGTAGTTTCTCAACTTGTTTCTTTGTCTCAATCTGCTTCGATGAGCGAGAAGCTTTCCAAATCGGCCTCAGTGAGTCAATCTGAATCGCAAGTCCGTGAATCAATTTCAGTAAGTCAGTCTGAGTTGCGAGCCCAAGAATCATTTTCGGTAAGTCAATCTGACTCACAAGTTCAAGCTTCGGTTTCGGCAAGCAAATCTGACTCACAAGTTCAAGCTTCGATTTCAGCAAGTCAGTCCGAATCGCAGGTTCAAGCTTCAACATCTGCGAGTCAATCAGAATCGCTGGTTAAAGAATCAATTTCCGCGAGTCAGTCAGAGTCGCAAGTCCGCGAATCAATTTCAGTGAGTCAATCAGACTCGCAGGTTCAATCTTCAGCTTCCGTAAGTCGATCTGAGTCACAAGTCCAAGCATCGATTTCAGCAAGCCAATCAGAATCGTTGGTACAAGCCTCGATTTCGGCAAGTCAATCCGAATCGCAAGTCCGAGAATCGATTTCGACAAGCGAATCTGACTCACAGGTTCAAGCTTCAACATCAGTAAGCAAGTCAGACTCACAAATCCAAGCTTCGATTTTGTCAAGTCAGTCCGAGTCCTTGGTTCAAGTCTCAGTTTCAGCAAGTCAATCTGAGTCACAAGTCCAAGCATCAAATTCAGCAAGCCAGTCAGAGTCATTGATTAAAGCTTCGACTTCAGCAAGTCAATCTGAATCGCAAGTCCAAGAATCACTTTCGGTAAGCCAGTCCGAATTGCAGGTTCAAGCTTCGATTTTGTCAAGTCAATCAGAGTCGTTGGTCCAAGCATCGACTTCAGCAAGTCAATCCGAATCGTTGGTCCAAGCCTCAGTTTCGGCAAGCAAATCTGACTCACAAGTTCAAGCTTCAACATCTGCGAGTCAATCAGACTCACAGGTTCAATCTTCGGTTTCGGCAAGTCAGTCCGAATCACAAGTCCGAGCTTCGGTTTCAGCGAGCCAGTCAGAGTCGTTGATTAAAGCTTCGGCTTCAGCTAGTCAATCTGACTCACAAGTTCGATCTTCGGTTTCCGCGAGTCAATCCGAATCACAAGTCCAAGCCTCGACTTCAGCTAGTCAATCTGATTCATTGGTACAAGCATCAGTTTCTGAAAGCCAATCAGAGTCATTGATTAAAGCTTCGGATTCAGCGAGTCAATCTGAGTCACAAGTCCAAGCTTCAATTTCAGCAAGTCAATCTGAATTACAAGTCCAAGCTTCGATTTTGTCAAGTCAGTCCGAGTCCTTGGTTCAAGCCTCAGTTTCGGCAAGCCAGTCCGAGTCGCAAGTTCAAGCTTCGGTTTCCGTGAGTCAATCTGAATCGCTGGTTAAAGAATCAATTTCAGCGAGTCAGTCAGAGTCGCAAGTCCGCGAATCAATTTCAGCGAGTCAGTCTGAATCGTTGGTTCAAGCTTCGATTTCAACGAGTCGGTCAGAGTCGTTGATCCAAGAATCGATTTCAACTAGCCAATCAGACTTGTTAGAACAAGAATCGGCTTTAGTGAGTCAATCACAATCTACTTCTGATGTCGAATCTAAGTCTCAAAATACAGAATCTATATCCTTTTCTCGTTCTGATTCAATGAGTCAGTTAGAATCGCAAGTATCGACTGATTTGCAATCAACATCAGTGAGTCAATCAGACTCGCAGGTTCAAGCTTCTGCCTCAACAAGCGAATCAGCTTCAACTTCTAGTGTCGTAGCTGTATCGCAGGTCTCAGAGTCTGTATCGTTCTCTCGATCAGTTTCAGAGAGTCTATCTGCTTCACAATGGGCATCTCATTCAGAATCTCTAGCGTCAGTCTCACTATCGGGGTCTGACTCCTATAGCCAATCAACTTCGCTCCTTTCAACAAGCGAATCAGCTTCAACGTCGATGCCAGTGTCTGAATTCCCTTTGACAAGTGTTTCAGAATCTATGAGCGCATCCTCGACAGAGAGTCAATCTCTATCGTATGAAGCTTCTGAATGGATCAGTGTGTCTTATGCGTCAAGTTTCTCTGCTATGACCAGTCCTTCGGAGTCTGTCGTGTCTTCGTTCAGCACCTCTTACTCAGAATCTCCAACAGAAGCAAGCTCGCTAAGTGCGAAACATTCTTCAGGACCTGCTCTTCCAGCGACAGGAGCTCATCCTTCATCTAATATCCTTGCTACAGGAGTTTCCATTCTTCTTTCTGGATTAGCCCTTTTAGGAATCCGGAAAAAAGATAGCAAATAAGGTATGAAATATCATGAATAAAGACCGGGATATTCCCGGTCTTTTATGAATTCAAAAAGTTTAAGAAGTTTTAAAATATGTTATAATGGACAAGGAAGTTTTCAGTAAAGTAATATAGACAAGGAAACTCTATCCGTACTATATGAAATTACGAATATAGATCAAAAAGAAGAGTTAGAGGGAAGAAATGAAAATCCATTTTACAAATTTATTCGGGCAATCTTCGCAAAGTGTTGCTCTAATGGCGCAAAATGATATTATGAATGTGGTTCGTGAACTTGGGGTCAATGAACTTGGAATCTATTTTTATGATCAAACGAATGAACCGGATGGTGAGTTGAGTTCACGGATGGACGGTATTTTAGCAGGTGTAGCTTTTGGGGATATTGTCTTCGTTCAATCACCTTCTTGGAACGGAATTGAGTGGGATAATCGTTTGGTGGATAAGTTAAAACTCCTTCAAACGAAACTCGTCATGTTCATCCATGATGTCCCACCTCTCATGTTTGAAAGCAATTATTATCTCATGCCTGCTTATATTGAGATGTATAATAAGAGCGACCTTGTTGTTGTCCCATCAGAACAGATGTACCATCGTCTAGTATCAGAAGGGCTTACAGTTAAAAAATATGTGGTCCAAAAATTGTGGGATTTGACCCACAGTTTGGAACTCTACACTCCACAATTTGAGAAAAAGTTGATCTTCTCAGGTAATCCTTCGCGTTTCCCTCATATCATCGATTGGAAATATGATACTCCCCTTCATGTCTATACCGAACCAGTTGAAGGAGTTGATTATTCTAAGGTCCATATTGAAGGCTGGCGGACCAAGCAAGAGTTGCTTTTGGAGCTTTCTAAGGGTGGTTTTGGGCTTGTCTGGGGAAATTCAGAGAATCCTGAGGATGAGCGAGATTACTACAAAGAAAATATTTCCTACAAATTATCAACTTATCTATCCGCAGGTCTTCCGGTAGTCGTACCAGACTATTTGTCAAATGCAGACTATATTCGAGAAAAAGGGATCGGCTTTGTAGCATCCAGTCTTGAAGAAGCTAATCGTTTGGTTCAAGACTGCACAGAAGAAGCGTATGCCCAAATGGTCCAAAAGGCTCACTATACTTCTTATTTGATCCGCAATGGCTATTTTACAAAGAAATTATTTATTGATAGTATTATGGCTCTAGGGAAATAAATAGAATAAAAAAGGATTCTTCAGACATAAATCTGAAGAATTTTTTATTGAATACGGTACCAAGACCATAATTTTTTAGAATATTAAGGATTAGTGACAAATAAGTTTAGAAATAAGGCAAATTATGGTAAAATAAGTTGAGATAATGTACTTTATAAACACATATTTAAAGGCTGTTTTTCCAATGAAATGGTCAAAATGAGTAAGAGAAAGTTTAAAAGAAATGTTAAAACGATCTGAAGTAGGAAAGAGATTTTGTTGGACGATATTTTTCGTCTTTATTTATGTTTTGGGAAGTAAAATTTCCCTGCCTTTTGTTGACTTATCAAAGGCTTTGAGGCTCAATGAGGGAACAACAACTGGTTTACAACTCTCGAGTGCTGTGATGGGGGGAAATCTCCGCGGAATGTCGATCTTTTCGATCGGTCTATCCCCTTGGATGTCTTCCCTGATTTTATGGCGGATGTTTACCGTTTCAAAACGTTTTAACCTCGAAAAAACCAGCTCAGAGATTGTGGAGCGTCGAAAGATGTATGTGACCTTGGTGCTCGCTATTGTCCAGTCCTTAGCGGTGGCCATGTATTTACCTCTAAAAACCGATCTGGATTCGGGACTTGTCATTGCGGTCAATACTATGATTATGGTGGCTGGAGCCTTCTTTTTAGTTTGGTTATCTGATCTAAATGCTGCTTTAGGGCTCGGAAGTTCTGTGGTGATCATGATGGCTGGGATGGTTATGTACCTTCCAGAAGACGTGATGCAGACCCTTTCTAGTGTCAATAATATCCCAGAGATCGCTTATGTTCTGGGGATGATCTTCCTTTTGATTTTTGTCTATGTGGCAGTTTTAGTGGAATATTCCAAGTATCAAATTCCTGTTAATAAATTAGGAATTCATAACAACCTTAAAAGTTATACCTTTTTGGACATCAAGATCAATCCTGCGGGAGGTATGCCTTTTATGTATGCCATGACCCTGGTGTCTATTCCTCAGTACGCTATGCTTTTGATCTTGTCTATGGACTCCAATGCTAAATGGGCTGCCCAGCTAGCCAAGCACTTGGTAATGGGAGATCCAATCTGGATTCTTCTTTATATTTTTGTCATTGCAATTCTTTCTTTTGCCTTTGCCTTTGTCAATGTGAATGGAGAAGAAATTGCAGAGAAAATGATGAAGGCCTCAGAATATATCGATTATATTTATCCTGGAGCAGACACACGTCGCTATATCAATAAAATTGTGCTACGCTTGACTGTCTTTGGAACTCTGTATTTGATTCTCTTTACCGCTCTTCCTTTTTCAATCTTGCTATGGGATAAGGATCTTTTACGTTTGACCATGATCCCAGGGACCTTCCTTATGTTTGTCGGAATGATTTACAATATCCGAGAAGAAATTCGTGCCCTTCGCGTCAATCAACGTTATACAAGAATATTCTAGGAGTAACTATGTATTATTTTGTACCAGCCTGGTATGGAACGGACCGCATTTGGCAGCAAACAGCTACCCCTTGGTACTGGATGCGAGAATCCATTGAATTTGACGATACCATTAATCAAGTTCGTATTTTTCAAGAAGTAGAAATGGATCGGATTTTATTGTTGCCTCAGTATAGTCCGCAACTGCGCTATTTTTTACACCGCCAAGATTTGTTAGAGACAGATGTGCTTTCGATTTTTGATCGGATCCAAAAGGTTCCGTCTGATTTGGCTATGCGCCCAGTCCAGCTTCAAGATATCGAATGGCCGAGTGAGACAACTTTTTCTTATACTCCCTTTTTGGCAATAGCATTTCGAAAAGGTAAACGCCTAGCAAAAATTGATATGGGAGTAGATGGGAATATCCTTACCCTAACCCGTTATAAAGAGGGTGAAACCCTTTATGTCGAATATTTAGATGACCGTGGTTTTATCTCTAGTAGAGTTTACTATAAAGATGAGAAACCTTATTTTCAAGAGTATTTGAGTTTTGATGGACAATGGGTTTTGAGAGAAATGTTAATCGAAGAGAACCAATCTGTTATGGTCAATGAAGCTTTCTTTCCTGCCTTCAAAAAAGAAAGTTATTCCGATATGGGAGAAGTTGTCGCTGAAAAAATGAAGGAACAGCTGTTGACTCTGGTTCCAGGACGAGATCAGTTGGTGGTGGCAGCACATCCAGCAAATTTGGCTTTTTTACAAGATACAGCGAGTAGAGTTAAGAAAGTCTTGTCCTTCTATGGAGATCGTCAGCCCTTATCTGCTGAAAACTTTGCCCTCTATTTTGATATGATAGATGCCCAGCTCTTGATTACAGATAGTGAAAAAACCAAAGAAGCGATTGCGGTTTTTTCTCCTAGCCTGGCTCAAAAGACGCACCGGATTACCTCTTTTGACTCTCGTCTCCGTTTGGGCTCTAGTCAGGAGCGCAAGGAATCAAAGATTTACTATTATGTCAATGAAAGCGAGCTTCCAAGCAAGAAACAGCTTAAAAATATTCTAGAAATTTTGTCGCAATACCCTTTATTTGAAGTCGTTTTTGCATTTTATAATGGTTCACCAGAGAGGGTGAAAGAATTAGAAGGGCAACTTGAGGAATTGATTGCTAGTGAGCAGGACTTGCATCTGCTTCAATCACCTGCTCAAATACAAGGTCTTGGGGAAAACCAGATCATCGATGAAGAATCTGTACAAGGCGAGCCGGATTACCGTTTTGTGGTTAAGAATTTTTCAAATGAAAATGACATTATTCAAGAGTTGGAAAAAACACGTTTGATTGTAGATTTAAGCGAGGAGCCCAACCTCTATACGCAGATTGCAGGGATTTCTGCGGGGATTCCTCAAGTCAACCGCGTCCAGACAGAGTATGTCGATCATCTGAAAAATGGTTATGTCCTATCTAAGGGAGACCAGGAATTAGAAAAGGCGGTTACGCACTTCTTATTGGAATTGAAGCCTTGGAATGAAGCCTTGGTCTACTCGATCGAAAAAATTCAAGAATACACGGGTCAACGTTTGATCGAGAAATGGGAAGGATGGATGAGAGAACGTCATGGATAACAAACAACAATTAACCCATATTCTCCAAATCGGCTCAAGTAGCTGGCAGGATCAGGTGGAGCTTCCTGCTGGACTTGGATGGCACTTTTTTCAAGTCACCGCTCTTCCATCACTCAAAGACTATATGGAAGAAGAGGAAATCGCCAAATTCAAAGCTTTGATTTTAGAAAAGCCAGAGGATTTGTTGGCTCTAGGAGAAGACCTGACCTACTTCCAGCCTTATACTGTGTTTTATGATGAAAGCCATCAGCTAGAGGCCCCTTCTGAAGAATTGGCCCACCTTTTAAGTCTCAAGCAAGCAAGACCCTGGGATTTCTCAAATAAGCATCAATTTCTCTATGTCTTAGATCGCTTTTTATACGATAATCAATATGGAGATGCCTTTACGGTTAGTGATCTGCGAGTGAGACCTGATTTTGCTGGTCAGCAAACGGTGCTGGGGAAACATTTTCTTAAGCTAGATGGCCGATATGGCGAGGAGTTTACGCCGATTGTCCAGTGGGTCTACAACTATGTGTATGATGCTAGCCGTCCCATCAATTTTTGGTTGGAATACGAAAAAGATCCAAGCTGTCAACTGCAATTGCGGATCCAATTTTACCGCTTTGGTGCTCTGGGAGAGTGGGTCAAAGATGCAGTCTTTTCAGAAGAAGAGATGCAAACTCCGCTGGAATTAGACGGAGCAGAGCCTTATTATCTAGCCTTTTCGCTGGAAGCCAAAGGAGAAGGGATACTTACGATAGGAGCTCTACACAAGCGCCTGTCCCATGGCCCTCTAGGAGGCATGACAGTAGGAGCACAGACTCTTCGGGATCACAAACGCCAAGAGGTCTTTGCTTATTTCCATCCTGGTGATATGAAGCCACCTTTAAACATTTACTTTTCTGGGTATCGTCCAGCCGAAGGATTTGAAGGATTTGGGATGATGCGTGCCATGGGTAGTCCCTTTATTCTCTTTTCTGATCCAAGATTGGAAGGTGGATCCTTTTATATGGGCTCAGAAGAATTAGAAAATCAAATCACTGCCTTTATTGATCATCATTTGCATTCACTTGGTTTTGGACCGGAAGAAATGAATTTCTCTGGCTTGTCCATGGGGACCTTTGGTGCCCTTTACTATGGGGCTCTGTATTGTCCACATGCTATCCTAGTCGGTAAACCCATTGTCAACCTTGGAGATGTCGCTGCCAACCTGAAATTTAGACGTCCAGATGAGTTTGGAACGTCTCTAGATATGATGCAGTTGATCATCGGTCAAGTGTCACAAGAAGGGATTGATCAGCTCAATCAACGCTTCTGGGACCGATTTAAACAGGCGGACTTTAAGGATACGATTTTAGCCCTTGCTTATATGCGAGATGATGACTACGACAAGCAAGCCTATCCAGATATTTTAGAGACCTTGTATGAATTGCCGGTTCGGATTATTAGTACCAGTCGTGCCGGTCGGCACAATGATGCGAGTGCTCCTATCATTGAGTGGTTTATGACTCAGTACAATGAAATCATGGAAAGAGACTTTGGAAGAAACCAATGATAAAAATGAAAGAAAATGAAAGTAGACGGATCTACTGGGGCGATACAGTTTTAGCAGATTATCTTTGGGGGTCGACCATTCAGGCGACTGCCCAAGGTAGCGTTCAATTTCAGAATCCCCTCATGCCATCTGGTCAAGTGCTGAAAACCTGGCATTCACAGACAAATTTTGGTGCGACGCGTCAAATTCCTAGTCTGCCCCTGCTCAAAAGAGAGCAGGGCTATGAACTGGCAATCGAGATCGAAGCAAATCCCGCTCATACCGTGATGGTAGAAATCATCTTCAAAGATCGCTTTGGAGAGATCGTTGGCCGTCGAGTAACCGCAGAAGGCTGCTTGTCCTTCACCTATCCAGACCAAGCCTACGCCTACGAAGTACGCTTGCTTAGTGCAGGCTTGCAAGAGTTTACCTTCCACTATTTCACTATTCAACCAATATCGTCTGAGGGAGCAGAAGTTCTTGAATAGACGAACAAAACTGCAAAAAAGAGGATCACATTGGATTACGTTAAATTAAGAAACATCAAAAAAATCTTAAAAGAAGTCAATAGCTGGAAGGATACGATCGCCCACTTGACGGATCAGCAATTGCAGGAGAAGACTGTGGAATTTCGGAAACGTCTAGCGGAGGGTGAGACCTTGGATGATCTTTTGCCGGAAGCATTTGCGGTTGCACGGGAGGCCGATAAGCGGGTCTTGGGCATGTTTCCCTATGACGTCCAAGTCATGGGAGGAATCGTCCTACACCAGGGCAATGTCGCTGAAATGAATACCGGTGAAGGGAAGACCTTGACGGCAACTATGCCAGTTTATCTCAATGCCTTAGAGGGCAAAGGGGTCATGGTTATTACGACCAATACCTATCTGGCAACTCGGGATGCAGAAGAGATGGGACAGGTCTATCGTTTCTTAGGTTTGACCGTCGGTGTTCCTTTGAAACAGTCAGAAGACGAAGAATTAGATCCAGAAGTCAAACGCGAGATTTACCAATCAGACGTCATCTATACGACTAATACTAGCCTAGGTTTTGACTATCTAACAGAGAACCTGACGGCTTCTGTCGATGGCCAATTTTTGGCAGACTTCAATTACGCCATTGTCGATGAGATTGATTCGGTGCTTCTAGATAGTGCTCAGACTCCCTTGATTATTTCTGGTTCTCCTCGTGTTCAATCCAACCTGTATGGGATTATTGATACCTTGATCCAGACTTTCAAGGAGGGGGAAGATTT
Organism: Streptococcus parasanguinis; assembly: GCF_901875555.1. Classification (GTDB taxonomy): domain Bacteria; phylum Bacillota; class Bacilli; order Lactobacillales; family Streptococcaceae; genus Streptococcus; species Streptococcus parasanguinis_H. Next base: position 14,803 of record NZ_CABFMD010000003.1, read on the forward strand.
CAAGTTTGACGAAGAAAAGAAACGGGTTTGGTTGACTCGAAAAGGAGCTCATGCAGCAGAAGCCTTTCTTGCTATTCCCAACCTCTATGACCCCCAATACCGTGACTTGGTCCGCCATATCAGCCTAGCCCTGCAGGCTAATAAAAACTTTATTAAGGACAAGGACTATGTTATCCATCCTAATGTCGAAGGACAACCTGAGATTGTCTTGCTAGACCAGGCAACAGGACGTTTGATGGAAATGACTCGCTTGCAAGGAGGGCTCCACCAGGCGATTGAGGCCAAAGAAGGTCTCAAGCTAACCCAGGAAACACGGGCCATGGCTTCCATTACCTACCAAAACCTCTTTAAGATGTTTCGAAAGTTAGGAGGCATGACAGGGACTGGGAAGGTCGCTGAGGCAGAGTTTCTTGATACCTATGCCATGTCAGTGATCAAGATCCCAACCAATCGCAGGAAAATCCGTAAGGATTTGCCGGATGAAATCTACCAAACCTTGCCGGAAAAAATCGTGGCTTCCTTGGACTATGTGAAGAAAGTCCATGAAAAGGGCAATCCGATCCTGGTCTTTGCCGGATCGGTTGAGATGTCAATTCTTTATTCGAATCTTCTCTTGCGCGAAGGGATCCCTCACAATCTGCTTAATGCCAACAATGCTCCTCGTGAGGCCCAAATCATTAAGGAATCTGGTCGAAAAGGAGCCGTGACGGTTGCGACCTCAATGGCCGGTCGAGGAACCGATATCAAGTTGGGACCGGGAGTAGCTGAATTAGGAGGCCTAGTGGTTGTCGGAACCGAGCGGATGATGAACCAGCGGATTGACCTTCAAATTCGGGGACGTTCAGGCCGCCAAGGAGATCCCGGTTTGACCAAGTTCTTTGTCTCTTTAGAAGACGATTTGATGAAAAACTGGGGACCAGACTGGATCCAGGATACCTATCAAGACTATGATGTGGAAGAGCGCATTGGGGCTACTAAAGCTCTGACCAAGCGCAAGTATAAAAACTTGGTGGAACGAGCTCAAAATGCTAGTGAAAGTTCTGGTCAGGCCAGCCGTCGGATGACGCTGGAATTTGCGGAAAGTATGAACATTCAGCGAGCGATCGTCTACGAAGAACGTGACCGCTTGATTAAGCAAGAAGGACGCTTGGACGACATCGTAGAAAAAGCGCTTCGTTTCGTTTTTTCAAGCATTGCCCATAAAAAAGAATACAAAGAACCTGTAGCTTTTTATCGCTATATTTTAGACAATGTTAGCTACCAAGTGGATCCGGAAAAGGCCCACCAAACCTTCCGTAGCAAAAAAACCAAAGCGAATTTCTTATGGGAGATTGCTAAGAGTGAGTTAGAGGCCAAGTATGAGGTCTTAGGCACCGATGAGGTGATCGCCCAATTCCAGCGCATGGCCATTCTAAAAGCTATCGATGAAAACTGGGTCGAGCAGGTAGACTATCTGCAACAATTGCGCATGGCTCTGTCTGGCCAATACACCAGTCAGAAAAACCCTTTGGTAGAATTTTTCCAAGAAGCCTACCAATCTTTTGAACGAATGAAAGAGGCGACCAAAGAACAAATGGTCCGCAATCTCTTACTGAGTCGAGTAGAAATCAATAAAAAAGGGGAAATTGTCTTGCATTTCCCATAAAAGAGGACATTATGACAGTATACAATATCAACCTTGGAATCGGTTGGGCCAGCAGTGGTGTTGAGTATGCCCAGGCCTACCGTGCCCAGTTGTTACGCAATATCCATCAACCAGCCAAGTTTGTCTTTATGGATATGATTCTAGCCGATAATATCCAGCATTTAACAGAAAATATCGGCTTTAAAAATGATGAAATCATCTGGCTCTACAGCCATTTTACAGATATAAAAATTGCACCAACGACCTATACCCTTGATCAGGTCTTAGCAGGTTTTACCGGAAAACCGACTCGTGAAGAAGTCGATGGCAAGATCAAGCGCTTCTTTTATGAAGACCAGGACAACTTTTTGACCTGCTACCTGCGGGAGGAAAACAGTCCCTATGTCGAACGTTGCGAGTATGTGTCTAGGGGAATTTTAGTGAGAAAGGATTATTTCTCCTACACTCGTTACTGTACCGAGTACTTTATTCCCAAGAATAACCAAGCCAACTTGATTGAGCGCCGCTTTTACAATGAAGACGGGACGGTTGCCTACAGCATGCAGATGGCAGATGGGCGCGAAATCTATTGTTTTCCAGATCGCTATCTGGTTGGTCGCCAAGAATTGATCCGCTACTTTATGCAGACTCTTCGATTGACCAAACAAGATCTAGTGATTTTGGATCGGGAAACCAATATCGGTCAGCCCATCTTTGAAGAGGCGCAAAAGGCCCGTCTGGGCGTGGTGGTCCATGCCGAACACTTTAGTGCCAATAGTGTCGATGATCAGTATATCTTGTGGAATAACTATTATGACTACCAATTCACCAATGCCGATAAGGTGGACTTCTTTATTGTTGCGACTGATCGTCAAAAAGAAATCTTAACAGAGCAGTTTGCTAAATATACCAAGCATCGGCCGGCTATCTATACCATTCCAGTTGGTAGTCTTGCCAGCTTGCCACAAAACGAAAATCGTACCCCATTTTCTATGATTACAGCCTCTCGTTTGGCAACAGAAAAGCATATTGACTGGTTGGTACGAGCAGTGGTTCGGGCCAAAAAAGAATTGCCAGAATTGTTCTTTGACATCTATGGGAAAGGTGGAGAAGAAGGGAAATTGCGCTCTCTGATTGATGAATTGGGGGCGGCAGACTATATCCAGCTTAAAGGTCATGCCAACCTCGAGGAAATTTATAAGAACTATGAGGTTTACCTGTCCGCATCGACCAGCGAGGGCTTTGGTTTAACCTTGATGGAGGCGATTGGTTCTGGTCTTCCGATTATCGGTTTTGACGTTCCTTATGGCAACCAAACCTTTGTCACAGAAGGGAAAAATGGCTATCTCATCCCACCTTCAGCTGACCAAGTGGTGGACCATATTGCTGCTGCCTTTGCTGAAAAAATCATTCAGCTCTACAAGAAAGATGATCTAGCCAGCATGCGTCAAGCATCTTATGCGCGTGCAGAAGACTTTTTGACCAGCCGAGTAGAAGAAGCTTGGGCACAATTGATAGAAGAGGTGACACATGCTGAACGTATTTGATAGTTATTCTCGTGAAAGCCAAGACCTGCTCCACTCCATGAAGGAGTCTGGCTTTGAATATCCAACCGTTGTTCTGGAGCCAAACGGTTTCTTACCTGACGGGGTCGAATCGCCTTTTCTCTATTTTTTAGGCCAGCCAAAAGAGGAGAAGCGCGGACGCTACTTTAATGAAGTTCCAGTGCCTGATTTCTGGGAAGTTTCAGGGGATAATAGTTCGGGGAGAGTCACCTACTATGGTCAGGAAAAGGCTCGGATTGTTTACCATGCCGCTTCCTATAAACGCATTGTCGAGCGCATAGAGTGGTTGGATGACAAGGGGCAAGTATTCATGATTGATCGCTATGACCAATACGGTCGTAAGATAGCCGTAACGACTTGTGGTGATCAAGGACAGCATTTGGTGACTACTTATTTTGAAGGAGATACCGAGCGCTTGACAGAGAATCACCAAACAGGGGATTTGATCTTGACCTTGGACCATCAACCCATGCGGATTTTCAAGAATCGCTTAGATTACTTTGTCTTTTACCTAGAGTATCGTGGTTTTAATCTGGATGGTTTGGTCTACAATACCCTTGCTACCTCCTTTAGCATTAGTCTTCAGCTTGGAAATAAAGGAATCAAAGGTCGCGACGTCTTGGTGTGGCAAGAACCACTTCATGACAGCCTTCCAGGCAATATGCAGTTGATTCTAAAGAGCCCAGAAATCCGGACCAAGAAGATCTTGATTCCACAAAATTCGACTTATCATCGCGCTTTGCAGTTGACCTCACAAGACCAGCATAGCTATTTTGCTCCCCTTGGCTACCTGTATGATTTCAAGGTAAAAGACGATATCCGTAAAGACGCCTTTGTCTTGACCAATTCGGATCAGATCGAAGCCTTGACCTACCTAGTAGAGAATTTGCCAAATGTGACCTTCCGTGTAGCGGCCTTGACAGAGATGTCTGCTAGCCTCTTATCTATGGTTCGTTACCCAAATGTGGTCTTGTATCAAAATATCAGCCAAGAGCGGATCAAAGAGTTGCTTAAGGTCTCTAGTATTTATCTGGATATCAACCACTATGCAGAGGTGCAAGGAATTGTTCGCAAGGCCTTTGAACACCAGCAAGTCATCCTTGCCTTTAGCCATACCCTGCATGACCGCCACTTCCTCGCACAAGCCAATATCTTTGACCAAGGAAAAGAAGCAGATATGGTGGCCCGTATCCAGGAAATCTACCAATCTGTGGATAGCTACAGAGAAGCAGTCGCGCAACAAATTGCTCAATCAAGTAGTGTCGAGCCAGCTGTTTTCACAGCTCGCTTGAAAGAAGGGATCGGTGGACAAGGTGAGTGATCGTAAGAAAGATTTATTTTACAAAGAAGTAGAAGGCCGAATGGAGTCTCTCAAACGCCGTCCTTCCGAAAAAGAAAAGACGACGCGTTCCGAAAAGATCAATGTTACCTTTAATGTGGTCATCGGGTTGGTGATCTTACTAGGAGTTATTTTTACCCTCTTGAGAGTATTAGGAGGATCCTAAGATGGAAATGGTATTTGCAATCGGAATTTCGATCATATCCCTTGCTCTGGTGGTTCTCATTACCCTGCAACCTCGCCAACAACAATCGCTCTCAACAGATGCAACCAGTAACTTAGGGAAGCCAAGCTATTGGCGCTCCCACCGCGGGCTCAAGCTAGCAACCCTTGCCGTTAGTATCGTCTTTCTCGTATCTTTGTTTCTTTATATGATGGTCGTACAGGCCTAGTTTCTAATAGAATGGATAAAAAGAAGTTGGTATTCTCCAACTTCTTTCAAATTGTAGAGAGAGTCATCTTAGAAACTTTCCTTAGGTGAGTACGGACGTCAGCGAACTTCGAGGAAGTTCCATGACTAATTATTGAGCCTAAGGTCTCAATAATCCCGAGTGCCTGAAACATAATTATTTCAGGCACTTATCTCACGGCGGAAAGTTTCAGTAGATGTCTAAGTGAGCCTAATAGTTGATATCTTTTTAATTTTTTAAGTATCATTTAGGATGTATTATGTAAGAAACAGGTGGATTACATTCTAAAAGAAGTTGGTTTACCAACTTCTTTTTTTGATGATGTTCCCTTTGATTTTATGGTATACTGAAAGCGACAAAATGATTGGAGCTCCCGATGAAAAAGATCCCCTTAGTATTTTCAGGCTGTCTGTTAGGATTGGTTGGCGCTGGAAACCTTCTTGCAGACTCTCTACCCATTCTTGCCCATGCCTTTAGTCTGACAGGTTTGTTCTTCTGGTTTTTCTTTTTAGTCTATCATGCGATTCGCTGGCAAGAAACAAAGATGGAACTGCAACAACCTGCTCTGTTATCTGGGATGGCGACCTTTCCCATGGCTGGAATGATTCTCTCTACCTATCTCTTTCGACTTTTCCCAGCAGTTGGAGGACTTTCTCAAGTGGTCTGGTGGTCTGCTTTTCTTCTAGATGTCTGCTTGATCCTCTATTTTACCAAGACCCATGTCATGGTCCGTCCAAGAGTCACTGCCACTCCGAGTTGGACCGTTCTCTATGTAGGGATCGCAGTCGCAGCCTTGACCTATCCAGTTGTCGGCCAGCGGCTCATTGCCTATCTTGCATTGGTGGTTGGTTTTGGCTTGACTTTTCTTCTCTACCCAGTCATTTATTTTGATGGGAAAAAGCAGCCCTTACCCAATCATCTGTTAGGGCAAGAAGGCATCTATTGTGCTCCCTTTTCCCTTCTTTTAGCAGCCCTGGTTCGTGTGGGTGGAGCAAGCCTGCCTACCTGGTTCTTACTGATCATGGTGGTGGCCTCGCAAGGGTTTTATTTCTTTGTTTTGACACGTCTCCCAAGGATGGTCAAAGCAGGCTTCCAACCTGCTTTTTCAGCCCTGACCTTTCCAACGGTCATCACAGCGACCTCTTTGAAAATGGCCCAAGGCTTATTGCAACTACCTTTCTTGACAGTTCTTGTATGGATGGAAACTCTTCTTTGTCTCTTGATTCTAGTCGCTGTCTTAGGAGGTTATGTAGCTTATCTTAAAGAGTAGAAAGGCATCCTTTTTCATTGAAACCTTGTCACGATTATGGTAAGATGCACTATACGATTTATCAGACTTTATAGGAAAGGTATCTATGAAATTCATCAAAGGAAAGCTCTCGCTGCTTTATCCCCTCTTTCTACTCTTGTTTTACTTTTACATCCGGCCTCAGTTTCGCCCCTTAGCCCAGTATGTTTCCAATAGTGTAGCAAGCGCAAATAGCTATTATTGGACCTTATTTGGCCTAGAAGGCCTTTATGCAGTCTTTACAGGGTTTTTGGTCTACCGTTTTTCTAAAAAAGCGCAGTTTAAGCTGGGGAAGACCCCTCTTCAATCTCTGATAGAAGCCGTTTTTGCAGCCTGTTTGGTCTACTGGTTGGACTACTTCATCAGTGGTTTTGTTCAAGGACGGGCAGCTGTTTTGAGCCTCTTTCCACGGGAAATTAGTCCCACAGGGGTGCTCATCCTGGTGATCGCAATGGTCATCATCCGACCGGTGACAGAAGAGCTGATTTTTCGTGGAGCCTTGGTAAATGCCTACTTCAAAGGCTGGAAACTCTATGCAGAGATTTGGCTTCCAGCCCTCATCTACAGTGGCCTGCATTTTCTTCACAATCCTTTTTCGCTAGGAGCTTCTATCATCTATCTCCTGCCGAGTGTGATTTTTGGGATCCTGTATTATCGGAGTAAGACGCTCCTTTCTCCTATTTTGGCTCATATTCTGCTCAATCTTTACTACACTTTGCCTTTGCTTTTATCTGTATTCAAGTAGCAACCGATTTCCTGAGTGAGATTGGTTTTTTTTGAAAATATGGTATAATAGAATAAATTTAAAAGAGGGAGTTGAGGTTTGAAAAAAAGCTACCGCGTCAAACGTGACAAAGATTTTAATGCTATTTTTAAAAGTGGTCAAAATGTTGCCAATCGGAAATTCGTTGTTTACCGCTTGCGCAAAGACCAACCGCATTTTCGAGTCGGCCTGTCTGTTAGTAAGAAACTGGGAAATGCTGTGACCAGAAATCGCATCAAACGTTTGATTCGCCATGTTTTGATCAAACACCAAGCCTTCCTTACGACCGATGATTTTGTTGTCATTGCTCGTAAAGGGGTGGAGGAGCTCGATTTTCATCAAGTAGAAAAAAATCTTGTACATGTCTTAAAATTAGCGCATGTCTACCAAGAAAGGGAATAATGTGAAAAAGAAACTGAAGTTAACGGGATTATTAGGAGCGGCCTTATTGGTCTTGACAGCTTGTGGAACCTCTCAGGTGACAGCTCAGTCGACAGGTGGTTGGGAACGCTTCGTCTACTTCTTTGCAGAAGCTATCCGCTTCTTGTCCTTTGGCGGAAGTATCGGTGTTGGGATTATCGTCTTTACCATTGTCATTCGGACGGTCCTCTTGCCCCTCTTCCAATATCAAATGAATTCAACCCGCAAAATGCAGGAAATTCAACCCCTCCTCAAGGAATTGCAAGCTAAGTATCCTGGGAAGGATCTTGATAGCCGGACCAAGCTTTCTGGAGAGATGCGGGCCCTTTACAAGGAAAAAGGTGTCAAAACGTCTTCAGCCTTCCTTCCTCTCTTGATTCAGATGCCGGTCTTGATGGCACTGTTCCAAGCACTGAGCCGTGTAGAATTCCTTAAAGTTGGTCACTTCCTTTGGTTGGATCTTGGCGCGATCGACCCGACTTATATCTTGCCACTTCTTGCGGCACTCTTCACATTTTTCAGTAGTTGGTTGACCAACAAAGCCATGCCAGAGCGCAATGGTAGTGCGACAACCATGATGTATGTGATGCCTGTGATGATCTTCTTCTTTGCCTTGTTCTCAGCCAGTGGGGTCGCACTCTACTGGGTGACTTCCAATGCTTACCAAGTCGGACAGACCTATCTCTTGAACAACCCCTTCAAGATTATCGCAGAGCGTGAAGCAAAAGAGCAAGCTTCGCGAGACATGGAAAAACAAAAACGCCGTGCCCTAAACAAAGCACAGAAAAAGAAAAAATAAGAAAGAGGTGGACATATGGTCCTATATACTGGAGCAACTGTTGAAGAAGCCATTCAAAAAGGCCTAAACGATTTAGATATTCCCCGTTTGAAGGCGCATATTACGGTTGTAGCGCGTGAGAAGAAAGGTTTTCTTGGCTTGTTTGGCAAAAAACCAGCTCAAGTTGAGATTGAGCCCATTGCAGAAACAACGGTTGTGAAAGCTAACCAAAAAGCTGTCAAAGGAGTACCAGACGAGATCAATGCGCAAAACGAACCGGTGAAGACGGTGAGCGAAGCAACGGTCGATCTTGGCCGCGTCGTAGCAGCAATCAAGAAGGTTGAAGAAGAGGGAGAAGTTGTCTCTGAAGAAATCAAGACAGAAATCCTCAAACATGACAAAGAAGCAGATACCGTTCTTGAAGAAAAAGGGCATGAACATATCCTTGAGAAAGTCAAAGAACCAGTAGCAAAAGAATCAAATGAGTCTGATTTCTCAAACCTTGGTATTGAAGTAGAGGAAAACTACAATATCGAAGAAGTCGTCACAGATGTGACAGCCTATGTTCAAACAGTAGTCGATGAAATGGATGTGGATGCGACCATCTCAAGTAGTCACAACCGCCGCACGGTCAATATGCAAATTGATACCAATGAGCCAGGACGTGTCATCGGCTACCATGGAAAAGTCTTGAAGGCTCTTCAACTTTTGGCACAAAACTATCTTTATAACCGCTACTCAAAGAATTTTTACATTACCATTAATGTGAATGACTATGTAGAACACCGGGCGGAAGTTCTTCAAAGCTATGCTCAGAAGTTGGCAACGCGTGCCCTTGAAGACGGGCAAGCCCAACAGACAGATCCAATGTCAAACAGTGAACGCAAAATCATTCACCGTATCGTCTCTAAGATGGAAGGGGTCACTAGCTACTCTGAAGGCGAAGAACCAAATCGTTACGTGGTGGTGGACATCGAAGGATAATCTAGCGATTAGTTCTCATGGGGGAGAGACGGGACTGAACCGCTCTCTCTTTTTTAGTGGAATTAGAAAGGAAGCAGATGGGATTTTCAGCCATTCGAGAGTTTTTAAAGCTTCAAGGAATGAAATATCAGGCGCCAGCAAAGGCAGGGGTGCTAGCCCCAGAGATGGAGCAGTATCGTACACTGGCTCAAGCGGCTCGTAAGGAATTCACCAATTTAGTCTCAGCCTTTCAGCAGCGTCACCCCTATTTGGAGCAAGATCGGACCAGCCAGTGGATGAACCAGGCTCAAGTCTTGCGTCCTCATTTTTGGGCCTATCTAAAAGGAGAAGGAACGATGGCAGAGCCCATGTTTGCCTTGAGACTTTATGGAGACGCAGCTGATTTTGGAGTTTCCTTAGAGGTGAGCTTTATCGAGCGAAAAAAAGACGAGCAGAGTCTTGGGAAACAACACAAGGTTCTCACACTCCCCATCTCTCAGCCAGTTTATTATTTCGCTCAGAAAAATGGAGAGAGTCGAAGGAGCGAGGGAACAGAGAAGAATCGCCATGATCTGCTACAAGCAGTAGCAGAAGGAGCGGTTCGTAAGGTCCTCGTCAAATACGATGTGCCTCTAGTCGAGGAGAGTTCCCTAGAGGATATCTTGGATCAGTTGCAAGAGGCGCTGATGGCTCTGGAACCCTATTATTTGGCAACCCGTCGGGTGTAGAAAGGTTTTCTCCGACCTGTATTTGCAACAATTTTGCCATAGCTATTGACAAATAGAGCTGAATCCGATAGAATAGTAAAGTATGTTTAGTAACTGATCACAACTAGCCGGCTAAACGAATACAAAATCTATGAGGAGGTATTCATCGTGAAACGTACTTATCAACCAAGTAAACTTCGTCGTGCGCGCAAACACGGATTCCGTAACCGTATGTCAACTAAAAACGGTCGTCGCGTATTGGCAGCTCGTCGTCGTAAAGGACGCAAAGTTTTGGCTGCTTAATTCAGATAAAAAGCTAAAAACCAGTAGAAACTCGAGACTACTGGTTTTTGTTTTGTCCAAAAGTGAATTTAGAGGCGCTTTCTGCTATAATAGAAAGAAGAAAAACTCGGAAGAAAAGGAAGATCATGCAGATTTTTGATACCCACACCCATCTCAATGTGGAAGAATTCGCAGGAAAAGAACAAGAAGAGCTGGACTTGGCCAAGGAAATGGGCGTTGTAGCTCATAATATTGTTGGTTTTGATAAGCCAACCATTGAGCGAGCTGTGGAGTTGACAGACCAGCACCCAGAGCTCTATCTCACACTTGGTTGGCACCCCACTGAGGCGGGCGATTATAGTCCTGAAGTGGAGGCCTATTTACTTGAACAGTTGAAACATCCCAAAGTCGTCGCCCTAGGAGAAATCGGCCTGGATTACCACTGGATGACAGCACCAAAAGAGGTTCAAGAAAAGGTCTTTCGTCGCCAGATCCAATTGTCTAAGGACTTGGACTTGCCTTTTGTGGTGCATACGCGTGATGCTCTTGAAGATACCTATGCCATTATCAAGAGTGAAGGAGTCGGCCCACGCGGTGGGATCATGCATTCTTTCTCAGGTAGTCTAGAAGATGCCAAACGCTTCATGGATCTGGGAATGATGATCTCCTTCTCAGGAGTGGTCACTTTTAAGAAAGCCACAGATGTTCAAGAAGCTGCAGCTGGCCTTCCACTAGACAAGATCTTGGTTGAGACAGATGCCCCTTATCTGGCACCAGTTCCCAAACGTGGTCGGGAAAATAAAACAGCTTACACTCGTTATGTGGTAGATTTTATTGCAGGACTACGTGGCTTAACAACAGAAGAAGTGGCTCAGACAACCTATGACAATGCAAGAAAGGTATTTGGCCTTGACTGAGAAAAGAAAAATACCAGAAGTGATTGTCGTGGAGGGCAAGGACGACACAGCCAATCTCCGTCGTTTTTATGAGGTGGATACTTATGAAACACGAGGCTCTGCGATCGATCAAGATGACTTGGAACGAATTGCTACCTTGCAAGAGTTACGTGGAGTCATTGTTTTTACGGATCCAGACTACAATGGCGAGCGGATTCGCAAGATCATTATGCAAGAAATTCCACAGGCCAAGCATGCCTTTTTAAACCGTGGTGAGGCAGTCCCCAAATCCAAGACCAAGGGGCGTTCTCTTGGAGTGGAGCATGCCAGCTTTGAAGACCTAGAAAAGGCCCTGGCTGGACTCGTGGGCTCCTATGAAGATGAGCATTTCTTTGATATTACAAAGACTGATTTGATGCGTCTCGGCCTGTTAATGGGCAACGATAGTCGCAAACGCCGGGAATATCTAGGAGAAGCCTTGCGCATCGGCTATTGCAATGGCAAACAACTGCTCAAACGTTTGGAGTTGTTTGGGATTTGTTTGGCACAAGTTGAAGAGGCGATGGCCAGTTATTAAGACGGAAGTAGAGGGGACCCTTTACCCCTAAACTGATTAGAAAAGAGAAAAAATGAGAATTGCAGATTATAGCGTGACCAAGGCAGTGCTGGAGCGTCACGGTTTTACCTTTAAAAAATCCTTCGGTCAGAACTTTCTGACCGATACCAATATCCTTCAAAAAATTGTGGATACGGCTGAGATTGATAAGCAGGTCAATGTCATTGAAATCGGTCCAGGAATTGGAGCTCTCACTGAGTTTTTGGCAGAAAATGCCGCAGAAGTCATGGCCTTTGAGATTGATGACCGCTTGGTTCCCATCTTAGCGGATACCTTGCGGAATTTTGACAATGTGACCGTTGTCAACCAAGACATCCTCAAGGTAGACCTCAACCAGTATATCGCAGAGTTTAAAAACCCAGACCTTCCGATCAAGGTAGTGGCCAACCTTCCTTACTACATCACGACTCCGATCCTCATGCACTTGATCGAGTCTAAGATTCCTTTCCAAGAATTTGTAGTCATGATGCAAAAGGAAGTGGCAGATCGGATTTCAGCAGAGCCCAACACCAAGGCATACGGGTCTTTGTCCATTGCTGTCCAGTACTATATGACCGCTAAGGTAGCCTTTATCGTGCCTCGCACTGTCTTTGTGCCAGCACCAAACGTCGACTCTGCCATCCTCAAGATGGTGCGTCGCGAAGAACCAGCAGTAACCGTCAAGGATGAAGATTTCTTCTTCTCTGTCAGCAAGGCTAGCTTTGTCCACCGCCGTAAAACACTTTGGAATAACTTGACCAGTCGCTTTGGCAAGACCGAAGAAGTGAAGGCAAAACTGGAAGCGGGGATCCAAGCTGCCGGCCTGCAGCCATCTGTACGAGGAGAAGCCCTCAGCTTAGACGACTTTGCCCGCCTAGCAGATGGCCTTCTAGAAGCAGGAATTAAATAATAGAAAGAGGCTGGGACAAAAGTCCTAGCCTCTCAATTATTTGGCTCTATAATTTCTGTAGTGGGTAAAACTACCATAGGAATGAACTGCACCCCAAAAGTTAGATTTTTTCTGTCTAACTTTTGGGGTGCAGTTCAGAATTATGGAGCCGATTTTGTTGTAGAAAAAAAGCCCCATAAGAACTATAATGAAAAGCGACAAAACCATCATTAGGAAGAACTTATGGAACAATTAAATTGGCATTATCGCCAATCGTGATGGGACAAATATCCAGCATAGTCAAGTTCCAGTTAGAGTAAAAATTTTCACCAATATGAATATTAACGCCGTAATCGGTAACGAACTGAGGGTTCATGGCAACATTTTCCCCAGTCGAACCAAACCAAGATTTGACAATTTCAGCCCTCTTGAGACGGTCAGGTTCCGCATTAAAGGCCATTTGCTTTTCTCTGGATCTAGCTGCTAGGGCACGTAACTCAGGGTCGCTAGGTTTATAAAACTCCCCCGCAATCATTTTTTCATATTCTGTCGGCATGGCCTTCTCCTTTTGTGGCTGTACTTATCTATTTTAGTATAGAATTGATGTCACCACAAGAGAAACTACAAAAAAATCCCAAGTGCTCTATGCAACTTGAGATTAATGAATCCTTTTTTGACAGAGCTCTTTCAAATACTGGACATCCACTTTAGAACTATCCATCAAGGGAATGGCATCTATAGTATGCCAGTATTTGGGCTGTTCAGTGGCTAGTAAAACACTAGAAATCGACTTCTTAGCTTCTGGTAAAGATATTCCGTCTTTTAGTACAAGAAAGGCATGCACTTCATCACCAGCCAGATGACTACTTAACTTGAGACAAAAGGCGTCCTTGACGAAAGAACAAGAGAGTAGTTTTTGTCTGATCCTTGGCAAGTACAACTTGGTGCCTGCATAATTAGCCCAATCAGATGGTCGCCCTTCTAAAATTAATCCTGCTTTTGAAAAATGACCATAGTCTTCTACCGTAAAGGGGCATCTTACTCCGACAGCCGCATAAGGAGTTGTAACATAAATTTTATTGTTTCTCAGCTTTATTTGGACATTTTTAAAAGCTCGACCAACCAAATTGGGATACTCTAAAACCTCTCTGCCCTTACACCAGCTGATGAAACTTAATTCACTAGCGCCATAAAAAACAATAATCTCGCAATTCGGTTGCCTGTCGTAAAGCTCACGAATCAGAGGAACTGGCAAGGTTTGAGAAGAACTGATGATATAAGACAAGTTAATCTTCCTACTGTTTAAATGACTTGCTAGAACTTGTAGAAGGCTTGGTAAGAGATACATGTGACTAACTTGGCAGATCTGGCATAATTGCACCCAACTTCTCGGAGATGGTTTATCACTTATAATTAATTGCCCACCTTCATAAAGGACAGCCAAGGCCATGTTAAGGTTCCCTGAAAAACTAAAATTGCCTTTTAAGAATAAAGCCGTTTTCTGATTAATATGGAAAATTCGATTTTGCTCAGCAAAAAAATCTACCCACGAGGACATGGTTTGCCACAAAATCTTGGGTTTTCCACTTGTTCCCGAAGTCAAGATTCCGAAATCTGCTTCTAAACGTAAATCGGAGGCACCTGCTTCAGACGCTAAGGCCTGTTGGATCTCTGGAGACAAATTAGGATGGCAAATAACAGGTTTTATGCCTAATGATACAGCTACTAAAAATGTCATCAACTGTTCAAGCGGACGGTGTTCTACGATAAAGCAAACATCAGATGACTTTGAATCAAGTCTTATTTGATTCATCATCCTTAATAAATCACAGTAAGTGTAAGATTTGTCATCAATAACTAAAGCCTGCCGATGAGGAGCCTCTTGAGCCCAAGCTTTTATTTTTTGAATCATATTAAGCTTCCACCCTCTCAATGAGAAAAGAAATACCAACTCCTCCAGCACCGGCAATAGCACAAAGTCCATATCGTCCCTTTTGTAAACGGAGCGCCTGCATTACATGTAAAAGATTGATCGCCCCCGAACAACCATAAGGGTGGCCATAAGCTAAGGCACCACCAAATAGATTGTAGTGATTGACAGCTTCTGGGAAATGCCTTTCAAAGATACAATCAATCACTGAAAATGCTTCATTCCATTCAACAGCATCTATATCTGACATTGAAAGATTGACTTTCTTCAATAATTTTAGAGTTGCTTTATAAACTAATTCGGGACTGAAACGAGGATCTCCTGCTACCTGAACCATGTCACAAATCTTAAACTCACCGACTTGATGGCTCAATAAAAGAAAAGCAGCACCATCATGTGTTAAACAAGAGTTTGCAGCACTTGTCAGACTGCCTGGACCTAAGATTGGAGGAATTCGACTTAACAATTTTTCCGAAATCTTAGATCGGATACCCTCATCTTTTTTTCCAGGCATTTCTAGGATAATAGGAGATAGAGCCCCTACCTCCAAGGCTTTCTGAGCTTTAGAATGGCTCTTTAAAGTCCATTGATACAATTCTTTTTGACTCACCTGATATTTTTGAGCGACTCGCTCGGCCCCTCTTATCATAGCTAGAGAATCCGTACTATCGGGTGAAAACTGAGCAACGTAGTAACTCCCTGAACGATTATCCTTGTCAGCATAAGTCCGCAATGGTTGCAAAGATGAACTTTCAATGCCGCCTGCAATAATATTTTCTGATAAACCAGCTTTTATCTTAGCAAACGCAAAACCCAAGGCGGCACTTGCTGAAGCGCACTGCATATCAATAGTAGTCGCAGGAACAGCTTCAGAATAATCAGACAAGAGACCAGTTAGTCGACCAATATTGCCACCTGTTCCAACAGCATTTCCACAAATAATGTCATCAATTTGACTTTCTGGATAACGCTTCTTTAAGGCATTTAAAATCGCAGCACCTAAATATTCTGGTCGCGTATTAGCGTATTGCTTTTGAAACAGTCCAATGGGTGTCCTTAATCCCGCTTGAATATAAACATCTACCATTAAACAATCTCTCCTTTCACGATGATAATATCCCCTTTGCACAGATAAAAATTCTTTTGATGACAATAAAGTGATAATCTATCTTGCGCATAAGCTGGAGCTAAAAAACGTAAGGATAAGGCAGAAGCTCTTTGTGGTAAGACCTGTCTTAAATAGTCTAAATAAAGACAGGCTGGAATTAAGAAGGGAGCTTGCTGGTGCAAAGGATTGTGATCTCCAATAGCTCTTACAAACTGCAGAATATCTGCCTTGGTAAATTGCACGTTCGATAGAAAAGTAGCTGAGGTTAGATCTAGTTTATCATGTGATTTCCTTCCAAAAGACGAGGACCTCTTCAATAAAAAGGTTGCTCTTAATTCCTCTCCACCTTGTACGAGTAACATCTGCCGCAATCTTTTTTGATGTCTTAAAATGAGAGTTTGATCTACTGCATTCGTTTCTTGCCATCTTAGTTTTAGGAGTAAACTATCTTTGGGTAAATCTGCATTAGATGATATCAATAATGAAAATAATTTTCTCATCATCATTCTCCAGCAAAAGATTATTTGTAAACTTATTAAATTATATTAGTTAACTATTTTTATGGTATACAAAACAGGTCAAATTGTCAATGATGATTCAAAGGTGTAAATAGCAATGAGTCGAATGGCAGGTAAGATGAGCTTTATTACACAGGACTACGATACAAGAAAGATTGTAGCTATCCTAGATGGACGGACTCAAGCAACTATTCGCAATCATTTCCTTCGTTATTCTAGACAGGTGAGAAGTCGTATGAAAGTCATTACCATGGACATGTTTAGTCCCTACTACGATATTGCTAGAAAACTTTTTCCAAATGCAAAAATCGTTCTCGACCGCTTTCACATTGTCTAGCATCTCAGTCGAGCAATGAATCGCGTACGCATACAAATTATGAATCAGTTTGATCGGAGATCGCACGAATATAAAGCACTGAAACGTTACTGGAAACTCATCCAACAGGATAGCCGTAAACTCAGTGATAAACGATTTTATCGACCAACTTTTCGGTCACACTTGATCAATAAAGAGGTTCTAGAAAAGCTGCTTTCATACTCTCAAGAACTTAGACAGCACTATAATCTCTATCAACTCCTACTCTTTCATTTTCAAGAGAAACAAACAGACCATTTCTTTAGTCTTATTGACGAAACAGTTTCTTCTGTAAATCCTATTTTTCAAACTGTTTTTAAGACCTTTTTGAAAGATAAGGACAAGATCATGAATGCACTGGAATTTCCCTACTCAAACGCAAAACTAGAGGCTACCAATAACCTCATCAAAGTCATCAAGCGAAATGCTTTTGGCTTCCGAAACTTTGAAAACTTTAAAACGAGAATTCTCATCACTTTGAACATCAAAAAGGAGAGAACCAATTTGGTCCTCTCCAGGGTATAGCTTTTCATCAACCCACTACAGTTGACAAAGAGCCAATTATTTTTGGATTGTCGAGCAAGACGCAGTGGTTGAGTGGACTCTACTAGGCTGATTTCATCAGCTTTTACAGCCCTACTCAACTGTGCGGAGGTGGGACGACGAAATCGAATTCTAACGAATGACCGATTTCTGTCCCACTCTCTTTTGAGTTCTAAAAGGAAAGGACGGGATTTGAACCCGCGCGTGAAAAAAATCCACTTGCCGGATTTCGAGTCCGGTGCCGTACCAAGCTGAGCCACCTTTCCAAGATGCGGAGAAAGGGATTTGAACCCTCACGCCCGAATGGGCACATGCGCCTGAAGCATGCGTGTCTGCCGTTCCACCACCTCCGCATAGTTCTATTATACACTTTTTAGGAAAAATGCCAAGGAAAAAAAGGGAAGCTCCTTCTTCCCCTTTCTGCTCTAAGATATCCCATACCAGGCCCGTTGGTTTGCGTCTTTATCCAAATGGGATCTTCCCATTTCGTTTTTCTTACGGGCAAACCAACCTTATTTCTTATTTTTTGATATAATAAAACTATTAAGCAAAAAGGAGTACGATTTGCAAGGAACAATCGTCAAAGCCCTGGCCGGTTTCTACTATGTGGAGTCAGAGGGCTCTATCTACCAGACACGTGCTCGTGGAAATTTTAGGAAAAAAGGACAGACTCCTTATGTAGGAGATCAGGTAGAATTTTCCGCTGAAGAGAATTCAGAAGGCTACATCTTGAGCATCGCGCCTCGCAAAAATAGCCTGGTGCGGCCTCCGATCGTGAATATCGACCAAGCAGTGGTCATCATGTCAGCCAAGGAGCCCGATTTCAATGCCAACCTGCTGGATCGCTTTTTGGTCCTTTTGGAGCATAAGGGGATTCATCCCATTATCTATATTTCTAAGCTAGACTTGCTAGAAGATCTAGAAGATATCCGTTATTACCAAGGAATCTACCAAGCCATTGGCTATGATTTTGTCTTGTCGATTGAGGAACTCTTGCCACTGTTGACGGCAAAAACCACGGTCTTTATGGGACAGACTGGGGTGGGAAAATCCACTCTACTCAATAAGATTGCTCCGGATCTGGAGCTTGAAACGGGTGAAATCTCAGATAGTTTAGGGCGTGGACGTCATACGACGCGTGCAGTCAGCTTTTACCATCTGAATGGTGGTAAAATCGCCGATACACCTGGTTTTTCCTCCCTCGATTATGAAGTGGCAAGTAGCGAAGATCTCAACCAAGCCTTTCCAGAGATTGCGGATGTGAGCCACGCTTGCAAGTTTCGTACCTGTAGCCACACCCACGAGCCAGCTTGTGCAGTTAAGCCGGCTGTTGAAGCTAAGGAAATTGCGGCCTTTCGTTATGAGGATTACCTGCAATTTCTCAGTGAAATCGAAAACCGTCGTGAAACTTACAAAAAGGTTTCCAAAAAAATACCCAAATAGGAGACAACTATGAAAACAATGAAATTATCACCCTCAATTTTAAGTGCAGATTATGCCAATTTTGAAAGCGAATTGAAACGTCTTGAAGCAGCTGGAGCAGACTACGCCCATATTGATGTGATGGATGGTCATTTTGTACCCAATATTAGCTTTGGTGCCGGTGTCGTAGCCAGCATGCGTCCACACAGCAAATTGGTCTTTGATTGCCACTTGATGGTAACCAATCCAGAACACCATATTGAAGAATTTGCCCGTGCCGGTGCAGATATCATCAGCATCCACGTAGAATCAACCCCTCATATCCACGGGGCTCTTCAAAAAATCCGTCAAGCAGGTGTAAAAGCCAGTGTTGTCATTAATCCAGGAACCCCTGTAGACAGTATCAAGCATGTCTTGAACCTGGTGGATCAAGTCTTGGTCATGACCGTTAACCCAGGTTTCGGTGGGCAAGCCTTCCTTCCTGAAACATTGGATAAGGTCCGTGAATTAGCGACCCTTCGTGAAGAAAAAGGCTTAGACTTTGATATTGAAGTCGATGGTGGCATTGATGGCCAAAGCATCTTCCAAGCAAAAGAAGCCGGAGCCAATGTCTTTGTGGCAGGTTCTTATGTCTTCAACGGAGATGTCAATGAGCGTGTGCAAACACTTAGAGATGCTGTCAATGGGTAACATCGCAATACTGGCAGGAGGTGACAGCGCGCTCTTGCCAAGAGATCATGACGTTTATGTGGGCGTTGATGGTGGCTGCTTGAAGTTACTGGGACAAGGCCTGCCTCTGGAGCTGGCTGTTGGAGATTTTGATTCCGTCTCTGAGACCGATTTGAACAACATCGAAGCCCAAGCCAAGCAAGTGGTGCAATCTGTTCCTGAAAAGAACGATACAGATTTGGAATTGGCCTTGAAAGCGGCCTTTGAAGCCTATCCAAATGCTGCTGTCACCGTTTATGGTGCCTTTGGTGGTCGCTTGGATCACTTCTTGTCTAATATCTTTTTGCCGACTGATCCAGACCTAGCTCCTTATATGGTGCAGATCCAATTAGTCGATGGCCAAAATCGGCTACTTTATCGGCCGGCCGGCTGCCACGAGATCCTGCCCGATCCTGCTATGTCCTACGTGGGTTTCATGCCTGTTGGAGGGGGGCACTTAGAAATCACAGGTGCCAAATACCCCTTACATCCAGAGAATTATTTTTTGAAGGCCATGTATGGCTCCAATGAATTTTTGGATCAACCGATTCAAGTGAGTCTTGATCGTGGCTATCTCGTCATTGTTTATAGTAAAGACAGAGGTTAATATGAATATCATGCTGCTTCTGATTGGCCTGCTCAATCTGGGCCTCCTCATCTATCTCTTCCAACGGTCAGATAATACAAAGCCAAATATTGGTGAGATGCTGGAAGACCATGAGGATCATTTGACAGACCAGTTGGACTACCGTTTTGAAAAAGAAAGACAAGCAAGCCAGATTGCCAATCAGCAGTTAGAAATCGCCTTGACAGATCGCTTGACGGAGATGAGAGTAGAGATCCACCAGCAGACGACAGCTCTACGCGCTGAGATGAATGAGCACTTTACAAAAAATCGGGATAAGACGGATGAGCGCATGCGCCAAATCCAAGAGTCCAATGAAGTGCGGCTAGAGCAGATGCGCCAAACGGTGGAAGAAAAATTGGAGAAAACCTTGCAACACCGCTTGCAGACTTCTTTTGAGACTGTTTCAAAACAATTGGAGTCGGTCAATAAAGGCTTGGGAGAAATGCAGACGGTAGCTCGGGATGTTGGTACCCTTAATAAAGTTCTCTCCAACACCAAGACCCGTGGGATTATGGGCGAATTGCAGCTGGGACAGATCATTGAAGATATCTTGACCCCAGCCCAGTATGAGCGAGAGTTTGTTACTGTTCCCCAGTCCAGTGAGCGCGTGGAGTACGCCATTAAGCTTCCAGGACAAGGAGAGGAGCCAGTCTATCTGCCGATTGACTCTAAATTCCCACTGGAAGACTACTATCGTCTGGAAGAGGCTTATGAATCTGGCGATAAAGAAGAGATCGAGCGTTACCGCAAAGCCCTTTTGAACAGACTCCAACGCTTTGCAAAAGACATCCAGCAAAAATATCTTTTCCCACCTGCAACGACCAATTTCGGGATTCTCTTTTTGCCAACCGAAGGCCTCTATTCCGAAGTGGTTCGCAATCCAGAATTTTTCGATCGCTTGCGTCGGGACGAACAAATTTTAGTGGCTGGTCCAAGTACGCTATCAGCCCTTTTGAATTCCTTGTCCGTTGGCTTTAAAACGCTCAACATCCAAAAGAGTGCAGATGACATTAGCAAGGTGTTGGGATCGGTCAAATCAGAATTCCATAAGTTTGGAGGGATTCTGGCCAAGACTCAGCGCCATTTAAAGAATGCTTCCAATAATATTGATGATTTGCTGACCCGACGGACCAGTGCCATCGAGCGGACACTTCGCCAAATCGAAAGTGATGAGGACTTGCTGGGACTAGATGTATATATAGAAGATGGAGAAGATGATGGTCAAAATTAACCAAATGAAAAAAGATGAATTGTTCGAAGGATTCTATTTGATCAAGTCAGCAGAAGTGCGTCAAACGCGGGCCGGGAAGAACTACTTAGCCTTTGTGTTCCAAGATGAGACCGGAACCATCGAAGGCAAATTATGGGACGCTCAACCCCACAATGTAGAGAGCTTTACAGCTGGGCGCGTGGTCCATATGACTGGACGTCGGGAAGTTTACAATAATACCCCGCAAGTCAATCAATTGAACATGCGCTTGCCCCAAGCAGGAGAGCCTAGCAATCCAGCAGACTTCAAGGAAAAACCACCAGTAGATCCTAAGGAATTGCATGAATACTTGTCAAATATGATTTTCAAAATTGAAAATCCAGTCTGGCAACGGATTGTCCGGGCCCTCTATGGGAAATATGAGAAAGAGTTTTATAGCTATCCAGCTGCTAAAACCAACCACCACGCTTTTGAAGCAGGTCTTGCTTATCATACGGCGACCATGGTCCGCTTGGCAGATAGTATCGGTGATATCTATCCTCAGTTGAATAAGAGCTTGCTCTTTGCAGGGATTATGTTGCACGATTTGGCCAAAGTGATCGAGTTGACGGGGCCGGAAAATACAGAATACACCGTTCGGGGCAACCTCATCGGCCACATTGCACTGATCGATGAAGAAGTTACCAAGGTCTTGCAAGACTTGAAGATTGATGACCAAAAAGAAGAAGTGATCGTCCTTCGCCATGTGATCTTGAGTCACCATGGCTTGCTCGAATACGGTAGCCCTGTTCGTCCAAAGATCATGGAAGCAGAGATCATTCACATGATTGATAATCTAGATGCGGAAATGATGATGATGACAACTGCTCTTGGCTTGGTCGGTCCAGGAGAGATGACCAATAAAATCTTTGCCATGGAAAACAGATCCTTCTATAAACCGAATCTCGATGAATAAAAACAGTGAGAAATACGGGAATGATTTTGCTAAAATTGAAATAATCAGGAAAAAACGGCCTTCTGTAAATCAGAATGTTCGTTTTTTTCGCTTCTTATGGTATAATGATAGAAAAAAACTACATGGTGAGAAAATGAAATTAAGAAGAAGTGAACGGATGGTCGTGATTTCTAATTACTTGATCAACCATCCTTATGAATTGACTAGCCTCAATACTTTTGCGGAAAAGTATGAGTCAGCCAAATCTTCCATCTCAGAAGATATCGTAATCATTAAGCGTGCGTTTGAAGAGATGGAAATCGGAAATATTGAGACCATTACAGGAGCTGGTGGAGGCGTGATCTTTACACCGTCTATCTCAGATCAAGAGTCCAAAGAAATCGTCGAGGATCTTTGCAAGCAACTGTCTGAAAGTGATCGTATCCTTCCTGGTGGCTACATATACTTGTCTGATCTTTTGAGCAATCCAAAGATTTTGAATCGTATCGGCCGCATCATTGCCAAAGCATTCCGGAACAAGAAGATTGATGCTGTTATGACCGTAGCGACCAAGGGAGTCCCTTTAGCCAACGCAGTAGCTAATGTCTTGAATGTTCCATTCGTCATTGTCCGTCGTGATTTAAAAATCACAGAAGGGTCAACCGTTAGTGTCAACTATGTTTCAGGTTCAAGTGGGGATCGCATTGAGAAAATGTTCCTTTCAAAACGGAGCCTAAAAGCAGGAAGCCGGGTCTTGATTGTCGATGACTTCCTTAAAGGTGGCGGAACGATTAACGGAATGGTCAGTCTCTTGTCTGAATTCGATTCTGAATTAGCAGGGGTAGCAGTTTTTGCAGATAATGCTGCAACCGACCGTGAATTCTTTGAACACAAATCCTTATTGCGCGTGACCAACATCGATGTAAAAGAAAATAAATTGAGTGTCGAAGTTGGGAATATCTTTGATTAAGAGCAACCAAGGAGGATCAAAAAGTGAAAAGAATTTTAGATCGATTTGATAATAGTCCTTTGTGGATTCGCTTGGTGACAGTTCTGTCTCTATCCTTTATTTTGGTAGCTGGCTTGTACACCGTTAAAAAGAATACAGCTGCCCAGGTAACGACAGAAATTCAACCTTCTAAAAAAACAGGTTCCCTTCCAGTGAAAAAGGAAACAAAGGAAGAAAAAGAAAAGAAAAATACAGAAGCTGCAGAAAAAGCTGTTGTGCAAATGGAGACCAATCCTAGTCAAGACACTGTGAACGCGGCTCAAACTGCCGTCAAAAAAGTAAAGGATGAGACTCAAAAACAATCGCTCACAGCCCGTATCCAATACATTGCCAATTATTATGGTTTGACCTATGAAGGGGATGCTACAGCGACCCAACAAAATCAAACGGATGCCAATGCTAACGCTAATGCAAATGGTGGGGCAGGTGTTGCAACAGACCCTGCTCAGCAGCAACAGTCAACTCCAGCAGTAGATGGAGGAGCACAAGCGCCGGCTGAAACAGCTCAACAATAGAGTTTTTGAAGTTAGGGAAAATATAAAAAAAGATCTTGCAATCAAAGTGCCGTCGTGTTATAATAATAGACGGTACTTTTTACTTTTGGTCTCTCAAGAGTGTACAGGGACGTGCTGACAAATGTTGCAAAAGTACACACGGATGGTAGCTGTCACCAAGTGTACCATCACCAAAAATAAAAAATTTCACAGGAGAATGTAGATGCCTACAATTAACCAATTGGTTCGCAAACCGCGTAAATCAAAAGTAGAAAAATCTAAATCACCAGCTTTGAACGTTGGTTACAACAGTCATAAAAAAGTTCAAACAAACGTTTCTTCACCACAAAAACGTGGTGTTGCAACTCGTGTTGGAACAATGACACCTAAAAAACCTAACTCTGCCCTTCGTAAATTTGCCCGTGTACGTTTGAGCAACTTGATCGAAGTGACAGCTTATATCCCAGGTATCGGACACAACTTGCAAGAACACAGCGTGGTTCTTCTTCGTGGTGGACGTGTAAAAGACCTTCCAGGGGTACGTTACCATATCGTCCGTGGAGCACTTGATACTGCAGGTGTAAACGATCGTAAACAAGGCCGTTCTAAATACGGTACTAAAAAACCAAAAGCATAAGGAAAGGGGATAAAGAGAAATGAGTCGTAAAAACCGTGCGCCTAAACGCGATGTATTGCCAGATCCGCTTTACAATTCACAATTAGTTACTCGTCTTATCAACCGCGTTATGCTTGATGGTAAACGTGGTACAGCTGCTTCAATCGTTTACGGAGCTTTCGAACAAATCAAAGAAGCTACTGGAAACGATGCTCTTGAAGTATTCGAAACAGCTATGGAAAACATCATGCCTGTACTTGAAGTACGTGCACGCCGTGTTGGTGGATCTAACTACCAAGTCCCAGTTGAAGTTCGTCCAGAACGTCGTACAACACTTGGACTTCGTTGGTTGGTAACAATCGCTCGTCAACGTGGTGAACACACAATGGTTGATCGTCTTGCAAAAGAAATCTTGGATGCTGCTAACAACACTGGTGCAGCAGTTAAGAAACGTGAAGATACTCACCGTATGGCAGAAGCCAACCGTGCCTTCGCACACTTCCGTTGGTAAGATTAAGATACTAAGGGCGTTAAAAAAGCGACTGAAAATTAGGAAGCTTGACGCAGAATCAAAGATTCCAGGAAAGCTTATCTATTTTCCGAGCTTTTAGCCCGGGTTCAATTATGATACCAAGAGCGGCAAAGGCCCAAGGCAAAAATAGGAAACTGATGCAGTGTTCCGTGAACACAAAGCAGTTTATCTTTTTTGCACCGGGCCTCGCTCGGGTTCAAATTAGCTAAAACGAATAGTATTAGCTATGATTCAACTCACCAACGAGTTGAAACCAACAAATCATGAAAACACTGAGAACGGGTGGGTCCTGCCTATCCGTTTTTATTGAAATCGTGTTATAATAGAATAGAAATAAAAAATATAGGAGAAACAAACCTCATGGCACGCGAATTTTCACTTGAAAAAACTCGTAATATCGGTATCATGGCTCACGTCGATGCTGGTAAAACAACTACAACTGAGCGTATCCTTTACTACACTGGTAAGATTCACAAAATCGGTGAAACTCACGAAGGTGCGTCACAAATGGACTGGATGGAGCAAGAGCAAGAACGTGGTATTACCATCACATCTGCCGCTACAACAGCTCAATGGAAAGACACTCGTGTAAACATCATCGACACCCCGGGACACGTGGATTTCACTATCGAAGTTCAACGTTCACTCCGCGTTTTGGATGGTGCGGTTACCGTTCTTGACTCTCAATCAGGTGTTGAGCCTCAAACTGAAACAGTTTGGCGTCAAGCAACTGAATACGGAGTTCCACGTATTGTATTCGCCAACAAGATGGATAAAATCGGTGCTGACTTCCTTTACTCAGTAAGCACACTTCATGACCGTCTTCAAGCAAACGCTCACCCAATTCAATTGCCAATCGGTTCTGAAGATGACTTCCGCGGAATCATTGACTTGATCAAGATGAAAGCTGAAATCTATACCAACGACCTTGGTACAGATATCCTTGAAGAAGATATTCCAGCTGAATACCTTGAACAAGCTCAAGAATACCGTGAAAAATTGGTTGAAGCAGTTGCTGAAACTGATGAAGACTTGATGATGAAATACCTTGAAGGGGAAGAAATCACAAACGAAGAATTGAAAGCTGGTATCCGTAAAGCGACAATCAACGTTGAATTCTACCCAGTACTTTGTGGTTCTGCCTTCAAGAACAAAGGGGTTCAATTGATGTTGGATGCAGTCCTTGACTACCTTCCAAGCCCACTTGATATCCCTGCAATCAAGGGTGTAAACCCAGACACAGACGAAGAAGAAGAACGTCCAGCATCTGACGAAGAGCCATTTGCAGCTCTTGCCTTCAAGATCATGACTGACCCATTCGTAGGTCGTTTGACATTCTTCCGTGTTTACTCAGGTGTCTTGAACTCAGGTTCATACGTATTGAACACTTCTAAAGGTAAACGTGAACGTATCGGACGTATCCTTCAAATGCACGCCAACACTCGTAAAGAAATCGAAACAGTTTACTCTGGAGATATCGCTGCTGCCGTTGGTTTGAAAGATACAACAACTGGTGACTCATTGACAGATGAAAAAGCAAAAATCATCCTTGAATCAATCGAAGTTCCAGAACCAGTTATTCAATTGATGGTTGAGCCTAAATCTAAAGCAGACCAAGACAAGATGGGTATCGCCCTTCAAAAATTGGCTGAAGAAGATCCAACATTCCGTGTTGAAACAAACCCTGAAACTGGTGAAACAGTTATCTCTGGTATGGGTGAGTTGCACTTGGATGTCCTTGTTGACCGTATGAAACGTGAATTCAAGGTTGAAGCAAACGTTGGTGCTCCTCAAGTATCTTACCGTGAAACATTCCGTGCTTCTACACAAGCACGTGGATTCTTCAAACGTCAATCTGGTGGTAAAGGTCAGTTTGGTGATGTTTGGATCGAATTTACTCCAAACGAAGAAGGTAAAGGATTCGAGTTCGAAAATGCGATCGTCGGTGGTGTGGTTCCACGTGAATTCATCCCTGCAGTAGAAAAAGGACTTCAAGAATCTATGGCGAATGGTGTTCTTGCTGGTTACCCAATGGTTGACGTGAAAGCCAAACTTTACGATGGTTCATACCACGATGTCGACTCATCTGAAACTGCCTTCAAGATCGCTGCATCTCTTGCGCTTAAAGAAGCTGCTAAGACTGCACAGCCAGCTATCCTTGAACCAATGATGCTTGTAACGATCACAGTTCCTGAAGAAAACCTTGGGGATGTTATGGGGCACGTAACTGCTCGTCGTGGACGTGTAGATGGTATGGAAGCACACGGTGCAAGCCAAATCGTTCGTGCTTATGTACCGCTTGCTGAAATGTTCGGTTACGCTACTGTTCTTCGTTCTGCAACTCAAGGACGTGGTACCTTCATGATGGTATTCGACCACTACGAAGATGTACCAAAATCAGTACAAGAAGAAATCATTAAAAAAGCTAAAGGTGAAGCTTAATTTGCCAAAACTAAAAAACTCTTCCCATTTTGGGAAGAGTTTTTGTTTGTTCCAAAAGTGAGTACTAGTAAAAAAGGCTCTTCCTATCGATCAGGCCTTTGTGAAAAAACTTTAATAAAAAAGGTTCTGACCGATGATAATTCTTGCTTTTCGTAGGGAAATAGTTGCTTTTTAATGTAATAAAGTATATAATAGTAACTGTTAAAAGATGTTTGGCGCTGTGTCAAGTTACTCTTTTCACATAAAAATTTTTTGATTTTCATAAGGAGGAAATCACGAATGGTAGTTAAAGTTGGTATTAACGGTTTCGGTCGTATCGGACGTCTTGCTTTCCGTCGTATCCAAAACGTAGAAGGTGTTGAAGTTACTCGCATCAACGACCTTACAGATCCAGTTATGCTTGCACACTTGTTGAAATACGATACAACTCAAGGTCGTTTCGACGGTACTGTGGAAGTTAAAGAAGGTGGATTCGAAGTTAACGGTAAATTCGTTAAAGTTTCTGCTGAACGCGATCCAGAACAAATCGACTGGGCTAACGACGGTGTAGAAATCGTTCTTGAAGCAACTGGTTTCTTTGCTACTAAAGCAGCTGCTGAAAAACACTTGCATGCTGGTGGTGCTAAGAAAGTTGTTATCACTGCTCCTGGTGGATCAGATGTTAAAACAGTCGTATTTAACACTAACCACGATATTCTTGATGGTACTGAAACAGTTATCTCAGGTGCTTCATGTACTACAAACTGTTTGGCTCCAATGGCTAAAGCTCTTCATGACAACTTCGGTATCGTTGAAGGTTTGATGACTACTATCCACGGTTACACTGGTGACCAAATGGTTCTTGACGGACCACACCGTAAAGGTGACCTTCGCCGTGCTCGTGCTGCTGCAGCTAACATCGTTCCTAACTCAACTGGTGCTGCTAAAGCAATCGGTTTGGTTATCCCTGAATTGAACGGTAAATTGGACGGAGCTGCTCAACGTGTTCCTGTTCCAACTGGTTCAGTAACTGAATTGGTAGCAGTTCTTGATAAGAACGTTACTGTTGATGAAGTAAACGCAGCTATGAAAGCAGCTTCTAACGAATCATACGGATACACTGAAGATCCAATCGTATCTTCTGATATCGTAGGTATGTCATTCGGTTCATTGTTTGACGCAACTCAAACTAAAGTTCTTGACGTTGACGGTAAACAATTGGTTAAAGTTGTTTCATGGTATGACAATGAAATGTCTTACACTTCACAACTTGTTCGTACTCTTGAATACTTCGCAAAAATTGCTAAATAATTCATGCGTATGATGAGAGGAGGGAAACCTCCTCTTTTTTTGTACTTTTTTTAGGGTTTTCTCATCATATTATAGGAATCCCCAAAATAGATTGACAGTGTTAATTGGATTAGGTATCCTATTCTTGATTTTAGATTTCTAATACAAGGTAATGAAAGCGATTGCAAGCCGCAGGGAAAGGAGCCAATGGAAATCGCTCAAGAAAAAGAAAAAAATCCATTCAAGGAGGTCAAAATGAAAGGTCATCTATTTGAAAAGAAAGAACGATTTAGTATACGAAAATTTAGTGTGGGAGTTTGTTCTGCATTGATTGGATTAGCATTTTTAGGAACAGGAGCTGTCTCTGCAGATGAGGCAGTTTCTACTAGTGAACAAGCCTTAGAAGCATCTTCAGCAAGGACCGAAGATGTCAATCATTTGGTGAGAGAAGCAGGCGTCTATACAGCGGATGCAGCACTTCCTACAGTTGATCCTGCAAAACCAGCCACAGCAGAAGCGGTCACTCCAGAGGCTAGTCCTACAGGTACAGAAGCTAGCTCTTCGACTACTGAAACTCCAGCTGTTTCAGAGACTGAAAAACCAAAAGTTGCAACTGAGAAAGTGCCCGATTTACCAACCAATGAAGAAAAACAATTAAGACCAAAAGAGGTTAAGTTTGATACCTGGGATGATCTCTTGAAGTGGGAACCTGGAACACGAGTAGATGATGATTTGAACAGAGCAAGCGTTCCACTTGCAAGTCGTTTTCAAGGGAAACAAATTAATGTGCAAGCCAACCCTGAAGCGAAGATCCAAGCACTGTCAAATATGAACTCCAAAGCCAAGGATCATGCGTCTGTCGGTGGGGAAGAGTTTAAGGCCTATGCTTTTGATTACTGGCAATATTTGGATTCCATGGTCTTTTGGGAAGGTCTGGTTCCATCAGCAGATGTGATCGATGCTGCCCACCGAAATGGGGTTCCTATTTATGGAACAATCTTTTATAACTGGTCTAGCAGCATCAAGGATCAAGAACATTTTGCAGAAACCTTGAAAGAAGATAGTGAAGGATCTAAAACTTTCCCGATCGCCCGTAAATTAGTCGAACTTGCCAAGTACTATGGTTTTGATGGCTATTTTATCAACCAAGAAACAACCGGAAATCTTGTACAACCATTGGGTCCAAAATTGAGAGATTTCCTTCTTTATACCAAGGAATATGCGAAGAGTCTCAACTATCCGATTAAGTATTCCTGGTATGATGCTATGACGTATGAATATGGCCGTTACCATGAGAATGCACTTGGAGAATACAATTACAATTTCATGCAGCCAGAAAATGGGGAAAATCCAGTTGATACCTTCTTTGCCAACTTCAACTGGGGTAAATCAGAAGTAGATTATTCGATCAGCACAGCTAAATGGATTAACCGGAATCCTTATGATGTTTTAGCGGGTCTCGAACTTCAAAAAGGAGGCTCTTATAAGACTAATGTAGACTGGAATGCCATTTTAGATGAACATGGCAAGTTGCGTCTATCCCTTGGTCTTTATGCACCTGACACTATTACAGGTCTAGGAAAGACTGGAGAAGGTTACCATACCCATGAAGATCTATTCTGGACTGGTTTCCAAGGAGATCCGACCAAAGGAAAACCAGCAGACCAATCTTGGTATGGAATGTCTAATTTGGTTGTGGACAAAACCCCAATCACTAGTGAAGATTTTAATACTTCCTTCAATACTGGACACGGAAAACACTGGTTTGTGGATGGCAAGATTTCTAAAGAAGGGGAATGGAACTACCGTTCTGTTTCTGGCTACCTTCCAACATGGCGTTGGTGGGTAGAGCATAGTGAAGATAGTACACCATTAAAAGGTCGCTATGATTTTGATCAAGCCTACAATGGAGGAAATTCTCTAGCCTTTGAAGGAGATTTAAAAGCCAATAGCCGTCAAAACGTCATGCTCTATTCGACCAAGATTCCTGTGACAGAAACGACAAAATTGAGCGTCAGTCATAAAGGTGGGGTCGGAGCTGCTGTTAGGGTTGCTGTTGCTACAAAAGAAGACTACTCTGAATACGAATGGAAAGAATTGACACCGAGTGCGGATTGGTCTACTCAAACCTTTGATTTGGGAAGTTTGGCTGGCAAGACCATTTATGCTGTGAAGATGTTCTTTGACCATGATACGGATGTCAAAGACTACAAATTTAATCTTGGCCAATTGTCGATTACGTCAAACCAAGAGAAACCAGCGACTCCAGCAGAAGTAACTGTTCGAGCAAAACGTCTACAAAATGCGCAAGAAGCAGAAGCAGTTCTCAATTTTAAAGGGGTAGCAGATGCGGATTATTATGAAGTCTATGAAAAAGATGGCGACAACTGGCGTCTCTTAACAGGGTCTTCTGCGACAACCGTCTATCTACCAAAAGTTAGTCGTTCAGCAAGAGCTGAAGGGACTACTCAGGAACTCAAGGTTGTGGTAGTTGGAAAGAACGGTCAACGTTCAGATGCGGGAACTGTAGCCTTTGATTGGGGCATGACCGTGTCAGATACCAGTCTACCAAAAGCTTTAGCGCCAAATGTGGTCATCGGAGCCAAAGTGATCGGTTCGAGCTTCCCAGATGCGGATGGTAGTGAAGGTATTGAAGGTATGTTAAATGGCACCATTACCAGTCTTTCAGATAAATGGTCATCTGCTCAATTGAGCGGAACCGTCGATATCCGCTTGACACAACCTCGGACCATTATTCGTTGGGTGATGGATCATGCTGGTGCTGGTGGGGAATCGGTCGATGATGGCAAAATGAATACCCGTGACTTCGACCTTTACTACAAGGACGAAGCTGGTGAGTGGAAATTAGCAAAAGAAGTTCGTGGCAATAAAGCCCATGTATCTGACATTACACTCGACCATCCGATCAAGGCTCAAGACTGGCGTCTCCATGTCATCACGGCAGATAACGGAACCCCATGGCAAGCCATCCGGATTTACAACTGGAAGATGTATGAAAGTCTGGATACTGAAACGGTCAACATCCCGATGAAACATGCTGCAGCGCAAAACCTAGGCAATCATTTTGTTCAAGTTGGTTTCAAAGATGTCCCGGCCAATACCACACTGACCCTTTATGCGGATAAAGAAGCCACTAGCCCAATTGCGACCATGACAGCTGATCAAGCTGGTAATCTCATCTTTAAACCACTGGCTTTTAAATCAACCCCATCTCTTCTCTACTATCGTGCGCAAGAACCTGGTAAAGATATCAGTAATGTCTTGGCGATCGAAGTTCCAAAGAATGATAAAGAGATTGCAGGACTCCAATTCGAAGATGGATTGACTAAGAAGGTCTATCGAGAAGGCGATGCCCTTTCCTTGAAAGGAGCCACACTTCGTGTTCATTATAAAGATGGCCAAGCAGATCAACTGGTCAATCTCAC
This sequence comes from Streptococcus parasanguinis, assembly GCF_901875555.1. GTDB lineage: Bacteria > Bacillota > Bacilli > Lactobacillales > Streptococcaceae > Streptococcus > Streptococcus parasanguinis_H. The sequence continues at coordinate 46,486 of NZ_CABFMD010000003.1, forward strand.
CAACTCAGGTATAGAGATTCGTGGATTTGACAGTAGCAAGCTTGGAGAACAACACCTGGAAGTTTCTTACCTTGGTCAGAAATTGGATAAGACTCTCACTGTTTTTGTGGTCAGTTCAGAGGAAGCAGGTGAAAAAGCAGTCGCTGGTCTAGAATTGATCGATAAACCAAAAGTGGAATATATTGTCGGAGAAGCATTAGAGAAAGAGGGTGGACGCTTTACAGTCGTCTTTGAAGATGAAACGACCGAAACGCATGCCTTGACAGATGAAGGTGTGGAAGTGACTGGCTTTGATACGACTAAGGAAGGTCGTCAAACCATCACAGTCCATTACAATGGAGCTAGCACAAGCTTTGATGTTCTTGTGAATCCAAAACCAGTTCTCAACGATGAATACCTCAAGCAAAAATTGGCTGAAGCTGAAGCAACAAAAGCCAAAGTAGACTTTACCTTTGCGACTCCTGAAGTCAAAGAAGCTTTGCTGGCTGGAATGGCTGCTTCTGAAAAAGTCTTGAAAGAGCATGATACCATCACTCAAGATCAAGTCAATGAGCAGTTGAACCAATTGACCGCTCTCTTGAAAGCCTTGGATGGACAAGCTAATCTAACAAAAGAAAAAGAAGCTCTCTCTGCCCTAACAACTGAAGCGACTGCTCTATTAGCAAGCAAGCCAAATCACCCTTCTGGAGAGGCTTTGCAGGAACTGGTTGAGAAAAATAAAGAACTCCTAGATTCTTCAAAACTCACTCCTGAAGCGCTCGCAACTGCAAAAACAGGTCTAGAGACCTTGATTGCGCTCCTGAAAGAAGATAAGCCAGCGGTCTTTGTAGACCCTGCGACTGGAGTCGAAGTTCAATTCTCCAACTTAGAGCCTACTGCTATTAAAGGATTAAAAGTCGCGAAAGTTGAAGCCAATCAGGCAGAAAGAGAAGAGATGAAGGGTCGAGAAGGAATCGTCTTTGATATTGAAGGCATAGATGCAAGCGGTCAAGATATCGATACGCACCATCCGTCCCTTGTGAAAATCCCTGTGGATAAGGATAAAGAAGTGGAGCAAGTCCTCTTCTTCCCAGAAGGTCAAGCTCCTCAATCCTTGGCCTTTGAGAGAGTTGGAGATGTGGTCATCTTTACAGCTCCTCACTTTACCCACTATGCGATTGTCTATAAGCCAGCAAAAACGGAAAGACCAGATCAACCGATCCAACCAGAAGAACCGGCTAAACCAGATCAGCCTGTTCAACCAAATCAACCAGTCCAACCAGCTACCCCAATGACTCCAGATTCGGCTAATCCACTGAAGCCTACAGAGTCATCTCAAGTGGATCAGTTGGCCCCAACGATTTCTACTCAACCAAGTTATCAAGAGGGGGATCACAAGGATGTGGTCGATCAAGATGTCCATCAGTTGTTAAGTACCCACCAAGGAGCGAACTCACAGCCAACAGTTCAGCAAGAAACAAAAGATGCAAGCAAAGAAAGTCAAACCGAACACTTACCAAATACGGCAAGCCAAGAAGCTTCCTTTGCAGCTGAAGCTGTTCTCTTGGCAGCCTTAGGCGGCTTCCTCTTGGCTGGTAAGAAGAAAGAAGAGTAAGCATTTTACAGAATTCTTTCGTTCTTTTAAAAAGTCACTCTCAAAAAAACCTCTCTGGTGAAAACCAGGGAGGTTTGATCTTGTTTAGATTCTTATCTAAGAGTGTCGTTCGGATACTGCGAATTAGAGGGGAAAAGCATCGAATTTTGCTATCTCTTTTACAGCTTTTGTGATATAATTATCATGTAATAAAAAAAGAAGGAGTCATATCTAATGGCAAAATTGACTGTTAAAGACGTTGACTTGAAAGGGAAAAAAGTTCTCGTTCGTGTTGACTTCAACGTTCCTGTAAAAGATGGTGTGATCACTAACGATAACCGTATCACTGCAGCTCTTCCAACTATCAAGTACATCCTTGAACAAGGTGGACGTGCAATCCTCTTCTCTCACCTTGGACGTGTAAAAGAAGAAGCAGATAAAGAAGGTAAATCACTTGCTCCTGTAGCTGCTGACTTGGCTGCTAAATTGGGTCAAGAAGTGAAATTTATCCCAGGTGTTACACGTGGTGCTGAATTGGAAGCAGCTGTTAATGCTCTTGAAGATGGACAAGTTCTCTTGGTTGAAAACACTCGTTTCGAAGATGTTGATGGCAAGAAAGAATCTAAAAATGATCCTGAACTTGGTAAATACTGGGCATCACTTGGAGATGGTATCTTCGTAAACGATGCATTCGGTACTGCTCACCGTGCACACGCATCTAACGTTGGTATTTCAGCAAACGTTGATAAAGCTGTTGCTGGATTCCTTCTTGAAAACGAAATTGCTTACATCAAAGAAGCAGTTGAAGCTCCAGAACGTCCATTCGTAGCGATCCTTGGTGGATCAAAAGTATCTGACAAGATCGGTGTTATCGAAAACCTTCTTGAAAAAGCTGATAAAGTCCTTATCGGTGGTGGGATGACTTACACATTCTACAAAGCTCAAGGTATCGAAATTGGTAACTCACTTGTAGAAGAAGACAAATTGGATGTGGCGAAAGCTCTTCTTGAAAAATCAAACGGCAAATTGATCTTGCCAGTTGACTCAAAAGAAGCAAACGCATTTGCTGACTACACTGAAGTGAAAGACACTGAAGGTGAAGCAGTAGATCCAGGATTCCTTGGTCTTGATATCGGTCCTAAATCAATCGCTAAATTCGACCAAGAATTGACTGGTGCGAAAACAGTTGTTTGGAACGGACCTATGGGTGTATTTGAAAACCCTGACTTCCAAGCTGGTACAATCGGTGTGATGGACGCTATCGTGAAACAACCAGGCGTTAAATCAATCATTGGTGGTGGTGACTCAGCTGCTGCTGCGATCAACCTTGGCCGTGCAGACAAGTTCTCATGGATCTCTACTGGTGGTGGTGCATCTATGGAACTCCTTGAAGGTAAAGAACTTCCAGGATTGGCTGCTCTTACTGATAAATAAGTCAATTTGAATAAATGAAGAGGCTGGGACAAAAGTCCTAGCCTCTTTTTGATGTTGGATTGTCGAGCAAGACGCAGTGGTTGAGTGCTCAAAGCACTGCTTTGAGGTGGCGGATAGAACTTGCGAAGCAAGTATCCTAAGTCTTTGTTCGCTTTTTAAGCTTCAAAGATGCCCTATGTTGATGGAAACTATGTTTCCTTTATCTGCAAGCTTCAACAGTCTCCCAGACTGTTGAAGCTGTGCAGAGGTGGAACGACGAAATCGAATTCTAACGAATGACCGATTTCTGTCCCACTCTCTTTTTTATTTCTATTGATATCTGTTCTCTCCTTTCTGAAAATATGGTAGAATAATAGAAATAGAAAGATAGGTGACCATGGATTACTTTAAACGACACAAATTTGATTGGTCCAAATTCCGTTTGGGGATGAGAACCTTTAAAACAGGGATTGCCGTTTTTATTGTGCTACTTATTTTTGGAATATTTGGCTGGCGAGGCCTTCAGATCGGGACTTTGACAGCTGTTTTTAGTTTGAGGGAAGACTTTGATAAGAGTGTCCACTTTGGGGCTTCGCGTGTCATGGGCAACAGTATCGGAGGTTTTTATGCTGTATTGTTCTTCCTTTTAAAAGCGCTCTTTCATGGAGCGTATTGGGTGACTCTTATTTTTGTACCCATTGCGACCATGTTAACCATTATGACAAATGTCGCTATGAATAATAAAGCAGGAATTATTGGAGGAGTTGCGGCCATGCTGATCATTACCCTCTCGATTCCTAACGGAGAAACCTTCTTGTATGTTTTCGCCCGAATATTTGAGACCTTTATTGGCGTTTTCGTTGCGATTTTGGTCAATTCGGATGTTGATCGCATTCGAGATTACCTCAAGAAGCACAAAAAACCTATGTAAGATTATATAACATTTAATCTTGACATAGGTTTTTTTTTCGATATAATAGAATAGAAAGAGGAGTGGTATGAAGGAAAAGGAATTACGACGCTCACTGGCAGTCTTTCCAATTGGAAGTGTTATGAAGCTGACCGACTTGACAGCTCGCCAGATTCGTTATTATGAAGATCAGGGATTGATTTCTCCTGATCGGACAGAAGGCAATCGCCGTATGTATTCATTGGACAATATGGACCGCCTGCTTGAGATCAAAGATTATATCTCAGATGGTTTGAATATTGCGGATATCAAGAAGAAATATGCGGAAAAAGAGCAAGAGCAAACCAAGGTTGTCAGTCAAGAAGAGATTCGTAAGGCTCTTCATCGTGACATTATTCAGCAAAGTCGCTTCACATCTTCCCCATCGCCATATGGTCAATTTCGTTGATCATTTCATAAGCTTGTAATCTATTTTAAGGAGACAAAAATGTCAATTACTGCTGCAGATATTCGCCGTGAAGTAAAAGAAAAAAATGTTACTTTTATTCGTTTAATGTTCTCTGATATTTTGGGAACCATGAAAAACGTCGAAATTCCAGCTACCGATGAGCAACTGGACAAGGTTCTTTCAAACAAAGCTATGTTTGATGGTTCTTCGATCGAAGGATTTGTTCGTATCAATGAGTCAGATATGTATTTGTACCCAGATCTGGATACTTGGACAGTCTTTCCATGGGGAGATGAAAATGGTAGTGTAGCTGGTTTGATCTGTGATGTCTATACAACAGAAGGCAAACCATTTGCAGGGGACCCTCGTGGGAATTTGAAACGTGCCCTTCGTCATATGGAAGAACTTGGATTCAAATCCTTTAACCTTGGTCCAGAACCTGAATTCTTCCTCTTCAAGTTAGACGAAAATGGAGATCCAACTCTTGAAGTAAACGACAAAGGCGGCTATTTTGACTTGGCTCCTACAGACCTCGCAGATAACACTCGTCGTGAAATCGTCAATGTCTTGACCAAGATGGGCTTTGAAGTAGAAGCCAGTCACCACGAAGTAGCCGTTGGTCAGCATGAAATCGACTTTAAATATGATGAAGTGCTTCGCGCTTGTGATAAGATTCAAATCTTCAAGCTTGTTGTGAAAACCATCGCTCGTAAACACGGTTTGTACGCAACCTTTATGGCTAAACCAAAATTTGGAATCGCCGGATCAGGTATGCATTGTAATATGTCTCTCTTTGACCAAGATGGCAACAATGCCTTCTTTGATCCAGAAGATCCAAAGGGCATGCAATTGTCGGAAACAGCTTACCACTTCCTTGGTGGCTTGATCAAGCATGCTTACAACTTTACGGCGATTACCAACCCAACGGTTAACTCTTATAAACGTTTGGTTCCTGGATATGAAGCGCCCGTTTATATCGCTTGGGCAGGACGCAACCGTTCTCCACTCGTGCGTGTACCAGCATCACGTGGTATGGGTACTCGCTTGGAATTGCGATCCGTAGACCCAATGGCCAACCCTTATGTAGCCTTGGCAGTGCTTCTTGAAGTCGGCCTTCACGGTATCGAAAACAAAATCGAAGCACCTGCTCCGATCGAAGAAAATATCTATGTAATGACACCGGATGAACGCAGAGCTGCAGGCATTACAGATCTTCCTTCAACCCTTCACAATGCCTTGAAAGCCTTGACAGAAGACGAAGTGGTGAAAGCTGCCTTGGGTGAACACATCTACACCAGCTTCCTTGAAGCCAAACGAATCGAATGGGCAAGCTATGCTACCTTTGTCTCCCAATGGGAAGTGGATAATTATCTAGACCTTTATTAAGCAACAAGAGCAAAGAGCCTGGGACAAAAGTCCTAGCCTCTTCTTGTTTTTGGATTGTCGATCAAGACGCAGTGGTTGAGTGCTCAAAGCACTGCTTTGAGGTGGCGGATAGAACTTGCGAAGCAAGTATCCTAAGTCTTTGTTCGCCTTTTAAGCTTCAAAGATGCCCTATGTTGACGGAAACTATGTTTCCTTTATCTACAACCTTCAACAGTCTCCCAGACTGTTGAAGCTGTGCGGAGGCGGGACGACGAAATCAAATTCTAACGATTTCTGTCCCACTCTCTTTTTGTTCTTCAAAACGTCACAATAAAACCAGTTGAGCTCAGGGTCTCAACTGGTTGTTTTTTTAATGTTCGTCATCAGGTGTGAGAATCATTGGGATAATGATGGGTTCACGCTCTGTGCTTTCGTAAAGAAATGGACGAAGGGCATTGACAATCGCACCATTAACGGTTTGGATATTGGCATCTTTGTTCTTCAAGGCGATGCGGATCGCGTTAAAGAGCAGGCGCTGGCTTTCACGGATCAGATCTCCTGATTCACGCATGTAGATGAACCCACGGCTCAAGATATCTGGTCCTGCTAGGATCATCTTAGACTTAAAGTCGACCGTTGCGACAGCCAGGACAACCCCATCTTCTGAAAGGTCTTTTCGGTCGCGAAGGACTGCAGCTCCGATTTCACCGATACGATTTCCATCAACATAGATGTCTTGGGCGTTAAAGCTTCCTGCGATCCGGGCAGAGTTTGCGGTCAGTGCTAGGACATCACCATTGCTCATGATAAAGATATTGTCTTTTTCAACACCCGTATCTTGGGCAAGTCCTGCATGGATCTTTTGCATTCGGTATTCACCATGCACTGGCATGAAGTATTTTGGCTTGATCAAGCGGAGCATGAGTTTTTGTTCTTGTTGACCACCGTGTCCAGATGTATGGATGTTGTTGATCTTCCCGTGGATGACGTCGACTCCCGCTTCAGAAATCGTATTGATTAATTTATTCACACTGGTTGTATTTCCAGGGATCGGACTAGATGAGAAGATCACAGTGTCTCCTGGTTGGAGTTGCACTTGGCGGTGTGTTCCGTTGGCAATCCGAGAGAGGGCTGCCATGGGTTCTCCTTGGCTTCCTGTACACATGATCAGGATTTCATTGGCAGCATAGTCTTTGATCTCATTTGGCTCGATAATGGTTCCAGCAGGGACTTTGATGTAGCCTAGCTCGATCCCATTGACGATGGCTTTTTCCATGGAGCGTCCAAAGACGACGATCTTGCGGCCTGTCTTGACAGCCGCCTCAGCAGCTTGTTGGAGACGGAAGATATTCGAAGCGAAGGAGGCAAAGATGATACGTCCGTGGATGCCTTCGATGATCTTCATGATGGATTGGCCAACTACTTTTTCAGAGTTGGTGAAGGTTGGAACTTCCGCATTGGTAGAGTCTGAAAGCAGACAGAGAACGCCTTCTTCTCCAAGGGCCGCCATACGATGGAGGTCAGCTGGTTCCCCAACAGGGGTAAAGTCAAATTTGAAGTCTCCGGTACAGACAATCTTACCTTGAGGAGTGTGAATCACAATCCCCAAAGGTTCTGGAATTGAGTGAGTCGTACGGAAGAAGGTTGCTTTAAGATTTTTAAATTGAAGTTCAGTGTTTTGGTTGATTTCGTAGAGTTTGGCATTGCGCAGGAGACCATGCTCTTCTAATTTTCCACGGATCAAGGCAAGGGCCAAAGGTCCAGCGTAGATCGGAACATTGGCTTGTTTCAAAAGGAATGGAATCCCCCCGATGTGGTCTTCGTGTCCGTGAGTGATGAGGACGGCCTTGACGCGATCGATATTGTCTACGATATAAGAGTAATCCGGAATGACATAGTCGATTCCAAGGAGGTCATCTTCTGGGAATTTGATCCCGGCATCGACAATGATAATTTCATCTTGGTATTCGATCCCGTAGGTGTTTTTCCCGATCTCTCCAAGTCCACCAATGGCAAATACACCGACTTCTTCAGGTTTTAAGGTATAAGCCATGGATTAGTACTCCGTTAGTTCAAAGGCACCTGACTCTTTCTCATAAGCAAGGTGTTGCTCAGAAAGTGGTGTGATAAATTCGATATTGAAATCTGTGTTTGCTTCAACCAATTGACGGGCTTGGATGCGACCTTCGCGTTCATTTGGTGCGTCGATGTCAAGATACAGTGCATGTGTCGTTTCACGACGAGGGTTCCGGTCTTTTGTTTCCTGATAAAAAACTTTGTAAATCATGAAGTAATTTTCCTTTCATTATTTCGGTCCATTTTGTTGGTTGCGAAGGAGTGCAATCACTAGAGTTTCCTACTCGCAACTAGCAGACCTGATTCGATACAATTAATTATTATTATATCATAAATTCGCCTGTAAGTAAAAGATCCACCCGTCAAGACGAGGAAGGGGCGTCCCTATAATAGCTTGGTATTTCGATGGGTTTTTCTGTGACGCGATCCTTCCTGTCGGGAATAGTTTCACTGGGATTTGAAGGGGATTTGTAGTATAATATAATGCAGTTCAAGAGGAGTAGGAAATGAAATTATTAGCATTTGATACCTCGAGTAAGGCTCTTTCTGTAGCGATTTTAGAAGATGAGACTCTACTTGCAGAAACAACACTCACCATTAAGAAAAACCATAGTATGACCTTGATGCCGACCATTGATTTTTTGATGCAACAAATTGATCTAAAGCCCAAGGATTTGGATCGGATCGTGGTGGCAGAAGGTCCTGGGAGTTACACTGGGCTACGCATTGCGGTCGCAACTGCAAAGACGCTGGCTCATACCTTAAAGATTGACTTGGTTGGGGTCTCAAGTCTCTTAGCTCTCGTGCCGGAAGATCTGGAAGGCTTGGTCGTACCCATTATGGATGCTCGTCGGAACAATGTCTATGCAGGCTTTTACCAAGGAGATCAACTGGTCGCACCAGAAGGGCATTTCCCGTTTGAAGAGGTCTTAGAGCGTGCAGCGACGAGTGACAAGGTTACCTTTGTCGGAGAGGTCACAGCCTTTGAGGGACAGATCCAAGCTCATCTGCCAAAGGCTACTTTCTCTGAAACCCTGCCAGATGCTGTGAAAATCGGACGTCTCGGCCTCAAACAAGCACCTGCTAGCCTCCATGATTTTGTTCCCAATTATCTGAAACGGGTCGAAGCAGAGGAAAATTGGCTCAAAGACCACACGGAAACGACGACCTCTTACATCAAGCGTCTATGATTAAAGTAGAAATCAAAAAGGGGCGAAGTCAGGATGCAGGCGCCATTCTCGCTGTGATGGAAGATGTCTATGAGGCTAGTCCCTGGAAGCTGGAGCAGATTGAATCCGATATAGAGCAGGAATCGACCTCCTATTTCCTAGCTATGGATGAAGGACAAGTCCTTGGGTTTGTCGCTCTTCAAGAGACACTCTATGAAGCTGAGGTCTTGCAGATTGCGGTTAAGCGCGCCTTTCAGGGGCAAGGCCTAGCCCAGCAGTTACTTGCGCAGTTACCGGATCAAAAAGAGATTTTTTTAGAAGTGCGCGTGTCCAATCAACCGGCCCAAGGCCTATACAAAAAAATGCATTTTGAAGAAATTGCACGGAGGAAAAACTACTATCACGATCCCATAGAGGATGCCGTGATTATGAAGAGGAACCCGAATGAAAGATAGATATATTTTGGCTTTTGAGACATCGTGTGATGAGACCAGCGTGGCTGTCTTGAAAAATGACGACCAACTCTTATCCAATGTCATTGCCAGCCAAATCGAAAGTCACAAGCGTTTTGGTGGGGTGGTGCCGGAGGTGGCCTCCCGTCACCATGTGGAAGTCATCACGGCTTGTATCGAAGAAGCCCTAGAAGAAGCGGGGATCACAGAAGACGAGGTCACCGCTGTAGCAGTTACTTACGGCCCAGGCCTGGTTGGGGCTCTTTTAGTCGGCCTAGCAGCAGCTAAGTCCTTTGCCTGGGCGCACGGCCTTCCTTTGATTCCTGTCAATCATATGGCAGGGCACTTGATGGCCGCTCAAAGCGTCGAGCCCTTAGAATTTCCGCTCTTAGCCTTGCTGGTAAGTGGAGGACATACGGAGCTGGTCTATGTCAGTGAAGCGGGGGATTATAAGATCGTCGGAGAGACCCGTGATGATGCTGTAGGAGAGGCTTATGACAAGGTCGGGCGCGTGATGGGCTTGACCTACCCAGCAGGACGTGAGATTGATCAGCTGGCCCACCAAGGATCTGATATCTACGATTTCCCACGGGCCATGATCAAGGAAGACAATCTGGAATTTTCTTTTTCAGGGCTTAAGTCGGCCTTTATCAATCTGCACCATAATGCGCAACAAAAAGGGGAAAGTCTCTCCAATGCAGACCTGTCAGCGAGTTTCCAAGCAGCCGTCTTAGACATTCTCATGGCCAAGACAAAGAAGGCTCTGGAGAACTATCCAGTCAAGACTCTAGTCGTTGCGGGTGGGGTCGCAGCCAACCAAGGTCTCCGTGAACGCTTGGCTTCTGAAATCACAGATGTCAAGGTCATCATCCCTCCTCTGCGTCTCTGCGGGGACAATGCAGGGATGATTGCCTATGCCAGTGTTAGTGAATGGAACAAAGAAAACTTCGCAGGCTGGGACCTCAATGCCAAACCAAGCCTCGCCTTTGAAGGAATTGAATAAGAAAAAGGAGCCAATTGGATGTGCGATTCCAATGGCTTTTTTGCTGGAAACTCACCAACTAGTAGCGGATTTGCGATTGGCAAGAAAATTCGATATGATAGAGGGAATGAAAGATTAGTGAGGGAAGGGATTATAAAGCTTTCTCTCTCGTTGATCCTTTTTCGAGCTTTTTTCTTGTGTTATAATAGAGATCAATGATTCAGAAAGGATGAGAGTATGGAAAAAGATTTTTGGCAGGGGGTGAGGGATGCGCTGCCGACAGCTCTAGGCTATATCAGTATTGGCCTGGCTTGCGGTGTGGTGGCGTCTCCCTATCTTTCTCCTTTGGAGATGGCCTTGATGAGTGTCTTGGTCTATGCTGGGGCGGCTCAGTTTGCGATGATCTCTCTGATTGCGGCCCACTCTTCGATCTTGAATATGGCCTTGACCGTGTGTTTGATCAATCTCCGGAATATGTTGATGAGCCTGCATACCTCCTCTGACTTTAAGGATGCCAGCCTCGCTCATACCATCGGGATTGGAAGCCTCCTGACCGATGAGAGTTATGGGGTCTACTTGAGTGAGAAGTTAAAGACAGATACCATCACAGTTCCTTGGATGCATGGGAACAATCTAGTGGGTTATGTGGCCTGGATCGGTGCGACAGTTATCGGAACAGCTCTGGGATCTCTCCTACCTGATCCAAAGGCTTTTGGGCTTGATTTTGCCTTAGTGGCTATGTTTATTGGGATTTTTGCAGCCCAGTTTCAAGGAATGCAACTGACAGAAAAGACCAAGACCATGCTCATGGTGCTCTTAGCAGTAGCAGTGAGTTTCTTTCTCTTCCTCTTTTTTGTTTCGCAACCGCTAGCTGTGCTAGCTGCGACCTTGATCGGCTGTTTTGTGGGGGTGGTCTGTGATGCGCGTGAATAGTTCTATCTTTATGGCCATTCTGGCCTCAGCCCTCGTAACCTGGATTCCTCGGATCTTGCCCTTCCTCTTGGTCAAATACAAGGGACTGCCGGCTCCTGTGACCCGCTTTCTTAAATACCTGCCCATTTCCATTATCTTTGCCTTGGTTTTATCAAGCTTAGTAGAGGGGAAAATCGGAAGTCTCCCGCAGTTTCACTGGTTGGACCTCATGGTGACAATTCCCAGTCTCTTTGTAGCCTTTCGTTACAAAAACCTTATGGGAACCGTTTTGTTTGGAATTGTCTTGATCGCTCTATTACGATTGGTATTATAAATGCAAAAATATGTTACAAAAAAATTACAATTATTACAAAAAAACTTGATTTTTGTAATAATTTAGGTATAATGGGAGTCAGAAAGATAAAGAGGTGATCTTATGAAAAAATCAATCTTCCGTTGGAGTGCCGCTGTTCTGGTGGCTGCTTCACTTGGTCTAGCTCTCGGTGGTTGTGGTGCTAAGGATAAAAAGACAGCTTCCTCCTCCGCAAAAGCATCTACCAGTAAGGTAGAGAAAAAAACCAAAAGTAATAGCAAAAAGAGTGTAGCATCTTCTGCTCAGGCAAAAGATACAGCTAGCTCTTCAACTCAAACCAGTAGCGCGACAGGTAAAAAAGACTCTAGTAAGACCGAGAATGCGTCTGCTACGACGCAAGCTACTGTCCCTGCAGAACTGGTGGGAACTTGGGTAGGATCTAGTCCACAAGCGGATGCGATTAAGATGACAGTGGATGCAAATGGGAATGTGACGACAGTGGTTAGCTTTAAAAATGATAGCGAACCCACTCGGACAGCGACCTATACAGCAAGAGCCGTCCAAGCAACAGGCAATATCTACTATTGGAATGTTGAAGGCTTTGATGGAGCTGATGCCTTGCTCCCTGGGATCACAGGTTTAGGTGGAGCAAACTTCCGATTTGAGCCTGGTTTTATCTTAGAAGAAGGACACTATACACCGATTGTTTTCACAACGGATCTCAATACAGAATTTGACTATACTAAATACAATGATTTCCGTTTTTCATTAACAAAAGAACAATAAAAAACGAGAGAGTGGGACGGAAATCGGTCATTCATTAGAATTTGATTTCGTCGTCCCCACCTCCGCACAGTTGAGTAGGGCTGTAAAAGCTGATGAAATCAGCGTAGTAGAGCCCACTCAACCACTGCGTTTCGCTCGACAATCCAAAAACAAGAAGAGGCTAGGACTTTTGTCCCAGCCTTTCGTTTTTTAGTAATGAGGACTACCTGCTACCCAACCGGTACAGAGGGCGGATGTGATATTAAAACCGCCTGTATGGGCATTGATATCGAGGACTTCTCCTGCAAAGTGAAGACCAGAAACCAACTTACTTTCTAGGGTTTTCGGATTGATTTCTTTAAGACTGACGCCCCCTTTCGTCACAAAGGATTTGGCGAGAGACATCTTTCCAGTGACGGGGATAGGCATCTCTTTGATCTTTCGGATCAGCTCATCTTTCTGGGCAGGAGCCAGCTGCTTTACCTTTTCAGGGAATCCTTGCGCCAAGAAATCTGCTAGACGCTCAGGTAGCAAAGACTTAAGGGTATTTTTTATAGACTTTTCACGATGCTCTTCTAGAAAGTCTTTTAACTCTTGAGAAGAGGTAGTCGGAAGGAGGTCCAGAGATAAGATTTCCCCACCTTTAACAAAGCTAGACATCCGAAGGGCTGCAGGACCAGAAAGACCGAAATGCGTAAAGAGAAGATCGTGGGTGATCATGCGTTTGCCGTAGCTGAGGGTCACATCTGTCAGAGAGATTCCTTGCAAGGCCTTGTGTGGAAAATCTGTCAACAGAGGGCTCTCAGCTGCTTCGAGATCGGTGATGGTGTGTTTGAAGTGACGGGCAATCTCATACCCATACCCCGTAGAGCCGGTCGATGGGTAAGATTTCCCCCCAGTTGTAACGACCAGCTTGTCAGCAGTCCAAGTTTTCTCAGCAGATTTGATGATAAAGACATCCTTAGGCTTGGTGACAGATACCACCTCGCAGTTGGTGGCCATGCTAGCACCTAGCTCAAGGATCTTATTCTCTAAAGCTTGAATAATGGTGCGGGATTGATCGCTAGTAGGAAAGACTCGACCATGATCTTCGACTTTCAGCTTGACGCCATTATCGGTGAAAAATTGGATAATATCCTGATTGTCAAATTGGGAGAAGACGCTGTAAAGGAAACGGCCATTTCCAGGAATACCGGCCATCAGATCATCTAAGGTCCCGTTGTTCGTGACATTGCAGCGACCTCCACCGGTACCAGCGAGCTTCTTGCCCAGCTTTTTATTCTTTTCGATCAGCAGGGTGGATTGGCCATAAGAGGCGCTGGCAATGGTCGCCATCATCCCAGCAGGACCGCCTCCAATGACAATAGTCTGATAGTGAGTCATATCGATCTTCTTTCTCTTTTTTTCATGATGTGCTTTGTCCATTATATCATTTTATGGACGTCTTCGGAAAATGAAGGGATCAAAAAACAAGCACCCGCAGATGCTTGTTTTTTCATAGGATTGATCTTCCGATTACATGATTCCAAGGAAGTGACGGATGAAGAAGAAGGCAAGGACAGCACCAACAAATGGAGCAGTACCTGGTACAATAAGACCATATTGCCAGTCGTTGTTTACTTTATCTTTGATTGGTAAGATTTGGTAAGCAAAACGAGGTCCAAGGTCACGCGCTTGGTTCATGGCGAAACCTGTAGTACCACCAAGCCCCATACCGATAGCCCAAACGATCAAACCAACATGGAATGGAAGCATTGCTTCGTTGGCATGTTCAGCAGCCATGATAGAAGTCAAGAAGATGAAAGTTGCGAACGCTTCGACGAAGTAGTTACGTGGAAGGTTACGGCAGTTAGGGTTAGTTGAGAAGATGTTACGAATAGCAACACCATCAATTTGACCTTCAGAAATCTTGAAGTGGTCAGCATACATAAAGTAAGCAATCAAAGCTCCAAGGAAGGCACCGATCATTTCAGCGATTGCGATTGGGAAGAATTGAGCGATTGTCAATTTACCAAGAAGGACTTTCAACAAAGCCATTGCAGGGTTCATTGAAACGCCACCAAAGATGAACAAGCAGACAGTGATACCGAATGCCCATGTAGTGATCGCGAATAAGTGTCCAGTTCCAGCATATTTTGTTTTCTTCAAAACGTCGTCACAGTGTACGCCAACCCCGAAGATAATCATCAAAGCTGTACTCATAACTTCTGCAAGTAATTGATGTGTCATGTTAATAAATGTCTCCTAAATTAATAAATATATTTTTGTAATTGGTGATAAACTTCTTGAATCGGCAACTGCATCTCCTTAGCAATACGCTGACAGTCTTCGTATTCAAGCGTCTTCTTAGTGATGGATCCGTACTGATTGATTTTAACCGTAACGGTTCCAAATTCTGTATCGATTTGTTCAAATCGACGTTGCATGACCTTGCGGTCAACTTGTTGGTATCGAAAACCAATGGTACTGGTTTCTTTGAACAAGAGGGTTGAAAAATCTTCCAGCTGGCTAGTTTGAATCAAAAGCGTTAACTCAAAACCAGGACGATTCTTTTTCATAACGATGCTACGATAGTAGACATCCAAAGCGCCAGCATCCAAAAACCGATTGAGAATATAAGCCAGTTGTTCTGGTGTTTGATCATCAATCGTTGTGGTGATTTCAACAATGCGATCATCGGTGTGATGAACGATGGTCGAGCTATGTGAGGCGTCTTCCTTCAATAGCGAACCGCGTAAAGCATTGAATTTTCCGGTATCTCTTTTACCAAATCCGTAGCCGACACTTTGGATGGCAAAGTGGGATGGGATCGGTTCGAAGATCGGGTCCAATGATTTCAAGAGGGCTAACCCTGTTGGGGTGATCAACTCTGTTTTGACGGTGAAGTCTTGAGTGATCGGAATGGTGGTTTCCTTTCTCAACTGCATGACAGCAGGAACTGGAACCGGCATTTCCCCATGGGCGACTGAGATAGTCCCACTTCCCTCCGTGAGAGGAGTGGAGTAGACTGTGTCGATTCCAAGCGATTCCACTAGGATGAAAAAGCTAACGATGTCGACGATCGAGTCAATGGCACCGATCTCGTGGAAATGGATCTGCTCAACAGGCATGTTGTGCACAGCTGCTTCAGCCTTTGCAATATCAAGAAAGACTGCAAGGCTCTTTTCTTTTACAAAAGGACTCAACTGAGAAGCGACAATCAAGTCGTGGATGTCTGCATAACTGCGGGCATCCGCATGGGAATGTCCATGTTCATGATCGTGATGGTGTTCATGATCGTGATGATGTTCGTGATCGTGATGATGTTCATGATCGTGATGATGTTCGTGATCGTGATGGTGTTCGTGATCGTGATGGTGTTCGTGATCGTGATGGTGTTCGTGATCATGATCAAAATCGCCTTCAATCCCCGTATCTTTCTCCCCGTGGTGAAGGTGAACATCAAAATCAGTTCCCCAGATAGCGCTTTTAGAGATGCGATCAACGTGAAGGTGGAAACCATCGACTCCCAGTTTTTCGAGTTCAGAGCGAAGTAAGGTGACGTCTCCCCCAAGGTCAACCAATAGACCATTGAGCATATCGCCACTTATTCCAGAAAAAGGTTCTAAAAATAGACTGGTCATTCGTTTTCCTTTCGATTGTGGTTGAGTCGGTTAATCATACAAGCTGAATAAGCTGCACCAAATCCATTGTCAATATTGACGACGGTGACTCCAGAAGCACAAGAAGTCAGCATACTCATCAAAGTCGTGAGTCCTTGAAGATTGCTTCCGTATCCGATACTAGTCGGCACGGCAATCACAGGCACATCCACAAGACCTCCAACAACACTGACAAGAGCTCCTTCCATTCCAGCGATGACAATCACCACACTGGCCTTTTGGATCTCATCTAAGCGTCTAAAGAGGCGATGAATACCGGCGACTCCTACGTCATAGATCCGGTGGACAGCGTGGCCAAAGGTCTCTGCCGTTACGGCAGCCTCTTCGGCAACAGGAACATCACTAGTCCCTGCTGTCACAACGGCAATGTAGTGCTCCGCATCCACCTCTTCTTTTTTCGAGTTGAGAACGAAGCAGCGCGCTTCTGGATAATAGTGGCCGTTAGGAAAGAGCTGAGAAAGAGCCTCTCCCTTTTGGAGAGAGACTCTAGTTGCAAGGATCGGCAATTCTTTTTGTAAGAGGAATTGCATGATGCCTTCCATTTGCTCAACTGTCTTTCCTTCGCCGAAGATGACTTCAGGGAAGCCATTGCGGCGTTGCCGGTCAGTATCAATTGCTGCATACCCTAGTTCTTTCACGCCGTTAATTTGCTCCAGCGCATCCTCTACAGAGAGGTGGCCAGCTTGCAAATCACGGAGTGTTTGTTCTAGATTTGGTTGAAAATCCATGGTCGATTCTATTCAACAACAACAGAGAGTCCGTCGCGGATAACGGTTACTTTCGCATCTTTTCCTTCACGAGCCAAGGCTTTTTCAAGTGCTTCGTCAAATGAAGTTGCAAGTTCCATGTGCATACCTGTGATCAAAGCAGGGTCGACAAGGTCAGATACAAAGATAACATGGTGGTGTACCAAGATACGAGCCAAGATTTGAGAAGTCCATTGGTCTGGAACAGTTTCCAAACGAGGTGTATTGATGGCTTGTTCCAAGAATTCTTTTGGATCTTCTACTTCAGCAAGGTTACGATAGAATCCTTCTCCACCGTGACCATCCGCACATCCAGCAACCATGATGATGGTTCCGCCTTCTTTGTTTGAAGCTTCAGCAGCTGTCATCCCTTTAACGGCTTGGTAGATGTTTTGGTCAAGTGGGAAACCACCGTTTGTTGAAATCGTAATGTCGCTTTCGATCTTAGACACGTGTGCCAAGTCTGCAACAAATTCACAACCAACTTTGTGGGCTTCAACCATGTCCCCAGCGAAAGATCCGATGATGTGTTTTTCGCCGTCCAAGACAACATTGACGATGAAGGCCAATTTTGCAGTACGAGCAGCGTAAAGCATATCTTCGTGGATTGGGTTGTGGTCAAGGTTACCAGTACGTGCTTTATCAGAGTTGATAAAGTCACCTGAGTGGTTCGCCATGATAGTCTTGTATGAAGCAATACCTGGAAGGACTGATTTACGTCCACCTGAGAATCCAGCAAAGAAGTGAGATTCGATGAATCCTTCTGCTAGCAACAAGTCAGCTTCAGCAGCAATCTTGTTGATGATACAATCCCCACCTGAAGGAAGTTGACCGATTTTAACCATGTCATCATCGTTTGTTGAAATGTGCATAACGATTTCTTCATTGTCAACGATTTCTTGGCCGTATTTGTTGATCAATTCTTCACGAGTTGAAGGACGGTGGAAACCAGTAGCAACCAAGATACGCACGCGTGCATCAGGGTTAGCTGAGCGAATACGACGCAAAATGATTGGGGTAATGATATGAGAAGGTACAGGACGAGTGTGGTCAGAACTGATCAACACGATGTCTTTTTTACCTTTAGCGAGTTCTTCCAAAGATGGGCTGCCGATAGGGTTATCCAATGAACGTTCAACAGTTTCTTCTTCAGACAGTGGGTTATGGAAGTTTTCCGCTTTTGACTCTAACAAACCAGCAAAGTTTTCATCTGGAATCTTTGCAACAATCGTCTTTTTGTCGTACGGTAATTTAATTTCTACCATTATTTGCGATCTCCTTTATTAATACTGATACTTATAGTATAATTCTTTTTTAAAAGAGGTGTGTACTGTTTGTTGTTAACAAATGATAACATAAAATAACGAGAATAGGTGTATCATTAGTGTGACTTTGAGAGAGAGCAGATGGGGAGGAAAAACCGTCGTGAATTCAGAATTTTTAGTGAAATTTTTGGAAGAGAGGCGAACGCCGATCGTCAAGAAAAAATACCATAGTTACCTCTCCTATCGTGGGATCAAAGAGGACTACATCTACATCTTGAAAGAAGGTGTAGTCAAGACCAGTGTCATCATGCGCGATGGGCGTGAGTTTAACTTTTCCTATCTAAAAGCCATTGACATTGTCTCTTTGATTCGTGATGAGGTGTCCAACTATACAGACTCGCCTTTCAATGTGCGAGTGGAGACAGAAGAAGCGAGTTTTTATCGCATTCCCCGGGTCAAATTTTGGAATTTTGTCAAAGAACAAAAAGAACTGCAGGACTATGTGAGAGACTATTATCGCAATAAACTGTCTGAAAGTATGGAATCTCAGCAGTACATGATGATGAATGGCAAAAAAGGAGCGGTTTGTTTTCATTTGCAAAAACTCAGCAGTTTGTTTGGTGTGGAGCAAGAAGATGGCGTCTTGATTGATTTCAACATTACCAATGAAGATATTGCCGGCTTTTGTGGAATTTCGACGCGAAACAGTGTCAATCGCATTCTCAATGAATTAAAACGAGAAGGTGTTTTGGATATTCGACAGCAAAAGATTGTGATTTTGGATAATGAACGGATTGAAGAATTTATCGGAAGGGAGCTATTCTAAGATGGTAACAGAAGCACAAATCAGAAAAGAAAAAGAAGAAAAATTACAAGATATTTTACGCAAAATCGGGAAGGTAGCCATTACCTATTCAGGTGGGATTGATAGTTCTTATCTCTTGAAGGTGGCCTTAGATACCTTGGGACCTGACAATGTTATTGCGGCTGTTGTGAACTCTGAGATGTTTTCAAATGAAGAGTTCGATCTAGCGCTCGACTTGGCCGATCAGCTAGGAGCGCCTGTGCTTGGTCTGGAAATGAGAGAATTGAGTGATCCACGGATTGCGGCCAATACGCCCAATATTTGGTATTACACCAAACAATTGATGTACCAAACCATTAAGGATTCGGTCACAGAACTGGGCTTTAAGCAATTGGTGGACGGTATGATTATGGATGATATCGACGATTTCCGTCCTGGTATCAAGGCTCGGGACGAAGCAGGTGTCCGCAGTGTCTTACAAGAAGCGGGTCTCTATAAGACAGAAATTCGTCAATTGGCCAAGGAAAGAGGGGTCTCCAATTGGAATAAGGTGCCATCTTGTAGTGTTGCCTCACGTTTCCCATACGGGGTGAAAATCACTTCAGAAAATGTCCAACGGGTCTTTGAAGGGGAAGAGTTCCTTGTAGGGCTGGGCTTTGAGCAAGCTCGTGTGCGTGTGCATGGAGACTTGGCGCGCATCGAAGTGGAAGAAGACCATCTGCTTGAAGCCATCCAACTGCATGACAAGATCAATGACTATATGAAGAAAATCGGATTTACCTATGTAGCCTTGGATTTGGCAGGATACAAGTACGGCCGGATGAATGATTCATTGGATGAAAAAACAAAAGAAAAAATTATGGCGGGTTAAGCAATGAAGGAAGTGATAAGCTTCTGGTTTGAAGAGTTGAAGCCAGAGGATTGGTTCAAAAAATCAGACGCACTGGATCAAGAAATGCGCGTGCGCTTTGAAGAACTTTATTGGAAGGCCAGTCGTGGGGAATTGTTCAGCTGGCGCGCGTCAGCTGAAGGGCGCTTGGCAGAGATTTTGCTTTTGGACCAGATCCCTCGGAATATTTTTCGAGGGAAAGCCCAAGCCTTTGCAACCGATTCGCTTGCCTTGGTCTTGGCCCAAGAAGGTCTGACAAAAGCTCAAGCCTTGCCGGTTGTACAGCGAGGCTTTTTCTACATGCCCTTTATGCATTCGGAATCCTTAGCCATTCATGAAGAAGCCCTGCGTCTATTTGATCAACCGGGCTTAGAAAAACGTTTGAAGTATGAGAAAGTGCATGCGGAGATTCTTCAACAATTTGGGCGATATCCACATCGGAATGCCATCTTAGGACGGCCTTCGACCAAGGAAGAAGAGGAGTATTTGAAAGAACATGCAGGCTTTTAAAAGAAAAAAAGGATGTTGGGCCAAGTTCTGCTGGGCGATCCTGTTAGCTGGAATTTTCTTGCTAGCTTTTAATGCCTTTCAGGGAAGACAGAATAAAACGGTCTCTTCTCGTGACACAGTTACGATGGGCTATACTCAATTTCCGGCTAATATTGATCCAGTCAAAGAGTACAATGGTTGGTTTACGGTGCGCTACGGGGTCGGGGAGACTCTGTTTAAAATGGATGATCACCTACAGATCCAGCCTTGGCTTGCTACCAAAGGTGAGCAGTTGTCTCCTCTTGAGTGGGAAATCACCATCCGTCAAGGGGTTCATTTCCATGATGGGAGCCTCATGACTCCTAAGACAGTCAAGGAGTCCTTGGAACACCTTTTGGTATCCAATCAGCGGGCAGCAGGTGAATTAATGATCGAGCAAATAACAGCGACGGATCAGAGTATTCGGATCAAAACCAAAGAGCCCCAACCGATCCTTTTGAACCTTTTGGCGGATCCTTATTCGACCATTATTCATGTTGGAGTTAAAGAGGCGACTGGAAAATCGGTTGTTGCGACAGGTCCTTACCAGATGACAGCTTTTCGACCAGAGAATGGTGCTAGTCTAAAGGCCTTTCACAACTATTGGAATGGAGCCCCTAAGGTACAGAAGGTCGAGATTCATTCATTTTCAGATGCGACTTCGATGAGTCTCGCCTTAGATGCTGGTGAGATCGATGCGGCTTATGGGATGCCGGCGCTCAATCTAGCTTCTTATCGTAAGAAAACAGGTTATCGGATTTCAGAAGTGGATGGCTCGCGCTATCTTTCTTATGTTTATAATTTCCGAGATCCTTGGATGAAAGACAAGACGCTACGAAAAGCCCTTGATTTGGTGATTGATCGAAAGACCTATAGTCAATCGCTCTTTCAAAAAGGTTCCCAAGCTACAAGTGGTCCGTTTCCAAGTCGCTTTCCTTTTGCTTTAGAAGAGCCTGTTCCAAATACGAATGCCAAGGAAGCAGAGAAGCTCTTGGATCAAGCAGGTTATCTGAAAAAAGCAGATGGGTTTCGCTATAAAGATGGTAAAAAGGTTATATTAACAGCTCTTTCTTATGATCGTTTACCTGAGATTCCTTTAGCAGTTCAGGCGACACAAGCTGCCTTGAAGCAAATTGGGATCGATGTGAAGATTCGGACTGTTGAAGTAGGATCGATTGCTGTTGCAGAAGATTATTCGTTTACCCCGTATACCATGGTGGCGACTCCTGTAGGTGACCCCTATCCCTTCTTTAAGAGTTCACTGGCTTCAGACGGTTCGGTTAATCTTGGAAAATACAAGAGCGATAAGGTAGACCAACTCATTCAAACTCTGGGGACAGAAGGCAATCAAGAGAAGCGTCAAGAGCTGAGTAAGGACCTTCAAAGGGAAATAAAAGAAGACTTACCGATCAGCTTTTTGGTGACGTTTAAGGTAGCGGTTATTATGAATGATCGCGTATCAGGTCTCGCATCGAGTGCCTCAGACTATTACCATATAACCAATCATTTAACAAAGGAATAAGTATGCTTGAACTTCAACATCTAACGGTCCAATCCAGAGATCGGATCATTATTGAAGATCTATCGTTTCAGTTGAGAAAATCCCAAAGTCTTGCGATTGTCGGAGAAAGTGGCAGTGGGAAGTCCACCCTGTTGAAGGTCTTGCTAGGGCTCCCCTTGAGAGATCTTTGGATTGCAAAGGGACAGTATAGTTGGCAAGGAAAAGTACAGCTCCAGCAGTTCTCTCCTTACCCTTTCGTAGGGAGTGAGATGGCTTGGGTCAGCCAGCAGGCTGGGCGCTTTTTTTATGATCGACGAACCATCGAAAACCATTATAAGGATCTGGTCAACAGTCTAAAAGGGCGAGCTTCTAAAGTTCGTTCTCTCAAAGAATGTATGGACCTGGTCGGTTTAGATATGAATAAGGTTGCGCCTTCCTATCCCTTTGAACTAAGTGGGGGCATGATGCAGCGGGTCGCGATCGCATTGTCTTTGGCCTCTTATCCTAAGATTTTGCTAGCTGATGAGCCCACCAGTGCACTGGATGTCGTCACCAAACTAGAAATCGTGGATTTATTAGATCGCCTAAAAAGAGAAGAAGGCTTGTCTCTTCTATTAGTGACACATGACATGTCAGTTGCTGCAGCTTTGACGGATCAGATGCTTGTGATTCGTGAGGGACAGGTCATTGAACAGGGACCTACAGCCCATTTGTTGCAGTCTGCAAAAGAAGACTATACGAAAGAGCTGCTTGCAGCAACCCCTCGTTTACGGAAAGGAGCCTCAGATGGGGACAGTATTGACCTGTAAAGATCTACAATTTACTTACCGTAATTCTGCTTCAGGGATGCAAGTAGGGCCGATTTCATTTATTTTAAAAGAGGGGGAGAGTTTTGGCATTGTTGGAGAGTCTGGGTCTGGAAAGACTAGCCTCAGTCATCTTCTGTGTCGTTTTATCACCCCTGATCAAGGGAATTTGTCTTTACAGGGCCGGTCCTATGAGGAGTTTTCAACGAAAGAATTCTATGAAACCATCCAGTATATTGATCAACACCCACATGCCAGTTTTCATCCAGCACGCTCGGTTTATTCGAGTTTGATGGAAGTCTGTGATCATTTTGATCAGGCCACAACAAAAGCTGAAAAAGAAAAAGCAGTTGAAGAAGTTCTGGAGGCGGTTCATCTCAATCGCCAGTTGGTGCAGCAAAAACCTCAATTTTTAAGTGGTGGGGAGTGCCAGCGGGCAGCTATTGCGCGTGCCTTGCTCATTAAACCGAGAATCCTCGTTTGCGACGAGATGACCAGTGCCCTTGATATGACTATTCAAGCAGAGTTGATGCGCTTGATGAAACAACTAAAAGATCGCTATCAGATGAGTTTTGTCTTTATCACTCATGATCTAGCCTTGGTGAGCCAATTTTGCCAACAGATATTAGTTTTAAAAGATGGACAAGTAAAAGAGATGGGAAGGACGAGTGATTGCTTAAGTGCTCCACAAAATCCTTATACTCAGGAACTGTTAGATACTTATCAGAGGCAAGAAAGGTGGCTGAATAAATGTTTCGACTAAGCTGTAAATTGTTGCTTCGTTTCCTTCTGATCTTACTAGGTGTCAGTTTGATCTCCTTCTTACTCATGTACTTAGCACCGGGAGATCCAGCTAAAAATATGTTGGCTTCGCAGGGGATTCCTTTTACAAAAGAACTGTTAGAGGCCAAGCGTCTGGAATTTGGCTTTCAGGATCCTTTCTGGGTACAGTATGGACGATGGTTGGTTGGAGTCTTCCATGGAAATCTGGGAATGACCTACCATTCGGGATCGTCCGTCGCAAAAGAGTTGGCCTTTTATTTTCCTAACACTTTATTCTTAGCAGGATTTACCTTGCTCTTAACTCTCTTGATCTCCATTCCGCTGAGTTTTATGGCAGTCTTTTATAAGAAGAGCCCGATTTCTAAGGTCATTTCTTTTGCGACTGCTTTGGCCAATACCATTCCTAATTTCGTTCTAGGGATTGGCCTGATGCTGGTATTTTCACTGTATTTACATTTGTTTCCAATCCAATCAATGGTTGATCTAAAAGGAGCTGTATTGCCAGCTTTGACCTTGGCCGTAACCATGTCGAGTCGCTACATTCCCCAGCTCCAAGAAGGGTTGACAGGTATTCTCGAGTCAGATGCCGTTCTGGGAGCTATGGGGCGTGGTTTGAGACGAGGACAGATCCTAAGGACAACCATTTTTCCACAACTATTTCCTCTGCTCTTGACCTTGATCACTCTATCTTTGACCTCCTTATTGGGGGGAGTGGCAGTAATCGAGTACCTCTTTTCTTGGCCGGGAATTGGGAAGATGTTGATCACAGCTGTTCACAATCGGGATTTTCCCTTGATCCAGGGATCGGTTCTGGTTATTACAGCCAGTGCCCTTCTGGTCAATACCGTTGCTGAATTTATCCAGCTCATCATCAATCCAAAACGCAAGCGTAAGGAGGGAACCAACCATGTCATCTGATCAGATCAAACGGAATATTCGATGGGTATTAGGGTGTCTCATAGCCTTTCTTGTCTTCTTAGTACTGGCTCAGTGGTTTGGATCTGACCAAGCCAATCGGGTTGATTTACTCAATGTTTTGGCAGCGCCCTCTCGTCAAGCCTTATTTGGGAGAGATGAGTTGGGACGCGATCTCTTGGTCCGTGTATTTGTTGGAGGGGCTCATACCCTCTTCCCATCCCTTATCGCTCTCATTTTGGTCGTCCTTTTTGGTTGCTTCATGGGGGTCTTGAGTGTCAGATTTGGTGGAATTGTGGACCGCTTTGTTCAAATAGCTATTACGCTGTTTCAAGCCTTTCCTCCCATTATCTTTGTGATTGGAGTCGTCGGTTTCTTGGGTCTTGGGATGGAGCAAACCTTGCTGGCTATCTGTTTGACCAGCTGGACCAAGTATGCTTACCTAGTGCGCTCACTTCTCCTCGATATCAAAGAAGAACCGTATTTCCGCTATGCAGATATGTTTGGCAATACCTTCTGGAGTAAGATCAAACTTTACTATCTCCCTAGTGTCTTTCCCCAAGTCGTAACAACCATGGTGTATGACCTGAATACCATTGTTATGGAAATTGCAGGGATGAGTTTTATCGGTTTGGGTGCTCAGATGCCTTATGCAGAGTGGGGGGCGATGATCAATAACGGTAGAAGTTATTTACAAATAGCCCCGTGGATTGTTGCTTTTCCAAGCCTATTTCTCATCCTCTTTATTGGAGGGGTGATGTACCTAGGAAGGCTCCTCAAACAGTACTTCGCTATCTAACAGGAATACAAAAGAAGCTGATCCAAACAGGAATCAGCTTCTTTTTGTGATATAAAGGGCAAACATCGGTGTGGCTGCGTAATTGAGTTTTTCCTCTCGGCTCCAAATTTTTGGTCCCAATTCGGTGTCAACTGTAGCTTCAATCCCTTCAAATTGATTCAAAAACTCCAGATCCCATGCAGGACGAAGGCGTTTAGTTAGTGGCAATTGGCGGGCGATTTCTTCAATTAAGGCTTCATCAACTCCTTCACCATGCCAGTAATCTTCTAACTGTTCGCTAGAAGCGGTCTTCAGATTTTCTTCAAATTGTGAACGAATAGCAGGATCATCGAGATAAGAGTACCAGTTCGCATCATAAATGAGGAGTTGTCCGCCAGGTTTAAGAGCACGTAGCCAGGATTTATAAGCTTTTTCTGGCTCTTCGAGATTCCAAGTGACATTGCGCATGATGATAACGTCAAACGATTCTGGCTCAAATTCCAACTCTTGGGCATTCATTTGTAGATAGCGGACTGAGCTTGAATTTTTTCCATATTGAAGAAGATTTTCTTGCGCAATCTGTAGCATATTTTCTGAGGCGTCGATCGCAGTGATCTTATCATACCCCATTTGTGTGAATAAAATCGGGAAAAAACCAGGCCCTGTACCAATGTCTAAGATGGAAATGGTCCGCTCTTTTGGTAACCAGCGCATCAGTTCGTATTTCCATTTTTCAAGCTGGAGACTTTCGATTTCTTTTTTATTCTTATGAGAATAGCCTTGGTAGCGCTTATCCCAGTATTGTTGGATGATCTTGTATAACACAGTTCCCTCTTTTTCTATTTCGTGAAATGTCTTGTAACATTATACTATAGTTCGAATTCAAGATCAAAGAAGAATCAGCGCTTCTCCGGCTCAAAGTATTTCCAAGCGTCTAAAAGAGGGAATAATGAACTGTAAATTTCAGAAATTGGAAGAAATGTGATTGCTACGATGAAGATGCAAGACTAAATGAAAGATTCTTTATACCTTGCTATCTATCAAAATACGGATATTAAGAGATTTCGCATTCGATAAAATGAACAACCAGGTCATGGTATTGACAGTAAGTGGAAAAGGCAGTCTTCTGAAAAGTTAACAAAAGAGGCACTGGAGCCTCTTTTTATAAGTATATTTTAGATGGTAAAAATACATAAATAGCATGTAACACTTATACAAATTTTATATTTTAAAACGGATATAATTTAGAAAGATAAATTATTTAGTAAGCACTAGAAAGACAGGAACATATAGGATGATGTTTGATCTTTTAGATGAAGCTGACCGTGTATTCAGACTTGTTTAGAATTACTCGTATTCTGTTGACAGTAGAACAAATGATTTTTCAGTTAGTCCAATCAACTTTTTTCTAAAATCAGATTGGTCAAATTTACGAAGAATCCATCTTTCTTTTTCCATGGATTTTAATAGTTTCGTGACCGTAGGATTGGATAGACCAAGAAAATGCTCCACCTCTCTCTGGTTTTTACTAAATTGTGGAAATTGAGCAATATATAACATAACGTTTATATAGAGAGGTGGAAGTGTATTTCTTTCAGTACTCGATAAGGTCGAATGCCCTTGAGGAGAATGCTGTTTTTTAAGAATGGGATTTGAAAATACATTTTTTTCCATAGCCTGAATCTCACTTATATCTGGGTATTTACTATTGTGCCTATATAGTAATGTTAAAAGTATTTCAAAAGAGGACTCATTGAAACCTAGAAAATCATGAGTCCTCTTTTCAAAAATATGAAAAAATGTAAATCATCTACAAAAATGATTCATTAAAATTCTTTACAAGGAAATTGTAGCACCATTTAAAGAAGAAATCAATATTTTTTATGCTTTTAATTAATATTACGCTTAGACATGTATCTCTTTGTATTCATCGCTATTCATGGATGACACTACATGATTAAAGATACAAAAGATAATTTTTTCACATGTAAACGCTTCCGTTTTTGTTTCGACAGTGCTATACTATATATAATAATAAACAAGGAGGCCTGAGTCATGGCTCGAAATAAAATGTTGGCGATGATACTTGCAGGTGGTCGTGGAACACGATTGGAAAGTTTGACGAAAAAAATTGCCAAACCTGCAGTAGCATATGGAGGAAAATATCGAATCATTGATTTTCCGTTAAGTAATTGTGCAAATTCAGGGATAGATGTTGTGGGAGTGTTAACTCAGTATGAGTCAATTTTGTTAAATGCCTATGTTTCTCAGTCTCAACGTTGGGGGTTAGATACACAAGGATCTGGTATTTTTGTTCTCCCTCCTCGAGAAAAAATTGAGGGTTTTAATTTATACAAAGGAACTGCAGATGCCATTACTCAGAATATCGATTTTATAGATTTATATGAACCAGAATATGTATTGGTCCTCTCTGGAGATCACATCTATAAAATGAATTATGATAAGTTGTTAGAAACTCATGAAAAAAATCAGGCTGATGCAACTATAGCAGTCATTGAAGTCCCATTAGACGAAGCCTCTCGTTTTGGTATTATGAATACAGATGCAGATTACCGCATTGTTGAATTTGAGGAAAAACCTGCAAAACCAAAGAGCAATCTGGCATCAATGGGAATTTATATTTTCACATGGAAAACCTTGAAGAAATATTTATTGCAAGATGAGGTTAGTACGGATACCTCACATGATTTTGGGAAGGATATTATTCCAAAATATTTGAAGGATGGAAAGAGATTGTATGCTCATCCATTTAAAGGGTATTGGAAAGATGTTGGAACAGTGACAAGTCTTTGGGAATCCAATATGGATTTAATTGATCATTCTGATAAGTTAAATTTAACGGACCCAACATGGAAAGTTTATTCAGAAGATAAAGGATCTCCTGCACAAGTTATAGGAGAAAATGCTGTGGTGTCATCCTCTTATATCGATAAAGGTGCGGTCATAGATGGTGTGGTAAAACATTCTGTGATTTCGACTGATGCTATAGTTGAAGAAGGTGCTGTAGTTACGAATACAGTTCTCCTTCCTGGAGTTCATATTTCAACAAAGGCAAGTGTGGATTATGCAATTATTTCTGAAAATGTATCGATTGGTGAAGGGGTAGAGTTAAAAGGAAGTAGAGATAAGATACTCTTAATTGATCGTAGTATTAATAAGTAGGAGGTTCAAATCATGTTACGAAATACACTTGGAATCGTAAATATAGAGGGGAAGAATGTCGATTTTGGAGCTACCTTAACACATAAGTCTCCTCAGGCATATAGTTTTTTAGCCCGCTATCATTTGATTGATTTTATTCTTTCAAATATGTCAAATTCGGGTATAACAGAATACCAAGTTTATATACCGTCTAATAGTCGTTCAACGATTCAACATGTTGGTTCAGGAACACAGTATAATATAAATAGTAAGCGTGGGAAATTACGCTTGTTAAATAGTGATAATAATGCCTCTGGTATTTTTCAGCATGATGTAAAAGCTTTTACGGATAATTTACATTATATTCAAGATTCACATAAAGAATTTGTGTTGATTGCACCAAGTTATTTCATCTATAGTCAGGATTTTTCAGAACTTCAGGAGGATTTTGAGAGGACTGGAGCTGATATCACAGTACTCTATAAAAATGTTTCAACTGCACGGGAAAATTTTATAGGTTGTACGACCATTGTATTTGGAGAAAATAAACGAGTTGTAAGTTTTCAAGAAAATCATGGGAAGTATAAAAATCGATCTATTTCATTGGAAGCATACTTCATGAGAAAAGAAACCTTTATCGAGTTAATAAACCGTGCCAATCAGGTTTCATCATTATACTGGTTTAAAGATATTCTTGAAGATGTAGTTGGGGACTATAAGATAGTTGGATATGCCCATAAAGATTATGTTGCTTGTATCAATAATACAGAAAATTACTTCCACACGCAGTTAGAGTTAATTGAAGCTAAGAATCGCAAATTATTATTTAAACAGGGATGGCCAATCTTCACTAAGACTGGAGATTCTTCGCCTACTTTATATGGTCCGCTTTCTGAGGTAAAAGGAAGTTTGTTAGCAAATGGAAGTGTTATTAATGGTCAGATTGAAAATTCAGTAATTGATCGGGATGTAGTAATCGAAGATGGAGTTACTATTAAAAATTCAATCATATTAAATCGCGTACATATTCAAACTGGTGCTTATATCGAAAATGCTATTATAGATAAATATACGGTCATCAAACATCCTGTAGAAATTGTGGGTGATTTTGAAGAGCCAATCTATATTCGTGAGAATAGTGTTATCTAGTTAGCGAGTTCATGCTTTGAAATTTAACAAAGGAGATATTTCTATGACCTATCAAGAAAACTACCAAAAATGGCTCGATTTTGCTTCATTACCAGCTTATCTTCATGATGAGTTGGTCGCAATGGATGAAAAAACCAAAGAAGATGCCTTCTATACCAACCTAGAGTTCGGTACAGCTGGTATGCGTGGCTACATTGGTGCTGGTACCAACCGGATTAATATCTATGTTGTTCGCCAAGCAACTGAAGGCTTGGCCCAATTGATCGACTCAAAAGGGGAAGAAGCGAAAAAACGCGGTGTTGCTATTGCTTACGATAGCCGTCACTTCTCTCCTGAATTTGCTTTTGAATCTGCTCAAGTTTTGGCTGCTCATGGTATCAAATCTTATGTATTTGAAAGCCTTCGCCCAACACCTGAGTTGTCATTTGCTGTTCGTCATCTTCATACATTTGCTGGGATCATGGTAACGGCTAGCCACAACCCTGCTCCATTTAATGGTTACAAAGTATACGGTGAAGATGGTGGACAAATGCCACCTGCAGATGCAGATGCACTGACAGACTACATTCGTGCGATCGAAAATCCTTTCACAGTGGAACTCGCTGACCTTGAAGAAGGAAAGGCAAGTGGCTTGATTGAAGTCAT
>NZ_CABFMD010000004.1 GCF_901875555.1 Streptococcus parasanguinis
AAGGACTCAGTCCTGTGCAATACAGAACTAAATCCTTTGGATAAATTAATTGTCTAACTTTTTGGGGTCAGTACAAATTCCTTATTTCTCTTTTTGTTAGTTTAATATCTACAATGTAAAAAACTCTAGCTATCAGATAGTTGATAGTTAGAGTTTTTTTGCTATTCATATGATTTAATGAGATTAAATAAGGCTTCTACTTCTGATGACAGTGTAGCTGATTTGAGATAAGCGTAATAAACTGTAAATGTTATCTGGTCCTCTGGTATTAGAGGGATTTTTATTAAATCATCATCTTCATCAGAAAGTGCGATATCAGCCAGTAAACTAAGGCCAATCCCTTTCTTTAAAAGTTCTTTAATAATGACAATGTCGTCAGTCTTAAAGAAAATCTCGGCCTTGTTCTGATACTTCTGATTAAGAATATCAAATGCTTTTAGGTGAATAAAATGTTCATCTAAAAGGATGAAGGGCTGATCAAGTAACTCTTCAAAAGAAAGGGACATGGCAGTAGAAAGAGGGTGATCTTTCGATAGTACGACATAAATTTCTTTCTGAAATAGTTCTCGCATCTCCAATAAAGGGTGATTGAATGGTTCAATCAAACCGAGTAAGCTGGCATCTAATTCTCCTTTGAGAAGGAGGTCCAATAACTCTAAGGAACCACGCCGTATGGGGCGTACTTTTTTTAAAAAATCTAATTCCTTTTCTTGGTTTAGGGCAGCGAAGAGATACTGCATGATTATAGGAGGAAATCCTACAGTAGAGTAATGGGCCAAGGATCGATCTATTTCTTTGTGAGCAGAACTGATCTCAGGTAAGATCAATTTTGTGTGTTCCAGAAGGATTTCTCCTTGATAAGTCAGTTTGAAGGAACGGTGTGAGGGATCGTGGTGAATCAACTTACAATTAAAAGACTCCTCTAAGCGCTTGATGGCGTATGAAATAGAAGGCTGGCTGACTTCGTGTTGCTTTGCTACGTCTGTATAGGATTGGACTTGGCAGAGATCATAAAAATACTGTAGGTCTTTTAAGTTCATAAGGGCTCACTTTCAACATCTAGGGGAATAACCAGATAAATAATATTTATCCGTATCACTTCATTTGACTATACGTTTTTTTTCCAGATATAATGTGGGTGAGTCAGGGATATCAGAGGTTATCTAAGATACTTTCGAAAATGCGTAACATCTTTTCGCGTTTATCAACAGGAACTTGTTTAATCTTCATGTTCAATCTCTTTAGTGAAAGATTTTCAGTCTTATCAGAGGTGGATTCAAGGCTACTAAAATTGAAAAACTCCTCTGGGGTCATCTGTAAAGCATCAATCACTTTTTCTAGACTGTGAATGGTCAGATTCACATTTTGGTTTTCTAGTTGATTGATATACTTAAGACCAAGTCCAGCCTGTTCCGAAAGTTCTTCCTGGCTCATTTTGTTTTGTGTTCGAAAATATTTCACTTTTTGGGAAATATATTGTTGTAAATAGTTTTTAGTTGTCATATAAATAGAATACAAGTTTTGTATGACAAAAAAACACCTTAAAAAATACAAAGTATTATATAGCGAACCTAAAGGATACTTATTTTAATTAGGATTGCTAATTTGTATCATTAGTTTCTTTTACTCGAAACTTTTAGTAAAGAGTAATTGTCGAGGATTTGATGAGTTCAGGAATTTATAAAAGAACTTAAAGTGCCATCAATGACAGTGTTTTAAGTATCAAAAGGCTGATTATAAATTTTCTCGTAGACTCATTATAACATATACATCTACAATTGTATTTTATAAGCAACAAAGTTCTGCAAACGATTCATTTTAATGGTATAATATTCGTAAAAAGGAGGTTGCACTATGACTGCACATGATATTTTAAACAATCCTTTCCTTAATAAAGGAACTGCTTTTACCTTGGAGGAGCGAAAGGAACTAGGCCTAATTGGTTTACTGCCACCTTATGTTCAAACGATTGAAGAGCAAGCAGCACAAACCTATGCACAAATGCAAACAAAGGTTAATGATTTGGAAAAACGGTTGTTCTTAATGGAAATCTTTAATACAAACCGGACTCTTTTCTATTACCTCTTTGCTCAGCATTTGGAAGAATTCAATCCAATTGTCTATGACCCAACCATTGCAGATACGATTGAAGGTTATAGTGACCTCTTTGTAGATCCACAATATGCGGGATATCTTGATATCAATCATCCTGAAAATATTGAAGCCACTTTGAAAAATGCTGCTGGGGAACGCGAGATTCGTCTCATTGTTGTAACAGATGCAGAAGGAATTCTTGGAATCGGTGACTGGGGAACAAATGGTGTCGATATTTCTGTCGGGAAATTGATGGTCTACACGGGTGCTGCTGGAATCGACCCTTCGATGGTGCTTCCATTAGTCATTGACGCAGGGACTAACCGTGAAGAACTTCGTAACAATCCTAATTACCTAGGAAATCGCCACGAACGTGTCCGCGGAGATCGTTACTACGACTTTATTGACCAATTCGTTCAAACAGCAGAACGTCTCTTTCCTAAACTCTACCTTCACTGGGAAGATTTCGGTCGCTTAAATGCTGCCAATATTCTTGAAAAATATCGGAAACAAATCCCAACCTTTAACGATGATATCCAAGGCACTGGGATTGTGACTCTAGGTGGTATCTTTGGTTCGCTAGATATTACAGGTGAAAAATTAACCGATCAAGTTTATCTTTGCTATGGTGGTGGGACTGCTGGTGCAGGGATTGCCTCTCGTGTGCTTCGTGAAATGGTCAGTGAAGGCCTTTCTGAAGAAGAAGCCTATAAACGCTTCTTTATGGTCGATAAACAAGGTCTTCTCTTTGATGACATGGATGACCTAACTCCTGAACAAAAACCGTTTGCTAAGAAACGTGCTGACTTTGCCAATGCAGATAAGTTGACTGACCTGCTTGAAGTAGTCAGAACCGTGAAGCCAACTATTCTTGTCGGAACTTCAACTCAGCCAAATACCTTCACAAAAGAAATTGTAGAAGCTATGTGCGAAAATACAGAACGTCCGATGATCTTCCCATTATCAAATCCAACCAAGCTAGCTGAAGCAAGTGCCAAAGATTTGATTGAATGGTCAGATGGCAAGGCCTTTGTCGCAACAGGAATTCCTGCTGGCACGGTGTCTTATAAAGGTGTAGACTATGTCATTGGTCAAGCTAATAATGCCTTGATTTACCCAGGCCTTGGTCTAGGAATGTTGGCTTCTGAAGCTAGCCTTCTAACAGATGAAATGATTGGGGCAGCAGCTCATTCATTGAGTGGTATTGTCAATCCAGGCCAACCAGGAGCTCCTGTCTTGCCACCATTCAAGTATGTGGCAGATGTTTCTATTAAAGTAGCAGAAGCAGTTGCTAAAAAAGCGCAAGAACAAGGTCTTGCACGTGCTAAGGAAACAGACATGGCTAAAGCAGTTCGTGATTTGAAGTGGTATCCAGAGTATAAATAAGTAAATGGAAATGGGGTGTACGAGGATGACTGAATGCTTCGTACGCCTTCAACTATACGTTATGCATGTAGAAAGGGAGACTATGGAAATCTTTATAACGTCAATTCAGAGTATTGTACCCATTATCGTCATCATCATTCTTGGTTATTTCTTGCAAGTCCGCGGTTGGTTCCAAGAGAGTTTCGGAAATGATTTATCTAAACTCATTATGAATGTAGCCATGCCAGTGGCAATTTTTACCTCTGTTCTTAAATATTTAACGTTAGACAAATTGATTAGCTTGTCTGGCGGTTTATTCTATACATTTATCGCCTTCATTCTCGGTTACCTAATGGCTTTTATAGCGGTGAAACTATTTAGAGTGCGCCCAGGCCGTCGCGGAACTATGATTAATACCTTTGTGAATGCCAATACCATTTTTATTGGTTTGCCTTTAAACATAGCTCTGTTTGGAAATCAAGCCCTTCCTTACTTTTTGGTGTATTATATTACAAATACGGTATCTACTTGGACATTAGGTGTCTATCTCATGACATCGGATAGCAAAGAAGGGACTTCCAAGCAAGCTCAAAAATTCAATTGGAAGAAACTCTTCCCAGCTCCTTTATTGGGATTTCTCGTAGCCCTCGTATTTTTAGTGCTCCGTCTTCCTGTTCCAAGTTTTGCGGAAAGTACCTTGACCTATATTGGTAGTTTAACAACGCCATTATCACTTGTCTATATTGGTATCGTTCTAGCGAAGGCAGGACTTAAGACGATTCGCTTTGATAAGGATACCATTATCACACTGGTTGGTCGTTTTATCCTTGCACCGGTCATCATGCTCCTAGTTTTGAAATTCTTCTCTCCAAATATGGTAGCACCAGAATTTAGGACCTTTATGATCCAATCAGCAACACCTGCTCTAGCGGTTCTTCCTATTCTTGCCAATCAAGGAAAAGGTGATGTGGAATTCTCGACGAATGTGGTGACTCTAAGTACGCTTCTATTTATCGTTGTTATTCCAATATTGCAAACTTTATTAGGATAAGAAGGAAGAAGATAGGATTGAAAGTTCTGCGTTAAGAAATTCCCCTATTTTAGAACCATCTTGAAATCAAAATCGGAAGAAACTCTTCTGACGATTGCTATTAATCAGTTTTGAGATGTCCTAAAAAAGCTCGTAAAGCATCACAATTCTCAAAACGTTAATCAATACGATTATATCAACGTTTCGAAACACTTCATGGTTCACACTATGGAGTGTTTTTTTGATGATTTTTAGCAAAATTCACACCACTTTTCACACCATCAATTTTTTAAACTACGAAATGCAATATCACCTACAGTCTGATTGACTTTATCTTTGGTATTAACAATTGCAATAACATAAATTTTCCATTTTAAAGATATATTATGGTAAAAGAAAAAGATTGAAGAAAATAGTCCAAAATGAACTTTGTCTTCAATCTGAACAGAGTAAATACTACTCTGTTAGAGGCGTTTTTTTATTATATTAATGGCGAAGGCTAAAGTAGTTCCTAAAAGCACTCCGGTTCCTTTTTTTCCATTACTTTTACATCTATCACAAACAGGAAATAACCTTTTATCAGTTATTGTTTTACGACAGAACTTACATTTACGTTTTTGACTAATTTGATTCTCGGACATCACTTTTATCCCCAATCTCCAATTTTTTATTTTCTAAATTTGTTAAAAAAGTATTATTTGTATCATTTGCTTCATGAAGCTTTTCTTGTAGATTTATAAATAAATCAATATCATTCTTTCCGTATTTATAATGACTGTTGATAAGTTCTAATAGGCTAATTTTATCTGAATTTTTTAACCACTTAGCTCTATTTATACGAGGAATCTTTTGTAATAAGTTAATTAGTAAACCTCTATTGGTTGTTATATCTGGTTGGGTGAGTAATTCCATTACTCCGTTATAAGAAGTAAGGCGTTCGAGAGCCATTGCTTTATTATTTAAGCTTAAATCAATGTAAAGTTGCATACCAACTATTTTTGTCATTATTTCTGTATCGTTTAGTATAAAGTCAGCATGTCTTTTTAATGAGTCATATAAATAATCTACTTGTTTAGTTCTCTTAATTATTTCCTCTTTATTGGAGATCAAATCAGCTTTGATTGCACTGACAGAATCTTCCATATAAGTATTTGCTTCATTTAAAAGATGAATTTTTTCCTCTAAGGAGACAGTGTTTAGTGCCTGTAAAACTTTAGTTCTAGCAGAGAAGAATGGAGGTAAGATGCTATTATTTCTATCCCAGTTAATTTGAAATTCTTGACTAGCTTTCATATCTAAAAGTAGATCATAAATCTGTTTTAGTTGAACTTGGGTTGATAAATCAACTCTGGAGGAATCGTCAGTGTTGTTGCTTTTTTTCTCTACTTTTTTTAATGTAACATCTTCAACACGGACATTATTTTTTGTCGTATCAACAATGACAGCTCTATAATTACCATTAATTTTTTTGGAATTTCCTACTTTAAAGGTACCATTTTCTAGCTTCTTTTTTGTTTTTTCTGAAAGACTAGCAAAATCTAATTCGTAAAAATTATCATTCTTTTTATCATATACTTTAGGCTTGGGATTAAGATGTCTATCAACAAAATTAAATAGTGGTTCCCCATTGATATCAATGATATTTGCTAAATTTAGCGATGTATTATTGTCAATTAACTGAGGTAAGGCATATTCAAAAGGACTGCTTATTGCAAATATATCAGTCGTTTTTTTATCTTCTTCAGATTTAAATAGATTGAAGGCTAATAGATTATTTTCAATTAATTCATATTCACCTTTATTCGTATTTGCAACATCGTTCATAATTTCACCTTTGACACTTATTTGTTTAATTATAACACGTTATAAAGGGTTTCTTATAAAAATAAAATAGAATATATCAAAAGATATTTGGCGATGAAATAATTTGAAAAAGAGCAATTGTGTTAAAAGATTAAATTTGGGTAGTAAACAAAATCTTTCACTAGTAAGTTAGTAAGCCCTACTTGAATTTTGAATATTTTTTAGTAGAAACAATTACTATAAATGTTGGAATATAAGGAAATTTGAAATTATGTTTCATTATTATAAAACATAATGATTGACATATATAAAACATATTGGTAAAATATAGACAAATAAAGAAGGGGTATTGACTATTATTGAGGTTATCAACAAGGATGCAGATGATAAGAAAATTTTCCCATTTATTTTATAGTTCACGAAATGAGATGTTGTATGAAAAAAGAAATTAATTATTTTAATGAGGCATTGCTATTAGCTACGAGAATTTGTAATTGGGAAGAAAAAACAGATTCAGATTTACCGATAAATTATCAAAAATATGAACTGTCAAAAGAACAGATCGATCTTGAACATCAAGATCTGATTTCTTTCTATAACAATATTAGGCGTGAAGGTAGGAGCGTTTTAAACGAATTTTCTGAAATAGAAATCTTCTTTAAAAATTATAGAAATGAGAAAACTCCTGAAATTCTTTATTTCTTGACATATTCTAGATTGCAAAAAACTATTAAAAACTATTCTACTTCTGAGTTGCTTTCTGTTATAAAATCAGAGTTTATTAAGAATATGCAATCTTTAGGATACGAACTTTCTCCAGAGTTTCACCTTCATGAAATTGATAATTTAAAACTATTTAATGAACAACAAAGGTATCTAATTTATAAACTACTGCATAATATAAATCATACGTTTGATCAGTTATATCAATTCATTTTATCAATGGAACAAGTAATTAAGAATCAGGAGTATTTGATACTTAGTAGACTTGATGAAGTTTATAGTGAGATAGGCACTGAGAAACTCATAAGTGAAGAATTGGAGTCTACAATAGATTCTCTGAGTAAAAACCATACTATTGTTGACGTTGAATATACGTTGTTTATTCAATTCTCTCAACTTTTTGGACTTAGTTTATTCATGGAGGGGGAATTAACAAAAGGATTTTGTTATTTTGGTCTGGTACCCTCCTTATTAGAGGGACAACCAAAATCAGTTGAGGAAAAAAAAGAGGATATGATCCAAAAATTATCTCTTATTTCTGATCCGACTCGTTTTAATATAATTTTAATGTTATCAAAAAAATCTATGTATGGACGCGAAATTTCAGAAGAATTGTCTATCTCAACAGGAACTATTAGTCACCACTTATCTCATTTATTAAAAGAAAATTTGATTCAATCAGAAATGAAAGGGAAAAGAATCTATTATAGAGTGAACCAATCAGAAATCAATCAGATAGGAAGTTTCTTGCTTCAATTGGGAGGTGAAAAATATGAGTAATATCCTACTATATAACATCATAAAGAAAAATTGGAAAGATACTCTTATTGCCATTATTTTTAAAATATTATTTGCGATATCTATCACGATCATGTCTTATTCATTAACATTTTTGTTTGATAGTTATAAACTCGGTCAAAATAGATTCTTTCGTGCGATATGTATTCTTGGGTTTATTATCTTAGTAACAGTACTTCTCTCATTTCTTTCGGATTACTTTAAAGCAAGATATTTAAAAAGTTCAAATATTTTGTTGAAAACACAAATCACTGATAATGTCGTGGAAAATTCATCTGATTTAATCGCGGAACGAGATACAGGAAAAGCTATTTCTTGGTTTATTAACGATGCAAAACAGATAGAAGCTCAGGCTTTTGAAAATATTTTAACTTTTATTTATATGTTAGCTCTTGTAATTAGTGCTTTTATTTCAATTTTCATATTACATTGGTCAATTGCATTGGTATCAGTAGCATTTCTTTTAATATCACTCGTTATTCCCAATTTATCACAAAAATATGTTGTAATAGCACAAGAAAAGTATACGAGAGCAAATGAAGAGTATACAGAGGCAGTGAGAGACAATATGGAGGGACTGAGCCTGTTTTTCCTTGGAGATGCGTTAGTAAGTTTTATTTCAAGGATGAACAATGCTTCAACAACAAAAGAAGAACATCAATTTAGATTTTCTATGACGCAAGCAAAGGTTGGAAGTGTAGTATTGTTGGTTTCGCTTTTTTCACAAATAGGCTTAATCATTTTTACTCTCTATATTTCTAGTATAGGATTAACGACGATTGGTAGTGTATTTAGTATAGCGTCATTATCTGGTAACTTATTTAACGGTATTCAGGGTTTGACTTCTTCCATTACAATATTTAAGTCATCAGATGTTTTATTACAAAAATTTCAGACCAAAACAGTTAATGAAACTATTGAAGTTGACTCGAGAGTAAATAATATTTCCTTAGCTGATATTTCTTTTCAGTATGATAATCATGTGATTTTTAACGATTTTTCTCAGACCTTTATTAAAGGGAGAAAATATGCCATTGTTGGGGAGTCTGGAAGCGGGAAATCAACTCTTTTACAGTTATTATTAGGATTGAAACAGGCCAAATCAGGGAGTATCTTTATCAACGGTTGTGATCTTAATGCAATTAATCTAAAAAGTTACTACAAGCGTATAGCCTATATTGATCAAGCTATTTATTTAATAAATGGTTCAATTAGAGAGAATATTACATTAGGTAAATTAATTTCAGATCAGGAGCTGGCTGAAGTGGTTGAAAAAACTCAATTGAGTTCTTTTGTTGGTGAAAGTTTATCTGGTTTAGATAGAAAACTTGTGTCGAATGGTTTAGCTATATCAGGTGGAGAAAAACAGAAAATTGCTTTGGCTCGGGCGATTGTTAAGGATGTTGATTTTATTATCATTGATGAAACAACTTCACAGCTCGATAAAGAAAATAGATTGGCCATTGAAGAGACAATATTAGGGTTACAGGATATTGGTGTTATCTATATCAGCCATAATACAGAATCTAAAGTCCTTGAACTATTTGATGAAGTTTTAGATAGTCGTTGCTTTAAGTAATATGTTTTACAATGATAGTTGTAGTCAACAAAGATATGGGGGAGATGTACCTTAAACAGATAAGAGGTTTGTCAAAAACTTTATCTGGAAATAATCTCCCTAATTTAGACTAAAATATAATGCATAATATCAGTTTTTTGAATACCTGATATTATGCGTTTTTAATTTCAAAGACTTTTAGGAATTGCTTGAACTCTCAAATCCCTTATATGTTTTTCTGAGTTACATGAAAAGTTTAACTTAATTTGACAATCTAGAAATTATTTGAGTAGATTATTTTCAAAAGAAGACGAGGTATATCAAAAAATATTTGCTACCATTTATATAAAAATTGTATCTTTCTGGACATATATTTGAATTTTTAATTTAAACATATTACAATTAAAATTGAAGTCAAAATCAATTAGAAAAGGAATATCCAAACGTGGGTACATTATTAGCAACAAGATTAAAAAATAGACGAAAAGAATTAAAAATGTCACAAAAAGAATTGGCTGAAGGGATTTGCAAACAAGGTCAAATTAGTCGGTTAGAGAGTGGAGAATATACTCCAGGGGCAGACTTCTTGTATGCTTTATCACGCAAACTAAAAGTCAGTATGGATTATTTTTTTGAAGAACATGTTGAACAGAAAATAGACGAGCTAACAGAATTTAAAAAAATAGCACGTATTTTTATTATGAATCGGAATTATGAGTCTTTAAAATATATACTTGAATTAGAAAATATTAAGACTCATCGTTTATCTTTATCTGATAAATTTTATATGGAGTGGATAAAAACACTTGTTGATTTTTATTTTTATGGAAAGAAAGACGAGGCAGTTCAAAAATTAGAGGGAGTACTTGAGCAACTAAGTACATCTGATTTGAACTATCTTCAATTCTCTAATACATTATTTAATTTTTATTATGAAGTTGGGAGTATAGAACGATTTAATAAAATTAGAGATCGAATAGAGGAAAGAGTTAACCAATTGAGTTTAAATACGATAGAAGAACTAGAATTGTCAATCAAATTTAACTATAACGTATGCCGGTATTTATGGCTCCAAAAAGATACTGAACAAGCAATTTCTAGAATTTCTACTACAATTAAGCAATGTAAAGATTATAGAACTACCTATCTATTAGCAGATTTATATGTATTAATGGGAAATATAAGCAAAAGTATTTCATCAAAAGATAACACATTAGAAAATTATGAAGTTGCCCGTTTTTTGTACAAACTTGATGAGAATATTCCTATGATGCTAAAAGTAGAGCAGTATATTTTAAAATTGACGGAATAATATGTAACGATGTTTTTAAATAACATCGTTTTAAAATACAAAAAAGCATCTAATTAGAAATAGATACAAAATAACTATATTATGTATTGACTTGTTATGTATGAGGTGCTAAAATTAAATGCAATAATACAAAAGGAGGGGATCAAGAAGGATTTGTTTTTGTCACGGGTTAGCTGACTTGCTCTATTCGTGCGATGATAAGTATTCAACAAAAGATATTCAAAGGGTATTGTAGATTACAGGAAAGAAATTATTTCAATAACAAAGTACTTAATGAAT
Organism: Streptococcus parasanguinis; assembly: GCF_901875555.1. Lineage (GTDB taxonomy): Bacteria > Bacillota > Bacilli > Lactobacillales > Streptococcaceae > Streptococcus > Streptococcus parasanguinis_H. The sequence continues at coordinate 10,963 of NZ_CABFMD010000004.1, forward strand.
ATAGTGTTTGAGGAGTATTAAGTGACAAAATAGGAACTTTATTATCTTATGTTGCACTTAAACATAAGATAATAATTTGTGAAAAAATATTTGGAATTTTTAAATGAGGCTGGAATATGACATTAAAAACTTATTTAATTAGATGCAAACGAAGTAATTCTATATGGTTGTTTTGGATTTTTATTAATTCATTATGTGTTTACTTAAATGGTATATTGAGTGCAAAAGCAATTTCTACAATTGTAAATTTTGATTTACAGGGATTTTTGTATTTAAGTGGAGCGATTTTAGCTGTAAATTTAATATGGGTATTGCAAATATATCAAAACTCAAAAGCAAGTGAAAAAGCCATACAAGAAATGTGTACCGAAATACGTAAAGATATTGTAAAAAGTATTGAAAGTAAAGGTGTGATACGTTTTGGCGCAAAAAGTGTTAGCGCCTATACCTCATGGCTGACAAATGATCTCAATACTATTCGAGATCTTGGCTTTGAAACACTTGAATTAATGATTAGTCAAGCATTAAATATCATTTTTGCAATTATTGCCTTTTTTAGTTTCCATTATTCATTATTGTTTACAATTTTGATATTCTTCATTCTAATGGTAAATCTTCCTAAAATATTTACAAAGAAAATGGAGAATAAAGCTGTTTACTTTACTGAGAAGAATGAAGAATTAGTTAAAGCAATTGATGATTCTTTAAGTGGATTTCGAATGTTATCCAATGCTAATCAACTTCATTTTTTAATGGTAAAAATTTTATCTTATTCAAAAAAATATTCGAAGTCCAGAGTTTCATATTCAAAAACCTTTGGTGGGCTTATGTCTGTTCAAAATGGGACTAGTTTTGTGAGTCAAATTGCCATGTTGACCCACGCAGGGGTCTTATATTTTAACCGATTAATTCCGATTGGTGCTGTATCTTCTTCTCAATATTTTTCATCAATTATCTTCGCTGGCTTAACAGGCTTAACGGCAAATTACGCTGAGTTTAAAACTGTAAACAAAATATTTGAAAAATTTGAATTTGAAGGTGACCAAAGTATTAATGAAAGTAATGTTAATAAACAAACTTGGAAGAAATTTATAGATAAAGTAGAATTTCAATCGGTAACTATTGAACGTGACGGTAAGATTGTCTTAGATAATTTAAATGTTAAAATTGAAAAAAATAAGAAGTATGCAATATCAGGGTCATCTGGTTCAGGAAAATCAACTATATTAAAGGCTATTAATGGTGAAATCCCAATTTCGAAAGGCCACATCTTCTATGACAATATCGATTCAAAAAATATGAATTTCAAGGATCTTCATGAAAATATTTCTTATGTTAGTTTGGAAGATCATATTTTTAACGAATCCATTTTATTTAATTTGACATTAGGCCGAGAAATAGAAGATTCAAAAATCGAAAAAGCATTGGAATTATTTTATTTAAGAGACTGGATTAATGGATTGAGTCATGGATTGGAAACTACTTTATCGGAAATTAGCCAAGACATTTCTAGTGGACAGAAGCAACGAATTAGTCTAGCTAGAGCTTATCTTGAAGAAAAACCAATTTTAATTATTGATGAGGCAACTGATGCGATTGATAAAGAAAGGCGGTATCAAATTGAGAAACATCTATTCTCAATGACAGAAAAAACTGTTATTTTTGTAAGCCATCATCTAGATGAAAATATTAGATCTCTTTTTGATAAAATTATATATTTGGATTAGTTTTAACATACTGAGATCAGTAGGTTAGATTGAAGAACGATTCATCTACCAGATTTAAAAACGCACCAATAATGGTGCGTTTTTAAATTATTAATGCTATAATAGAAATAAATAAAAGGAGGGCTCTCATGATCGGAGAAAATATTAAAGCGTTACGTAAAACACATGACCTAACCCAGCCTGAGTTCGCAAAGATTGTTGGTATCTCTCGAAATAGCCTGAGTCGTTATGAAAATGGAACAAGTTCAGTTTCGACAGAATTAATAGATCGTATTTGTCAGAAATTTAATGTTTCCTATATCGATATCGTAGGGGAGGAAAAGATGCTCTCACCAGTAGAAGATTACCAGCTCACTCTAAAAATTGAAATAATTAAAGAACGAGGGTCGAATATCTTAGCGCAACTTTATCGTTTTCAAGATGAACAAGGAATTGCATTTGATGATACTTCTAATCCTTGGGTTCTAATGAGCGATGATTTGTCTGATTTGCTGAACACGAAGATTTATCTTGTGGGGACTTTTGATGAAGTAGAGCGATATAATGGCTATTTGGATGGCATTGAACGGATGCTAGAACAAGCTAGTCATCTGGTGGTGGCTTAATGAAACTAGAAGAATTTAGTCAAGATGATTTTGAACGAGCATCCAGACGACTCGTTCGTTCTTTAACTCGTGGTAAAACAACTTCGTCTCAGCCCAAGGCTATCTTGCTAGGTGGACAGAGTGGTGCTGGGAAAACAACGATTCATCGTGTGAAACAAAGGGAATTTCAAGGTAATATCATTATCATTGATGGAGATAGTTATCGCTCTTTTCATCCGAACTACCTTGGCCTACAGGAAAAGTATGGCAAAGATAGTGTGGATTATACCAAAGTGTTTGCGGGAAAAATGGTTGAATATCTCGTAGATGAATTGAGTAAACAAGGTTATCATTTGTTAATCGAGGGCACCTTGAGAACAACAGAAGTTCCTCGAAAAACGGCACAATTATTAGCAACTAGAGGTTACCAAGTTTCACTTGCACTGATTGCGACTAAGCCAGAATTGTCCTATCTCAGTACCTTGATACGTTATGAAGAGCTCTATGCTATAGATCCTCGTCAAGCTAGAGCGACTCCCAAAGAGCACCATGATGAAATTGTAGAACATTTGGTTGGTAACTTACGAGAGTTGGAAAAGGCTAAACTTTTTAGACAAATTCAAATTTATCAAAGAGATCAATCGTGTGTTTATGATTCGCAAGTAGATGAAACCTCAGCAGCAGAAGTTCTACAAGAATGCCTCTTTGGAAAATGGAGTAAGGTGGAGAAAGAGATGTTGAAGTTGGGACAAGAACGCTTGAGGGAGTTTAACACGGATACTAAAAAGTAAGAGAGAATCTTTTTATGAGGTGAAGGTACACAGTAAGGGAGACCTATGAGAAAAATTTTAAAGAATCAGCTATATTTGAAAGTTCTGCTTTCAGATCTGATATCAAATTTGGGAGATACCTTATATTTTATAGCTCTCATGACCTATGTGACGGAGCTGAAAGACAGTAATTTGGCTGTTTCAATCATCAATCTATCAGAGACGGTCCCGATCTTATTTACAGTATTTTTTGGAATCATTGCAGATAGAACGATGAATAAAGTTGAGACCATTATTAAAACATTGTGGATACGGGTAGGTTTGTATTTAGTAGTGGCTATGGTGATGAATTTTAAGGCATCTATTATGGTAGTCATACTGGCTAGTATGGTTAATCTTGTCTCAGATACACTGGGACAATTTGAAAATGGTCTTTTCTACCCAATTTCGAATCGGATTGTGGAAAAATCAGAGAGAGAAGAGGCGATGGCCTTTAGGCAGACGGTAACGTCAACCATGAATATTGTCAATCAATCATTGGGAGCGTTTTTGATCACGATTCTGAGTTTCATTCACTTAGCTCTAATCAATTCTCTGACCTTTGCGATTAGTTTGTTCATTATGCTAGTGATCAAACATCAGATTGATGATGATTATGATGATCAAACCTCGTCTAGCACGGGCTCTACATTTCAGTTCAGAGCTTTGTTTTCCGAGATCATGTCACACTTAAAACTCTCCATCAAGCATCTATTTAGTATTAGTCATATGAAGGCTGCCCTACTTGTGATACCGATTCTTAATGGAAGCTTAGCTATTCTCACACCATTAGTTGTCGTCAATCTTTCTAAAGGTTTTGCTCTGACCATTATGAATACAGCAACCACCATCTCACTTTTAGGCATTAGTACGGTTGCTGGAGGGATTTTAGGAGGTGCTTTCATTTTGATTAGTAAAAGATTTAAAAGCCTCTCCATAGGAGCTTTGCTAAAAATGAATTTAATGACTGTTTTGCTTTCATTTGTTGCATTTTACTACCAAAATATTTATTTCATGCTATTTGCATCCTTTCTTTCGAGTGTATTCGTTAGTGCATTAAACCCTAAAATGGGAGCGATCATATTTAATCATATAGATGAAACGAAATTGGCGACCATATTTGGAGGAATGGTAACCTACTTCCAAATGGGGGATGTTGTCTCGAGATTATTGTTTTCGACCTTAGTCATCTATCTACCTTCTAATTACATAGCAGTAGTGTATATGGTGTTAGTTTTGCTAGCATTTCTATATACATTTAAAAAAGTAGAGATAACAGCATAAGAAAATTTTAATTGGCCCAACTCCACCTATCTGTTCGATAGCTGATCTAGTAAGTTACCATGTAATCAAAAATGGACTTCGAAATGTTAGACTCCTATATCCATTCAATAGAATAACAAACATGACAAAGAGCACCGTTCTGGGTGTTCTTTTTGTCTAACACTCTCTTCCTTTATGCAGGGGCGAATCCAAGTCTAGTTATCTTTCAAAAAATGATATAATTTTAATAGAAACTTTTTGTTGGATTGACGATATAAATTTTTTTATGAAAAGTGATCTTAATCTTAGAGTTGAATCTTATTTATCATTTGTCAAACTGCAATGAAAGCATATTTTTTTAATGGAGTAGTTGATGTTAAGGAAAAAGTACAGAGATTATTTATGGTTTGTAACAGTAGTAGTTTTTATCGTTTGTGTAGTCGAAGGGATTATTTATTATGCTGCGGTTGATAATACTTTTTTGAGATTGTCTTTAAATATTCAAAATGCTATAAAGGCCTATAAAATTGATCCAGATATCAGTCAAATAGATGCGATAAAATTTTTACATAGTCATAAAAATATCTTTTTCACGATTGTGACATACATTTATTGTATTGCTGTCATCACAGCACCTTTTTGTACCATTGGAGCGTTGATTATTTTTGTCAGAACCCCATTTTCATACTTAGTTGGTCTGGTTAACAGGAAGAAATTGACATCATTTTTGATTATAGGGAAAGGGGAAGATAGGGATAAATTTGTTCAATTCTTATCAAAAGACTGTAAAGTAACCTTAATTGAGGAAGAAGTTCTACAAAGAGATATGAAGAATAAGTTGATCGAAATGGGCGTTTCGATTATTCAAAAATATCCAGATGTGACATATGATACCCTACTCAAAAAAGTTCACTTGGATAAATTTAATCATATTTTGCTCTGCGATCAGTATGTGTATGAGAATTATGTTTATCTAAAAATGATCAATAAAATATACGAACATGAGACTCATTTTGAAGATAACCTGTCCTGTCCATCCATTTATTTCACTTGCAATGATCCGGTTTTCGAAAAATTAATGTTTAAAAAAGATAGTGAAAGCAATATGGAGTTTAGGAATGTCCAGCTCCTAAATGTTCAAAAGAAAGCTGTTGAGAATATGTTTGAAAAATATCCTATTTTTCAACAGTCAAATGGTGAAAATCAGGCAACAGACGATGTTCACATTGGTATTGTAGGGTTTGGTGATTTTGGGCAGCGTACATTGATTGAAGCCATGTCTTTATCGGTTTTATCGGCAGACTCTACGATTCTATTTGATATTTTCGATAAAGATATGAAGGACAAAATAGGTATTTTTCTTAATAATTTTCACCAAGATATTGTGAATGGATTGTCCTATAAGGAGATTGAAATTATTGAGGGTGAAAAAATTGGACAATATAGCCTGACTCTACCAAACAAAAATGTGGGATCTGAATCTTCACGCATGTTTGAAGTTGATGGGAAGATGGAGATCAGATTTTGGAATATCGATGCAGAATCATTGCAATTCAAACGAATCATTTCCGACTGTCATGCAGAAAATAGTTTTACCTATTTTGTGGTTTGTACAGGAAGCAATCATTATAAGATGGGGTTGTTGGAAAGTATACGAAAAATGAATACTGGAGAGAATTCTCAGGAATTTACAGGTCAAATGATTGTTTGCGGACAATCTCCAGATTTGGAGCCAGGTATGTTATTCATAGATCCGGATGAAGATGTATACTCCTATAAAGCGATTCGAAATGAAGATATTATAAACCAAGCCAAGCTTTTCAATTATAACTATACCTGTATGCACAATACAGGAAAACATCTAGATTCTTCTCTAAAAAATCGCGAGAATATAGAGATTGAATGGGAAAAGTTAGATTTATTTCATAGAGAGTCCTCTATCAGACAATCGATGCATCAATCAACAAAAAGGAATTATATCTTAGCAAAAGAAGAATTTTCTGATGTCACTCAAAGTGCAGTTAAAGAAGAATTGGAAAAAATCGAACACCGTCGCTGGAGTCTATTCATGATCTCCAGGGGTTATAAATGGGATCCAATAAAAGACAATGCAAAACAAACTCATGATTGCATTACAAATTGGGAGCATTTGAAAAAGGAACAAGATGTAAAGATATTAGAATACGATTTTACACCTTATGTCATCATCCTTAAAGAAAATCATAAGGATAGCTGATTTGCTCGTGGAATCATCAAAAAACAGGCGATGTATTATCGTCTGTTTTTTGGTTTTTATTTTTCGTCAATGAGAAATTGGCTATAGCCTTGGCTGACTAAATTGTCATATGCATTCATAACTTCCTCTGGAATGGTAACAGGAAGTTGAAAACCAAGCTCTGGATAAATGATCAATCTTTGGAGATCCCCCACCATTAAGTGAATCATTCTTTCTTTGTTTGTTTCATTTTTAATGTATTCGTCAAATGAAAGATGAGGTGGTTCTACAAACCATTCTACTTCTGGCCATTGTATTTGAGCAGTTGCTAGGGCTCGGCGGCTGAGGTAGTTTTTACAGACGATGGTTCCGGTTGAAACAGGGATATTGCAAGACTCCAATAGCTTCTTAGAAAATGTAAAATTTTCTCCGGAATTAGTAGCTCTATTTTCAATGAAAATTTTATCTTGTGGGACCCCTTCATGGATACAGATTTGAGCGTAGGTTTCTGCTTCGGTAGTGTCCCAGATAGTCTTTGTGATTTTTCCATAACCGCCGCTACAAATCAAAAAGGGAGCTTTTCCTTGATGGAAAAGAGTAGCTGCATGATTGGCAACACGTAAATCATGGGACCCCATGACAAGTAAGAAGTCGGTCCTTTTTGTGACTCTTGTTTGATTATGAAAATCATATAAGACCTTAGCCTTTTGTAATATTCTTTCTTGCATAGATCATTTTCTAAAATTCGACTAGGATAGCACTGACATCATCATGCTGTTTAACATCTAAATTCGTGGCCTTGTTCTCCCAATTTCTAAGAGAATGAAGTGCACAGGAGAGAGTGACCTTGCCCTCTAGAATATCGGAGATAGAGTACAAGGAGTTGCTGAAAATACGTTCGAAACCATCTGAGAACAGTAAACATTTTTTGATTTCTTTTGTTTTATAGTGACACTCAAGAAACTGTGTTTGAAATGGTCCTTTTAGTGCCACTGTCCAGAAACCATCAGCTGTATTCATCACTTTACGGTTTTGCGTCATCTGTTTTTTGACAGCTTCCGTGCTATCTTGACCAGAACGTAAAGCTTCATTTTTAATGGCTTTTGTTAAATTTGAAAAATGTCTAATTCGATCATCGGTTAAAATTTTTATGTCACCTGTATGAAGTTGAATGACTAGAGTACAATCCCCAATTACATATCCATGGAGATGTTCATCCTCCGTTTGAATTCCCGCTAGGACAGCACACGGTAAAGTTGCTTCATCGAATTTCTTTAAAACACTTGAGTGAGAAGCGTTTAACTGATCTGTAATCTTTTTACAGATTTCAGGTAGGCTAACATCGCTGTTTAAAGGAATTTCTTTGGCAAGATGATCTGAAAGCCACTCTGCTTGAGAATGATAAGGTGAAATGGGGATGACTTGGATAGGGCTAGAGCCGTCAATCACTCCAGCTATGTTGTTAGCGCTAAAGATTCTATCTTCTCCCCATGAATGATTTGGGAAATCAAGGATTTGGTCTACTATTTTCATAATTTTACCTGAAATAAACAAGCCAACAATATAAAACAATGATCAAGGATAGAAGAATTATATTGTTGAGAAGAATAAATTTTTTAAAACGTTTTTCTAACTGTTGGTTTTCCATCTTACAAATGATCGATTCTTTTGAAATACTATACTGGAGAATCCGAATAAAGGAATCCTTTCTTTCACGATCTTCCAAATCGATTGCTTTTTTTATAAAGTGAAGACCGGCTGGATAATCACCAGAATAAGCTAGAAGTTTACCGTAAATATAGTAATTTTTAGGATAATCTTTTTTTAGTTCATTTGCTTTATGAATGGAGTCGATCGCTTCTTGAAGATGTGCCTTGTATCTTGAAGAATTGTTTTCTAATCCCAATGCTACCAGTTCCGAATAAGTAATATAGACTCCATAATTCTGTTGGATCTGTTGCCGAGCTTCATTCGCAAAACAAATAGCCTTATCTAGGTTTTCAAATTCATCAATCGTTTCATCATATTTAAACTTATAGTATTGAGATAATACGATGTTGTTGAAAGGATGATCTTGGAAGCTTGAGCTATATTGCTCGATGAAATGATACAATTTAGACTTTTCTTCTCGTCTGCGATAGAAGGTGAAGATAGTATAGTAGGCTAGAAATTGAATGTCATTTGCTTGGTCAGAATCTAATAATGGGATTAACTGTTTGTTGATTTTCTCTTCAGTTAACTTCTTGCAGATGTTTTTGATTTCGTCTGTAAAATGATCTTTTTTGTTTTGGGCAATGGTGTTAAAAATCTGGACATATTCTCCAAATTTCATCTGAGTTTGGGTGCTTGGAGAGAGTGAATCTTTGATGCTATTTAATAAACGATCTGGTTTTTCGTCATTGAAAGTTCTGATATAGTGTTTTTTTAAAACGGCCTGGATATCAGTTGGGATCTCAGAGGCTTTAGGATATTGAGTATCGTTAAATAATAGAGGAATGATATTCTTATGATGTGATAGAGCTAAGGCGATTTCTTTTCGAACCCAGTCAGAATCTTGTTGGATCCTCAATTGATGATTTGAATCTTTCATTCCAAAATAGGATTTGGTAACGATCAAAATCACATCATTACATTCTTCTAGGTGTTTTTTGATGGTCAAATCAAAATCATTTCCTGGATGGATGTCTTTCTGATCAAAGAAAACACGACACCCCGAATTGGTTAGTTTTTCTGAAAGAAAACGAGCATGCATTAAACCATCTTCTCGTCTGTAACTAATAAAAACATCTGTCATAAATGAAAACCTCTTTTGAAACCTTTAGCTACATACCATTATATCAAGAAAAGTGAGAAAAGAATTTTATTTATCTCCTTGTTAACGATTTAGACGATCAATTAGATGATATGTTTTTGTTAGTGGACTATGTCTTTTGCTTAGATACTATTTTACCAAAAGCTGTTCATGAAAGCATGGAAATTTCCATTTTACAAAATAGCTGAGTCTTGGATTTGAGTTTAGAAAAACCACCCTATCTTCCACAGTCAAACATGACTGTAGAAAATAGGGTGGATCTAGGATGTTAAGGCTTAGTTATCGTCTTTGTGAAAGATATTCTTCACGCCCTTGATAGCTCCTTCAACAGCTTCTTTTGCATCTTCAGCAACTTCTTTTGCTTTTGAAGCAACTTTTTCAGCAGTGCCTTCAGCTTCTGTTTTTTTATCGCCGGTTAATTTACCGAAGCCTTCTTTAACAGAGCCTTTTACTTGGTTCAATTTTTCTTCTAATGACATAGCGTCACCTCCGTTAAGTAAATAGTTTTTCAATCTGAATTTAAGACAGTTCATTTTAAAAATTAAAACTATTTAGCTCAGATTAATATAAGTATATGCTTTATGAAATGGAAAGTCAAATAATCGTTACGGTATTCTAAAAGTTAGAGTAAGTCCTTACGATTTCGTGAAAAAGAGGAATGAATAAGTCGTTGTCCTGTTTTCTTCTATCCTTGACTCTTCCCTCACTGCGTCGTATAATACTCTATATCAATGAAAAATCACCTTTTGTCATTGCGCAAAGGGTGATTTTATGAGTGTAAAAAGGAGACACAATGGGCTATATTTCTACAATTAAAACAGCTGTTCAGCTCTTTCCTTTCCTGGCCTTTTTGCTGACCGTACCCTACATGATTTTGAATTACCGAAAATATGGCTCGGTCAATAAATTGCGGGTGCTGATTTTCTATTCTTTTATGCTTTACTTGATGACGGTCTATCTGTTGGTGGTCTTGCCCCTGCCGGATCCAAGTAAGATCCATACCAGCTACTCGAAAATGATTAATCTTTATCCGTTTGCCTTTGTGGTGGATTTTTTCAAGGAGAGTCCTTTTGAATTAACACAGACAAGCACTTGGCTTCAGGCTCTTAAGCATCCGACTTTTTACGTACCGGCTTTTAATGTTTTGATGTTGATTCCTTTTGGGATGTATCTGCGCTATTATTTCAAGTGTGGCTTTAAGAAGACGATATTCCTGACGGCCCTCTTTAGTCTCTTTTTGGAGTTGACCCAGTTGTCAGGGCTCTATTTTCTATATCCGGGTCCCTACCGCCTAGCAGATGTCGATGATATTATTCAAAATACCACTGGTGGTGGAGTGGGTTATCTGCTTGGTTGGTTCCTGGTTTGGTTACTGCCAACACGAGATGAAATCGACCAGCATTCTTTCCGAGTGGGGACGAGAGTCTCTGGTCTTCGGATTGGACTTGCCTTCTTTATCGACTTTGTGATGCTATCCTTACTTTACGCGCTGATCGAGCGTTTAGGGGCGATTCCTTATGTAGCGGTTTTGGCTGTTTATTTTGGCCTGATTCCTTTGTGGCGGGGCAAAACCTTGGGAATGGCTTTGCTGAAATTCCGCCTGCATTTTGAAAAGCAAAAATGGCTTCGCACCATCTGGCGTGGGATCCTAGTAGTCGGCTATTTCTATCTGATTCCTCAGGGATTGTTCTATTTGATTTCGTTCTTGAACAGCGATTTGACGGATAATTCCCTCTTGACCCTATCCATGATCTTATTGCTCTTCTTTATGCTCTTATTGTACCTCATTCTCACCCTTGCCATCATCTTGCTCAATCGTCGTTTTGCATTTGACCGTTTAGCTGGAGCTGAGTATGAGAGTACGGTGTGTGTAAAGGAAGAGATCCTAAAGGATTGAACTGAATAGTTGATATAGGAGGCTGGGACAAAAGTCCTAGCCTCTCAATTATCTTTGGATTGTCGAGCAAGCCGCAGTGGTTGAGTGGGCTCTACTACGCTGATTTCATCAGCTTTTACAGCCCTACTCAACTGTGCGGAGGTGGGACGACGAAATCGAATTCTAACGAATGACCGATTTCTGTCCCACTCTCTTTTTTAAATACGCGGAAAATATACGAACGTTTCCAGTTGAGAAGGGCGATTTTAAGGGGAATGTGCTACAATGGAAGCAAATAGATAGAATGGAGCAGTGAAATGAAAGCAATTATTACAGTCGTCGGAAAAGACCAAAAAGGAATCGTAGCCGGTGTCGCAACGAAAGTGGCAGAGTTGGGACTCAATATCGACGATATTTCTCAAACCGTATTGGATGAATACTTTACCATGATGGCGGTCGTCTCATCAGATGAGAAAAAAGATTTCACCCAGCTTCGTTCAGAATTGGAAGAATTCGGTCAGTCTCTTCATGTGAAAATTAACATCCAAAGTGCTGCGATTTTTGATGCCATGCACAATTTGTAAGATAGGGGTTGAGAATTTATGGACATTAAACAGGTAACAGAAACCATTGCCATGATTGAGGAACAGAACTTTGATGTTCGGACCATCACCATGGGGATTTCGCTTCTAGATTGTATTGATCCAGATATCGATAAGGCAGCAGAAAAAGTCTACCAAAAGATTGTGACAAAGGCTAAGGATCTTGTGGCCGTTGGGGACGAAATTGCGGCAGAACTGGGGATTCCGATTGTCAACAAGCGGGTTTCGGTCACTCCGATTTCCATTATCGGAGCAGCGACCGATGCGACAGATTATGTACCTTTTGCCAAGGCGCTAGATCGTGCGGCGAAAGAGATCGGAATTAACTTTATCGGTGGCTTCTCAGCCTTGGTTCAAAAAGGCTACCAAAAAGGGGATGAGATCCTTATCAATTCTATTCCTCGCGCTCTAGCAGAGACCGATTTTGTCTGCTCTTCAGTCAATATCGGATCGACCAAGACAGGGATCAATATGACAGCTGTCCGAGATATGGGCCGTATCATTAAAGAAGCTTCCCAAGCAGATCCAATGGGGCCAGGGAAACTGGTGGTCTTTGCCAATGCAGTAGAAGATAATCCATTTATGGCGGGTGCCTTTCATGGTGTCGGTGAAGCGGATGTCGTCATCAACGTTGGGGTTTCAGGACCTGGTGTTGTCCAACGGGCCATTGAAAAAGTTCCTGGTGCAAGCTTTGATGTTTTGGCTGAAACCATCAAGAAAACAGCCTTCAAGATTACCCGTGTTGGCCAATTAGTCGGTCAAATGGCTAGTGAGCGCCTTGGTGTGGAGTTTGGGATCGTCGACTTGTCTCTCGCGCCAACACCAGCTGTTGGGGATTCGGTTGCCCGTGTCCTTGAAGCGATGGGGCTTGAAGTAGTCGGAACCCATGGAACTACAGCAGCGCTCGCTCTGCTCAATGACCAAGTGAAAAAGGGCGGCATCATGGCTTGTAACCAAGTCGGTGGGCTGTCAGGTGCCTTCATTCCGGTCTCAGAAGATGAAGGGATGATTGCGGCGGTCCAATCGGGTCATATCAACCTGGAAAAATTGGAAGCCATGACGGCCATCTGCTCCGTTGGTCTGGATATGATTGCCATCCCAGCTGATACTCCAGCTACGACCATTGCAGCCATGATCGCAGATGAAGCAGCTATTGGGGTGATCAACCAAAAAACAACAGCGGTTCGAATCATTCCTTATGGCAAGGAAGGGGATATGTTGGAATTAGGTGGCCTGCTTGGATATGCTCCTGTAATGAAGGTGAACAAGGCTTCGTCAGCTGATTTTATTGCCCGTGGTGGTCAAATCCCAGCTCCGGTTCATAGCTTTAAAAACTAAGAGAAATCTAGTATAATAGAAGAAAATAGAAAAGTCTGTGATGATGAAACTCCAGACTTTTTTCATTGTACAAAGGAGAGCAGAATGGCTAAGACAAATTTATATGTTATCCGTCATGGTAAAACTATGTTTAACACGATGGGGCGAGCCCAAGGATGGTCCGATACCCCATTAACACCAGAAGGAGAGCGAGGAATTCAAGCTTTGGGAATTGGGCTACGTGAGTCCGGCTTGGACTTCACTCATGCTTATTCCAGTGATTCTGGACGCGCCATTCAGACCATGGGAATTATTCTCGATGAGTTGGGATTGAAAGATCAAATTCCCCATCGGTTTGACAAGCGGATCCGTGAATGGTGTTTTGGAAGTTTTGACGGAGCTTATGGAGGCGAGCTCTTTCATGGAGTTATTCCACGTTTGCTTCATATTACCAATTATAAAGACCTCTCTCTAGAAGATTTGGTCAATGGCATCTACCAAGTCGATACAGCTGGCTGGGCTGAAACTTGGGAAGCAGTCAGCCACCGAATTTTAGAAGGTTTTACCGCAATTGCCAAAGCAGTAGAAGAGCAAGGGGGTGGAAATGCCCTAGTGGTAAGCCATAGCTGGACGATTCAGACCCTCATCTGTTTGTTGCAGGCAAAAGCCAATCTGAATCTGCCACTACCAAACGGAAGTGTCAGTCTCTTAGAATATGAAGATGGCCAATTTACAGTCCGCTCAATCGGAGATGCAAGTTATCGACAAATAGGTGAAGCCATACAGAAAGACTAAACGATCAGAAAAAGGCTATTTTTCATGGTGGGATGCTGTATAGGCGAAAAATGTAAGAGCTTTCCGTCTGTCTGATAGGAAAACATGATATAATAAAGTGGACAAATACGGAGGAATACAATGACAAAAACCAGATTATACATTGCCCGTCATGGAAAAACCATGTTTAATACCTTGGGACGTGCTCAAGGGTGGTCTGATACACCCCTGACACAAGAAGGAGAACGGGGCGTTCAAGAACTAGGAATTGGCCTAAAAAAGGCTGGACTTGACTTTGATCAAGCCGTTTCGAGTGACTCTGGCCGTGCGATTCAGAGTATGGGCATCATCCTTGACGAGATGGGCCTGGCCGGTAAGATCCCTTATCGCTATGATAAGCGTATCCGTGAGTGGTGCTTTGGTAGCTTTGATGGTGCTTATGATGGAGACCTCTTTTTTGGTGTTCTCCCTCGGGTTTTTCAAATTGATGATTTTAGAAAACTAAGTCTAATGGAAATGGCTGAAGGCATTGTTGAAGTGGACACTACAGGCTGGGCAGAATCCTGGGAAAAATTGAGCAAACGGATCAAAGAAGGTTTTGAAGCGATTGCCAAGGACTTAGAAGCAGCAGGCGGTGGCAATGCCATTGTGGTCAGCCACGGTATGACGATTACGACCCTAATCTACTTGATTGATCCAAAAGCTGTCGAAGAATTGGTCTTGGACAACGGAAGTGTGACGGTTTTAGCCTATGAAGATGGAGTATTTACTATCGAAAAAATTGGGGATATGTCCTATCGTAAAGTTGGCGCAAAACTCCTAGAGGGAAGCTATGAGTAAAAAATACAAACGAGCACGGAAAAAGCGCAAGAAATGGTGGCCTTACCTATTGAGTTTCTTTCTTTTTGTGGTTCTTGGATCAGGAATTGGTGTTTACTTAGCTAAACCAAGCTTGTTTTCGGGACTTCAGTTTTGGAAGGCTAAAAACACAGCTGTAACGACTCCCTCTTCTTCTAAAAAAAAGAAAGAAAAATCAGATTTACCAGCCGTTTCGACCAAAGACTGGCAGTTGATCTTGGTCAACCGTGACAATGTGAAGCCAGAGTTGAACCCACAATTGACAGATGTAGATGCTATCAAAGTGGATAGTCGGATTGTAGAACCAACTCGTCAATTCTTAGAAGCAGCTCGAAAAATCGCCCCAGAAGAAACCTTGATATCAGGTTATCGAAGCGTGGCCGAACAAACAGAGCTCTATAATGAGCGTGTTGCGCAACTAGAGGCTAGTGGTCTTTCGCATGAAGAAGCTGAAAAGCAGGTACAGACTCAGGTGCAGGTCCCTGGTGCTAGTGAACACCAGACGGGGCTTGCCATTGATATGAGTGTCGAAGCTGGTCAAAGTGATGAGTTGGGCATGCAGCTGGCTGCCATCGCACCGCAATATGGCTTTGTCCTTCGCTACCCAGATGGGAAGAGCAACATCACGGGTGTGAATTTTGAGAATTGGCATTTCCGTTATGTTGGCGTAGAAAATGCCCAGTATATGGCCAAACATCAGCTAGTATTGGAAGAATATATTCAACTATTGAAAAAGGCTGGAAAATAGAAGGAGATTCACTTCTCTAGGTCTTCAGAATGATTTTTAGCACTCTTGAAAAAAGAGTGCTAATTTTTTGGATTTTTCTCTTGACTTTCTTTTGGATGGGTGTATAATAGAATCATGGTTTAGCACTTGGGTATTTAGAGTGCTAAATACGAAAGAGAGGTGAGGTCATGGTTACAGAACGTCAAAATGAGATTCTAAATCTTGTTGTCGATATCTTTACCAAGACCCACGAACCAGTCGGTTCAAAAGCATTGCAAGATGTCATTCAATCCAGTAGTGCTACTATCCGAAACGACATGGCTGCCCTCGAAAAACAAGGCTTACTAGAAAAGGCTCACACTTCGAGTGGCCGAATGCCTAGCCGGGCTGGTTTTCAATATTTTGTTCAGAACTCGCTGGATCTAGAGTTGATTGATGAACAAGATGTCTACCAGGTGGTGAAAGCCTTTGATTTCGAAGCCTTTAAGTTAGACGATATTTTGGATGCTACGGCTAAGTTACTCGCCCAGATGACGGGTTACACCGCAGTGATTCAGGATGTTGAGCCGACACGTCAGCGCTTGACTGGTTTTGAGATTGTTCCATTATCCAATCACGATGCCTTAGCGGTTCTGACCTTGGATGAATCAAAGCCTGTCACCGTCCAGTTTGCCATTCCAAAGAATTTCTTAGCCAGTGATTTGGAAATCTTCCATCAGCTGGTTCGAGAGCGTTTCATTGGAAATACGGTCTTGGATATCCACTACCGCTTGCGAACGGAGATTCCACAGATTGTACAGCGCTATTTCAAGACGACAGATAATGTCTTGGATCTGTTTGATTACGTCTTCTCGCAACTGTTTCAAGAACTGGTCTTTGTAGAAGGAAAGGTTTCATCCTTAACCTACGCCGATCTTCAGACTTATCAGTTCTTAGATAATCCCCAACATGTAGCCTTGGAGTTACGAGGGGGAATGCCAGAAGATCAAATGACCCAGATCCTGGTTGCAGAATCCCAAGAGAAGGCCTTGAAAAATGTGACAGTGATTAGCCACAAGTTCCTGGTTCCTTATCGTGGGATGGCCCTCATGCATGTGATCGGTCCTGTAGAGATGGATTACAGGCGTGTTGTGAGTCTCGTCAATGTCATCGGACGAGTCCTCGTCATGAAGTTGACGGATTACTACCGTTACCTCAACAGCAACCATTATGAAGTAAATTAAGACCAAATGAAAGGGGTGTATGCCTTGACAGAAGATATCAAAAAAGAAGACCTGAAAGAAGAGGAAGTTGCCCAAACAACTGAAGAAGTTGTAGAGGAAAGCAACCAACCTTCTGAATTAGAAGAAGCGCAAGCGCGTGCCGAGGAATTTGAAAATAAATACCTTCGTGCTCATGCAGAAATGCAAAACATTCAGCGCCGTGCCAATGAAGAACGTCAACAATTACAAAAATACCGTAGCCAAGATTTGGCAAAAGCGATCTTACCATCACTGGACAACCTCGAACGTGCCCTTGCCGTTGAAGGGTTAACAGATGATGTGAAGAAGGGCTTAGAAATGGTCCAAGAGAGTTTGGTACATGCTCTGAAGGAAGAAGGAATCGAAGAAATTCCAGCGGACGGAGCCTTTGACCATAACTACCACATGGCCATCCAAACCATGCCTGCAGATGACGAGCATCCAGCAGACACCATCGCACAAGTCTTCCAAAAAGGCTACAAACTCCATGACCGCATCTTAAGACCGGCTATGGTAGTTGTCTACAATTAGGCTAAAGAACTTAAAAAACCTTGTCCGAAACGACAATAAACTATGAAAGAAAGATAAGACGCAAGCCGGAGGCTTGCAAGGAAGATATTTCCCGCCGTGGTGAAAGTTTCAGTAGCTTGTGCTACTGAAACAGGGGATTTTTGAGACAATAGGCTCAAAAATAAGTGATGAAATCCCGTAGGGAGTTGCTCACGTCCCCACCACTTAAGGGAAGTATCAAAAAGAAAATAAAAATAAAAAGAGGAAAAAATAATGAGCAAAATTATCGGTATTGACTTAGGTACAACAAACTCAGCAGTAGCAGTTCTTGAAGGAACTGAATCAAAAATTATCGCAAACCCAGAAGGAAACCGCACAACACCTTCAGTAGTATCCTTCAAAAACGGTGAAATCATCGTTGGTGACGCTGCAAAACGTCAAGCAGTCACAAATCCAGATACAGTCATCTCTATCAAATCTAAGATGGGTACTTCTGAAAAAGTTTCTGCTAACGGTAAAGAATACACACCACAAGAAATCTCAGCTATGATCCTTCAATACTTGAAAGGTTATGCTGAAGATTACCTTGGTGAAAAAGTAACCAAAGCTGTTATCACAGTTCCAGCTTACTTCAACGATGCTCAACGTCAAGCAACTAAAGACGCTGGTAAAATCGCTGGTCTTGAAGTAGAACGTATCGTTAACGAACCAACTGCAGCAGCCCTTGCTTACGGCTTGGATAAGACAGATAAAGAAGAAAAAATCTTGGTATTCGACCTTGGTGGTGGTACATTTGACGTGTCTATCCTTGAATTGGGTGACGGTGTCTTCGATGTATTGGCAACTGCAGGGGATAACAAACTCGGTGGTGATAACTTTGACCAAAAAATTATTGATTACATGGTTGAAGAATTCAAGAAAGAAAATGGTATCGACTTGTCAACAGACAAGATGGCTCTTCAACGTTTGAAAGATGCAGCTGAAAAAGCTAAGAAAGACCTTTCTGGTGTCACTTCAACTCAAATCAGCTTGCCATTCATCACCGCTGGTGCTGCTGGACCTCTTCACTTGGAAATGACCTTGACTCGTGCTAAATTCGACGATTTAACTCGTGAACTTGTAGATCGTACAAAAACTCCAGTTCGTCAAGCTCTTTCAGATGCAGGTTTGAGCTTGTCAGAAATCGAAGAAGTCATCCTTGTTGGTGGTTCAACTCGTATCCCAGCTGTTGTAGAAGCTGTTAAGGCTGAAACTGGTAAAGAACCAAACAAATCAGTGAACCCTGATGAAGTGGTTGCTATGGGTGCTGCGATCCAAGGTGGTGTCATCACTGGTGATGTCAAAGACGTTGTCCTTCTTGACGTAACTCCATTGTCACTTGGTATCGAAACAATGGGTGGAGTATTTACAAAACTTATCGACCGCAACACTACGATTCCAACATCTAAATCACAAGTCTTCTCAACTGCAGCAGACAACCAACCAGCCGTTGATATCCACGTTCTTCAAGGTGAACGCCCAATGGCAGCAGATAACAAGACTCTTGGACGTTTCCAATTGACAGATATCCCAGCTGCACCTCGTGGTATTCCACAAATCGAAGTAACATTTGACATCGATAAGAACGGTATCGTATCTGTTAAAGCCAAAGATCTTGGAACTCAAAAAGAACAAACAATCGTTATCCAATCTAACTCAGGTTTGACAGACGAAGAAATCGACCGCATGATGAAAGATGCAGAAGCAAACGCTGAAGCAGATAAGAAACGTAAAGAAGAAATTGACCTTCGTAACGAAGTAGACCAAGCTATCTTTGCGACTGAAAAGACAATCAAGGAAACTGAAGGCAAAGGTTTCGATGCAGAACGTGATGCTGCCCAAGCTGCCCTTGATGACCTTAAGAAAGCGCAAGAAGACAACAACTTGGACGAAATGAAAGCAAAACTTGAAGCATTGAACGAAAAAGCTCAAGCCCTTGCCGTTAAACTCTACGAACAAGCCGCAGCAGCACAACAAGCTCAAGCAGGAGCAGAAGGCGCACAAACAACAGGAAACGCAGGCGGCGATGACGTCGTAGACGGAGAGTTTACGGAAAAGTAAGATGCAAAGCCCGTTAAAACCTCACAGTGAAAATAGGAAATCTGACGCAGAAACTTTAGTTTTTAGGAAGATTTGTCTTTTTCACCAAGAGGTTAGGGCGTGCTCGATTTAAGCTGAAACTCAATTCAGCCTTACTAGTAAATGATGAAAAGAAATCCAGAGGTTGCAACCCAGCCTCTGTTTTTCGGTAAAATAGAGGATGTTGCGTATGAAAAAAGTACTTTGTATCATTTATCCTAATTTTTCTCTTTATGAGATAACTGCTTTAACGAGTACTTTAGCTCTGTCTTTTGATATTACGATTGATTATGCCGCTTCAGATCATTCAATGGTGGTCTCTGAGGATGGCTTGCCCTGTCAACCAACGAAAACACTAGATCAAATCCGTATAGAAGAGTATTCTTGCGTGATTTTGCCAGGAATGGTTAACATTGGACCTGCTCTACAGGATGAAAAATTGATTTCGTTTTTGAGAGATCTTGGTGAGCGAGATATCTTAATTGCAGCCATTTCTTCAGCGCCTCTTTTATTGGCGAAAGCAGGCTTGTTGAACGATACGAAATTTACAGGTGGAATTTGGCAAAACTTCTTTGATTATTTTGAATTTCTTCCACGTGAAAATTTCCAACCCGAACTGGTTGTGCAAGATAAACAAATCATTACGGCTATCGGTTTTGCACATCGAGAGTTTGCAAGAAAAGTGATTCTAAGTCTAGGGTTGGCAGAGAATACGGACAACTATTTTAAAGAACAAAACGAGTATACAGAAGAGGATTTGATATATACTCTATCAGACCAAGAGTTTGATCAAGTGAAGCAGAGTATAGAAAACAGCCTCTAAAGATGTACATGAAAATAAAAGAAAGGAACAAAGAGTGTTCGCAACTGAACACGGGTTCCCAAAAATTCTGATTTAATATAAAAGAAAGGAACTGAACCCGACCTAAATTCTCGGAAAAAAGATAAATCTGTCTAGGAGCATCGCTCCGGCGTCAGATTTCCTATTTTTCGGTCGAATTTTACGGTCTTGGTATCTTAAATGAACAATTCTGAATTTTATGACCGTTTGGGCGTTTCAAAGAATGCATCTCAAGATGAGATCAAGAAAGCCTATCGGAAATTATCTAAAAAATATCACCCAGATATCAACAAGGAACCTGGTGCTGAGGAAAAGTACAAGGAAGTTCAAGAAGCTTATGAGACTTTAAGTGACGAGCAAAAACGAGCTGCTTATGACCAATATGGTGCTGCAGGTGCTAATGGTGGCTTCGGTGGTGGAGCTGGTGGCTTTGGTGGCTTTGATGGCGCTGGTTTTGGTGGCTTTGAAGACATCTTCTCTAGCTTCTTTGGAGGCGGTGCAAGTCGTAATCCAAATGCACCTCGTCAAGGGGATGACCTCCAATACCGTGTCAATCTCAAGTTTGAAGAAGCAATTTTCGGTGTTGAAAAAGAAGTGAAGTACAATCGAGAATCCAGCTGTCATACTTGTCATGGCTCTGGGGCAAAACCAGGGACGAGTCCAGTGACTTGTGGTCGCTGTCATGGTTCTGGTGTCATCAATGTAGATACGCAAACCCCTCTTGGTATGATGCGCCGTCAAGTGACCTGTGATGTCTGTCATGGTCGTGGTCAAGAAATCAAAGATCCATGTACGACTTGTCGTGGAACAGGTCATGAAAAGCAAGCCCATAGCGTGAACGTCAAGATTCCTGCAGGAGTTGAAACAGGTCAACAAATCCGTTTAGCGGGTCAAGGTGAAGCAGGATTTAATGGTGGACCTTATGGTGATTTGTATGTCGTTGTCAGTGTAGAGCCAAGTAATCAGTTTGAACGGGATGGTTCAACTATCTACTACAAGTTAGACTTGAACTTTGTCCAAGCGGCACTTGGAGATACGGTCCATGTGCCAACTGTTCATGGAGATGTCGATTTGGTGATTCCTGAAGGGACCCAAACCGGTAAGAAATTCCGCCTCCGTGGAAAAGGAGCACCTAGTCTTCGTGGTGGTGCTATGGGAGACCAATATGTATCAGTCAATGTTGTCACCCCAACTGGTCTAAATGACAAGCAAAAAGAAGCCCTTCAAGCCTTTGCGGAAGCGGGGGATATCAAGGTTAACCCAAAGAAAAAAGGCTTCTTTGATAAGGTCAAAGATGCCTTGGATGACTTATAAACAATGAAGAGGCTGGGACAAAAGTCCTAGCCTCTCAATTGTCTTTGAATTGTCCAGCAAGACGCAGTGGTTGAGTGGGCTCTACTAGGCTGATTTCATCAGCTTTTACAGCCCTACTCAACTGTGCGGAGGTGGGACGACGAAATCGAATTCTAACGAATGACCGATTTCTGTCCCACTCTCTCTTTTTTTATTTTACAAACTGTACCCGGACAGTTTGATTTTTCCACTCTTGTAACCCCTTCTATATCCTGTTAAAATAAAACCATGACACGATACAAAGCAACCATTTCGTATGACGGGACCTTGTTTGCAGGGTTTCAACGCCAACCGCATGCCCGCAGTGTGCAAGAAGAAATCGAAAAGACCTTGACGCGTCTCAATCAAGGAAAGCCAGTGATGATTCATGGTGCCGGCCGAACGGATTCAGGTGTCCATGCTCTTGGTCAGGTCATCCATTTTGATCTCCCTCAAGTTCGGGATGAGGAGAAGCTCCGCTTTGCCCTAGATACCCAAACACCTGAGGATATCGATGTGATTCGTGTTGAGACGGTTTCAGATGATTTCCATTCGCGCTACAATAAGCACAGCAAGACCTATGAATTTATCGTGGATTATGGTCGTCCTAAAAATCCAATGATGCGCCATTATGCAACTCACTACCCTTATCCGTTGGATGTAGACAAGATGCAAGTGGCCATCAAAAAATTGGAAGGGACTCATGACTTCACTGGTTTTACCGCTTCGGGAACCAGCGTGGAGGATAAGGTTCGCACGATTACAGAGGCTTGCTTGGTCGAGGATGCCAACCATCATCGCCTACTCTTTACCTTTTCAGGCAATGGCTTTCTCTACAAGCAAATCCGTAATATGGTGGGAACTTTGCTAAAGATCGGAAATGATCGGATGCCGATCGAGCAGATCGATCTGATTTTGGAAAAGAAGGACCGCAATCTCGCAGGTCCAACAGCAGCGCCCAATGGCTTATATTTAAAGGAGATACGCTATGAGTAATGAATTAATTCTCGCAATTTCAGGAAATGATATTTTTAGTGGGGGAGGTCTTCATGCGGACCTTGCAACCTATACAACCAACAAACAGCATGGCTTTGTGGCGGTGACTTGTTTGACAGCCATGACCGAACATGGTTTTGAAGTGATTCCGGTAGATCCAACCACTTTCGCTCAACAACTGGGTTCCCTCAAAGATGTTCCTTTCTCTGCTATTAAACTCGGCCTCTTGCCAAATGTCCAAGTGGCAGACCTAGCTTTGGACTATGTCAAAGCTCATGCAGATATCCCAGTAGTGCTCGATCCTGTCTTGGTTTGCAAGGAAAGCCACGATGTGGAAGTTTCAGCTCTTCGAGACGAATTGATCAAGTTCTTCCCTTATGTGACCATCATTACGCCAAACCTACCAGAAGCTGAGATCTTGACCCAAAGCAAGATTCAATCGCTCGACGATATGAAAGAGGCAGCGCGCAAGCTCCACGAATTAGGAGCGGCGAATGTCGTGGTCAAAGGTGGCAATCGTCTCAATAAAGAAAAGGCTATCGATGTCTTTTATGATGGTACAGACTTCACCGTCATTGAAGAGCCAGTCTTGGAAAAGAACAATACAGGAGCTGGTTGTACCTTTGCGTCTAGCATTTCCAGCCAGTTGGTGAAAGGGAAATCACCGTTTGAAGCTGTTAAAGCCTCTAAAGACTTTGTCTTCCAAGCGATTCAACATTCAGACCAGTATGGAGTAGTACAATATGACATCTAATCGAACTCAACTCATTGCCCGCCTTTCCATTTTGACAGCTTTGACAGTTGTACTTGGCTACTATACCAAACTCCCAACTCCCACAGGGATCGTCACCCTGCTAGATCTGGGTGTTTATTTCACGGCCTTCTATTTTGGACGCAAGGAAGGCGCTATTGTTGGTGGTGTCGGGGCCTTTTTACTCGACCTCATCTCAGGTTATCCTCAGTGGATGTTCTTTAGTCTCCTCTTTCACGGGGGACAAGGCTATTTCGCTGGCTTCAAGGGAAAAGCTCGTTACCTAGGCTTGCTTCTTGCGACAGTCGTCATGGTAGGCGGTTACGCACTAGCTTCTGCTCTCTTTTTAGGCAATGGCTGGGGAGCTGCTATCTCGGATATTCCAAATAACCTTGCTCAAAACTTTGTCGGAATGGCTTTAGGCTATGTAGTCTATTATGCCTTCCAAAAGAAAGGAAGCTAACTCATGGATCTGGAGCAACTGAAGAAGGCTACGAAAGAAATTCTAGTAGATGTTCTGGCAAAAAGCCGTCTCCACCAAGGACAGATTCTAGTCCTCGGGATGTCTTCAAGTGAAGTTGCAGGAGGGAAAATTGGAAAAGCCTCGAACATCGACATTGCCGAAGCTATTGTCAAAACCTTACTAGATGAGTTGAATCCAAGAGGGATTTATCTAGCGGTACAAGGATGTGAGCATCTCAATCGCGCTTTAGTGGTTGAAAGAGAATTGGCAGACAAGAAGGAGCTAGAAATCGTCAATGTCCTTCCGAGTCTCCATGCAGGAGGTGCTGGGCAACTCGCTGCTTTCAAGTATTTTAAGGATCCTGTTGAAGTAGAATTTATTACAGCCCAAGCCGGGTTAGACATCGGAGATACCTCGGTGGGGATGCATGTCAAACATGTCCAAGTTCCGATTCGCCCTATCTTGCGTGAACTAGGCGGTGCCCATGTCACAGCCCTGGCCAGTCGGCCAAAATTGATCGGCGGTGCCCGTGCTCTCTACCTCGATGATCCCATCCGAAAATCATAAATAGAACTAGCTTTTAGGGGCTAGTTTTTTTGGATGAAAAGAGAGGCAAAAACGTTTTAAAACTTGCAATTTCAAAGTTTTGTGGTAAAATTATAAGGAATGACTATATTATTTTAAGGAGAGACAGAATGTCTGTATCATTTGAAAACAAAGAAACTAACCACGGTGTATTGACTTTCACAATCAGCCAAGAGCAAATCAAACCTGCTTTGGACCGTGTGTTTGAGTCAGTTAAGAAAACTTTGAACGTACCTGGATTCCGTAAAGGTCATATTCCACGTCCAATCTTCAACCAACGTTTTGGTGAAGAAGCTCTTTACCAAGATGCTTTGAACGATCTTCTTCCAGCAGCATACGAAGCAGCTGTTAAAGAAGCTGGAATCGAAGTTGTAGCACAACCAACTTTCGATGTTGTATCTATGGAAAAAGGTCAAGACTGGACATTGACAGCAGCTGTTGTAACAAAACCTGAAGTAAAATTGGGTGCTTACAAAGACCTTGAAGTATCAGTAGAAGTTTCTAAAGAAGTAACAGACGCTGATGTGGATGCTCGTATCGAACGCGAACGCAACAACTTGGCTGAATTGGTTGTTAAAGAAGGTGCTGCTGCAGAAGGTGACACAGTTGTGATCGACTTCGTAGGTTCTATCGACGGTGTTGAATTCGACGGTGGTAAAGGTGACAACTTCTCACTTGGACTTGGTTCAGGTCAATTCATCCCAGGTTTCGAAGACCAATTGGTTGGACACTCTGCTGGTGAAACAGTTGATGTGATCGTAACCTTCCCAGAAGACTACCAAGCAGCTGACCTTGCAGGTAAAGAAGCAAAATTCGTGACAACGATCCACGAAGTAAAAGCAAAAGAAGTACCAGCTCTTGACGATGAATTAGCAAAAGACATCGACGAAGAAGTTGAAACTCTTGCTGAATTGAAAGAAAAATACCGTAAAGAATTGGCTGAATCAAAAGAAGAAGCATACAACGATGCAGTAGAAGCAGCAGCAATCGATCTTGCAGTTGAAAACGCTGAAATTGTTGAACTTCCAGAAGAAATGATCCACGAAGAAGTACACCGTTCAATCAACGAATTCCTTGGAAACATGCAACGTCAAGGTATCTCACCTGAAATGTACTTCCAAATCACTGGAACAACTCAAGAAGATCTTCACAAACAATACGAAGCAGAAGCTGAAAGCCGCACGAAGACAAACCTCGTGGTTGAAGCAGTAGCCAAAGCAGAAGGCTTCGAAGCAACTGAAGAAGAAATCAACGCTGAAATCGAACAATTGGCAGCAGATTACAACATGCCAGTTGAACAAGTTCGCAACCTTCTTTCACCAGAAATGTTGAAACATGACATCACCGTGAAGAAAGCAGTGAACGTGATCACAAGCACAGCAAAAGTAAAATAATTTAGAATAAAAAGGCTGGGCAACAACTGTCCGGCCTTTGATGTTTGGTAGAAATAACTGTATGACGCAGTGGTTGATTGGCATCTTTGTTCGCCTTTAAGCTCCAAAGATGACCTAATCAACTGTGCGGGGGTGGGAAAACGAACTCTTTTTAACTAGTCGGAGTTCTTTCCCACTCCCTTTTCTGATTTCATGGAGAATCCTGGAATTTTCCTTTGACGAAAGGGGAAATTTATCGTACAATAGAGTGTAACGATAAAATGCGTGATAGATTTAGTGACGAGAAGTTTTCAATCTATCATCGAGGATAGGATGAGGTTTAAGACCGGATCCTTCTCCATTTAGGAAATGAAACATAAGGAGATTTACCCTTGGAATTAGAAGTATTTGCTGGACAAGAAAAAAGTGAACTTTCTATGATTGAAGTGGCGCGTGCGATTTTGGAATTACGCGGACGTGACCATGAAATGTACTTTAGCGATCTTGTAAATGAAATTCAAAATTACCTTGAAAAATCAAACAGCGAGATCCGTGAAGCCCTCCCATTGTTCTACACAGAATTGAATGTAGATGGAAGCTTTATCCCTCTTGGAGATAACAAATGGGGACTTCGTTCATGGTATGCCATCGATGAAGTTGACGAGGAAATCATCGCTCTTGAAGAAACAGATGAAGACGAAACACCTAAGAAACGCAAGAAAAAACGTGTTAATGCCTTCATGGATGGAGACGAAGATGCGATCGACTACAACGATGACGATCCAGAAGACGAAGAAGTTTACGAAGCAGATCCAGCTCTTTCATATGATGAAGAAAATCCAGATGATGAAAAGAGTGAAGTCGAAGCTTACGATGCTGAAATCAATGAAATTGTACCAGATGATTTGGGTGAAGAAGTTGAATTGAGCGAAGAAGACGACGAAGAAGAGGATTCTGAAGACGAGGAAGAAGAATAATTCATACGAAACAAGGAAATTGTTCCTTGTTTCTTTTTGTTTGCATTGAAAACGGTGACAAGTTAGAGTATAATGTACATGTAAGTATTTTCCAAATAGGAGGTGTTTCAAATGGACTTTCGTTTAGATGACAGTTTAGTAGATGCTGGTATTGACACGGTTGTGGTCGGCATAGCTAAACATGTGGATCCTCAAGCTGTTTTACCTGTCGCTTTTCTTGAAAAAAAGCAAGCGATGGAACAATGGGCGCTCCAGTGTGAGGTGGAAGAAGTTGCAGAATCAGCGGTTGTTACAGGCTATACGGATTTGTTGCAAAAGGTAGGGCGCAGTACCAAGAAAAATCCGCCAACAATTCTTGCCCTCATCCGAAACATCCAGCATCGAGGTTCTCTGCCTCAGATCAATAGTATCATTGACATTTATAATGTTGAATGTCTGAAATCTTTTCTCGCTATTGGAGGACACGATCTGGATAAGATTGAGGGTCCGATAGAATTTACGATCAGTCAAAGAGAAGATCTCTTCTTACCTATCCTTTCTAGCGAAAAGCATGTAGCACCGACAGACCCCGTCTACAGAGATCAAAAAGGGGTTCTAGCTTGGTTGGATGTGCGGGATAGCGACCTTTACAAATTTGAGGAAACAACAAAAAACGCTCTCTTTGTCATCCAAGGAAATCAAGAGACCACAGTAGAGATGCGTTTAGAAGCACTGGAGCGAATCCACAAGGATCTTGCTTCCTGCATGCCTGATCTTCAATTTGAGAAATTTCTTGTCACACAAAATGGAGTGGAAAAAGTCGTGTAAACGGCAGGAATCATTTTCATGAAATTTTCAATTTGACAAAGTGGAGCATTTGCGGTAAGATATTGTTCGGGCACCTCATTTTGAGGTCGGAGCTCCCTATGGATTAGGGAGCTATTTTTGTTTTTTTCTGCAAAGAGGAATGGCCTCTACAACATTAGAAGAAGAGGAAAGCACATGTCAACAAAATATATTTTTGTCACGGGTGGTGTCGTATCATCCATCGGAAAAGGGATTGTCGCAGCAAGTCTTGGTCGCTTGCTCAAAAATCGTGGATTGAAAGTGACCATCCAAAAATTTGACCCTTATATCAATATCGACCCAGGGACGATGAGCCCTTACCAACACGGGGAAGTCTTTGTCACTGACGATGGTGCTGAGACGGACTTAGACCTTGGTCACTATGAACGCTTTATCGATATCAACCTGAATAAGTACTCAAATGTGACGACAGGAAAAATTTATAGCGAAGTCCTTCGCAAGGAACGCCATGGGGAATACTTGGGCGCTACTGTACAGGTTATTCCTCATATTACGGATGCCTTGAAAGAAAAGATCAAACGAGCAGCGACGACGACCGATTCAGATGTCATCATCACAGAAGTTGGCGGTACCGTTGGGGATATCGAGTCCCTTCCATTCCTTGAAGCGCTTCGCCAAATGAAGGCAGATGTCGGTGCTGAAAATGTCATGTATATCCACACCACTCTCCTTCCTTACTTGAAGGCTGCGGGTGAAATGAAAACCAAACCAACCCAACACTCTGTGAAAGAATTGCGTGGTCTTGGGATTCAACCAAATATGTTGGTCATCCGTACAGAAAAACCAGCTGGTCAAGGAATTAAGAACAAGTTGGCTCAATTCTGTGATGTCGCACCAGAAGCTGTCATTGAGTCACTTGATGTGGAACATTTGTACCAAATCCCATTGAACTTGCAAGCACAAAATATGGACCAAATCGTTTGTGACCATTTGAAATTGAATGTTCCTGCAGCAGATATGACAGAATGGTCTGCGATGGTCGATAAGGTCATGAACCTCAAGAAGCAGGTCAAGATTTCCTTAGTTGGAAAATACGTGGAATTGCAAGATGCCTACATTTCTGTCGTTGAGGCCTTGAAGCACTCAGGTTATGCGAATGATGCTGAAGTCAAGATTAATTGGGTCAATGCCAATGATGTGACAGCCGAAAATGTGGCAGAACTCCTTGGAGATGCTGATGGAATCATCGTCCCAGGTGGTTTTGGTCAACGGGGAACGGAAGGAAAAATTCAAGCCATCAAGTATGCGCGTGAAAATGATGTACCAATGCTGGGAGTTTGCCTTGGTATGCAGTTGACCTGTGTCGAATTTGCACGTGATGTTTTGGGACTAGAAGGAGCCAACTCAGCAGAATTGGATCCAGACACCAAGTATCCAGTGATCGATATCATGCGCGATCAAATCGATGTAGAAGATATGGGAGGAACACTCCGTCTCGGTCTTTACCCATCTAAACTCAAACGAGGATCAAAAGCAGCTGCTGCCTATGACAATCAAGAAGTGGTACAACGTCGCCACCGTCACCGTTATGAGTTTAACAATGCTTTCCGTGAACAATTCGAAGAAGCAGGACTGGTCTTTTCAGGTGTTTCTCCAGACAACCGTCTGGTCGAAATCGTTGAAATTCCAGAAAATAAATTCTTTGTGGCTTGCCAATACCACCCAGAATTGTCAAGCCGTCCAAACCGCCCAGAAGGACTTTACACAGCCTTTATCACAGCGGCAGTTGAAAACCACGATAGCAAATAAAAATCAAGGGAGCAGGTCTATAGACCTGCTCCCTTTTTGTGAAAAAATGACAAACTCTGAAAAAAGTTTGAAAAAAATCTTGACAAAAAAGTCGTTGATTGATATACTAGTAAGGTACTCAATCGCGGGGATGGCGGAATTGGCAGACGCGCAGGACTAAGGATCCTGTGACCGCTTTAGGTCGTGAGGGTTCAAGTCCCTCTCTCCGCATCGGATGAAGATAGCTTCGGCTATCTTTTTTTGTTTCTCGAAACCTTTGTGGTAGAATAGGTGGGAGAGGTGGTATAAACATGAAGAAGAAGTATCTGATTTTGGTCGATGGCCTCTTTGCACTATTGGGAAGTGCCATTAATTTTTTCGGTCCTATTATGATTTTAGCTATGGGGATAGGCGCATACAAGGATACTTTTAGATATTTTATCGCCTTAAACATATGGAATGTCCTCGTTTTTCTAGCAGCGATTGCTTCTAAGTATTTGCTCAGAAAAGAGAAGAGGATTAAAAAGTGGATTCCCAATCTTTTCTTGATGGCAGGCTGTATTCTACTTGTTGCGATATTTCTTGCTGTGCCTGACACCTTTCCTTTTCTTTTTAGATTGGTAAACGGGTTTCTTGGAAAAATGTTTACTGACAGTCAATTATTTGCTGCTTATTTCTATTCTCAATGGGTTGCAGCGGTATCCCTTGTGATTTGCGGGATTGCCTTTCTCCTTTCACTAAAAAATTTTAAAGAAGAGAATTGAGGCTGGGACAAAAGTCCTAGACTCTCAATTGTTTTTGGATTGTCGAGCAAGACGCAGTGGTTGAGTGGGCTCTACTACGCTGATTTCATCAGCTTTTACAGCCCTACTCAACTGTGCGGAGGTGGGACGACGAAATCGAATTCTAACGAATGACCGATTTCTGTCCCACTCTCTTTTCCTTATTTGCTAGGATGAAAGTCTTAGGGGAGAGTGTTCCGTACTATTTATCGTAAGAAAGCGCTTAAAGCCACAGGAAAAACTAGCAATTTTAGCGTAAAAGTGATAAAATAAACGATGTAAGTGGTTTAACCACAAAAAATTAGAGGAGGCCTACTACTAATGGCAATCGTTTCAGCAGAAAAATTTGTCCAAGCAGCTCGTGACAATGGTTATGCAGTTGGTGGATTTAACACAAACAACCTTGAGTGGACTCAAGCTATCTTGCGTGCAGCAGAAGCTAAGAAAGCTCCAGTACTTATCCAAACTTCTATGGGTGCTGCAAAATACATGGGTGGTTACAAAGTATGTAAAGCCCTTATCGAAAACCTTGTAGAAGCAATGGGAATCACTGTACCAGTTGCTATTCACCTTGACCATGGTCATTATGAAGATGCTCTTGAATGTATCGAAGCTGGTTACACTTCAATCATGTTTGATGGTTCACACCTTCCAGTTGAAGAAAACCTTAAATTGGCGAAAGACGTCGTTGAAAAAGCTCATGCTAAAGGCGTTTCCGTTGAAGCTGAAGTTGGTACTATCGGTGGTGAAGAAGACGGTATCATCGGTGATGGTGAATTGGCACCAATCGAAGACGCTAAAGCAATGGTTGCTACAGGAATTGACTTCTTGGCAGCAGGTATCGGTAACATCCACGGTCCTTACCCAGCAAACTGGAAAGGTCTTCACCTTGACCACTTGCAAAAATTGACTGAAGCTGTTCCAGGATTCCCAATCGTATTGCACGGTGGATCAGGTATCCCTGATGATCAAATCCAAGCAGCGATCAAACTTGGTGTTGCGAAAGTTAACGTGAACACTGAATGCCAAATCGCATTTGCAAATGCTACTCGTCAATTCGTACGTGAATACGATGCAAACGAAGCAGAATACGACAAGAAGAAACTCTTCGACCCACGTAAATTCTTGAAACCAGGTTTCGAAGCAATTACTGCAGCTGTTGAAGAACGTATCGACGTATTCGGTTCAGAAGGCAAAGCTTAATAAAAACAGGAAAACAAGGTCCCATGTGGATCTTGTTTTTTTGTTTGGGAAAAGTTGCTTCCGGGATTTAATTTTTGTACAATAATGCTATGAAAAAACTGAAAAAATGCTGTCTAGCCTTTCTTGGTTTCATTCTTTTGTTTTTAGTAGCAACATTTATCTTTCATCGTATCAGCTTAGAAAAGGAACAAGCATCTCTAACTCCTATGGGTAAAACTGTTCTCGTTAATGGGCATAAAATCAATGTTTACGTTGAAGGGGATGGTCAAGAGACAATAGTAGTTCTTTCAGGTGCAGGTATTGCTTCACCTATATTAGACTTTAAGAATCTAACAGATTCCCTATCCAAAAAATACAAAGTAGTCGTCGTAGAGCGAGCGGGATATGGTTTTAGTGAAGATAGTGATCAATCAAGAGATGTGATGACGGTTCTTTCTGAGACCCGTCAAGCTCTATCACAAGCAAATATATCAGGACCTTTTATCATTCTGTCTCATTCAATGGCTAGTCTTGAAAGTCTGGCTTGGCAGGAAAAGTATCCTGATGAAGTGAAAGCCTTGGTTGGTCTGGATTGGGCATTACCAGCAAGTTATGAGGATTTAAAGGACAATCAGGCCTTGCTTACTGTGGCTTATTGGAGCAGTAAGATTGGCTTATTACGCTATTTCCCTGAGTCCTTTTATATAAAAAATCCAACTCTGACTGAAACTGAACGACAACAATATAAATTACTAGCATATAAGCAGTTGATGTCACAAGCCATGCTCCATGAATCCCGTTTGGCAAGGGAAAATGCCAAGAAAGTTCCATCTAGCATTAATCCGAAAATTCCAGCCTTACTCCTGGTGTCTAACGGTGATGGTACTAGCTTTAGCCAATCAGAGTGGCAACGTTATGCAGAGAGATTTGCAAGCGACCAGTCTAATGTTCGAGTCGTCTATATGGATGCGCCTCACGACCTCTATCATTATCAAAGCGATGCTATTGTTTCTCGCATTAAAGAATTTTTGGAGAATAATTGAGGGCTTAAAAATCCATTGGGACTGATGATAATCATTAAATGCTGGAGGATTTACAGTAGAATCGTTAATTTTCTCGATTAAAAAATAACAAAAAACCTGCCCCTAAGGGCAGGTTTTTTGGTCTCTTAAGGAAACTATTTAACAGAATTTTTGATTAAAAGTTTCATTTTAAGTGAGAAATCTCTCATTTCATAATCAATAAGCAAACGCTTGCATTCCTATTTTTATTAGATTATAATAGGTTGGTATAAAGCCTTCTGTAATAATATTGAGAAAGTGTAGAAAGTAAGGATTTAGAATATTTGTAGTCAAAAATACAATGTTGTTTCTTACGATAGGGAGATAGATATGGCAATGATAGAAGTGCAACATCTTCGGAAAAATTTTGTGAAGACAGTTAAGGAGCCGGGGTTAAAGGGAGCCTTGCGCTCCTTTATTCATCCTGAAAAGCAGACCTTTGAAGCGGTCAAGGATTTAACTTTTGAAGTTCCAAAAGGGCAGATTTTAGGATTTATCGGGGCAAATGGTGCTGGGAAGTCAACCACTATCAAAATGCTGACAGGAATTTTGAAGCCGACATCTGGTTTTTGTCGGATTAACGGCAAGATTCCCCAGGATAATCGCCAAGATTATGTCAAGGATATTGGAGTCGTTTTCGGACAACGCACCCAGCTATGGTGGGATTTGGCACTGCAAGAGACCTACACGGTCTTGAAGGAGATTTACGATGTGCCAGACTCGCTTTTCCATAAGCGCATGGACTTTTTGAATGAAGTTTTGGATTTGAAAGAATTTATCAAGGATCCTGTGCGGACCCTTTCACTAGGTCAACGGATGCGGGCGGATATTGCGGCTTCCTTGCTTCACAATCCCAAGGTTCTCTTTTTAGATGAGCCGACTATTGGTTTGGATGTGTCGGTCAAGGATAACATTCGTCGGGCTATCACCCAGATCAATCAGGAGGAAGAGACCACTATTCTTTTGACCACTCACGACCTGAGTGATATTGAGCAACTCTGTGATCGGATTTTTATGATTGATAAGGGGCAAGAGATTTTTGATGGAACGGTTAGCCAGCTCAAGGAGACCTTTGGAAAGATGAAGACTCTCTCCTTTGAACTAGTACCAGATCAAAGTCATCTCCTTTCTCACTATGAAGGCCTGCCTGATATGTCCATTGATAGACAAGGAAATACTCTCAATATTGAATTCGATAGTTCCCGCTACCAGTCGGCCGATATTATCAAGCAAACCTTATCTGATTTTGAAGTCCGTGATTTGAAGATGGTAGATACGGATATTGAAGATATTATCCGTCGCTTCTATCGAAAGGAGCTCTAAGATGGTCAAATTATGGAGACGTTATAAACCCTTTATCAATGCAGGGATTCAGGAGTTGATTAGCTATCGAGTCAACTTTCTACTTTATCGGATTGGTGATGTCATGGGGGCTTTTGTGGCTTTTTATCTATGGAAGGCTGTCTTTGATTCCTCCCAGGAGCCTTTGATTCAGGGCTTCAGTATGGCAGATATCACTCTTTACATCATCATGAGTTTTGTGACCAATCTCTTGACCAGGTCTGATAGCTCCTTTATGATTGGGGAGGAGGTCAAGGATGGCTCCATTATCATGCGCTTGCTGAGACCAGTGCATTTTGCGGCTTCTTACCTCTTTACGGAGCTTGGTTCCAAGTGGTTGATTTTTATCTCTGTTGGACTGCCATTTTTAAGTGTCATTGTTTTGATGAAAATCTTATCTGGGCAAGGGATTGTAGAAGTGCTGGGACTAACTACCCTTTATCTTTTTAGCTTAACGCTGGCCTATCTGATTAACTTTTTCTTTAATATCTGCTTTGGATTTTCAGCTTTTGTATTTAAAAATCTATGGGGTTCCAATCTGCTCAAGACTTCCATAGTGGCCTTTATGTCTGGTAGTTTGATTCCCTTGGCTTTCTTTCCAAAGATTGTTTCAGATATTCTCTCCTTATTGCCATTTTCATCCTTGATTTACACTCCGGTTATGATTATTGTTGGGAAATACGATGCTAGTCAGATTCTTCAAGCGCTTTTGCTCCAGTTCTTCTGGCTTATAGTAATGGTGGGCTTGTCTCAGTTGATTTGGAAACGAGTCCAGTCATTTATCACCATTCAGGGAGGTTAGTATGAAAAAATATCAACGCATGCATCTGATTTTTATCAGACAATACATCAAGCAAATCATGGAATACAAGGTGGATTTTGTGGTTGGTGTGTTGGGAGTCTTTCTGACTCAAGGCCTAAACCTCTTGTTTCTCAATGTCATCTTTCAACATATCCCTTCGCTAGAAGGTTGGACCTTTCAAGAGATTGCCTTTATCTATGGATTTTCCTTAATTCCAAAGGGATTAGATCATCTCTTTTTTGACAATCTCTGGGCTTTAGGTCAACGACTAGTTCGAAAAGGGGAGTTTGACAAGTATCTGACTCGACCTATCAATCCTCTTTTTCACATCCTGATTGAGACCTTTCAGATTGATGCCTTGGGTGAACTCTTGGTCGGTTGCATTCTATTAGGAACAACAGTGACTAGCATCGCTTGGACTCTTTCAAAATTCCTGCTTTTCCTAGTCTGTATTCCTTTTGCGACCTTGATTTACACTTCTTTAAAAATCGCGACAGCCAGCATCGCTTTTTGGACCAAGCAGTCAGGTGCCATGATTTACATTTTCTATATGTTTAATGATTTTACCAAGTATCCTATTTCTATTTACAATTCGCTCCTTCGTTGGTTAATCAGTTTTATCGTGCCTTTTGCCTTTACGGCTTATTATCCAGCTAGCTATTTCTTGCAGGGCAAGAATGGGCTCTTTAACATCGGTGGTTTGATTCTGATTTCTCTTGTCTTCTTTGGCATTTCCCTCAAACTCTGGGATAGGGGATTGGATGCTTACGAAAGTGCTGGTTCGTAAGAGGTAAAGTAAGACTAAAATCAAGAAAGGAACTGATGATGTTTGTAATTAAAGAAGTCAAGGATGAAGATCAAAAAATGGCAGTTGTCGCTGAGGTTTTAAAGGATTTGCCAGAATGGTTTGGAATACCAGAAAGCACGCAAGCCTACATCGAAGGAACTAAAGATTTACGAGTTTGGGCTGCTTATCAAGAAAGTGATGTAGTAGGGTTTATAAGTTTATCATATTCGAGTGAAGATTGTGCTGAAATTGATTGTCTAGGCGTGAAAAAAACATTCCAAGGTCAAGGAATTGGAAGGGAATTAATTACGACTATAGAAAGAGAAGCAGTCAAACAAGTGGACTACCTACAGGTCAAAACAGTCGCAGAAGGTTCAAATAAAGATTATGACCGAACAAATCTCTTTTATCGCAGTCTTGGTTTTAAAAAATTAGAGATTTTTCCTCAACTATGGGATCCACAGAATCCATGTCAGATTCTGATTAAAAAGATCAACTAAAAGTGCTTGACATCCGTTCTCAGAGTGCTATACTAAGAAGGTAATCGCCGATTTAGCTCAGTTGGTAGAGCAACGCACTCGTAACGCGTAGGTCACAGGTTCGATCCCTGCAATCGGCATCAAATGATACAGTAAAAAGTCTGTTGTGACGGGCTTTTTTGATGTTTAATTGCTTTTTGTACCAAATTAATTATAAAAGGCTTCGATGAACATTAAAAGGACCTGCTTGATGTAGTAGTGATGGCTAGAAGCACCACTTGGAGGGGCGAGATAATGAATGATGGTGATAACCGATTCGTTCTGTCTCGCTCCTTTTTTTGACCGCATAGGCGCTATTTTTAACCACTTAGTCAAAAGTCCTTGTTACTTTTCACTCCCTCTGCTATCATAGAATCATCAAAGGAAGGAACCCTTCCGAATAGTGAAAATGAGGTATTAGGATGAAAAAACTACTTGGACTTGGATTTATTCTGGCTGCTCTTGCGGTTGTCACAATGGGAATGGTTGGCTTTCCAAAGCTTGATGTGAATATCTGGCCCCTATTTCCCGTTCTCTTATTTGCTTTCTTTACTCTTGAAAATCTGATGAAACAGGATTACAAGGCAAGTGCTATCTGTGCTTTGATTGCCCTGATGATTGCAAACGCGATCTATGATCTCTTGCCGGTTTCAAATGGCTTAGTGATCACAGCGGGTGTTCTTGCTTGCGTGGGTCTTGGTTTTCTTTTACCAGATAAGGAAAGCAACAAATAAACAAGGGAGGCTGGGACAAAAATCCTAGCCTCTCAATTGTCTTTGGATTGTCGAGCAAGACGCAGTGGTTGAGTGGGCTCTACTACGCTGATTTCATCAGCTTTTATAGCCCTACTCAACTGTGCGGAGGTGGGACGACGAAATCGAATTCTAAAGAATGACCGATTTCTGTCCCACCCTCTTTTTTACTTCTCAAAAACTACCTCTTGATGGGCAAAACGTGCCACTTACTGAAAAGCCCTTGTTTTGTTTTCAACAGCTGTTATAATGGTACTATCAAAACGTTGGGAAAGGAGTTTTATGAAAGTTAGAATTGAATTGGATCCATCAATGGACGAGCCTGAGATCTTGATTCGAGCTCCGCGCCTGACCCCGGAGTTGACCCAGCTGCAAGAGAGAATCCTAGAACAAAAAGTCGCTCCATTAGCCTTCTACAAGGATCGAAGTGAGTATTTTCTAGATGTAGCATCGATCCTCTTTTTTGAGACGGATGGGGAGAAAATCTATGGGCATACCAGGGATGAGGCCTATGAGGTCAAGCAGAAGCTTTATGAATTGGAGGAGTTGCTTCCCATTGCCTTTTGTCGGATTTCCAAATCCACCATTGTCAACGCGAAGCAGATCTACTCGTTGGAAAAGTCTTTTTCAGGGACCAGCACGGTCAACTTCTACCAAACCCACAAGCAGGTCCATGTATCCAGACGCTACTACCAACTCTTAAAAGAACGACTAAATGAAATGAGGTAATATCATGAGAAAAAAATTAATCGGTATCTTCTTGATCCTTCTAGCAGCCTTGGTGCTTTTACAGGGCTATTTTGTAAAATGGGACATCAGCATCTGGACCTTGGCTTGGGTCACTTTGTTAGCGGTCCTCTCCCTCTCTAGTTTCTTAAAACGCCATTTTGGTTGGGGCTTCATCTATGGACTTTTAGCCCTCTTTTGTCTCAATGGGCAATACCATTTCCTTCCGGTATCCAATTCGGTGGTGATCCTTTCTTCAATTCTCGCTGTGATTGGACTCAATATTTTATTCAAGCCCTCTAAGAAGACAAAAGACCGCCTAGCTTCCTATTCTGCTGGGTCCATGAGTAAGTCTGATGGCAACAATATTGATGTCACTTTTTCTACAGTAACCAAGTATCTCAATGATCAACACTTTACCCATGGAAGTGCAGATGTCAGTCTCGGAGAAGCATCGGTTTATTTTGACAATTGCCGGATTGAGGGTCCTTCTGCCCAGTTTGTTGTCGATGTTTCCCTTGGGAGTCTGAGCCTCTATGTGCCAAGCGATTGGCGCGTCCATGTTAATGTGGATAATTCCCTCTCAGCCATCCAACATCAGGAAAATCCAAGTGCTCTCACTAGCAAGGATTTCTACATTACGGGCGATGTTTCCTTAGGAAATCTAGAAATTATCTATGTAGGAGAGAATTCGTTTTCTTAAGATAGAAAATGAAAAACTTTCTCCAAAAGCTTGCCAAGAGAGATTTTTTTTGGTAATATAGTACGGTATGTGGTGCTAGCACATCCGTTATATTAGATCTAATAGGAGGAAACACAGAAATGGCTAAAGTATGTTATTTCACAGGTCGTAAGACTGTATCAGGTAACAACCGTTCACACGCGATGAACCAAACAAAACGTGCCGTAAAACCAAACCTTCAAAAAGTAACTGTCCTTATCGATGGTAAACCTAAAAAAGTTTGGGCTTCAGCTCGTGCATTGAAATCTGGTAAAGTAGAACGCGTTTAATAAAGAAAGAAGGCTGGGCATAAAGTGTTCAGCCTTCGCTTTTTGATAGGAATAGTAGTATGACGCAGTGGTTGATTGGAACTACTCATTTTTGAAACATTCGTACTTCCTAATCAACTGTGCGGGGGTGGGAATACGGACTCTTTTGAACGAATCGGAGTCCTTTCCCACTCCCTTTTCTTTTTCTCTAGAGACAGCTGTCACAGCGGGAGAAGAATAGTCCCTACCCTTTTACAGTTGGCCTCTTTTATGGTAAAATAGAATATAAAATACTTTTGAGGTAGAAATTATGACAGTAAAAATCAATACAAAGGACGGTCAAATTGAATTGACTGATGAGGTTATCGCAACTGTTGTAGGCGGTGCTGCTACTGAGATCTTCGGTGTGGTTGGAATGGCCAGCAAAAATGCGATCAAAGATAATTTCCAAGCCCTCCTAGGGAAAGAAAACTTCTCTAAAGGTGTTGTTGTCAAAACAACGGAAGCAGGAACTATCGCAGTTGATGTTTACACTGTTTTGAGCTATGGAACAAAAATTAGCGAAGTCTCAAAAAATATTCAAGAACGTGTGAAATTTAGTTTGGAAAATCAACTTGGAATCACTACGGATACTGTGAATGTCTATATTCAAAATATCAAGATTGTGGGAGAATAATCGTGGCTAATATTACTACAAGTTTATTTCAAGAAATGGTTCAAGCGGGGGCTACGCGCTTAAATAAACAAGCGGAATATGTAAACTCTTTGAACGTCTTTCCTGTACCAGACGGGGACACAGGAACCAATATGGGAATGACCATCGAAAATGGGGCAAAAGAAGTAGCTGATCGCTCTGCTTCAACTGTTGGTGAAGCAGCAGGGATCTTCGCTAAAGGACTATTGATGGGCGCGCGTGGGAACTCAGGAGTCATCACTTCTCAATTGTTCCGTGGATTTTCTCAAAGTGTCAAAGACAAAGAAGAATTGGATGGAGCAGCACTTGCAGCAGCCTTCCAGTCTGGTGTTGAAGTAGCCTATAAAGCCGTTATGAAGCCGGTTGAAGGTACCATTTTGACGGTTTCTCGTGGGGCAGCCATCGGTGCCAAGAAAAAAGCAGAATCTACCAATGATGCGGTAGAAGTCATGCGTGCAGCTCTTGAAGGTGCTAAAACAGCTCTTGCTAAGACTCCAGATATGTTGCCGGTCTTGAAAGAAGTTGGTGTGGTAGACTCTGGTGGTCAAGGTTTGGTCTTCATCTATGAAGGATTCTTATCAGCTTTGACAGGGGAATTCATCGCTTCTGAAGAGTTCCAAGCAACACCTGCAACCATGTCAGAAATGATCAATGCAGAACACCACAAGTCAGTCGCTGGCCATGTCGCAACTGAAGACATCAAGTTTGGTTACTGTACAGAAATCATGGTCGCTTTGAAACAAGGTCCAACTTATGTCAAAGACTTCGATTACGATGAATTCCGTAACTATTTGAACAACCTTGGGGATTCCCTATTGGTGGTGAATGACGATGAGATTGTCAAAGTTCACGTCCATACAGAAGATCCAGGTCTTGTCATGCAAGAAGGTCTTAAGTATGGAAGCTTGGTCAAGGTCAAAGTCGATAACATGCGCAACCAACATGAAGCGCAAGTTGAAAAAGAAGAACGTCAAGCCAAACCAGTTGAAGAAAAAGAATATGCCATTATTGCTGTTGCAGCAGGTGATGGCTTGGCAGATATTTTCAAGGCACAGGGCGTAGACTACATCATCTCAGGTGGTCAAACCATGAACCCATCAACAGAAGACTTTGTCAAAGCTGTTGAAGAGTTGAATGCGCGCAACATCATTATCTTGCCAAACAACAAAAATATCTTGATGGCTGCTCAATCTGCAGCAGAAGTGATTGATCAACCTGCAGCAGTTGTAGAAACCAAGACAATCCCTCAAGGATTAACCAGTCTTCTTGCCTTTGATGAAAGTAAGCCGATCGAAGAAAACTATGAACGCATGAGCGCTGCATTGGCGGATGTTGTTTCTGGTAGCGTAACGACTGCTGTTCGGGATACCACTATTGATGGTCTTGAAATCCACGAAAATGATAACCTCGGTATGGTAGATGGTAAGATCGTCGTTTCAAATCCAGACATGATGGAAACCTTGGAAGAAACCTTCGCTCACATGTTGGACGAAGACAGTGAAATTGTGACCATCTATGTTGGTGAAGAGGGTAGTGAGGAAGTGGCAAACGAATTGGCCCAAAGCCTCGCAGAAAAATACGAAGACGTAGAAGTGGAAATCCACCAAGGTGGCCAACCCGTTTACCCATACTTGTTTAGTGTAGAATAAATGAACAGAAGGTTCCGAAAGGGACCTTTTTATGTGCATAAATGTTTGCCTAAAACAGAGTTTTCAATGAAGAGAAGCCCTGAGGATGACAAGCCTTCCTGCGTTTGATGAGGAAGGAAAACATGGATTTAAAACGAAATGAAGGTTAAAAATGGGAGAAAAGTATGTGAATTTTTTCAAAAAATGAAAAGGTTGAAATGAGTGGAAAAAGGTTTGAGTGATGGAGTTTTTAGACAAGAAAGACGCGATATGTTATACTGGTATTAGTATGTGAAAGGAGAGTTATAAAAATGAAGAAATTTTTTGTAACCCTTGGGCTAGCCATTTTGGTATTGACTGGTTGTTCGCAATCCCAAACAAAGAAAACTACAGCCGCTAGCTCATCTAGCAGTTCCACTGTTAAAAAAGAAGTAAAAAATGAAGAAAAAACCACAACCTTAGTAGGAGATATCCATGGGACCAAGCACCGCGATATCATTCACTCAAAAGGAGATAAGGTTGAAAACCTTCGCATCGAAGTAACCGCAGACCTACCTCAACAGCTCGGAGCAATTGCGGCAGAAAAGTCTCCAGAAGAGCTGACAGCTGCTATTCAGGCTTTGCTAGAACAAAATGAAGACTATAAAAAACTGAAAACAGTTCCTGGTTTTAGTTTGGAGTATAGTGTCACACCAGAGAAGAAATTGCTCTCAACTAGTGTGATTGACCTCAACAAAATTGATGCCAAATCTCTCGAGCAAATTTCCTACTTCAAAGATGCCGGTCTCAATGATTTGAAAAACATGAAGGCAGATGCCTTGGTGAAGGCCTTGAAATTGCATGGCATGAAAGAAGAAGGTCAGTAAGAAGACAAAAAGAGAGTGGGACAGAAATCGGTCATTCGTTAGAATTCGATTTCGTCGTCCCACCTCCGCACAGTTGAGTAGGGCTGTAAAAGCTAATGAAATCAGCGTAGTAGAGCCCACTCAACCACTGCGTCTTGCTCGACAATCCAAAAACAAGAAGAGGCTAGGACTTTTGTCCCAGCCTTTTTTTAGTGACATTTGTCATGTGAGCCAGTGACAAAATCATCTAGTTGCATTCTTTACCTTTCGCTATAATATAGTCAGAAAGTGAGAGGTATAAAAATGAAACAGTGGTTCTATAAAGTATTTACGTTAACAGTGGTTGGGATGGCCGTCTATTTGATCTTTTCAAAGGATGATAGTCTCTATTACCATTTCCCTTGGGAATTATTTGCGGGGATAGGCATCGTGAGCTGGGCAACTCAAGAAGGGCTGAAGCTCGTTAAAGAGGTCAAAAAGGAGTTTGAAAAATGAATAAGAAACTAGAAATTGGCTGGATGTTTGCTTTTTGTATGGTCCTCTGGCTAACTGAACAGATGACGGGTTGGTTTTCTGCTCATTTTCCTAGCTGGTTTTTCCAAACGATTTGGGGAGTGACCTTGGTTGTATTTGTCATCATTCCAGCTGGACAGATCTGGTTGAAAGGAGAACATCATGAGTGTCATTAGAGTTGAGAACTTGAAAAAAAGCATCAAAGAAAAGGTGATTCTAGAAGATCTTTCTTTCAGGGTTGAACGAGGGGACTGTTTGGCCTTGATTGGGCCAAACGGGGCAGGGAAAACAACCTTGATGAATTGTCTGCTGGGAGATATGAAAGCGACTTCTGGAATCATTGAAGTAGAAGGGAAGGCTCCTGGTCATCCTCGATTAAAGGCTAGTGTCTCTTATCTCCCTCAAGAGAATGCTATCGTTCAAAAGTTAACCGTGCAGGAGCTGATCAACTTCTTTCGCTCCATTTATCCTAATCCCTTAACGATTAATGAAATCGATGATCTATTGCGTTTTAGTTCGGAGCAGAAGAGACAATTGGCCAGTAAGCTGTCTGGTGGGCAAAAGCGTCTTCTATCCTTTGTGTTGACCTTGATTGGTCATCCGTCTCTTCTGTTTTTGGATGAGCCAACGGCTGCTATGGATACGTCCACTCGCCAACGCTTTTGGGAGATTGTTAGGGATTTAAAAGATCAAGGTGTGACCATTGTCTATTCTTCCCATTACATTGAGGAAGTCGAGCATACGGCCGATCGGATTCTGGTCTTGCATCAGGGACATTTGCTTCGGGATACAACACCACTCGCTATGAGAAGTGAAGAGGTGGAAAAACATTTTACCCTGCCTTTACGCTACCAAGCTCTAGTGGCAGGGATGGACGGAATTGGTCAAGTGACGGTCAAACCCGATGCCCTTCAAGTTGTGACAGGTGATGCCAATCGCTTGTGGAGGCGATTACAAGAAGAAGGCTGTTCGATCCAAGAGATCGAAGTGACCAATCGAAGTTTATTGGATTCTATTTTTGAAAATACAAAGGAAGTAGGTAGAGAAGATGAAACGCATGAAAGCTCTCGGCGTAGTTGAGTGGCATTTGACCAGTCGCCAAGCCATTTATTATTTATTATCAATAGGGATGCCCACGGCCTTTTATCTCTTCTTTTCAGGGATGTACCAGGACACACCCGGGGCGCCCGCTCACTTTATGAGGGATTATCTCCTCTCCATGACGGCTTTTTCCATGATGTCTACGGCCCTATTTTCCTTTCCAACGGTTCTTGAAACCGATCGACTCAACAATTGGCAAAAAGTCTTGCGCCATACCCCGGTATCTATGGTAGAATATTATTTAATAAAGGTTGTGGGTCTCTTTGTAGACTTTCTCCTATCCATTGGGGTCGTCTTTACTGTGGGTCATGTAGTGCGGCATGTGAACATGTCCTTACAAAATTGGGTCTTAGCAGCCTTTCTTCTCATCCTAGGAAGTCTAGCTTTTGTAGCTATTGGTCTGGTCCTGACCCTGCTTCCTTCCAGTCAATTGATGTCGGTTACGGGCAATCTCCTCTATATGGGACTGGCTGTCATGGGTGGCCTATGGATGCCGATTAGTGTCTTTCCAGAATGGATGCAAGCTATTGGCAAATGCCTGCCAACCTATCAATTGATGGAACTGATCAAGACCTTTTTAAATAAGGGGCAGGTCAATGGTTTTGCTAGTCTCTATTTAACCTTGTTTACCCTGGTCTTGTTTACCCTTGTCATCGTCTATCGTCGTCATTCTGAGGTTCATGCATGATTGAAAAACTCAAGCATATTCACCATATGTTTTACGTAGGCCTAATCTTTATGGCCTTTCCTTTTGCTACCATTTTATTTGGGCAAATTCCTTACTGGCATTTCTTTTTAGCTCTCTTTTTTATGGTGAGTTATCTAGGAATCCTCATTACGGAAAATAAGATACTGACCTGGCTTTTTTGGCTCTATCTTTTGGCTTATATAGGCGGGAATACCTTTTATATTGGCACTGGCTTTTGTTGGTTTTACTATTATCTAAGTAATATTTTAGTCTATCGTTTTGAAGTCAGCAATTTTCGTTCCCCCTTTCTTTGGACGGCCTTTCTATCACAACTGATCCTGTTGGGAGCCTTGTTATTTAATAGATATATGGGAGAAAATGATTGGCTTTTTGTACTGATTATTTGCTTGTTCATCGCGATTATGACCTTTAGTATGGTCCGGAATCGGATGATGGAAGAGTTGAAAGCTGACCATGCCAAGCAAAATGCTCAGATCAATCTCTTGCTGGCTGAAAACGAACGCCATCGGATTGGCCGCGATCTACATGACAGTCTGGGACACACCTTTGCCATGCTGAGTGTTAAGGCAGATCTGGCCGATCAATTCTTAGCATTGGGTCAGGTTGAGAAGGCACAGGAGCAGGTACAAGAAATTCAAGCCATTAGCCAAGAGTCCATGCACCAAGTCCGAGAGATTGTGGAGAACTTGAAACAGCGAACCCTGGCAAGAGAGTT
Organism: Streptococcus parasanguinis; assembly: GCF_901875555.1. GTDB lineage: Bacteria > Bacillota > Bacilli > Lactobacillales > Streptococcaceae > Streptococcus > Streptococcus parasanguinis_H. Next base: position 55,434 of record NZ_CABFMD010000004.1, read on the forward strand.
AGAAACTGTCCAGCAAATGTTAGAAGTGGCGCAAGTCAAAGTGGAGATTCAAAATGAGCTCGACACAGCTAGTATCTCGCCGACCCTAGAGTCTGCTCTGGCCATGGTATCTCTGGAATTAGCCACCAATATGATCAAACATGCCAAAGCGACGGAGGCCCATCTCTCTTATCGCTCTACCGAAACAGGGGTGGAAATGGTCGCAGAAGACAATGGCATCGGTTTTGCCAAAGTCTCCGACAAGGACCTGCACTCGATCCGGGAACGACTTGAATTGCTAGGAGGAGAACTGGTGATCAGTCATTGTAAAAACCCAACTCGAATAGAATTAACCATCCCTTATCAAGAAAGGAAATAAGATGCGCTTATTAGTTGCTGAAGACCAAAGTATGTTGCGAGATGCTCTCTGCCAGCTCTTGCTTTTGCAAAAGGACGTGGAAGAAGTCTTACAGGCTGGAGATGGCCAAGAGGCGATTCAATTGCTGGAAAGTCAGTCAGTAGATATTGCTATTTTAGATGTGGAAATGCCAATCCGTACAGGTCTTGAGGTTCTTGAATGGGCCAAGAGCCACCAACCCCAGCTCAAGGTCGTCATTGTTACTACCTTTAAGCGGCCCGGTTACTTTGAGCGGGCTCTCAAGGCTGGAGTCGACGCCTATGTCTTAAAAGAACGTCGCATTACGGACTTGATGGGGACCTTGCATACAGTTTTGGCAGGGCAAAAAGAATATTCTCCTGAATTAATGGAAACTATTTTGACCCAACCCAATCCCTTAAGCTCGCAGGAGCAAGCAGTCTTAAGAGAGGTGGCTAAGGGGGCTTCCAATCAAGAAATTGCTGATCATTTATACCTGTCAAATGGAACCATCCGCAATTACATGTCGGCTATTTTGACCAAGTTGGATGCGGAAAATCGAACGGAGGCAGCCAAGATCGCCCAAGAAAAGGGTTGGTTATAAGAAAGAAAAGAGAGTGGGACAGAAATCGGTCATTCGTTAGAATTCGATTTCATCGTCCCACCTCCGCACAGTTGAGTAGGGCTGTAAAAGCTGATGAAATCAGCGTAGTAGAGCCCACTCAACCACTGCGTCTTGCTCGATAATCCAAAGACAATTGAGAGGCTAGGACTTTTGTCCCAACCTCTTTTTTGATTGGATTTGTTATTGTTTTAGGAAAACTCTCATTATTCGGATTTGGATAGAAAATTCAGAAAATTTACTATTTTTCCTTGAAATATTTTCTAAAAATGGTATGATAGTAGCATGCTAATTTGAACTACAAAGTACTGGAAAGGAGAGACATGGAGAAAATTACCTTAGAAACTGCAAAAACCGGCTCAGAGCTTGTTCTTGAAACTCTGCGTGATTTGGGGATTGACACGATTTTTGGTTATCCTGGTGGAGCGGTTTTGCCTTTATACGATGCCATCTATAGCTTTGAGGGTATCCAGCATATCTTGGGTCGTCATGAACAAGGATGTTTGCATGAGGCTGAAGGCTACGCTAAATCGACTGGAAAGCTGGGTGTCGCAGTCGTCACTAGTGGACCGGGAGCGACCAATGCCATTACAGGGATTGCAGATGCTATGAGCGATAGCGTTCCCTTACTAGTCTTTACTGGTCAAGTCAATCGTGCTGGGATCGGGAAAGACGCCTTCCAAGAAGCGGATATCGTGGGAATTACCATGCCCATCACTAAGTACAACTATCAAGTACGTGAGACAGCAGATATTCCACGAATTATCACAGAAGCTATCCATATTGCGACGACCGGCCGTCCTGGTCCGGTTGTGATTGACCTTCCAAAGGATGTGTCTGCTTTAGAGACAGATTTCATCTATGATCCGACAGTGAAGCTTCCTAGCTATCAGCCAACGGTAGAGCCCAATGAATTGCAGATCAAAAAGATCTTGAAGCAATTGAGCAAGGCGAAAAAACCGGTTCTTCTTGCTGGTGGTGGGGTAAGTTACGCTGGAGCTGCAAAAGAGTTGATTGCTCTAGCAGAGCGCTATCAGATTCCAGTAGTGACCAGTCTTTTAGGTCAAGGAACGATTGCGACCAGTCATCCTCTTTTCCTAGGGATGGGAGGAATGCACGGATCCTTCGCAGCCAATATCGCTATGACAGAGACGGATTTTATGATCAGTGTTGGTTGTCGATTTGACGACCGTTTGACAGGGAATCCAAAGACTTTCGCTAAAAATGCTAAGGTTGCCCATATCGACATTGATCCTGCAGAGATTGGCAAGATCATTGCTGTTGATATTCCTGTCGTTGGCGATGCAAAGAAGGCCTTGCAGCAGTTGCTAGCCGAGCCAACGGTTCATAACAACACAGAAAAATGGATCGAAAAGGTAACCAAAGATAAGAACCGGGTTCGTTCATACGACAAGAAGGAACGGGTTGTACAGCCACAAGCTGTGATCGAACGCATTGGAGAGTTGACCAAGGGTGACGCTATTGTCGTCACAGACGTTGGCCAACACCAAATGTGGGCAGCTCAATACTATCCTTACCAAAATGAGCGCCAATTGGTGACTTCAGGAGGTCTAGGAACGATGGGATTCGGTGTTCCTGCAGCTATCGGAGCGAAAATTGCCAATCCAGATAAAGAAGTTGTTCTCTTTGTTGGGGATGGTGGTTTCCAAATGACCAACCAGGAATTGGCCATCTTAAATATCTACAAGGTTCCAATCAAGGTCGTTATGCTCAACAACCACTCGCTTGGGATGGTCCGTCAATGGCAAGAAGCCTTCTATGATGGTCGGACATCAGAGTCAGTCTTTGATAGCCTTCCGGATTTCCAATTGATGGCGCAAGCCTACGGGATCAAGAATTATAAATTTGATAATCCTGAAACTCTTGAGAAGGATTTGGAAGTTATCACAGAAGATGTACCAATGTTCATCGAAGTAGACATTTCTCGGAAAGAGCATGTCTTACCGATGGTACCAGCTGGTAAGAGTAATCATGAGATGTTGGGGGTGAAGTTTAATGCGTAGAATGTTAACAGCCAAACTTCAAAACCGCTCAGGTGTTCTGAACCGCTTTACAGGAGTTCTATCGAGACGTCAAGTCAATATCGAAAGTATCTCTGTTGGCGCAACAGAAAACCCTAATGTATCGCGGATTACCATTATCATTGATGTTGCTTCGCATGATGAAGTAGAGCAAATCATCAAACAGCTCAACCGCCAAGTGGATGTGATCCGTGTCCGGGATATCACTGATAAACCACACTTGGAGCGCGAAGTGATCTTGGTGAAAGTTTCTGCACCTGCTGAGAAACGAGCAGAAATCTTGGCCATTATTCAACCTTTCCGTGCGACCGTGGTCGATGTGGCTCCAAGCTCTATCACTGTTCAAATGACGGGAAATGCAGAAAAGAGTGAAGCCCTTATTCGTGTCATTCGCCCGTATGGGATTAAAAACATCGCCCGCACCGGTGCAACCGGATTTACTCGAGATTAATTCTCACCTTAACATTGTTAACCCCGCCTTAAAAAGGCGAATAATAAAATAGAAAAGAGATTTTACTTATGGCAGTTCAAATGGAATACGAAAAAGACGTTAAAGTACCAGCACTTGATGGTAAAAAGATCGCCGTTATCGGTTATGGTTCACAAGGTCATGCTCATGCACAAAACTTGCGTGATTCAGGTCATGATGTCATCATCGGTGTACGCCCTGGTAAATCATTCGATAAAGCAAAAGAAGATGGATTTGAAGCTTACCCAGTTGCAGAAGCAACTAAATTGGCTGATATCATCATGATCTTGGCACCAGACGAAATCCAAAAAGATATTTACAAAGATGAAATTGCTCCAAACTTGAGCGCTGGGAAAGCTCTTGGTTTTGCCCATGGTTTCAATATCCACTTTGGTTACATCAAAGCTCCAGAAGATGTTGATGTCTTCATGGTTGCTCCTAAAGGACCAGGTCACTTAGTACGTCGTACTTACACTGAAGGATTTGGTGTACCAGCACTTTACGCTGTCTACCAAGATGCTACTGGCCATGCGAAAGACATCGCAATGGACTGGGCAAAAGGTGTTGGTTCAGCACGTGTTGGTCTTCTTTCAACAACTTTCAAAGAAGAAACAGAAGAAGATTTGTTTGGTGAACAAGCCGTTCTTATGGGTGGTTTGACAAGCTTGATCGAAGCTGGATTTGAAGTTTTGACAGAAGCTGGTTATGCCCCTGAATTGGCTTACTTCGAAGTACTTCACGAAATGAAATTGATCGTTGACTTGATCTACGAAGGTGGCTTCAAGAAAATGCGTCAATCATGTTCAAATACTGCGGAATTTGGTGATTTCGTAACTGGTCCACGTGTCATCGGTCCAGAAGTAAAAGAAAACATGAAAGCTGCCCTTGCTGATATCCAATCAGGTAAATTTGCGCGTGAATTCGTTGAAGACCACGATGCTGGTTTCCCACGTTTGAAAGCCTTCCGTAAACAAGCTGAAGAACTTGAAATTGAAAAAGTTGGTGCTGAATTGCGTAAAGCAATGCCATTCGTTGGTCAAAACGACGATGACGCTTTCAAAATCTACAACTAATTGTCTGTAGAAGACTAAGCAAGTTGGGACACCCTGGCTTGCTTTTTTGATCAATACACAGCAACAGAGGTATGAAATGATAACAGCAAAAGATGTGACCAAGGCCCATAAAATATTAAGTGGAGTCGTGGTCAATACGCCCCTTGAATACGACCACTATTTATCTGAAAAATATGGGGCAAAGATTTATTTGAAAAAAGAAAATGCCCAACGTGTTCGTTCTTTCAAAATTCGTGGAGCTTACTTTGCGATCTCTCAATTATCAAAAGAAGAGCGTGAGCGTGGGGTAGTGTGTGCTTCTGCGGGAAACCATGCACAAGGGGTTGCTTATACTTGTAATGAAATGAAGATTCCAGCGACCATCTTCATGCCGATTACGACACCGCAACAAAAGATCGGACAAGTCGGATTCTTTGGTGGGGATTATGTAACGATCAAGTTAGTTGGGGATACCTTTGACGCGTCAGCTAAGGCGGCACAAGAATTTACTCTTGCCGAAAAACGGACCTTTATCGACCCCTTTGATGATCCAAACGTACAGGCTGGTCAAGGAACAGTGGCCTACGAAATCCTTGAGGAAGCGCGAAAGGAATCGATTGAGTTTGATACTGTCCTTGTTCCTGTAGGTGGGGGTGGCCTTATTTCGGGTGTGTCTACCTACATCAAAGAAACAGAGCCTAGGATTGAGGTCATTGGGGTAGAGGCCGAAGGGGCGCGCTCCATGAAGGCTGCTTTTGAAGCAGGGGGCCCAGTCAAATTACCAGAAATTGATAAATTTGCAGATGGGATTGCCGTGCAAAAAGTGGGACAATTAACCTATGAAGTAACCCGTCAGCATGTGGAAACCCTGGTTGGGGTCGATGAAGGTTTGATTTCAGAGACTTTGATTGATCTTTATTCTAAGCAGGGGATCGTGGCTGAACCAGCGGGGGCGGCCAGTGTGGCATCCCTTGAAATCTTGCGCGAATACATCAAGGGGAAAACCATCTGTTGTATCATCTCAGGTGGGAATAATGATATTAACCGCATGCCTGAGATGGAAGAGCGTGCCTTGATCTACGATGGAGTAAAACACTACTTTATCGTCAACTTCCCACAACGTCCAGGTGCTCTTCGAGAATTTGTAAATGATATCCTAGGGCCAAATGATGATATCACACGTTTTGAATACATCAAACGTGCTAGCAAGGGAACTGGCCCTGTCTTGATTGGGGTTACTTTGGCTAATAAACATGACTATGCAGGATTGGTCAACCGTATCGAGCGTTTTGATCCGTCTTTCATTAACTTGAACGGCAATGAAACTCTCTATAATATGCTGGTCTGAGTATCATGCAGAGATAATCGACTATTTAAGCAATATATTTTTATGGAATATATTGCTTTTTTATGAAGACTTGTGATATGATATGCGTAAATTAAAAGGAGGAACTTTTTATGCCTGGATTTTTTATCTTTATTTTATTCTTGCTAATAGTTGCAGGAGTCATTGTGATCAGTTCACTATATGTGGTGAAACAACAGTCCGTTGCCATCATCGAGCGCTTCGGACGTTATCAAAAAATTAGCGATAGTGGCATTCATATGCGAGCGCCTTTTGGTATCGATAAAATTGCAGCACGAGTTCAATTGCGCGTCTTGCAGAGTGAGATCGTGGTTGAAACAAAAACTCAGGATAACGTATTCGTTACCATGAATGTGGCGACGCAATACCGAGTGAACGAAAGCAACGTAAAGGATGCCTACTACAAGTTGATGCGTCCAGAGTCACAGATTAAATCATACATTGAAGATGCTTTGCGTTCTTCTGTTCCCAAGTTGACCTTGGATGAATTATTTGAGAAAAAAGATGAAATCGCCCTTGAAGTTCAAAAACAAGTGGCAGAAGAAATGTCAACTTATGGATATATTATTGTAAAAACTTTGATCACCAAAGTTGAGCCAGATGCCGAAGTGAAACAATCCATGAACGAGATTAATGCGGCGCAAAGAAAACGCGTGGCAGCTCAGGAATTGGCAGAAGCAGACAAGATCAAGATCGTTACTGCTGCCGAAGCTGAGGCGGAAAAAGACCGCTTGCACGGGGTCGGTATTGCCGAGCAACGGAAGGCTATTGTCGATGGATTGGCAGACTCTATTAAAGAGTTAAAAGGAGCCAATGTAGACTTGACCGAAGAGCAAATTATGTCTATTCTGTTAACCAATCAGTACTTAGATACCTTAAATAATTTTGCAGATAAGGAAGGGAATAATACGATTTTCCTACCAGCTAACCCAGATGGCGTCGAAAACATTCGTACACAAATATTATCAGCCCTGAAAGCAAAGTAAACTTTTTCTCATTTTTAAAAAAGGTTCGTATTTTCAGCGATTTTAGTTGACAAAATGTGCAAAAAAATTTATATTAGTATTGGAAATAATAATATAGGAGAAAGATAATGGCTAAATCGAACTTTGAAAAAGTAGAATCAGTTGTTGGATGGGTACGTGATAAGAAAATTACTGGCTATCGTATCAGTAAAGAAACAAATGCCCGTGAAATGTCTATCATTGCCTTGGCTCAAGGACGTGCAAAAGTGAAGAACATCTCGTTTGAAACTGCACTTGGATTGATTGATTTTTATGATAAAAATCATCAAAAATTCGAAGATTAATTTGTTGTTCCAATTAAAAACCGGAGAGGAATTCTCTCTGGTTTTTTTCTATGCCTCAAAAGTAGCAGCGGTACAAAAAAACAGCTTGCTTCCATACTGGTAAGCAAACTGTTTCAAGAGATTAATGTAAGAAGCGTTGAAGGAATTCCTTGGTCCGTTCTTCTTTTGGATGACTAAAGATTTCTTTTGGATCGCCTTGTTCAGCTATGACACCCTTGTCCATGAAGATGACCCGGCTAGAGACATCGCGGGCAAATTCCATTTCGTGGGTTACGACAATCATGGTCAGACCTTCTTTGGCCAAGTCCTGCATGATTTTCAAAACTTCCCCAACCATTTCTGGGTCTAGGGCAGAAGTTGGTTCATCGAAGAGAATGGCATCAGGATCCATAGAGAGCGCGCGTGCGATGGCGACCCGCTGCTTTTGACCACCTGAAAGTTGTTTCGGACGGGCAGCCCAATATTGAGATCCCATACCGACTTTTTCAAGGTTTTCTTTGGCAACTTTTTCTGCAGTTTCTCGGTCCCGCTTGAGGACGGTTGTTTGTGCAACGATTGTATTTTCTAAGACATTCAAATTTTCGAAGAGATTAAAGCTTTGGAAAACCATTCCTAATTTCTCACGGTAATGCGTGAGATCATAATCAGGATCAAGGACATTTTGGCCACGATAGAGAATCTCTCCAGCTGTAGGAGTCTCTAGAAGATTGATGGAGCGAAGGAAGGTTGATTTTCCGCTACCAGAGCTCCCGATGATGGAGATCACCTCTCCTTTTTCAACCGTGAGCGAAATATCTTTCAAAACCTCATTTTGACCATAAGATTTTTTTAAATGTTGAATTTCAAGAATTTTTTCTGACATTATTTCACCTCATTGACTTGCATTTGATTTGCACCTGTAGTATAAGTATCAGAATCTAAGCGACGTTCGATGTAGCGAAGGATTCGTGTGATTGTAAAGGTGAGAACGAAGTAAATCACAGCAATCACCGTAAAGGTTTGGAAAGTTTGGTAATTTTGTGATGCAACGGTTTTACCAGTAAAGTATAGCTCAACCACAGAGATAACGTTCAAGACAGAGGTATCTTTAATGTTAATGACGAATTCATTCCCTGTTGCTGGCAAGATATTGCGGACAACTTGTGGAAGTACGACCTTGCGCATGGTTTGTCCATGGGTCATTCCTAGTGCCGTAGCGGCTTCAAATTGCCCTTTATCCACAGCATAGATCCCACCACGAACAATTTCACTCATGTAGGCACCTGTGTTGATAGATACGATGATGATGGCAGCGAGAGTCCGGTCGATTGAAATCCCAAAGGCTTGAGCTGTTCCGTAGTAAATAACCATAGATTGTACAATCATAGGTGTCCCACGGAAGATTTCAATATAGACGTTCAAGAACCAACCAAAGGCGGTTTGGCATCCAGCAAGGACTTTATTTTTTGCTTTTGGAGCTGTTCGGTAAACGCCAATCAACAACCCAATGATTAAACCAAAGATAGTACCTGTGATAGAGATGAGCAGGGTCATTCCAGTTCCGCGAAGGAATTGAGGACCATCGGATTTAATGATGGCAAAGACTTGTTCAAAGAACGATGGTTGTTTTTCCTTTTTGTTCTCTGTAGTCGCCAGTTGCAATTGAATCATTTGATCCATGAGCTTGGTTTGATCATCCGTCGAAAGTTTTGCGATGGTAGCATTGACTTGTGCCATGCGGTTGTCACCTTTTCGCATTCCAACAGCGGTAGAAGCATCTTCTTCTCCAACTTGGAAGCCTTTTGTTAGGCGGATCATCTTAAATTTCTTGTTAGCAGCTTCAGCAGCAAGTGCTTCTGGTCGTTCAGAAACATAGCCATCGATGACACCAGCTTCCAAAGCTTGACGCATTTGGGTAAAGTCTCCCATAGCTGTTTGTTGGCTAACGCCTTTTAATTGAGGAATCAAGGTGTAGAGGTATACTCCTTGTTGAGAAGTGATCTTGGCATCCTTGAAATCGTCTAGTGTTTTAGCTTTTGCGTAGTTGCCATCCTTGTTTACGACGAGAACAGGCTCACTGTTATAGTAACTAGTTGAAAAAGCGATGGCTTTTTTACGTTCAGCAGTAGGGGTCATCCCAGCGATGATCATATCGATTTTACCAGAAGTTAGGGCTGGTAAGAGTCCATCCCATTCTGTTTTAACCACCAAAGGTTTTTTTCCTAAATCTGCTGCAATTTTTTTAGCAACTTGGACGTCATACCCATTGGCATATTGGTTGGTACCATCAATCTTAACGGCTCCATTAGAGTCATCGTTTTGTGTCCAGTTAAAGGGAGCGTAGGCCGCTTCCATTCCGATTCGTAAATAGTCATCTGCATGAGCAACCTGTGTGACGCCTAGGCAAATGAAAAGCCCTGTTAAGAGCGCGAATAATGTTTTTTTCATTTTTTCTCCTCTTCCTTATTTTAACTCTTCCTATTGTACGGTAAAATAGGTTGCATTTCAAGCATGCTCCTCTTTTTATTTAAAAAATGCTATAATAATACAAAGGAGCGTGATCAAATGAAAAAGTATTTGTATGTTTTTTTCGCCTTTCTGGCCTGCCTTTTTGTCAGTCAGAACGTCCATGCATCTAGCCCCTCTTATGATGTATTATACTATGGTGGAACCTTGACCTTGGACACCTGGGACGACGCCACCTATGAGGAGGAGTTGGTCTATTATTTCAAAGATTCTTATAGAGGGCAGTATGTCAGTCTAGGAACGGCGGGGAATATGCCACAAGGCTTCGCAATTGAGATACCGCCAAAGGTTGAGGTGGAAGGTCGTGATCTTCAAAGAGAACCCGAGATTACGAATCTAGGTGATGGCTACCGAGTGAAAATTTATAACAGTGGTGTGGCGACAGATACAGTCAAGATTAAAGTCACATGGAAATTAAAAAATCTTCTTTATTCACACAAGGATATCTTGCAGTTGAACTGGAAACCAATTACTGATGGTGATCAGAAGGTGGATGAAGTTCAATTTCGTGTCATTCCTAAGTTCGCACCCGCCAATGCCCAATCGGAATTGTATATCCATACAGCCTTTATGGGACCAGATGTGGCTGTAAAAAAAGAAGATGGAATCTATTCTGCCACTTTCTATAATCTGGGCAAAGGAAAGGCTGTGGAGTTGTATGGTTACTGGTTGAAGTCAGACCTAACTACCTTGTATGATTCTGATCGAAATACAGGATTGACCAAATTAGATGAATTTCACAAGAACCAAGCTAAAATTGAACAGGAAAAATACTGGACACGCATGTTTTGGAAATGGATCTTGCCAGCCTTAATTATTGCACTCTGGCTTCTTTCTCTCTTGGGTCGCAATCGGTTCAAAAAAATGATTTGGCCTGGTGTGACCTATCCGACCGATACTCGTTTTTATGAGATTCCACAGGACATTGCACCTCTGATTATGAGTTCGGTTGTTTATTCAGCTGAATTAGACGAGGCTTCCCCGACCAATAAAGAGAAGGCGACTCCTCCGGTGTTTACCTTTGAAAAAATGCTTCAAGCCACTTTGCTGGATTTGATGGATCGTGGAGTGATTGTCTACGAGCAACAAGGAGATGAAGTGGTTTTGACTAGGAAGTCTCATGGACATGTAGATGATTTTGAACGTTCCTTTATGAATATGGCTTTTGGTGATCAGGTTTCCTGCCCTGTTAACAGTCTCTTTGAGAATTATAAATTCAGTGATGATGTATACAAACATGCCAAAAAATCAGATCAAGAAGCCATTCGTTCACTAGGCAGTTGGGCTCAGGGTCGCTTTGATGCAGCTGTCAACCAGATTGCTAGAGATGTTCATCGCAAGGTGGAAGATCTCCATTTGCCAAGCTACTATCGCCCGTTAGAGGCAAATGAAGAAGCGCAAGCAAGACGAAGTCTCTTCTTTGGTTGGGCTGCTTGGTTTATCGCCCTTGGAGCAGAAATCTTTGCTATCTTTGTGCTGGGGTGGTTCTCTATTCCTTGTTTGATAGGGATCCTTATACTTTGGTTTATGCCAGCGCGTTTCAATGGTGTCTTTAAGGCCTGCCTACGAGATGGGGTTGTCAATGTTGCGGGTGCTGAGCAACGCTATTACTGGGATAGTTTTGGTCGGATGTTGAAAGAGATTGCTCACCTCAACGATGCAGAGTTGCAGTCTCTGGTCCTATGGAACCGCTTATTGGTCTATGCGGCTTTGTATGGTGTAGCCGATCAGGTCACAAAGGTCATGAAACTTCGGAATATTCAGTTAGAAAATCGAGCCTTAAACGCCTTCGTTTACACCCCATTCTATCATGATGTGACCCACTCAAGTCATGCCATGTCTACTTATGGATCGACAGCATCGACGGCTAGTCATTTCACAGTTTCTTCTGGTAGTGGAGGAGGCTTCTCTGGCGGAGGAGGCGGAGGAGGCTTTGGTGCCTTTTAAGCAGTACTAAGAATGGTCTTAGTCTCTCTTTCCCTTCTGGTTCGGAAGGTCTGGTCCAGTCCATAGATTTATGATATAATAGAGCAAATGTAAGTTTAGGAGAAAAAGATGTTTCTGATCGAATTAATCAAGGCGATCCTTTTTGGGATTGTCGAGGGGATTACAGAATGGCTACCGATTTCAAGTACAGGTCACCTGATTCTACTACAGGATTTTGTGCAGTTTAAAAATCAAGATCCGGCCTTTATGGAGATGTTCAATGTTGTGATCCAATTGGGTGCGATCCTAGCGGTTGTGGTAATTTATTTCGATAAATTATACCCCTTCAAACCTGGGAAATCTCCACTAGAAGTACGTCGGACCTGGCAATTATGGGCAAAAGTTGCAGTTGCAACCCTCCCTCTTGTCTTTGTTTTTAAATTAGATGATTGGTTTGAGGCGCATTTCCACAATTCGATTTCCGTTGCAATTATGTTGATCACCTACGGGATTGCCTTTATCTATTTGGAAAGACGGGAACAAGTCGAACCTGCAGTGACGGAGTTGCATAAGCTACCTTATCGAACAGCTCTTTATATCGGACTCTTCCAAGTCTTATCGCTATTTCCAGGTACAAGCCGTTCAGGCGCTACGATTGTAGGGGGCTTGATCAATGGTGTTAGCCGTCCAGTGGTGACAGAGTTTACCTTTTATCTGGGTATCCCGGCTATGTTTGGGGCTAGCCTCTTAAAGGTTGGAAAATTCGTTCTTGGTGGGCATTCACTTGCACTGGGGCAACTCTTTATTCTACTGGTAGCGATGGGAGTGGCCTTCGTGGTCAGCATGTACGCTATCCGCTTCTTGACAGATTATGTGAAAAATCATGATTTCACCGTCTTTGGGAAATACCGTATCGTTCTTGGTTCCATCTTGTTATTGTATGGCCTCTTCCGTGTTATTTTCTAAGAGAATGGTTGAATTTGATCAAATTATTTTTCGAGGTTGGAGACTTTTGTCCCGACCTCTTTTCTATGCATCCTTTTTTTGAATTCTATCCATTTTTTTAGTATAATAGTAAGACTAGAAGTATGAGGTTATGCTATGAAGATGAAGCAAATTAGTGATTCAACTATTAAGATCACGATCCAACTAGAAGACTTAGAAGAACGTGGGATGGAAATTGCTGATTTCCTTGTCCCACAAGAAAAAACAGAAGAATTTTTCTATGCCATTTTGGATGAGCTCGAAATGCCAGAAAGCTTCCTGGATAGCGGGATGCTGAGTTTTCGTGTGACACCAAAACCGGATAAATTGGATGTTTTTGTTACCAAATCAAAAATTGATCAACAATTGGATTTTGAGGATTTGTCAGATCTTCCTGATATGGAAGAGTTGTCGCGCATGACGCCAGATGAATTTATCAAAACCTTGGAAAAAACGATCTCTGATAAGACAAAAGGGGATGCGGAAGCTATTCACCATTTGGAACAAGAAGAGTTACGTGACGATCAAGAACAAGATCCCACACCTGAAGCACCAGTAAGTCAATATATTTATTACATTTTGCGTTTTTCAAACATCCAGCAAGCAGTTGCCTTTTCAAAAATGGTCAGTTTTCCAGTGGATACCTCTGAATTATACAAAATGGGATCCGATTATTATTTAACAGTCTTGATCGATACAGAGGATCAACCAACTCAATATCCAACCTGGTTACTGGCCATCATTCGGGAGTATGCAGATGATTCAGAAATAACACGAGCCGTTCTGCAGGAACACGGCCACTTACTGATGGTGTCTGGTGCGATTGAGAATTTGAAGAAAGTTGCTAGCTTATGATGTCCTTTTCCTTGCAATTTGTTCTGGTGCTGATTGGGACTTTTATGATTGCCTTGGTATTGACGCCCTTGGTTCGCTTATTCTCCTTTAAGATTGATGCAGTGGATTATCCGAATGCGCGTCGGATCAATACCAAGCCCATGCCAAGCGCGGGTGGATTGTCTATTGTGATCGCTTTTTCGATTGCGACTCTCGTCTTTATTCCTATGCTGACATCCACCACTGCCCCAATCAAAAGTTACCTATCCTATACCTTGCCGGTCGTAGGAGCGGGATGGATTATTACTCTCACAGGCTTGATTGATGATGTCAAAGAGTTGTCAGCCAAGAAAAAGATGATCGGTATCCTGCTTGCAGCGAGTCTAGTCTGGTTTTTGACAGATTTTCGGCTGAATGATTTCAAGATTCCATTTGGTGGTCCCTTACTTCATTTTGAACCGTGGCTTTCCTATCTTTTGACAGTGATTTGGATTGTTGCCATTACCAATGCGGTCAATCTGATTGATGGATTGGATGGTTTGGTGAGTGGGGTCTCTATTATTTCTCTAGTGACAATGGGGATTGTGTCCTATTTCTTTCTACCAGTACCCAATCTCTTTCTGACCATGACTATTTTTGTCTTGGTTGCGTCCATTGCTGGTTTCTTTCCCTTTAACTACCATCCGGCCATTCTCTATTTGGGAGATACCGGTGCCTTGTTTATCGGTTTTATGATTTCTGTCTTGTCCCTGCAAGGTTTGAAAAATGCAACAGCAGTTGCAGTAGTCACCCCTATGATTATCCTTGGAGTGCCGATTACAGATACCTTTTTGGCGATTATCCGTCGGACCCTTTCTGGTCAAAAATTTTACAAGCCGGATCGCAATCACTTGCATCACCGCTTGCTTTCCTTGGGCTTGACGCATCGGGGAACTGTTCTTGTGATCTACGGAATTTCGATGATCTTTTCGATGATCTCTTTGCTGCTTAATATCTCTACTCGTATCGGGGGTGTCTTACTTGTGATCGGGCTCTTGTTTGGAGTAGAGCTGTTAGCAGAATTGATTGGGGTTCTGGGGCCAAGTCATAGTCCTTTGTTAAATGTTCTGCGCTATATAGGGAATTCTTCCTACCGGGAGGAAGTTCGTCAAAAACGAAAAGAAAAAACTAAATAAGAATAGTTCTAATCAAAAGAAAAGCCATTTAGGCTTTTTTTTGATATACTTGAAAGGTAAAAAAATACTTTGTGATGAAGGAATCTTTGCTTTGAGAACCTTCCATACTACAAAGTAAAAAGAAAGGGAATGCAATGTCGACATTAGAAATCAAAGACCTTCATGTTGAAATTGAAGGCAAAGAAATTTTAAAAGGTGTAAACCTAACCCTCAAAACGGGTGAGATCGCAGCCATCATGGGACCAAACGGAACAGGGAAATCGACTCTGTCAGCTGCCATTATGGGAAACCCAAATTATGAAGTGACCAAGGGCGAGATCCTGTTTGATGGTGTCAACATCTTAGAATTAGAAGTAGATGAACGGGCGCGCATGGGCTTGTTCCTAGCCATGCAATACCCTTCAGAAATCCCAGGAATTACCAATGCTGAATTTTTACGTGCAGCCATGAATGCTGGTAAAGAAGAGAACGAGAAGATTTCCATTCGTGATTTCATTAACAAATTGGATGAAAAGATGGAATTGCTCAACATGAAAGAAGAGATGGCAGAACGCTACCTCAATGAAGGCTTCTCTGGTGGTGAGAAAAAACGCAATGAAATCCTTCAATTATTGATGTTGGAGCCAACATTTGCTCTTTTGGATGAAATTGATTCTGGTTTGGATATTGATGCTCTGAAAGTCGTTTCTAAAGGAGTCAATGCCATGCGTGGGGAAGGTTTTGGAGCAATGATCATCACCCACTACCAACGTTTGTTGAACTACATTACTCCTGACGTAGTTCATGTGATGATGGAAGGTCGTGTCGTGCTTTCAGGTGGACCAGAATTGGCTGCACGCTTGGAACGGGAAGGATACGCCCAACTTGCAGAAGAACTCGGTTACGACTATAAAGAAGAACTATAACCTGATGACTAGTGATCTAATGTTGTCATAAAATCAAACAGATAGTATCTTTATTAGGAGAAAAAAATGAGTATTGAAAATATTACCCTCTTTTCGGAACTGCATGCTGAACCAAGTTGGTTGCAAGAGTTACGAAAAAAAGCTTTTGACAAGATCGATCAGTTGGAATTACCAGCGATTGAACGCGTCAAATTCCACCGTTGGAATCTTGGGGACGGGACGATCACAGAAAGCGAGGCTTCTGCCAATGTTCCAGATTTTACAGCCCTTGATTCAAATTTAAAATTGGTCCAAGTCGGAACACAAACTGTCTTTGAACAGGTGCCACAAGCCTTGGCAGACCAAGGAATTCTTTTCACAGATTTCCATTCTGCCTTAGAGGAAATTCCGCAAGTGGTAAAAGACTACTTCATGTCTTCGGTCAAATACGATGATGACAAACTAGCAGCTTACCACACAGCATATTTTAATAGTGGGGCTGTCCTCTATATTCCAGATAACGTTGAAATTTCAGAACCAATCGAAGGCATTTTCTATCAGGATAGCGATAGTGATGTACCTTTTAACAAACACATTTTGATTATCGCTGGTAAAAACAGTAAGTTCAGCTATTTGGAACGCTTGGAATCAAAAGGTGAAGGCACAGCAAAAGCAACGGCTAATGTGACGGTTGAAGTGATCGCCCGCTCAGGTGCTCAAGTGAAATTTGCGGCGATTGACCGCCTGGGTGAAAATGTCACAGCCTACATCAGTCGCCGTGGGAAACTAGGACAGGATGCCAGCATTGATTGGGCTATCGGTGTCATGAATGAAGGCAATGTAGTTGCAGACTTTGACAGTGACTTGGTTGGAAATGGAAGTCACGCTGATTTGAAGGTCGTTGCCTTATCAAGCGGTCGTCAAGTGCAAGGAATTGATACGCGCGTGACCAACTTTGGTTGTAACTCGATCGGAAATATCTTGCAACACGGGGTTATTCTTGAAAAAGGAACCTTGACCTTTAACGGAATTGGTCACATTATCAAGGGTGCCAAAGGAGCAGACGCCCAACAGGAAAGCCGTGTCTTAATGTTATCGGATCAAGCGCGTTCAGATGCCAATCCAATCCTTTTGATTGATGAAAACGACGTCACAGCAGGCCACGCAGCATCGATCGGTCAAGTGGACCCAGAAGATATGTATTACCTCATGAGTCGTGGTCTAGATCAACACACAGCAGAACGCTTGGTGGTACGTGGCTTCTTGGGATCTGTTATTGTTGAAATCCCAGTCAAAGAAGTACGTGATGAAATGATTGCCACTATTGAAGAAAAGTTATCTCAACGCTAAGGAGAAAGGATGCTAGATAAAAATACGATTGCTCAAGATTTTCCTATTCTCGATCAACTCGTCCATGATGAGCCCTTGGTTTATCTAGATAATGCAGCGACGACGCAAAAACCAACATGTGTTCTGGAAGCAGTTAACCAGTACTATTTGCAGGATAACGCTAATGTTCACCGTGGAGTTCATACCTTGGCTGAACGAGCGACAGCAGCTTATGAGGCAGCGCGTGAGAAAGTCAGAAAATTTATCAACGCTTCATCGACCAAGGAAGTGCTCTTTACAAGAGGGACAACGACAGGACTCAACTGGGTAGCTCGCTATGCAGAAGAAGTCCTAAAGGAAGGGGACGAAGTCCTGATTTCCATCATGGAACATCACTCCAACATCATCCCTTGGCAGCAAGCCTGCAAGAAAACAGGAGCAAAACTGGTCTATGTCTATCTAAAAGATGGCTTACTGGATATGCAAGACTTAAAAAGCAAGCTTAGTGAAAAGACAAAATTTGTCTCTATCACCCATGCTTCCAATGTCTTAGGAGTGGTCAATCCGATCAAGGAAATTGCCCGATTAGCTCATGAAGTTGGAGCGATGATGGTCGTAGATGGGGCTCAATCAACCCCCCATATGGCTATTGATGTACAAGACTTAGATGCGGATTTCTTTGCTTTTTCTGGCCATAAGATGGTTGCACCGACAGGGATTGGTGTCCTCTACGGGAAGGAAGAAATCTTAGAGCAAATGTCTCCAATCGAGTTTGGGGGCGAAATGATTGACTTTGTTTATGAGCAATCTGCCTCTTGGAAGGAATTGCCTTGGAAATTTGAAGCTGGAACACCTCATATGGCTGGTGCAATTGGTCTTGGTGCAGCGATCGATTACTTAGAGGGGTTGGGAATGGACCAAATAGAAGCGCATGAGCATGAATTGATTGCCTATGTATTTCCAAAATTACAGGCTATCGAAGGCTTGACGATCTATGGTTCCCAAGACTTAGCCCAACGTTCTGGAGTGATTTCTTTTAATCTTGGAGACCTCCATCCGCATGATTTGGCAACAGCTCTAGATTACGAAGGGATTGCCGTTCGTGCAGGTCACCACTGTGCCCAACCCTTGCTTCAATACCTACAGGTTCCAGCAACAACGAGAGCCAGTTTTTATCTCTACAACACCAAAGCGGACTGTGATAAATTAATTGAGGCATTGGTCAAAGCAAAGGAGTTTTTCAATGGCACTTTCTAAATTAGATTCGCTGTACATGGCGGTCGTAGCTGACCATTCAAAACACCCCCACCACCAAGGACAGATTAAAGGTGTTGATCAGATCCAACTCAACAATCCAACTTGTGGAGATGTGATCCAGTTAAGTGTAAAATTTGATGAAAATGATAGGATCCAAGATATTGCCTTTGTCAATTCAGGTTGTACCATCTCAACAGCTTCGGCTAGTATGATGACAGATGCTGTAATGGGAAAAACAAAAGAGGAAGTCGAAGAATTGGCACAGGTCTTTTCAGAGATGGTCCAAGGTCAATCAGATCCTCGGCAAGAGGAATTGGGAGACGCAGCCTTCTTATCTGGAGTCTCTAAATTCCCCCAACGGATTAAGTGTGCGACCCTCTCCTGGAATGCTCTTAAAAAAGCGATCGAACGTAGCAAATAATTAAAAGAAGAAACAGAGAAAGAAAGGAAATTATGGCTGAAGAAAGAGTCGAACCGAAACCAATTGATCTCGGTGAATATAAATTTGGATTTCACGATGACGTTCAACCTATTCTCTCTACAGGAAAAGGCTTGAACGAAGCAGTTATTCGTGAATTATCTGCAGCAAAAAATGAACCAGAATGGATGTTAGAATTCCGTTTGAAATCTTTTGAAACCTTCAAAAAGATGCCCATGCAAACCTGGGGAGCCGATCTATCAGAGATTGACTTTGATGATTTGATCTATTATCAAAAACCTTCAGATAAACCTGCCCGTTCATGGGATGAAGTTCCAGAGAAAATCAAGGAAACCTTTGAGCGTATCGGGATTCCAGAAGCCGAACGTGCCTACCTAGCAGGGGCTTCTGCCCAGTATGAATCGGAAGTGGTTTACCACAATATGAAAGAAGAGTTTGAAAAGTTGGGAATTATCTTTACCGATACGGATTCTGCCTTGAAAGAATACCCAGATCTTTTCAAACAGTATTTTGCAAAGTTAGTACCTCCAACGGATAACAAGTTGGCTGCCCTCAACTCAGCTGTTTGGTCTGGTGGAACCTTCATTTATGTGCCAAAAGGCGTAAAAGTAGATGTTCCTCTTCAAACCTACTTCCGTATCAACAATGAAAATACAGGTCAGTTTGAACGGACCCTGATTATCGTCGATGAGGGCGCAAGTGTCCACTATGTAGAAGGATGTACAGCACCGACCTACTCAAGCAATAGCCTCCATGCAGCGATTGTCGAGATCTTTGCCTTGGATGGTGCTTACATGCGCTATACGACCATCCAAAACTGGTCTGACAATGTCTATAACTTGGTCACCAAGCGGGCCAAGGCTCAAAAAGATGCCACAGTTGAGTGGATCGACGGAAACCTAGGTGCCAAGACAACTATGAAGTACCCATCTGTTTATCTAGATGGAGAAGGAGCGCGTGGTACCATGTTGTCCATTGCCTTTGCGAATGCAGGGCAACACCAAGATACAGGTGCCAAGATGATCCACAATGCACCACATACCAGTTCATCTATCGTATCTAAATCCATCGCGAAAGGTGGCGGAAAGGTAGACTACCGTGGACAAGTAACCTTTAACAAAAACTCCAAGAAATCAGTTTCTCACATCGAGTGTGACACCATTATTATGGATGATTTATCTGCATCAGATACAATTCCATTTAATGAAATCCACAACTCACAAGTTGCTTTGGAGCACGAAGCTAAGGTTTCAAAAATCTCAGAAGAACAACTTTATTATTTGATGAGTCGTGGACTGTCTGAATCAGAAGCGACAGAAATGATTGTCATGGGATTTGTAGAGCCCTTTACGAAAGAACTTCCAATGGAATATGCCGTTGAGTTAAACCGACTCATTAGCTATGAAATGGAAGGCTCTGTAGGTTAATTCATTTTTGTCAATCAAAAAACACAATGGACTTGATGAACTGCACCCCAAAAGTTAGACAGAAAAGATCTAACTTTTGGGGTGTTTTATAATGAAATTAACTTATGAAGATA
>NZ_CABFMD010000005.1 GCF_901875555.1 Streptococcus parasanguinis
AAAGGACTTAGTCCTGTGCAATACAGAACTAAATCCTTCACTTAAATTATTTGTCTAACTTTTTGGGGTCAGTACATCTTGCGATCAGTGTTTTTTTAGTCCTCTATATAAGAGGTATCATTCCATTTTTCTAAGTGATAGTGCTCAAAATCATCTGTTGTCAAAATCGTTACGCTGGCATTGTCTAGTCCACCATTTTTGCGGAGTTCTCCTGTTTCATAACCGAGCAAGGTTCGAATAGAAGCTGTCAAATTAGCTCCGTGTCCAACAATGAGAACGGTATCGAGATCTTTTCCTTTCAGACTTTTTACAAAATCACAGGTACGTTTGGTTGTTTCATAAACAGATTCTGCATCAAAGATTTCATTTTGAAAACGAGCTAGGTTATGTCGAAAGGCATCCATTTGTTGGGGATAGATGGCCGAAATGGTAGAAATTTTAGCTCCTTCTAATTTTCCCAAATTCCACTCACGAAGAGCAGGAGTTGCTTGCAATTTTAGAGGTGTCTCCAATTGATCGAGAATGATCTGTGCAGTATGGACTGTCCGTGGCAGATCACTTGCAAAAGCTGCATCAAAAGGGACAGTAGCTAGATGCTTTCCTAATTTTTCAAGCTGATGAATGGAGGCTGGTAACAGCGGAGAATCGCCATTTGATCCTTGAAAACGTCCTTCTTCATTCCATTCTGTTCGTCCGTGCCGAATAAAATATAGTTTCACAATCTTGTCTCCTTCTCTGTCTTTATTCCAAAATATCTGCAAAAGTCGCCTTGACGAAGTCTGCTAGAAGTTGTGGTTTGATTTGAATACTATGGCCAATTTCCCCAGCAGATACGATCATGGTTTCTAACTGAAGGGCTGATTTATCGATAAAAATAGGAAAAGAATGCTTTTGGCGAATGCCCACCGGATTATTGGCCCCATGAATATAACCCGTTGTTTTTTCAAGATCTTTTTGAGGAATCATAGCGATTTTCTTATTCCCTGATAATTTGGCTAACTTTTTCTCTGAAAGATGCTCTGTAATAGGAATGATCCCAATCACGGGCCCTGTTTTATCTCCTTTGAGAGCTAGGGTTTTGAAAATAGTAGAGCGATCAATTCCTTCTGGTAAGATCCCTTCTAAAGCGTTGATTTGTAAGCCTATGTGTTCAATTTTTGCTTTAGTCAAGATCTGCTCGACCAAGGTTTTCTTCACCTTATTTTTTTTTGCCATGGCTTTCTCCTTTTCTCTTTTTCTCTACAAAATCAGATTTCATTAGACCATTATAACATATAATAGCAGTGACATTGTTTAAGCCTCTAAACATAGAAAACAGCAGAAAAAGTGAAAACCACTTGATCTGCTGTTTTGAGGCTATGAGGAAGAGCCATCTTTTTGTACCTTGAATAGTTTCCGATAAATCGCTTCTTGGTCTTGCGTCGGAGCAATTTGGTTGAGATCCAAGTAGTGTGAGAATCCATTTAATTGCCCTTGAGAGGTATATTGATGCAAGTCGTATTCTGTATTGGTATCTGGTGCAGCATTATAGTAGCCATCATCAAATCCATAAGTAGGAATCCAAAGAGCCGAAAATTTATCTGTGGAGATACTATGTTCTTCCATGAAGTAGGTTCCGATATAGAGTCCAATATTTTTTGCACCCAAAGCTTGTAGTTTTGCTCGGAAAGCTTCAACACCTGCGTTCATATCCTTCATGGTTTTTTCCTCAACATCTAACCAATAGTAGGTCGGTTTGTAAGGAGAAGCAGCTTTGTAAAATTCTTCTGCTTCTTTTTCCATTTCTTTTTTATCCTTAGCAGCGACATAAGCATAGACTGCGACAGGGATATTTCGTTTTTGGAATTCTTGGATATGGGTTTTATAGGATTTATCCAGACCATTTAAGTGGGTTGCCGCATTTTCCTTTTTAGCTTGAGCCCCACTATGGACACGAACGATCACACCTCCCACATTTTGGGAGAGAACATCGTAGTCAATTTCACTAGGCAATTGCCAGCCAGAGATATCAATGATCGGGCGGCCAACCAGTTCTGGATTGATATCTTCTTCTTTTTTAGAAGAAGAGCTTGCAGTGGTTGTTTTTTTAGGTGTATTGGAGTTCGGAATGGTTTGGGTTGTTACTTGTCGCTCTCTTACTTGCAGATCGGCAATCGTTCGTGAAAGAACGAGAAAAGAAATGATACCGATAAAAAAGACCAAGAGAACAACGGGTTTTATCCTTTTTCTCATACAAAATCATTTTACCGTAAATAAGACGAAAAGGCAAAACTTAATGCTTAAAAGATCACGATTTCTGCCATTATTTTCAATAAAAAGGAATCTTTTCATCGAAAAAGGATAAAAATATATGAAAATAAGAAGAATGACTAGAATATTTCTCGAAAATTGGGAAGAAGCCGAATCTTTTCTGGCCTTTCCTTGGTTTTGCTTCTTAAAAATGATATAATGAAGGTTGAACATTAGGAATATGGTGAATTATGAAAATTGAAAAAAGACATCTTTTAAATTATTCCATCCTCATTCCCTATTTGATTTTATCCATCATTGGCTTGATTGTTGTTTATTCGACAACAAGTGCCTTGGCAATTCAAAGTGGAGTGAGTTCGATTCGGATGGTCCGGACACAAGGGCTCTTTTTTATCCTAAGTCTCCTAACCATCGCCTTGATTTATAAATTTAGCTTAAACTTTCTTCGAAATAAAAAAGTGCTGGCTTTTGTCATCTTTATTGAAGTGATTTTGTTGATTCTGTCCAGGTTTATCACAGATACGGTCAACGGTGCTCACGGTTGGTTGACGATCCCAGGAGGGTTTAGTATCCAGCCAGCGGAATACCTCAAGGTTATCTTAGTCTGGTATCTAGCTTTGATCTTTTCTAAACGACAAGACGAAATCCGTGATTATGATTACCAAGCCTTGACGCACAATGAATGGATTCCAAGAAATTTAAACGATTGGCGTTGGCTGACCTTGATTCTGATTGGAATCGTAGTGATTATGCCGGATTTGGGAAATGCGACGATCTTAGCCTTAACGGTCTTGATCATGATTACGGCTAGTGGAGTGGGCTACCGTTGGTTTACCTCTTTACTTGGTTTAGTTGTTGGAGCATCGTCCATTGTTCTTGGTTCCATTTGGATCATCGGTGTGGACCGTGTCGCTAAAATTCCTGTCTTTGGTTATGTAGCCAAACGGTTTAGTGCCTTCTTTAACCCCTTTAATGACTTGTCTGGTGCAGGTCACCAATTAGCCAATTCCTACTATGCCATGAGTAACGGTGGTTGGTTTGGCTTGGGGCTTGGAAATTCCATTGAAAAACAAGGTTACTTACCAGAAGCTCACACAGATTTTGTGTTTGCGATTGTGATTGAAGAATTAGGCTTTGTTGGAGCTAGCTTGATACTTGCTCTCTTATTCTTCTTAATTCTTCGGATCATTTTAGTCGGTATTCGAGCAAAGAATCCTTTTAATTCAATGATGGCCATTGGGATCGGTGGGATGATCTTAGTACAAACCTTCATTAATATCGGAGGTATTTCTGGATTGATTCCGTCTACAGGTGTGACTTTCCCCTTCTTATCCCAAGGGGGAAATAGTTTATGGGTCTTATCTGTAGCGATTGCTTTTGTCTTGAATATCGATGCTAGTGAAAAACGGGCCAAGATGGAACAAGAAGGCATGGTTTTTGAAGAAAAAGGTAAAATTAAACCATATTATTAAAAGGGTATTGTTTAATGGCTTTCCAAAAAGGAGAAAAAATGGTTTTAAAAAAATTAGAGAACTATAGGAATAAAGGCATTCTTACAGAAGAGGTCGAAATTCTAACAGATTTATTAGATGATATTACGAAAAATTTGGTTCGTCCGGAAACCTTTGATAAAATTACACAGTTGAAGGATTTATCAAAAACACAGAATTACCGCGACTTGAATCAACTAGTGGGACAACTGTCTAATGAAGAGATGACAGTGATTTCACGTTATTTTGCGATTTTACCACTCTTGATTAACATCTCAGAAGATGTTGATTTGGCCTATGAAATCAATCATTTGAATAATGTGGATGGCGAATACCTCGGAAAACTTTCTTCAACCATTAAAGAAGTTGCGAAGAATGAAGATGCACAAGAAATTCTTGAAAATCTCAATATTGTACCTGTTTTAACAGCCCACCCAACTCAAGTGCAAAGAAAAACCATGCTGGATCTGACTAATCATATCCATGCTCTTCTTCGTCAGCACCGGGATGTTAAAGCGGGATTGATTAATGAAAACAAGTGGTATAATAACCTTCGTTGTAATATTGAAATCATGATGCAAACGGATATGATCCGTGACAAAAAATTAAAGGTTACTAATGAGATCACCAATGTCATGGAATATTACAATAGCTCCTTCTTGCAAGCTGTTCCAAACTTGATGTTGGAGTACAAACGCTTGGCAAAAGAGCATGGATTGGAGCTTGAACAACCACGTCCAATCACAATGGGCATGTGGATTGGGGGAGACCGGGACGGAAATCCGTTTGTAACAGCTGAGACCTTGAAGCGTTCAGCAACCATTCAGAGTGAAGTCGTTTTGAATTATTATATCGAAAAGATTTCTAAATTATACCGTCATTTCTCCCTTTCAACTAGTCTATCTAAAACAAGTGAAGCGGTAGCTGAAATGGCGGCCCTATCAAGTGACACCTCCGTCTTTCGTGAAAAAGAGCCGTATCGTCGTGCATTCCATTATATCCAGTCAAAATTGATCCAAACTTTGGTTAATTTAAAAGAATGGACGATGGTGGGAGAAACTAGAGAAGATCGTTATGCTGTCGAGAGATTATTAGGAGCAAATGCTCATCAACAAGGGCCAGTTTCTGATTATATCGGCAATCGTATTTCTGGAGCCTTAAAGGAGATTTCTGCTAAAGAAGCTCCAGCTTATGCTTCTGCTCAAGAATTTAAAGAAGACCTTAAAAAGATCAAAGATTCCTTGTTAGAAAACAAGTCAGAGTATTTAATTTCAGGGGAGTTTGCAGAACTTCTAGAAGCCATCGATGTTTTTGGATTCTATCTGGCCTCTATTGATATGCGTCAGGATTCTAGTGTACACGAAGCCTGTGTGGCGGAATTATTGAAATCAGCAGGGATTAATGACCATTATTCTGATTTATCAGAGGATGAAAAGTGTCAAGTTCTCTTGAAAGAACTTTTAGAAGACCCACGGATTTTATCAGCAACCCATGTTGAAAAATCGGAGCTACTTGAAAAAGAATTAGCGATTTTCCAAACAGCTCGTGAATTGAAAGACCGGTTGGGTGAAGAAGTCATTCGCCAAAATATTATCTCGCACGCAACAAGTGTATCAGATATGCTGGAATTGGCTGTGATGTTAAAAGAAGTGGGCTTGATCGATACTGAAAAAGCGCGCGTGCAAATTGTACCTTTGTTTGAAACAATCGAAGACTTGGATCACTCTGAGGAAACGATGCGGAGCTATTTGTCACTTCCAATTGCAAAACGTTGGATTGCATCGAAAAACAATTACCAAGAAATTATGTTAGGTTACTCAGATTCTAACAAAGATGGTGGTTATTTGTCTTCTTGCTGGACCCTCTTTAAAGCCCAACAACTATTGACCGCTATCGGAGATGAGTTTGGAGTGAAGATTACCTTCTTCCATGGTCGTGGTGGTACGGTTGGACGTGGTGGAGGTCCTACTTATGAAGCCATCACTTCTCAACCCTTGAAATCCATTAATGACCGTATCCGCTTAACCGAGCAAGGGGAAGTGATCGGCAATAAATATGGAAACAAAGATGCAGCCTACTACAACTTAGAGATGCTGGTGTCTGCAACTATTAACCGCATGATTTCAGAACAAAAGAGTCCATTTTCTATGTTTGATCGGTTCGGAGAAGTCATGGATAAAGTTGTCGATCGTAGCTACAACATCTATCGAGAACTTGTATTTGGAAATGAACATTTCTATGATTATTTCTTTGAATCAAGTCCGATTAAAGCAATCTCTAGCTTTAACATTGGCTCCCGTCCAGCGGCTCGTAAAACCATTACAGAAATCGGTGGTTTGCGTGCCATTCCATGGGTCTTCTCTTGGTCACAAAGTCGGGTGATGTTCCCTGGTTGGTATGGAGTAGGTTCTAGCTTTAAGGAATTTATCGATGAGGATCCTGAGAATATTGAAACCCTTCGCTATATGTATAAGAACTGGCCTTTCTTCCAATCTCTCTTGTCAAATGTGGACATGGTCTTATCCAAAGCCAACATGGATATTGCCTTTGAGTATGCGCAATTGTGTGAGGAAGAAGAAGTCCGCAATATCTATCAGATTATCTTACATGAATGGCAATTGACCAAGGATATCATCTTGATGATTGAGGAGCATGATGAATTGCTCGCGGAAAACCCTTATCTGAAAGAAAGTTTGGATTATCGGATGCCGTACTTTAACGTCTTGAACTATATTCAGTTAGAATTGATTCGACGTCAACGGACTGGACAACTATCAGCCGATCAAGACAAGCTGATCCATATTACTATCAATGGAGTGGCTACAGGATTACGAAATTCAGGTTAAAAAAATCGGAACATTGTTCCGATTTTTTTAACCTGATTTTAAAGGAGCAAAAGGAATGTAATAAGCTTGAATAGAAGATTTTAAATGGGAATTTTCAAAGCTAGATCAGGATCTTTCAACAAGATGACAAAATAAAAGAAAAGAAGAGGAATAATTAAGAAAATATAGGTAAAAGGCTTGCAATTTCATCTGAAATTCGATAGAATAGTAAGGAAAGTTAGACTGTATTGCCTACTGTCTATCTATAAAATATATTTTATTGGAGGCTTTTACTCAAATGGCAAAAGAAAAATACGATCGTAGTAAACCGCACGTTAACATCGGTACAATTGGACACGTTGACCACGGTAAAACTACCCTAACTGCAGCTATCACAACTGTTTTGGCACGTCGCTTGCCTTCAGCAGTTAACCAACCAAAAGACTATGCGTCTATCGATGCTGCTCCAGAAGAACGCGAACGCGGTATCACCATCAACACTGCACACGTTGAGTACGAAACTGCAAAACGTCACTACGCTCACATCGACGCGCCAGGACACGCGGACTACGTTAAAAACATGATCACTGGTGCCGCTCAAATGGACGGAGCTATCCTTGTAGTAGCTTCTACTGACGGACCAATGCCACAAACACGTGAACACATCCTTCTTTCACGTCAGGTTGGTGTTAAACACTTGATCGTCTTCATGAACAAAGTTGACTTGGTTGACGATGAAGAATTGCTTGAATTGGTTGAAATGGAAATCCGTGACCTTCTTTCAGAATATGATTTCCCAGGTGACGATCTTCCAGTTATCCAAGGTTCAGCTCTTAAAGCTCTTGAAGGTGACACTAAGTACGAAGATATCATCATGGAATTGATGGATACTGTTGACGAATACATTCCAGAACCAGAACGTGATACTGACAAACCATTGCTTCTTCCAGTCGAAGACGTATTCTCAATCACTGGACGTGGTACTGTTGCTTCAGGACGTATCGACCGTGGTACTGTTAAAGTCAACGACGAAATCGAAATCGTTGGTATCAAAGAAGAAATTCAAAAAGCAGTTGTTACTGGTGTTGAAATGTTCCGTAAACAACTTGATGAAGGTCTTGCAGGGGATAACGTTGGTGTGCTTCTTCGTGGTATCCAACGTGATGAAATCGAACGTGGACAAGTTATCGCTAAACCAGGTTCAATCCACCCACACACTAAATTCAAAGGTGAAGTTTACATCCTTACTAAAGAAGAAGGTGGACGTCATACTCCATTCTTCAACAACTACCGTCCACAGTTCTACTTCCGTACAACTGACGTAACTGGATCTATCGAACTTCCAGCTGGAACTGAAATGGTAATGCCTGGTGATAACGTGACTATCGACGTTGAGTTGATCCACCCAATCGCCGTTGAACAAGGTACTACATTCTCTATCCGTGAAGGTGGACGTACTGTTGGTTCAGGTATGGTTACTGAAATCGAAGCTTAATTCGATCTAGTTCCCAGATTAACAATTATATAGACAGACAGAAAAAGCCCCGTGAAAACGGGGTTTTTTTCTTTTGTAAAAGGAAATGAGCTTGTACGCCCTTTTATTATGACGAAAAATATGGTAAAATAGATGATATAAAAAATAGAAAAACGAGGTATGTGAAATGTCACGTAAACCATTTATCGCTGGTAACTGGAAAATGAACAAAAATCCAGAAGAAGCAAAAGCATTTGTTGAAGCTGTAGCATCAAAACTTCCTTCAGCTGACCTTGTTGAAGCTGGTATCGCAGCTCCTGCAGTTGACTTGACAGCAGTACTTGCTGCTGCTAAAGGTTCAAACCTTAAAGTTGCTGCACAAAACTGCTACTTCAAAAATTCAGGTGCTTTCACTGGTGAAACTAGCCCAGAAGTTTTGAAAGAAATCGGTACTGACTATGTTGTTATCGGTCACTCAGAACGCCGTGACTACTTCCATGAAACAAACGAAGATATCAACAAGAAAGCAAAAGCCATCTTTGAAAATGGTATGCTTCCAATCATCTGTTGCGGTGAAAGTCTTGAAACTTACGAAGCTGGTAAAGCAGCAGAATTCGTAGGTGCACAAGTTTCTGCAGCTTTGGCTGGTTTGACTGCTGAACAAGTATCTTCAACAGTCATTGCCTACGAACCAATCTGGGCTATCGGTACTGGTAAATCAGCTTCACAAGACGATGCACAAAAAATGTGTAAAGTTGTTCGTGACGTTGTAGCTGCTGACTTCGGTCAAGAAGTAGCTGACAAAGTACGTGTACAATACGGTGGTTCAGTGAAACCTGAAAACGTTGCTTCATACATGGCTTGTCCAGACGTTGACGGAGCTCTTGTTGGTGGCGCATCACTTGATCCAGAAAGCTTCTTGGCATTGCTTGACTTCGTTAAATAATGACATCTTAAAGGCGAGATCTTTCTCGTCTTTTTTATAGAAGAAAGAGGCTGGGCAAAAACTGTCCAGCCTTTGATGTTTGATAGGAATAAGTGCAAGACGCAGTGGTTGATTGGCTTCTTTGTTCACCTTTTAAGCTCCAAAGATGACCTAATCTACTGTGCGGGGGTGGGAAGATTGAAAAGGTTTGGGGAACCTTTTCAACTTTTTTTATTTTACGGAGTTCTTTCTCACTCCCTTTGAGTTAGGAACGTCCTAATAGTCGTTTTATAAGTGAGATGAGCTTGTGTTTTAAAGGACGGGGATAATAACGGAAGGTTCCCATCTTACGAACGATGTAGCCATTGAAGTTCTGTTTGAAACGAAGCACACCATCTGAACCGTCAAAGATTCCTTGAATGCCTAGGAAGTTGTATCTTGGGATACCACGTTTGATGGTTTCAAGCATCATATATTCCTGGAGAACAGCAGGAGCATAGAATTTATTAAATTCTGTATAAGAGCCACTGAATAAATAGGTGGATTCTTGTGGCATATAAACGAAGAGGCTACCTGCAAGAATGACGTCTTGGTCTCCATATTTTTCAATATATTCTTTTGCTTCCTTCTTTCTCACTTCAAAGGTATCAAACTGGCTAGAGAATTCACGAAGTTGATTTTGTTTTTTCTCTGAATTGGGGTTGACTTCTAGATCCTTCTGTAATTTCTCAATCTTCTGAGCTAGTTTTCCTTGGTCTTTTTCAAGATTCGTGTAGTAATGGTGGAAGTTCAGTGTTGCAATCATGAAATCCGCTTTGTCCCCAAAGCTATCATAGAAGGTTTGGTAATAATCCAAGGTCTTGTCTTGATAGTCTCGACGATCACTGGTAGAAGAAGTAATATCCTTAAAGAGTTGTAGTTCATCCCGGTTTAATCGTTTCAGTTCAATACCGAAAGATTTTGCTTTCTTGACAAGTGGCTTTCCTTTTTTACTGAAGCTCTTGAGAAGATTTTTTTCGGTGATGTCCTCCATATCTTTCACATAGTGCCAATCACCTTCTCCTCCTGGATAACCTGTTGTTAAACCATCATGCTGATAGCCCAAGTTTTTAAGGGTATCCATAAAATGGGTTTGTTCTTCACTGGTTGGATTGCCGTCACTGTCAAAGGTTTGATAGGTATCATAGGGCTTAATAACGAGTTCAATAGCTCCATTCTCTTTCGCAAAGTCTTTTAAAGCTGCATAGAAGGGTTCTAGCATAGCCTCCTCTTGGTAAAGAGGCCCTGAATTGATTTCCATATGGAGACCACCTGTCATGGGAAGACTATACAAGATCGCAGCCACTTGGACTTGATCATCTTCCTTCCAAGCGATAAATTGAACGGTGTTCCCTCGCTCTACAAGCAGATCTGCCATTTCAGAGGACTGGATGAAGGAACGATGGGAGACGGTATCTGCAAATGAGGTAAATTCTTCTTTTGAAATTGTCGTGAGAGTCATGTAACTTATTTACTCCTTAATTTTTTCCGAATCTTGTAGACTTTGTTTACAAGTGGATAGAGTGGACTGGTTGGGAGGTTGAATTCCCCAACAAATTCTTCAATGACAGGATTAAATTTAGATTTGAAATGATAGAGACCACCATCGAGTGAATTTTCAATCCCCCCCATATTTTGCCAAGAAGCACCGCGGTCGAAAGCGTGTTGGGCGGTTTCATACCAGGTGAGGATGGCAGGTTGGTAACGGCGGAATTTTTCATCCATCCCTGCATAAACATTTTCAGATGTCCCACCGAATTCAAGGCTTAAGGTACCAGATAAAGGAACGATTTGTCTATCTGCTTGGAGATGCTGGTCAAGAAATTGCAGTTCTTCCTCTATACGTTCTTTTTCTTTTTGGTTATTCTCAACCTTACCAGGCTTTGTTTTTTCTGTGAATTTTTCAGCTTCAGCCTTGTTTTTTTCAAGATCTTTTATAAGGTAAATTTTCCGTTCTGTGAGATCTAGAGTAGACAAAGTAATGTAGGATTGTCCTTGGTAGGTTGTGAGTAGTTTTTCGTAGTAGTCTTTTCCACGTAAATGAATGCTTTTACGAGCTTCGGTTTTTTTCATAAGAGAAGCAAAGTCTTCTAACAATTCAGTTCCGCCAAATTGCACCTGAATCCCTTTGTTTCGGGCAGTTCGGATGGCTTGTCGAGTAGATTTTGAAAGATTTTGTTCAGTGAAAAACTCTTTGTGGATATTCGCTTGAAAGCGTGGTTGGATATTTTCAGCCATATCACTTGTTCGGCCAGTCCATTCAACCCCTTCTTTAGTTAAGGTGTCGATCACCGCTTGCACAGCAGGAGCTTCTGTTTTTTCTTGTCCAATCAAGTGTTTACTCAAGAAAAGACTTGGATCAAATTTCACAAACAAGGCCTTGTATTGTTTGGCTATCTTTTTAAGGGACTGGATCACAAATGAAACCAGCTCCTTGTTTTGGTAATCCATGATCGGGCCTCGAGGAATGTAGAGCATGGAAAAGCCAAGTGGCAGGGGTTGAATCAAGATGCTTGCAACAGCGACTAATTGGTCTTCTTGATAAAAACCAACCCGTTCATTTCCCCAATTATCTTTGATTTTTGCCCATGAGCTGCTTTGTAAGAGATTGGTTTGGTCACTCTGAATAACAAAGGCATCATGCTCTGTAGCAGAAATTCCTAGCTGGTAATGGTACATTTCTTATAATACCCACTTTCTAATGGCGTATGCAACGCCAGATTCATCATTTGATTTGGTGATACTTGTAGCAATTTTTTTGAGAGCTGGATTGCCATTTTCCATAACAACGGCATGTCCTACAACTTCTAACATGGAGCGGTCATTTTCCTCATCTCCGATAGCCATGGTTTCTTCTTGCTGGATTCCAAGTCGTTCAGCTAGATGAAGAACAGCGGCTCCTTTATTGGTTGTTTTCCCGAGAATTTCTAAATAAAAAGGGGCTGATTTGACCATAGTGAAGCGGTCCTTGAATTCTTTAGGGATTTTTGCAATCGCAGCATCTAGAATATCTGGTTCATCGATATACATGGCCTTGACAAATTCTTTCTCACGAACTTCTTCAGGAGTCCGATAATAAACGGGCATATTGACCAGTTGAGATTCATGAATGGTGTAGCGTCCAATATCTCGATTGCTGGTATAGATGCCGTCTTTAGTAATCGCATGAGAGTGGATTTGGAGTTTGTTGGCGAGAGACTCGATATCGAGATAATCCTCATAGTCTAAGAGGTCCTTGATGAGTTCTTTTCCAGTAGCGGTTTCTTGAACCAGACCCCCATTAAAGGTAATAACATAGTCTCCGGGATCCATCAAATGGAGTTCTTTTAAAAGTTTTGAGACTCCTGCGATGGGACGACCTGTTGTGATCACAATTTTGACACCTGCGGCTTTTGCATCTTGAATAGCTTGAAAAACATCTGGTGTGATCTCTTTTTTTGAATTGAGGAGTGTACCATCGATATCGATCGCAACTAATTTAATGGACATCCGTCTCTCCTGTAAAATAATCATTGGTAATGTAGGAAGTGAATTCCTCTACTTGCTTACTGAAAAGTCCGTTAGCTTCCAACATTTCTTTTGGAAAATAGAAGCGGTTGTCTCCATAGCGTGTTCCTGCAAGGGCAGCGACAAGTGGAGATAACTGAGACAACTCGGCCAAACTGCCATCTTTTCTTATCATCTCAATCTGAGTCCGCGGTTTTTCAAGCTCTGGCCGATAAATATCGTAGGGCAAATCGAAATTTTGGTGGATGGCTGTGTAATAAGTAGGATTAAACCCAACCTCTTTAATCAGTTTTTCAAGGATTATTAAGTCTTTTCGCTTATCTTCTGTAAATAGAATCGATTTAAAGACTTTCCGATTAATATAGCGCTGAGCAAGATCAGACAAGATGGTATCCGGACTATCCATCCAGACTTGGAAATAGGTATTCATCACACCGTCATCTAGATTTAAGTAGTCTTGGATGGTGACCTCTTCTTCAAAAAATGGAATTAGGCGAGGTGAAGTCAGTTGAAAATATTCTTTCTGATCTGGATAAATGGTTCTAGCGCGTTTGAGTAGATTTTGAAGGAGGACTTCCATGGCACGAGTAGCTGGGTGGAAGTAAACCTGCATATACATTTGGTAACGGCTGACCACGTAATCCTCGACAGCGTGCATGCCATTTTGTTGGAAGGCAATACCGTTTTCGATGGGGCGAATAACGCGCAAAATACGGGTCAAGTCAAATTTCCCATAGGATGCACCCGTAAAGTAAGCATCCCGAAGTAAATAATCCATTCGGTCCACATCAATTTGACTGGAAATCAACTGCACCACTTGCTTATTGGGATAGGTGTGGTCAATGACGCTGGCCACGCGATTTGGAAAATCCGGTGCCACTTGTATGAGGATCTGATTGACCTCTGTCTCCGGACTGGTGATGATGAGCTGGGTCATTTTTTCATGATCCGTTCCAAATAGTCCCTCGAAGGTATGGGAATAGGCCCCGTGCCCGATGTCATGGAGGAGGGCAGCTACCATGGTCAATAAATTTTCATCAGAATTCCATTGATCCGCATACTTTTCCTCAAAAATAGACAGAATCCGTCTTGAAATTTCATAGGCGCCAAGACAGTGAGAAAAACGACTATGCTCCCCACCGTGGAAGGTAAAACCAGATGTCCCCAGTTGTTTGATGCGGCGTAGTCGTTGAAATTCTTTACTATTAATCAATTGATAAATGATGGGATGATCCACATGAACGTAATCATGCACGGGATCGCGAAAGACTTTTTCATTCATGGGTCTATTATAGCAAAAAAAAGCCTATTTTGCGATCTTGAGACGAATAGAAGCAGTCAAAATGAGTAAAATTTGATAGAATAGGAAAGCAAGGAAAGATGAGAAGGAGAGAAAGATGCAGATTCGCATTCAAAATACCATTCGATTTGGAGAAGAAATGGAGATCGTTGATCAGTACTATCAAGGCGAATGGAAGGAAAAAGCAGGGTTTCAATACCTCTTGTATACCAATGAAGAAGATGAAAAGGTTGCTTTGAAATTTTCCAACGATGAATTGGTCATGACACGATTTTCAACTCCTAAATCCATCATGCGTTTCTACAAAAATGAAGATGGTGGAGCGATCATCCCAACTCCTATGGGGATTCAGCAGTTTTTGATTACAACAGACCTCTTTCAATTAGAACTAGGTCGTTTGCAAGTGACTTATCGGTTGTTAACGCTTGATGGGGAGCAGGAATTTGCCAATTACCAATTGTTAGTAGAATGGGCAGAATAAACCCTAGGAAATTTGTAAAGATCCTGCTTGCTTTATTCCGTAAAAATGGTATAATAAAACCACTCAAGGGAGTAGCTGGCGGTTTTCCGCGATAGTGTCGTCATTACGAAATTATTTCCGGCACTATATTAAACGGCGAGACTTGTTTTTTCAAACAGGTCTCTTTTTTGTGCAAAAGAGATCTGGAAGAAAGTTATAAGGAGGAAGTTATTTTGTCCAAAGAACAAAATAAAGCTTTGTTTTATACACAAAGTGAAGAGGAAGTCTTAAAAACACTAGACTCTTCGATCGAAGGTTTGTCTTCAGCGCAAGCCCAAGAACGCTTGGCGGCTTATGGCCACAATGAACTAGATGAAGGTGAAAAACGTAGTATCTTATCTAAGTTTATTGACCAGTTTAAAGATTTGATGATTATCATCTTGTTAGTAGCCGCAACTCTCTCTGTGCTCACAGAAGGAATGGATGGTCTGACAGATGCCATGATCATCTTAGCCGTTGTTGTTTTGAATGCCGCTTTTGGTGTCTATCAAGAAGGACAAGCCGAAGCAGCCATCGAAGCACTGAAAAATATGTCTAGCCCATTAGCGCGTGTTCGTCGAGACGGTCACGTGATTGAAATCGATTCCAAAGAATTGGTCCCAGGTGATATCGTTCTTCTAGAAGCTGGAGATGTGGTTCCAGCCGATATGCGCTTGTTGGAAGCAGCTTCTCTTAAGATCGAAGAAGCAGCTCTTACAGGGGAATCGGTTCCAGTTGAAAAAGATGTAACTGGCCTTGTTGAGGCAGATGCTGGTATCGGAGACCGTGTCAATATGGGTTACCAAAACTCGAACGTAACCTATGGTCGTGGTACAGGGGTCGTGACCAACACGGGTATGTATACAGAAGTCGGTAAGATTGCCGATATGTTGGCCAATGCCGATGAAACGGAAACACCGTTGAAGCAAAGTTTGGAACAATTGTCTAAAGCCTTGACTTACTTGATTGTTGTGATTGCGATTATCACCTTCTTAGTTGGTGTCTTCGTTCGTGGTGAACATCCGTTAGAAGGCTTGATGGTGGCAGTTGCTCTTGCAGTTGCTGCGATTCCAGAAGGACTTCCTGCTATTGTAACTATTGTTCTATCTTTAGGAACTACAACCCTTGCTAAACGCAATTCAATCGTTCGTAAATTGCCAGCCGTTGAAACACTTGGTTCTACAGAAATCATCGCATCTGATAAAACAGGTACCTTGACCATGAACCAAATGACGGTTGAAAAAGTCTATACCAACGGTCAATTGCAAAGTGCAGCAACAGAAATTGGAGCTAGCAACAATACCCTTCGTATCATGAACTTTGCTAATGATACCAAGGTGGATCCATCTGGCAAGTTGATTGGGGACCCAACAGAGACTGCTTTGGTACAGTTTGGTTTGGATCACAACTTTGATGTTCGTGAAGTCTTGAAGAGCCAGCCACGTGTGGCGGAATTGCCATTTGATTCGGATCGTAAGCTCATGTCTACTATCCATAAGGAAGCAGATGGTACCTATTTTGTAGCCGTTAAAGGTGCACCTGACCAATTGCTCAAACGCGTGACGCGTATTGAAGTCAATGGGGAAGTTCGCCCAATCACCGATGAAGATAAGAAAGCTATCCTTGCTACCAACAAAGACTTGGCCAAACAAGCCCTTCGTGTCTTGATGATGGCTTACAAGACAAGTAACGAAATTCCAACCTTGGAATCTGAAATTTTGGAGTCTGACCTGATCTTCTCTGGTTTGGTCGGAATGATTGACCCTGAGCGTCCAGAGGCTGCAGAAGCAGTTCGTGTCGCTAAGGAAGCAGGAATCCGTCCTATTATGATTACGGGTGACCACCAAGATACAGCAGAAGCGATTGCTAAACGTCTTGGTATTATCGATCCAAATGATACAGAAGACCATGTCTTCACAGGGGCTGAGTTGAACGAACTCTCTGATGAAGAATTCCAAAAAGTCTTCAAGCAATACTCTGTCTATGCGCGTGTATCACCTGAACACAAGGTTCGTATCGTGAAAGCATGGCAAAATGAAGGTAAGGTTGTTGCCATGACAGGTGACGGAGTCAACGACGCGCCATCACTTAAGACAGCTGATATCGGTATCGGTATGGGGATTACAGGTACAGAAGTTTCTAAAGGAGCTTCAGACATGGTCCTTGCCGATGATAATTTCGCAACCATTATCGTAGCGGTAGAAGAAGGACGTAAGGTCTTCTCGAATATCCAAAAATCTATCCAATATCTCTTGTCTGCTAATATGGCTGAGGTCTTCACCATCTTCTTTGCGACCCTCTTTGGATGGGATGTGTTGCAACCAGTACATCTCCTCTGGATTAACTTGGTAACAGATACGCTTCCAGCCATTGCTCTTGGTGTAGAACCAGCTGAGCCAGGCGTTATGACCCACAAACCTCGTGGACGTAAGTCAAACTTCTTTGATGGTGGTGTCTTCGGTGCCATTCTTTATCAAGGTGTCTTCCAAACCATGCTGGTTCTTGGTGTTTATGGCTGGGCCTTGCTCTCTCCAGAACATGCGACTCGTGCCGAAATCCATGCAGACGCTTTGACTATGGCCTTTGCAACTCTTGGTTTGATCCAATTACTCCATGCCTTTAACGTTAAATCGGTTTACCAATCCATCTTTAAAGTGGGACTCTTCAAGAATAAGACCTTTAACTGGTCGATCCCAGTTGCCTTTGTTCTCTTGATGGCGACCATCATTGTCCCTAGATTTAACAAACTCTTCCATGTGTCTCATTTAAGCTTTACACAATGGTTAGCTGTTATGATTGGTTCACTCTTGATTGTTGTTCTCGTTGAAATTGTGAAAGCTATTCAACGTGCACTTGGAAAAGATAAAAATGCCATTTAGGCATAAAAAAGTCATCTTCGGATGGCTTTTTTTGCTAGCGGAAATGTCCGGGCAAATTTCTTGAGGTACGTGTGGATTTTTGATAAACTAGTCAACAGTTTGAAGAAAGGAAACTATATTATGAAAAAGTTTTTTGCTGAAGTAATCGGCACATTTATGCTTGTCTTTATCGGGACAGGCGCAGTTGTTTTTGGGAACGGGACAGAAGGTCTCGGACATTTGGGAATTGCCTTAGCATTTGGTTTGTCCATAGTTGCAGCAGCTTACTCGATTGGGACTGTATCTGGTGCTCACTTGAACCCAGCTGTTTCGATTGCCATGTTTGTCAACAAACGCTTGTCTTCAAAGGATTTGGTTAATTATATTGTAGCGCAAGTTGTGGGAGCTGTTCTTGCATCTGCTACAGTATTCTTCCTCTTGTCTAATTCAGGTATGTCAACAGCTAGTCTTGGTGAAAATGCCTTGGCTAAGGGTGTGACTCCATTTGGAGGATTCTTGTTTGAAGTGATTGCCTCCTTTATCTTTATCTTGGTCATTATGACCGTGACATCAGCTTCTAAAGGAAATGGAAAAATCGCTGGGCTTGTAATTGGTTTGAGCTTGACCCTGATCATTCTTGTTGGTTTGAACATTACAGGTCTTTCTGTTAACCCAGCTCGTAGTTTGGCGCCTGCCCTCTTTGTAGGTGGTGCAGCCCTTCAACAACTTTGGATCTTTATCTTGGCTCCAATTGTGGGAGGAATTCTCGCAGCACTCGTTGCGAAACAACTCTTAGGTACAGAAGAGTAATAAAAAATTGGTTCCTCAGGGACCAATTTTTTTATTATAGTTCAAGAATCGTCATGGCTTGTGAGAATTCATGAGCGAGTTGTTTTTTCTTGTAGGCTTGAAATTCGGGGAGGTCTTTGATTCTGCGATAGCGCTTGTAGGGATCATAGCGTTTTGGAAAATCAAATTCTGGAAAAACATCAAAGAATTGTTTACAAAGCTCCCATTCTCGGATATAGCCTAAAGGTCTGGCATGATAGGTGATCGTGTCAATCGTTGTCGCTGGTATTCGGTGGTGGCTATGGCCAAAAATCACCTCTCTAACAGGAAATTGTCTAAAAAGTTCATGAAAGGCTTGGCTTCCTAGGAAAGCATTGAAGCGTTCAAAATAAGGGTGGCGCAGGAGAAACTGACCATGGGGAACAAAGTGCATGGCGATGACAAGCGGTTGATGTATTTCCTGTAGTTCTTGTTCAAGCTCCTGTAAAAGCTTTTGGGTGATTGCTGGATCAGATCCTATTCGTTTGAGGCGTCTATCAAACCAAAACAGATTCTTGGTTTGGAGATGTTTTTGGTGAGAGATAGCGGGAACAAAGCTGTAGTCATACCAGCCTGAAAAAGCAAGAAGCATATGATTGGAGAAGGGAATCTTTTGAAATTCAAAAGGTCTTATGGCTTTTTCTGATAGTCCCAGCATATCATGATTCCCCAAACTAAAGGTCACAGGAAGATGATGTTGAAGTTGGTCTAAAAATTCCTGTGACGTCTTTTCAAAGCCGTTGGCAATATCTCCTGCAATATGGAGATGTTGAATGTTTTGTTGCTGGAAAAGAGTGATAAGAGTCTCTAATTCATCTTTTCCAAAGTTGTTTGAATCAATATGTAAATCGGACATAAAAGCTACTCTTGTCATGCTACCAGTCTAGCATAAGAGGATCTTTTTTTCTAACAAATAGGTTACAAATGAGTGGAAAAATGTTGAAAACCAGCTGGATAGGCAATGGGCAATCAGCTGATTCAATATTGGAAGGTGGGCAAATAGTGAAGGTTATGATATAATAGACTAGATACATAGAAAGAGGTACTTATGGACATTTCAGAAATTCGTCAAAAAATTGACGCAAATCGTGAAAAATTAGCTTCTTTCAGGGGGTCTCTTTGACTTAGAGGCATTGGAAGAAGACATTGCCATTTTAGAAAATAAAATGACAGAACCTGATTTTTGGGATGATAATATTGCGGCGCAAAAGACATCTCAGGAATTAAATGAACTCAAGCAAACCTATGAAAATTTCCATCAGATGCAAGATCTATTTGATGAGTCAGAAATTTTACTAGACTTTTTGGCTGAAGATGATTCGGTCAAGGATGAGTTGATCGAAAAGTTGGATGAGTTGGACAAACGGATGACCAGCTATGAGATGACCTTGCTATTGTCTGAGCCTTATGACAATAATAATGCCATTTTAGAAATCCATCCGGGTTCAGGAGGAACCGAAGCTCAGGACTGGGGCGACATGCTTCTTCGGATGTATACGCGTTTTGGAAATGCTCACGGTTTCAAGGTTGAAGTCTTGGATTACCAGGCTGGAGATGAGGCTGGGATCAAATCTGTGACCTTATCCTTTGAAGGGCCTCATGCCTATGGTCTTCTCAAATCTGAGATGGGCGTCCATCGCTTGGTTCGCATCTCCCCATTTGACTCTGCAAAACGGCGTCATACTTCCTTCACTTCCGTTGAAGTCATGCCAGAATTGGATGATACGATTGAAATTGAGATTCGGGACGACGATATTAAGATGGATACCTTCCGCTCAGGTGGTGCTGGTGGACAAAACGTCAACAAGGTCTCTACAGGGGTGCGTTTGACCCACATTCCTACAGGAATTGTCGTGGCATCAACAGTGGATCGGACCCAATATGGAAACCGCGATCGAGCTATGAAGATGTTGCAAGCTAAACTCTACCAATTAGAGCAAGAGAAAAAAGCAGCAGAAGTGGATTCTCTAAAAGGAGATAAAAAAGAAATCACCTGGGGAAGTCAAATCCGCTCTTATGTCTTTACCCCTTACACCATGGTCAAGGATCACCGAACCAACTATGAAGTTGCTCAAGTAGATAAGGTGATGGATGGAGATATCGATGGTTTTATCGATGCCTACCTCAAATGGCGTCTCCAATAAGCGATAGGGGATGACCCAAAAACGAATGAAAGGAATTTCATTACATGTCAATGATTGAAATGAATGATGTTGTCAAAAAATATGACAACGGGACAACAGCCCTTCGTGGGGTATCTGTCCGAATTGAGCCAGGAGAATTTGCCTATATTGTAGGTCCTTCTGGAGCTGGGAAGTCGACCTTTATTCGACTTTTATACCGTGAAGTAAAACATGATAAAGGAAAATTGAAAGTAGCTGGTTTTGATTTAGATAAAATCAAAAAACGTGATGTTCCGATGTTGCGACGCAATGTAGGTGTGGTTTTCCAAGACTATAAATTGCTTCCAAAGAAGACCGTTTATGAAAATATTGCTTATGCGATGCAAGTTATCGGTGAACGTCGCCGAAACATTAAAAAACGTGTGATGGAAGTCTTGGATCTGGTTGGGTTGAAACACAAGGTTCGTTCATTCCCAAATGAATTGTCAGGTGGGGAACAACAACGGATTGCCATTGCACGGGCCATCGTCAACAATCCAAAGGTCTTGATTGCGGACGAGCCAACAGGAAACTTGGACCCAGATAATTCTTGGGAAATCATGAACCTTTTGGAGCGAATCAATCTGCAAGGAACTACAGTATTGATGGCAACCCATAATAGCCAGATTGTAAATACCTTACGTCACCGGGTCATTGCAATTGAAAATGGTCGTGTAGTGCGTGATGAAGCGGAAGGAGAGTACGGATACGATGATTAGAAGATTTTTCCGACACTTAATCGAATCGCTTAAAAGCTTGAAACGAAATGGCTGGATGACAATCGCAGCGGTCAGCTCGGTTATGATTACCCTTAGCTTGGTTGCTATTTTCGCCTCAGTTATTGCCAATACCATCAAGCTTTCAGATGATATTCAAAACAGTGTGCGGGTTGTAGTATACATGCGCAAGGATATTCAAGATCAGAGCGAGCAGATTGAAAAAGACGGTCAAACCGTGACCAATGAAAACTACCATAAGGTTTACGATGCTCTGACAGCCATGAAACATGTTGATAAAGCTGATTTTTCTAGCAAGGAAGATCAGTACAACAAATTGATTAAAACAGCTGGGAACAACTGGAAGATTTTTGATGGAGATGCCAATCCTCTCTACGATGCCTATTATGTAGAGACGACTGCTCCAAAATATGTGAAGCAAGTCTCAGCAGACGCTAAAAAAATTGAAGGGGTCTCTGAGGTGAAAGATGGTGGGGTCGATACCCAACGCTTGTTCGCTCTTGGAACCTTCATCCGAAACTGGGGCTTGATCGGTGTAGCTTTATTGATCTTCATTGCTGTCTTCTTGATTTCAAATACCATTCGAATTACCATCATTTCACGTAGTCGTGAGATTAAGATTATGCGACTGGTAGGAGCAAAAAATGGCTATATTCGTGCACCATTCCTTTTAGAAGGTGCTTGGATTGGTCTTTTGGGGGCCTTGGTTCCCTCAGCTTTGGTCTTCTATGTTTATAACGTTGTCTATACGTCAATGAACAATAACTTGGCAGATCAAAACTTGTATCTCTATAGTCCCCATCTTTTGGTACCGATCATGGTCGGTGGGCTCTTTGGATTAGGAATTTTGATTGGGGCGATTGGTTCTTCAATTTCCATGAGACGTTTTCTTAAGATATAATAAAAAAGCAAGTTCGCGCTTGCTTTTTTTGTCTATATTTAGGAGGACAGCTAGGATGATATAGGACTCTTTAGGATTGTCTAAAGAAGGGATTGAACATCTTCTCGTGACCAATAGAAGTTTCAGGGCCATGACCGGGATAGACGGTGTAAGAAGATGGAAGGGTAAAGAGTTCTTCTCTGATACTGCTAAGCAACTGTGCCGCGTTCCCTGTTGGAAGATCGGTCCGTCCAATGGTTTCGCGAAAAAGGGCATCACCAGATAGAACCAGGTGATCCTCAGGAAAGACGATGGAAACCCCTCCAGCAGAGTGTCCCGGTGTCTCTAGAACATAAAAGTGAAAATCGGCTATTTGGTAATCGGAGCGAATTTCATAAAGAAAGTCGGCATCCTTACATACAACATTTTCTAAATCCGCATGCCGATCCAAACCAGATAAATTATCGACAGGAGAAGACAACCAACCGGCTTCTGCCGAATGGACATAGACTGGTGGGAAATGATAATTCTGACGGGCCTTTTCAAGACTCATAATGTGATCGTAGTGCGTATGGGTTAAAAGAATCGCTACAATTGGTTTTCCTACGCGATCAATTTGTTTTTGAATAGTTGCCCAGTCGCTACCTGGATCAACAAGAATGAGGGAGTGTTCATTTTCAAGGTAGTAGGTGTTTTCATAAGCTACAGGATTAACAGTACGATAGATTTTCATAAGGACTCCTTTCTATAATAGTGTATCAAATTGCGAAGAAAATAACTGGATTGAAGTCAGCCTCAAAGGAGAAAAAAATCTGCAGAGCTTGCTCAAACGTGATATAATTTAAAGTATTATGACAAGACAGAAACGGAAATATGCCATTGTGGACCTGGAAGCGACCAGTGCTGGAAGCAATGCTAAGATCATTCAGGTTGGGATTGTCATCATCGAAGATGGAAGGATTACACAATCCTATGAGACGGATGTGAATCCCCATGAACGATTGGATGAGCATATCAAACAACTGACTGGCCTGACAGATGCTCGCTTGCGGAAAGCACCAGAGTTTGCACAAGTGGCAAAAGAAATTTTTGAATTAATAGAAGATGCCGTCTTTGTGGCTCATAATGTCAAATTTGATGCGAATTTATTGGCAGAAGCTCTCTTTTGGGAAGGATTCGAACTAACGACTCCTCGAATTGATACGGTTGAATTGTCTCAAATTTTCTATCCGACTTTAGAACGCTACAATTTAGGAGCGCTTGCGACTGAACTGGAAATTGAGTTACACCATGCTCACTCCGCTCTAGCGGATGCTATGGCAACAGCCCAGCTCTTGTTGAAATTGAGAGAGAAAATTGCGAGCTTACCAAGAGGATTGATCGAAAAACTTCTTTCGATGGCAGATTGTTTGATATATGAATCACGACTCTTAATAGAAGATGCGCTTGAAGACAGTAGTCTTTTTTTACCAGCTCATTTAGTAGAAATCCATGGACTCTACCTGCGAAAGCCACAGCAGTTTTTAGAAAGTCGTCATTTGTCTGAACAGTTTGAACTCAATATGCAGCTGTTGGGAATGGAGGCTTATCCGGAGCAAAGAGAATTTGTTGCCTATATCGAGGACAGTTTGCACCAGCCACTTCCAAGTTTTATCGAGGCGCCAACGGGAATTGGGAAGACCTACGCTTATCTGTTAACGCTTTTGGCTAAAACCTCCAAGCGCATTCTTGTGAGTGTTCCAACTAAAATTCTTCAGGATCAAATTATGAGGAAAGAAGGAAGGACCATCCAGGATCTTTTCCAAATTCCCTTTCATAGCCTTAAAAGTCCCAAGGATTACATCCAACTCGATAAATTTTATGAGACCTTACAGAGTGAGTCAGATAATGGGATGATTCGACGTTTTAAAATGCAACTGTTGGTTTGGCTGACTATGACTGAAACAGGAGAGTTCAGTGAAATTGGCCAACTCTATCGTCATGTCCATTTTGTAGCTGACATTTGCCACGATGGTCAATTGTCGAAACGTTCGCTATTTTATCAGGAAGATTTTTGGCGTCTTGGTCAGGAAAAAGTGAAAACCAGCCGGGTGATTCTGACCAATCATGCTTATCTGCTAACCCGTCTTGAGGATGATAAGAGTCTACTTCAAGAGTCTGTTCTGGTCGTGGACGAAGCGCAAAAACTCTTCTTTGCTTTAGAGAAATTTTCACAGAGAGAAGAAACCTTGCAATCTCTTCTTTTAAACTTGCAACACGCTATTGAAGAGGAAAAAGATCTTCTACAACGACGTTTGTTGGAGAGTATTCAATTTGAGTTAAATGCCTGCTCCAAAGAAGTCGTGCAAGGAAAAACTGCAGTCTTATCAGATCAAACGGTGGCAAAAATTCGGCAGGATGTATCGGAGTTGAAAACCGAATCTCTAGAGAATCTAAAGGAATTGTTCGATGAGCGATACCAAACTTTTTGGATAGACAAAGAAGTGGTTGAAAGCCATCAGATTCTTCGTCTTCATGGTGGAGTGGAGGACTTACTATCCTTTAAGGAGTTTGTGCCTGAAGAAGTGACCGTGCTCTTTGTATCTGCGACAATCGCTATCAGTAAAAAGGTGCATTTACCTGCTCTTTTAGGATACCAAGAACAGCAAATCTACCGGGTACCAATAACAGTCAAACAACACCAGGAATTGCTGGTGCCGATTGATTTTCCAGATGTTGTTTCTTTATCTTCAGTGGAGTACGCAGGGGAGATTTGTCAGCTCGTCGGTGAACTCCTTCCTTTACGAAAGCCAATTTTTC
Source organism: Streptococcus parasanguinis (assembly GCF_901875555.1). Lineage (GTDB taxonomy): Bacteria > Bacillota > Bacilli > Lactobacillales > Streptococcaceae > Streptococcus > Streptococcus parasanguinis_H. The sequence continues at coordinate 24,574 of NZ_CABFMD010000005.1, forward strand.
TTTTGTTTACTTCAAAAGAATTGTTACTGGAGACGTCAAATGCATTGAAGTTTCCTCACTTGGCCCAGTATCGAAATGGGGATGCAGCCAATATTAAGCGGCGATTTGACCGAGGAGAAAGCTCCATTTTATTGGGAACTGGAAGTTTTTGGGAGGGAGTCGATTTCTCCCAACAAAAAGAAGTGATTCAAATCATCACGCGCATTCCTTTTGACAATCCTAAAGATTATATGGTTCAAAAGCTGAATACAAAACTCAGAGAACAGGGGAAAAATCCCTTTTACGACTATAGTCTTCCGGTTGCGATTTTAAGGCTAAAACAGGCTATTGGGAGAACCAGCCGTTTTCAAGATCAGGAATCTCTGGTCCTCTTATTGGATCAGCGGGTGGTAACCAAGCGATATGGAAAACAAATTTTGGACGGGTTGCAACAGGTGTTGCCCCTTCACACGACAGTGAGAGAGCGGCTTATTGAGCAAGCAGCTGACTTTTTTGAAAGGAATTGAGAGAATGAAAAATAAAGGATTTGGACTTGCAATTGCATTTGTACTGGCACTTTGTGCTATGTTGTTGGGAAATTTCTTTCCCATCATTGGATCAAGTGTTTTTGCCTTGATCTTAGGAATTTTACTTAATGAATTGATTGACTTACCTGAGAATTCTCGCCCAGGCTTGAACTGGTCCGGTAAGAAATTGTTGCAGTATTCGATTATTTTTATGGGATTTAGCTTGCCCATTGCAACAGTTGCCTCTACAGGCTTGTCTTCTTTAAAGATTAGTCTGCCAACGATAACAGTTGCCTTTCTTGCAGCTATTATTTTTGGGAGAGTCTTCCACCTGAAATCTCATCTACGGACCCTCATTGGGTTTGGTACAGCTATTTGTGGTGGATCTGCTATTGCAGCAGCAGCGCCGATCATTGAAGCAGACGAAGAGGAGATTGCCCTATCTATGTCAACTATCTTCTTCTTCAACATTTTGGCTGTCTTTATCTTTCCAGTATTAGGGCATTTATGGCATATGTCTAATTTCCAATTTGGCCTCTGGTCAGGAACAGCCATTAACGATACGTCATCTGTTGTAGCAGCAGCATTTTCTTACAGTAAAGCAGCGGGGCAAATGGCTACAATTGTTAAGTTAACACGCGCCCTGATGATTGTACCAGTTTGTTTGGGCTTGATCGGTTTGAAATTGTATCGTACGAAACAACAAGGAAGAAACAAAGGAATGTTAAAGAAAATTATTCCTTGGTTTATTATCTGGTTTATTGTGGCTTCCATTCTTTCTTCTATTGGCCTGGTACCTAAAGTGGTCCTACCTTACCTAAATGACCTTTCTCACCTCTTTATGGCCATGGCCTTGGTTGGAATCGGAAGCAAGGTTTCTTGGAAACAGTTCCGTTCTGCAGGAGCAGCCCCTCTATTGGTGGGCTTAATTGCCTGGTTCTGTGTAGCGGGTTCTAGTTTGATTCTGCAAATGTTACTCTACTAATCCATCATTGAATCATTATAGAAAGGAACGTGAATGAAGAAACATCATTTTTGGACGATCCACCTGGATTATTCGATCATTGGAATTGTCTTCACCCTACTTATGATTGGGATCTTATCCGTTTATGTGGCAGTTTCTCATGATTATCCCCAAATGGTGTGGCCTTTTTTGGGGCAGCAATTGGCCTGGATTGGTGTGGGATGTATCATTTGCCTGATTGTGACGATTTTTAGTACGAAATTTCTTTGGAAAATCACTCCCTTTCTTTACCTACTAGGCTTGGCCTTGATGGTTCTTCCTCTTGTTTTTTATAATCCCAACTTGGTGGCTTCAACAGGAGCAAAAAACTGGGTAGCTTATGGAAACATCACCTTATTTCAGCCTTCAGAATTTATGAAGATTCCCTTCATCCTGATGTTGTCACGTTCTATTGTTCGATTTTTACAAAGAAATAAGGGTCGTGAGCGATTGTTACGACAAGATTGGTTTTTAATTCTAGAGTTGACTATCTATACAATTCCGGTCTTTGCCTTATTGGCCCTCCAGCAGGACTTGGGAACGGCCTTAGTATTCTTGGCCATCTTTGCGGGCTTAGTGCTTGTTTCAGGAGTTTCCTGGAAAATTATCTTGCCGGTCATCTTGCTTCTAGCAGGTGGGTTAGCAGGCTTTCTCTTTCTCTTTCTATCAGAAGGGGGTCGGGCTTTTCTGCACCAGCAAGTAGGTATGCCAACCTACCAGATGAACCGTATTTTAGCCTGGTTAAATCCTTTTGACTATGCACAAACAACCACCTACCAGCAGGCGCAAGGACAGCTAGCCATTGCCAGTGGTGGACTCTTTGGTCAAGGATTTAATGTATCTAATTTATTGGTTCCAGTAAGGGAAAGTGATATGATTTTTACAGTAGTAGCAGAAGACTTTGGTTTTGTTGGAGCTCTTGTGCTGTTGATTTTATATGTGACCCTGATTTACCGTATTTTAAAAATCACCCTCCAGTCCAACAACCAATTTTATACCTATATTTCCATCGGATTTATTATGATGCTGGTCTTTCATATTTTTGAAAATGTCGGAGCGGTAACGGGCCTTCTCCCTTTGACGGGGATTCCCCTTCCCTTTATCTCACAAGGAGGCTCCTCTATTATTAGTAATCTGATTGGGATTGGTCTAGTACTCTCAATATATAATCATAGTAGCAAAAAGAAAGGACCAGAAAAAGAGGTTCCAATCCGTAAAAAAGTAGTCCTTAAAAAGGCGCAATAGTTAGAAAGAAGGAATGAAAATGAAAAAAGTAGCAACGATTTTAGCAAACGGTTTTGAAGAAATTGAAGCCTTGACCATTGTCGATGTTTTGAGACGTGCTGGGATTGACTGCGACCTCATTGGCATGGAAGAAACAGTCACAGGTTCTCACCAGATCACCGTGGAAGTCGACCGTCTCTGGAATGGAGACCTGTCAGATTATGATGGAATTTTTTTACCAGGTGGGATGCCAGGAGCCGCGAATTTGCGGGACAATGCAGAATTAATCACAGCTCTTCAAGAAGAAAGTAGCAAAGGAAAAACTATTTCTGCAATTTGCGCGGCTCCCATTGTTTTGGCGCGTGCTGGTCTCTTAAAAGATAAACACTATACGTGTTACGATGGTTTTGAAGAAGAGATTCAAGATGGACACTATCAAAAAGAAACAGTGGTGAAAGACGGTAATCTCTTGACCAGTCGAGGTCCTTCAACGGCTCTTGCCCTAGCCTATGCCTTGGTAGACCATTTTGAAGGAGATGCCCAAAGTCTTCGTCAAGGAATGCTCTATCAAGACGTCTTTGGAGATGCTTAAGAGAGATCTTTTGGACACCATTTTTTCTGGAGAAAGATCACATTCTATGACAGAAAATGACTTCTATTTGATTTAAAATGAAATGACCTTAAAAAATGGCTAAAATCCCCCCTAAATGAGGGTTTTAGCTTATTTTTTTTGTCCATTTGTGGTATAATATTGACTATGAATTATCATGATTTTATATGGGATCTTGGTGGGACGCTATTGGATAATTACGAAACGTCCACAAATGCCTTTGTAGCGACATTGAAGGACTTTCACATCCAAGCCGATCATGATTCTGTTTATGCAGCATTAAAAATCTCAACACAGGATGCAATTCAGACCTTTGCGCCTTATATTCCTAATTTTCGTACGGAATACAAGAAAAAAGAAGCCTTGGGCTTGCAAGAGCCGGTCTTATTTGAGGGGGCAAAAGAGTTACTAGAAGAGATTCAGGCACATGGAGGACGTCATTTTTTGGTATCACATCGAGATCGCCAAGTTTTGACCCTCCTTGATCAGACAGGTATTGCTCCCTTCTTTACAGAGATTGTAACAGCAGACGAGGGCTTTCCACGAAAACCAGATCCAGTCTCTATGCTTTATTTGAAGGAAAAATATGGCATTCAAGACGGTCTGGTCATCGGAGATCGTCCGATCGATATAGAAGCTGGGAAGGCTGCAGGGCTTTCAACCTATTTATTTGATTCCATGCCACACTTACAGCAGTTTATATTTGAATAGAAAAGGGAAATTATGACAGAGGATAAACAGCAAGAAAATCAAGCACAAGAATATGATGCCAGTCAGATTCAGGTCTTGGAAGGACTAGAGGCCGTTCGGATGCGTCCGGGGATGTATATTGGATCTACCTCAAAAGAAGGTCTTCATCACCTGGTCTGGGAAATCGTAGATAACTCGATTGACGAAGCCTTGGCCGGTTTTGCTAGCCATATTGAAGTTTTCATTGAAGCAGATAATTCGATCACAGTGGTCGATGATGGTCGTGGGATCCCAGTAGATATCCAAGAAAAGACTGGTCGACCTGCCGTTGAAACTGTCTTTACGGTACTTCACGCGGGAGGAAAATTCGGCGGAGGTGGCTACAAGGTTTCTGGTGGTCTTCACGGGGTAGGCTCTTCCGTTGTTAATGCCCTCTCCACAACCCTCGATGTTCGCGTCTATAAAAATGGCAGTATCTATTACCAAGAGTATCGACGTGGACACGTTGTGGATGATTTGAAAGTCATCGGAGAGACGGATCGGACTGGGACAACCGTCCACTTTATTCCGGATCCAGAAATCTTCACGGAAACGACCGAGTATGATTTTGAAAAATTAAATAAACGGATTCAAGAATTAGCCTTTTTGAATCGTGGCTTGCGTATTTCTCTGACGGATAAGCGGGAAGGATTAGAGCAAGAAAAGCATTACCACTACGAAGGTGGGATCTCTAGTTACGTCGAATACATCAATGAAAACAAAGATGTCATCTTTGAAAAACCAATCTACACAGATGGTGAAATGGATGATATAACAGTTGAAGTAGCTATGCAATATACCACAGGCTACCATGAGACGGTCATGAGTTTTGCTAATAACATCCATACCCATGAAGGTGGAACGCATGAACAGGGCTTCCGTACAGCTCTCACTCGTGTCATCAATGATTACGCTAAGAAAAATAAACTCTTAAAAGAAAACGAAGACAATCTAACTGGGGAAGACGTTCGAGAAGGATTAACAGCAGTTATCTCAGTTAAACATCCAAATCCACAGTTTGAAGGACAAACCAAGACAAAACTTGGAAATTCAGAAGTTGTTAAAATTACCAATCGACTCTTTAGTGATGCCTTTTCTGATTTCCTTTTGGAAAATCCACAAATTGCTAAGAAAATCGTTGAAAAAGGGATTTTAGCAGCCAAAGCTCGCGTAGCGGCCAAGCGGGCACGGGAAGTGACCCGTAAGAAATCAGGCCTTGAAATTTCCAATCTGCCTGGTAAATTGGCAGACTGTTCGTCAAACAATTCGCAAGAAACAGAACTCTTTATCGTCGAAGGGGATTCAGCAGGAGGTTCTGCTAAATCAGGACGTAATCGGGAATTCCAAGCGATTTTACCAATTCGTGGAAAGATCTTAAACGTTGAAAAAGCAAGTATGGACAAAATTCTAGCTAATGAAGAGATTCGTAGTTTATTTACAGCTATGGGAACTGGATTTGGTGCAGAATTTGATGTTACAAAAGCGCGTTATCAAAAATTAGTGATCATGACCGATGCCGATGTCGATGGCGCTCATATCCGAACCCTTCTGTTGACTTTGATCTATCGCTATATGAAACCAGTCTTGGAAGCGGGATATGTTTATATTGCGCAACCACCCATCTATGGGGTCAAAGTCGGTAGTGAAATCAAAGAATATATCCAACCTAGTGCGAACCAAGAAGCCGAATTAGCTGCAGCTTTGGAACGTTATTCAGAAGGTCGCTCAAAACCAACCATCCAACGCTATAAAGGTCTTGGAGAAATGGATGATCACCAATTATGGGAAACAACCATGAATCCAGAACACCGTTTGATGGCACGAGTATCAGTAGATGATGCTGCGGAAGCAGATAAGATCTTTGATATGTTGATGGGGGACCGAGTGGAACCACGTCGTGAATTTATCGAAGAAAACGCTGAATATAGTACACTCGATGTATAAAATTCACCGAACGCTTCCCATTAATGGATATTTTATGGTATAATTACTAGGATTACGTTCAAGTAATACGATGAAGGAGTTTTTATATGTCTAGTGGACTAATTGTTCTCATCTTTATTGTCGCCCTTATCTTGATTGTAGGATATGTGGTTGCAGTTATTTTGAGAAAACGAAATGAAGCCTTACTGGCAGCACTGGAAGAACGAAAAGAAAAGTTATACAACCTTCCGGTCAACGATGAAGTAGAGGCCGTAAAAAACATGCATTTGATTGGTCAAAGTCAAATTGCATTTCGTGAATGGAATCAAAAATGGGTAGATTTATCCTTAAATTCATTTGCTGATATTGAAAACAATCTGTTTGAAGCAGAAGGTTATAATAATTCTTTCCGTTTCATGAAGGCTAAACAAGCCATTGACAATATCGAAAGTCAGATCCAATTGATTGACGAAGATATCAAGGCGATTCGCAAAGCCCTTTCTGATCTTGAAGAGCAGGAACAAAAAAATAGCGGTCGTGTGGTTCATGCCTTGGATATGTTTGAAGAACTTCAAAAAGAAGTCACTTCAGAACCAGATCGTTATGGCAGCGCGCTTCCTGAAATTGAAAAACAAATTGGAAATATTCAATCTGAGTTCTCACAATTTGTAACCTTGAATTCTTCAGGTGACCCTGTTGAAGCGGCTGAAATCCTTGATACAGCTGAGAATCATATTGTGGCCTTGAAACAAATTGTTGAGCGAGTGCCAGAAATTGTCACTGCCCTTCAGGCAAAACTTCCGGACCAATTAGAGGATTTGGAAAGTGGCTACCGCAAGCTTTTGGAATCTGGCTACCACTTCACTGAAACAGATATCGAATCTCGTTTCCAACAGTTGCATGCTTCCTTGAAGAACAATATGGCAAATGTATCTGCCCTTGAATTGGACAATGCCATTTACGAAAATGAACAAATTCAAGAAGAAATTGATGCATTGTATCACATCTTTACCCGTGAAATTGAATCACAAAAAGTTGTGAAGAAGTTAGTGAAACAACTGCCTGGCTATTTGAAACATGCAAAAGAGAACAATAGCAACCTTGCGGCAGAAGTGGAACGTCTCGGTAAAACATTCGTCTTGAATGAAGCCTTTAGCCAACAGTTAAAAGAGTTGGAAGCTGAGTTATCTTCACAAGAAAATGTGGTAGAAGATGCCTTGAAAGATTCATCTGAAACACAAAAGGCCTATTCTATCGTAGAAGAAGAATTAGAAGCTATTGAAGCTCGATTGAAAGAAATCGAAAATGAGCAAATTGGTTTAAGTGATTCCCTTTCAAAAATTGAAAAAGACGATGCCAATGCTCGCCAAAAAGTTAACATCTATGCCAACCGTTTGCATGCCATTAAACGCTATATGGACAAACGAAACTTGCCAGGAATTCCTCAAGAATTCTTAGAAATTTTCTTTACAGCAAGTAACAATACAGAAGCTTTGATGGATGAGTTGGAAGGGGATAAAATCAACATCGAATCAACCAATCGTTTGTTGGAAATCTTGACCAATGATATGAATGAATTGGAAGAAGCCGCTTATCGAATTGTTCAAAATGCGACTTTGACAGAGCAATTGTTGCAATACTCGAACCGTTACCGTTCATTTGATGATCATGTACAGGCAGCCTTTGATGAGTCCCTTTATATTTTCGAAAGAGAATATGACTATGCGGCTTCCTTCAAAGTTATCTCAGATGCTTTGGAAATGGTAGAAGCTGGCGTAACTGATCGCTTTGTTACTTCATATGAAAAAACCCGGGAGCAGATTCGCTTCTAATAACAGAAAAATGACCTTTTAGAAGGTCATTTTTTATTTCAAATGATCATTGAAACTTGAATTTTACTACCTATTTTTGTATAGTAAGGGAGAAATAAGAAAGGAAAGCGATGAAAAAAGTAACAGGTCTTCTCGTTATGGATGTAGATGGAAATTTGATCCGACAGGAAGGGATTGATCTACTAGCTCAAGAAGCTGGCGCGGGAGAAAAAGTGGCAGAGATTACAGCACAAGCAATGAATGGGGAGCTGGATTTTTCAGCATCTTTAGAGGCGCGTGTCGCTTTACTGAAGGGGTTGGAGATCTCTGCCTTTCAAAAGATTTTGAAACAAATTGAAATCACACAGGGAGCTGAAGGCTTAATCACGGAACTTCATCAAAGAGGTTACAAGGTTGGTCTTGTTTCGGGGGGATTTCATGAAGTCATCGACCCCATCGCGAGGTCTTTAGGAATTGATCTGGTTCGTGCTAATCGTTTGCAGACTTTTGATGGTCGTCTGACAGGGAAAGTGCTCGGAGAGATTGTGACACCTGAAAGAAAAAAAGACTCCCTCCTGACATGGGCGAAAGAAAATCATGTCCCACGAAGTCAGACGATCGCGATGGGTGATGGTGCTAATGACCTTCCCATGATTGAAACAGCCGGTATTGGGATTGCCTTTATGGCAAAGCCAATCGTAGCCGAGCGTGCCCCATACCGTATCCAGACGAGGGATCTAAGCCTTGTTCTTGAAATTTTAGACCAGCATAGAAAGGAAACAGCATGCATATCCTACTAGCACCGGATTCATTTAAAGAATCCTTATCTGCCAAACAAGTAGCAGAAGCCTTAAAAAAAGGCTTTAAAGAAGCCCTGCCGGAAGCAACTTTTGATCTGCTTCCTATTGGGGATGGTGGCGAAGGTACCATGGATACCCTAGCTGGCATTCTGAATTTAACCAAGAAGCATACTCAGGTAACAGGACCATTTGGACAGCCTGTTTCAATGTCTTACTATCAAAAAGATGAGATAGCTTTTTTTGAGATGGCCTCTCTTGTCGGTTTAGGGTCAATTCCCGCTGAGAAACGAAATCCTCTTGAACTGGAAACACGAGGAATTGGTGAACTGATATTGCACCTAGTCGATCAAGGTGTGCAAACAATTTGTGTCGGAATCGGTGGATCTGCGACGAATGATGGTGGGATTGGAATGGCAGCTGGACTTGGGGTAGCCTTCTATGATGATCAAGGCCATCTGCTTCGTCCTGTGGGGGCTTCGCTCGGTCGTGTGGCTAGAATAGATACCAATGCGGTTCCAAAAACTTTACAAAACATCGAGCTCCAAATCTTAACGGATGTAACCAATCCTCTCTGTGGCAGTCAAGGAGCGACCTATATCTTTGGCGGGCAAAAGGGATTGAATCCCCTTCTGTTTCCAGCTGTCGACCAGGCTATGCAGGATTTTTACCAGCTAGCAGATGCCCGAATTTTATCCATGGCTGGCGCCGGAGCTGGAGGTGGCATGGCAGCAGGCTTGGTCGCTTTTGCGGGAGGTCACATTTCCTCTGGAATTGAAAAAAGTCTTGATTTAATTGATTTTGACCGCAAGGTTCAAAGGGCTGATGTAGTGGTAGTCGGTGAAGGAAGAATGGATCAGCAATCCCTTTCAGGGAAGGCTCCAGTTGGTGTAGCGAAACGAACGCCAGCCGGCATTCCGGTCATTGCTATCTGTGGTAGCTTAGGGGATGATTTACCTAGCTTTCCAAGTCACAATATAAGTGCTGCTTTTTCTATTGTACCAGGACCTTGCCAGGTTTCTGAAGCCCTAGAAAATGCAGAAAAAAATCTGATATCTTGTGCACGAAATATTGGCCAATTACTAAAGATTTAGTAAAAAGAAACCCAATGGATAGGATCATTCCATTGGGTTCTCTTTAGCCAAAGAGCCGTTTCCAAAAGGAGGCTTTTTTACTTGTAGGAGCTTGATTTCCCTCTTCAAATAACTGTGAATATTGAAGTCTCATATCAGTTGGATCAATTCCAGACGGGTGGTCTGTATGGATGATGAGGCCAAAAGGAGAGTTCTTGCAATCATCCGAAACAATACTTGCAACAATCCCTTGTTCTTTTGTCATTTTTAAATACTGAAGTTGATAGGATTCATCCAAGGAGGGTGAAATCTTGACAAAGACAGGTTGGAAATGATCAGAACTATCCGTCAGGATGGTTGTAAAGTTTTGGAGAAGGGCCTTCTCGCGTGCGTCAGCTAGACTACAAGAAGCGATTACCCGCTCGCTATAAGTCTCTAAAAAACGACGCTGCTCATCGGGATGAAGTCGACTAGGCCCAGCAGCTTTTTCTAAAATAGTTTTATTGATATCTGTCATACCTTTAGTATAGCATAAAGGAGGGAAGAAAAGGAGAAAGAGAACGAAAAAAATGGAAAGGATCAAAATTCCATTTGGATCCATCGATGAAACCGTTTTTATGTTAAAAAGTTCTCAAATTTCAAAGATTTCCTTGTTTTTTCTTGAAAAAATAAGCTAATTAAGGTATGATAGAGTTGTAAAAAATATAACTCATAAGGAGAGTAGAAAATGTCAATTATTACTGATGTTTACGCTCGCGAAGTCCTAGACTCACGCGGTAACCCAACACTTGAAGTAGAAGTTTATACTGAATCAGGTGCTCATGGACGTGGTATGGTTCCATCAGGAGCTTCTACTGGTGAACACGAAGCAGTTGAACTTCGTGACGGTGACAAATCTCGTTACGGTGGTCTTGGTACTCAAAAAGCTGTTGACAATGTAAACAACATTATAGCTGAAGCTATCATCGGCTATGATGTACGTGATCAACAAGCTATCGACCGTGCTATGATCGCTCTTGACGGTACTCCTAACAAAGGTAATTTGGGAGCTAACGCTATCCTTGGTGTGTCTATCGCCGTAGCTCGTGCAGCTGCTGACTACCTTGAAATCCCACTTTACAGCTACCTTGGTGGATTCAACACTAAAGTTCTTCCAACTCCAATGATGAACATCATCAACGGTGGTTCTCACTCAGATGCTCCAATCGCTTTCCAAGAATTTATGATCGTACCTGCTGGTGCACCTACATTCAAAGAAGCTCTTCGTTGGGGTGCTGAAATCTTCCACGCACTTAAGAAAATCCTTAAAGGTCGTGGTCTTGAAACAGCCGTTGGTGACGAAGGTGGATTCGCTCCTCGTTTCGACGGAACTGAAGATGGTGTAGAAACTATCATCGCTGCTATCGAAGCTGCTGGTTATGTTCCAGGTAAAGACGTATTTATCGGATTTGACTGTGCATCATCAGAATTCTACGATAAAGAACGTAAAGTATACGATTACACTAAATTCGAAGGTGAAGGCGCTGCTGTTCGTACTGCTGAAGAACAAATCGCTTACCTTGAAGGATTGGTTGACAAATACCCTATCATCACTATCGAAGATGGTATGGATGAAAACGACTGGGAAGGTTGGAAAGCTCTTACTGAACGTCTTGGTAAGAAAGTTCAATTGGTTGGTGACGACTTCTTCGTAACAAATACTGACTACCTTTCACGTGGTATCAAAGAAAAATGTGCTAACTCAATCCTTATCAAAGTTAACCAAATCGGTACTCTTACTGAAACATTCGATGCTATCGAAATGGCTAAAGAAGCTGGTTACACTGCCGTTGTATCACACCGTTCAGGTGAAACTGAAGATTCAACAATCGCTGACATCGCAGTTGCAACAAACGCAGGACAAATCAAGACAGGTTCACTTTCACGTACAGACCGTATCGCTAAATACAACCAATTGCTTCGTATCGAAGATCAACTTGGTGAAGTTGCTGAATACCGTGGATTGGAATCATTCTACAATTTGAAAAAATAATCTAGTTTACTAGCTAGACTAAAAAGAGGCTGGGACAAAAGTCCTAGCCTCTTCTTGTTTTTGGATTGTCGAGCAAGACGCAGTGGTTGAGTGGGCTCTACTACGCTGATTTCATCAGCTTTTACAGACCTACTCAACTGTGTAGAGGTGGGACGACGAAATCGAATTCTAACGAATGACCGATTTCTGTCCCACTCTCTTTTTTTAAAAATTTAGCCAAACAAAAACTCCCCAACACATGGTTGAGGAGTTGTTCTATTCTTAGAACAAACCTTTCAGTTTGTCCAAGGCACCGCTGACCATTTCGTTTCCTGAAACCAGCCCTTTTGCTTGTTCAAGGTAGTCACCGAGGTTGTCTTAAACAATTTACGTGATTTGTTTTATAGCTATTTACAAGTTGAAGCATATAATAGATAGATTTTATGACTTAGAGATATTAGAAAAATATTCTAGAGTGCGGATTAATTGAGCTGTGAAACTCATTTCATTATCATACCAAGCCACCGTCTTCACAAGATAGTTTTGTCCATCTGTAGTAACTTCTGTTTGTGTTGCATCGAAGATTGAACCATGGGTATCACCGATAATATCACTAGAGACAATGAAATCTTCATTATAGGCAAAACTTTCATTTTGTGCAGCTTTCATGGCAGCATTTACCTCTTCAACAGTGACGGGTGTTTTTACGAGACTAACCAGTTCTGTAAGAGAGCCAGTAGGAGTTGCTACACGTTGTGCATGACCTTTCAGCAAACCATCTAGTTCTGGAATGACAAGACCAATAGCTTTGGCAGCACCAGATGATGTTGGAACTGTATTCACTGCGGCAGCTCGAGCACGTCGTAAATCCCCTTTACGATGAGGTGCATCAAGCGTCATTTGATCTCCAGTATAGCTATGAATTGTTGTCATAGTCCCAACTAGAATTCCGAATTTCTTATTTAAAGTGTCAGCCATAGGAGCCAGGCAATTTGTTGTACATGAACCTGGTGAAATGACTGTTTCTTCACCAGTCAAGGTTTTATGATTGACATTAAATACAACAGTTTTTACATCATTTCCACCTGGAGCCGTGATGATTACCTTCTTTGCCCCACCATTTTTATGGAGATGTTTTTCGGCTTTTTCTTTTGTTGCAAAGAAACCTGTTGCTTCCAATACAATGTCAACTTCTGAAGAAGCCCAATCAATTTTTTCAGGATCAGGCTCACTCGTGACCTTGATAAACTTGTTGTTAATGACGAAACCATCTTCTTTAACATCAATTGTTCCCTTAAATTTTCCTTGGGTACTATCGTATTTTAAAAGATGAGCTAACATTTTTGAATCAGTTAAGTCATTAACATGTGTTACTTCAATATTTTTAAGTGTTTGAATACGACGTAAGGCTAAACGACCAATACGCCCGAATCCATTTATTCCAACTTTAACAACCATTTTATTCTCCTCCTTAATCCTATTTCAACATCTAAGTAAATTGTTGAAAATGGTTGAGAAAACTAATCGTGATATTCCCCACGGGCCCATTTTGCATTTTCTTCGTCAAAGATATGATCATTAGCAGCTACATCTGGAGTCACTTCGGAAAGCTGATCAATTTTGGCAATCAACTTTTCTTTTTCAGGATTTGGATTATATTTAGTATTGATAAATTCATCTACAATGTTATTAATAAAATTAATACCAAGAATGGCTCCACCAAAGGCTACAATGTTTGCATTAAGATTTTCACGTGCAGCACGAGCTGTTACTACGTCTCCAACAAGGGTTACTCGAGTACCAGGAACTTTATCAGCAGCAACTGCAATCCCAACACCTGTACCACAAAGGGCAACACCGAAGTCGGCATTTCCCTTCACAACTTCTTCAGCAATCAAGCGGCCGTAAATAGGGTAGTGGGTACGGACAAAGTCGTAAGTACCGACGTCAATAACTTCATGTCCTTGTTCTTTGAGGTGTTTCGAAATCTTCATTTTTACATCTGTTACAATGTGGTCACAACCGAGTGCAATTTTCATAGTATTCCCTCCTAGCAGAATTTGTTTAGCATATCAATGCGAACTTGGTGACGTCCAGCGTCATAATCATGTTCCAAAAAAGTTTTTACAATTTCAACCGCAAGAATATCTCCAGTAATTCCAGAACCGAGATTAATAATTGGAGTGGAATTGTGTCGAATGGTCATCATGGCTGAGTGTTCATCGGAAACAGCTGCACAGATAATCCCCTTAAACTTATTGGCAGGCATAAAGGAATGACCATACTTATCGAAAAGAATTGCACGAGCGTGTTCATGTTTGCGAAATTCTTGAACGGCATTGACAGTAGAGTCTACAAAATCCTCCGAACCGTGTGTAGAGTTGAGATCAATAACTTCATAACCGGAATGAAGCAAAAAGTTTTTGACAGTTTCTTTTAATTGGAAACCATCTCGGTCAGTAGCTAAAATGACTTTCATAAGAACCTTCTTTCTTTACTTTAGCTATAGGAAAGGATGCGATAAGCATCTTTTTAACGATATAGAAGATAAACTTTATCTTCAATTAAAGTATAGACCCTATGAAAATATTTGTCAAGAAATTATATAAAAAAGTTGAGGAAAAAAATCCCCAACTATTTTTTATGATGATTGATCCAGTTTCGGACATCAGTTAAATCATAGTTCATTTCAGCCTGAAAAGCAACCTGACTGAGCGTGATGGAAGTGAGAGTAGAGACCAGCGTATTTTCAATCATATCCAGTGAATTGGTGACAACGCATCTTTTGGCTTTTTTTCCTTCTTCCTCTCCCAAGAATCTTTTTAAAAGATTTTGACTTTCAAAAATACGATTTTTCCCTTCTATAGCAACAAAGACATCATAAAAACTAATCTGGCTCAGAGGTCTTGAAAGAGCAATGCCTCCATTTTTTCCTCGAACGGATTTTACTAGTCCCTCATTATCTAGCAGTTTAATAATTTTTTTTAAATAGGAATCTGAAACCCCTAATCGTTCACTCAAGAAAATCGAATTGATATATTCTCCTTCTGGTAGTTGATCAAGCATGAGTAGAACGTAGATAGACTGTTCCCATCCAGATGATAAATGCATCTGTGCACCTCCGTATATAAAGATAATTCATATCCATACTACCAGTATAGACTTTTTTTAATGATTTCTCAATATACAGGAGGATAAAAGATTTTTGCAATTGTTTGGAAATCTATTGACATTTAGTTTAAAACGAGTAAAATAAAAGACAAAAACTATCTTTAATATCTCATAAAGGAGCAGTCATGAAAAATAAATCGAATCTTATCTTTTTGTCAGCCATATTATTGACAACGATTTTTATGGGATCCTCTTTTCCAACGGGGAAGTACTTAATCGCCGTTGAACAGACACCCCCTCTATTAATTGGAGGTGTGCGGTTCATGATTGCGGGAGCATTGATGTTAGCTTTAAAGTGTTTACATGGGAATTGGTCATCCATTATTCCTAAGAGTGGAGCAAGAAAAGGTAAGGGTTTTGTTCTTGTAATGATGATTGGTCTCTTGCAAACAGCTGGAACGATGGGGTTTTTGAATCTTGCTTTAGCTTATGGCCTGTCGTCCTCTATGTCATCGATTATCCTCTTTACCAATCCGCTTTGGTTAGCCTTGTTAGCTCATTTTCTTCTAAAGGATCAACTGACCTTCAAAAAAATTAGTGCGCTACTATTAGGAGTTGCAGGAGTTGTGACATGCATTGGATGGGATGGTTCTGCTTTTAGTTTAGGAGCCTTGTTTGCCTTACTCGGTTCTTTTTGTTGGTCTATTAATACGATTATCACTAAAAAAGTCCCATTTGATAATGGACCTTGGGTTTTTACAGGTTGGCAATTATTGCTAGGAGGTATTTTCCTCTATCTATTTTCATTGCCCCTACATGAAAGTTATGATTTTGCGCATCTAGGATTTTGGGGCTGGATTTGGTTTGTTTGGTTAATTATACCTGCTTCTGTAGGCTCTTTTGGATTGTGGTTCTTTAGTTTAGGTCAAAAAGGAGCAACGACAGCTAGTAGTTTCTTATTCTTAGTTCCGATATTTTCTACACTCTTTTCAATTGTAGGTTTGCATGAAGCCTTTACGTTAAACTTGTTAATTGGTGGAGCAATGGTAGTATTTGCTTTAGTTTTGGTAAATTGGAAGCAGCAGTGAAATTAAGTATACAATAAAAAATGTTGGGCAATTTTACCCAACATTTTTTGATCAGAGAATTCTTCCTTAAAATGGAATGATTGTGAGTTTCATAAAAATAATTTCTTAGAACAAACCTTTCAGTTTGTCCAAGGCACCGCTGACCATTTCGTTTCCTGAAACCAGCCCTTTTGCTTGTTCAAGATAGTCACCGAGGTTGTCTTTGTTGTCTTCTACAAATTTCTTTGCGGCATCGAAATCTTTCTTTTCGATCATTTCTTTTACTTGATTAAATAAGTTCATTGGATTCATGCTTGGATCTCCTAAAATATAATGTATGAAGTCGGGCGTCTGCCGTTTTCTCATCTATTTAATCATTTTTTGAAAGGTTTGACAACTGAATCGACTTAATGAAAAACGGTACAAACGGCTTCTGGAACGTAAAAGTCATGGGATAATGAAGATAACCGTCCAGTCGCCGGATCACGTTTGAAAACAGTGGCATTTGGGGAATCCTGGTGGGCAGCAATGAGGTAGTGTTGATCGGGACTGAGGGTGAAATCACGAGGATTGAGGCCATCTGTTGGGACAATCTCGATGAGTTTTAAGCTTCCGTCAGCGATCACTTCAAATACAGCAATGGAATTGTGTGCACGATTAGAGGCATAGAGGAATTTTCCGTCAGCTGAGAGCTTAATGGCGGAAGCCCATTTTTGGCCGTCATAATCTTCAGGGAGGGTTGAAACGGTTTGGAAGTGTTCAAATTCGCCCATGCCATCATAGAAGAGCACATCAATGGTAGCATTTAATTCATTGATCAGATAAGCGATCTTATGATGGGGATGAAAGACAAGGTGTCGAGGTCCTGCCCCTGGTGCTGTTTGGTAGTGATGGAGAAGGGTTAGTTTTCCTTGATCGCTAACCTCATAAGTATGCAGGCTATCGGTACCCAAATCACAGGTAATCAAGTACTGATCTGGTGTTAGATCAGAGAAGTGAACATGGGGACTGGCTTGATTTTCGTGTGGTCCCTTGCCTTCGTGAGTGTCTTGGTCGATGAGGCTCAGCTGGCCATCGGCTTCTATATTGTAGACGAGGACTTGGCCTTTATGGTAGTTGGCCCCGTAGACGAGTTCGCGTTTGTCATCTACTGAGACGTAACAAAGAGGAGCCCCCTCTTCAACAACGTGATTGAGCGGTTGAAAATCTGCTGTGAAACTAGCAATACCACCTTTTCCGTCTTGGGCACCGACACTGTAGAGATTCCCTTTTTCTGAAAATGCGATAAAGGTTGGATTAGGCTCAGCTGCCACTAGTTCAAGATCACTCAAGCTCCCTGTTTCAGGGTCAAATTGTGCCTTGTAGATCCCTTTGGATTCTTTTTTGGTATAGGTTCCGAAATAAATTGATTGAGACATAGGTCACCTCGCTTGATTTGTTAGCTTTATTATATCAAAGCTCCTATGGGAAGGCAATGACTAGTTGGATGGCGGTAAAATGGCTTCCTTCTTTCTTATTTTGCTAGTTTTTTCGTAACTTCGAGCTCAAAAAATGCTAAAATAGAAGCATATTGAAATGAAAAGGAGTTTTCTGTGGAAAATAAAGAGAAACAGTTTAGTCTATC
Source organism: Streptococcus parasanguinis (assembly GCF_901875555.1). Classification (GTDB taxonomy): domain Bacteria; phylum Bacillota; class Bacilli; order Lactobacillales; family Streptococcaceae; genus Streptococcus; species Streptococcus parasanguinis_H. The sequence goes on from NZ_CABFMD010000005.1 coordinate 42,063, forward strand.
CTGGTTTTTTAGATGGTTTTTAGATAACAAGGCTATTACGGTATTTTTAGTCACTTTACTCTTGGGCTTGAACCTCTTGGTCTTGAGTAAAATTACTTTTATCTTTATTCCGATTTTTGAGTTTGCAGGAGCAGTCATGTTGCCTGTCATTATTTCTGGTTTGCTTTATTACCTGCTCAACCCGATCGTTGATTTTCTTGAAAAGAAGGGGCTCAAGCGAATTTTTGCGATTTCCCTTGTCTTTTTCTTGATCGCTGTGCTCTTGGTTTGGGGGCTTGCAGTGGTGATTCCAGCTGTTCAAAGACAGGTGGTTAGTTTCTTTCATAACTTACCAACTTATTTGGAAAAAGCGAATGCCACCATTGATGATTTTCTAGCCAACCGTGTTTCTTCGGATATTAAGCCTCAGTTGGATGAGATGGCTACTCAAATTTCTAAAAATATTACAGCTTGGGCGAGCACAATTTCGGGCCGTGCGGTCAATTGGGTCAGCAACTTGATCGGAGTTGCTTCACAAGTGATTGTGGCCTTGATCATTATGCCTTTTATTGTCTTTTATCTTCTACGAGATGGGAAAAATTTAAAGGGTCACATTGTTCGTTTCTTACCAACCAAGATTCGCAAACCTGCTGAACAAGTTCTCTCAGATGTCAATACGCAACTTTCCAACTATGTTCGGGGGCAAATCACGGTGGCTATTGTCGTGGCCATTATGTTTATCATCTTCTTTAAGATCATTGACTTGCGCTATGCCGTGACACTGGGGATCTCTGCGGGGATTTTGAATTTGATCCCTTACTTGGGTAGTTTTCTAGCCATGTTGCCAGCTCTAGTGTTGGGCTTGGTGGCAGGACCGGAAATGTTTATTAAGGTCTTGATTGTATTTGCCGTGGAGCAAACCATTGAAGGACGTTTTGTATCACCTTTGGTTTTGGGAAGCCAGTTGAATATCCATCCAATCACCATTTTATTTGTCTTATTGACATCAGGTTCGATGTTTGGGATCTGGGGCGTTTTCCTTGGGATTCCAGTCTATGCGTCTGCCAAGGTGGTGATCGGAGCCATTTTTGAATGGTACAAGGAAGTCAGTGGTTTGTACGAAGAAGAGCATGAAATAGTAGAGGAAAAACACAGTGAGTCATAGTCAACAAATGGTAGAGGCTCTTGAAAAGCAAGAGCTAAATGAAGCTGAAGAACAATTTCAAAAAGCCTTGTTAGAGGATGATCAGGAAGAGCTATTAGATTTGGGGCAATACCTTGAAAGCATTGGATTTTATCCTCAAGCGAGAGAAGTCTATGAACAAATTGCAGAAACTTATCCAGAAGTGTATCTGAGTTTGGCGACTATTCTGGCAGAGGATGGTCAGACGGATCAGGCTTTTGCTTATTTGGAAGAAATTGGTCCGGAATCGAACTGGTATGTGGCCAGTCTCTTGGTGAAGGCCGATCTCTATCAGCTGGAAGGTTTAGCGGACGTTGCGCGTGAAAAATTGGTCGAGGCAGCCAGCCTCTCGGATGATCCCATTATTCAATTAGGGCTTGCAGAGATCGATCTGGAATTGGAACATTACCAAGAAGCTATTCAAGAATATGCCCAGTTGGACAATCGGGAAATCTTGGAAGCGACAGGAATTTCTACTTATCAAAGGATTGGGTTTGCCTATGCCAATCTTGGTAAGTTCGAAGCGGCTGTGCCCTTCTTAGAGAAAGCTTTAGAAATTGAGTTTGATGACCAGATTGCTTATGAATTAGCGACTTTATTGTCCGACCAAGAAGAATACCAAAAAGCCCTGATCTACTTCAAACAAATTGACACTTTGTCGCCTGATTTTGAAGGCTATGAGTACGGGTATGCCTTGGCCTTGCAGGCAGAAAATGATCGCGAAAAAGCGTTTGAGATTGCCAAACAAGGAATTGAGAAGAATCCCTTTGATGCACAGTTGAAGCTCTTGGCTTCTCAGCTTTCATATGAATTGCACCAGCCAGAGCAAGCAGAGGCTTATCTCTTAGAAGCCAAAGAAGTGGCGGAGGATCTAGAAGAAATTGCTCTACGTCTGACTACCCTGTATCTGGAGCAGGAACGTTTTGACGAAGTCTTAGATTGGCAACATGAAGAAATTGAAACGGTTGTCACTCGTTGGAATATTGCCCGTGCCTTGGCTGCTTTAGAGAAAACAGAGGAGGCGGTCTCTGCCTACCAAGAGCTTTATGAAGACTTGAAGGACAATCCAGAATTCCTCGAAGCGTATGTTTATCTGTTGCGTGAGGCTGGAGATCTGGTAAGGGCGCGTGAAGTAGCAAATCAGTATTTGGCGATTGTGCCAGACGATGTGCAGATGCAGTCCATCTATGATGGTTTATAAGAAAAACTAACTAGTGAAGTTTTGGGACAGTTTGTGGTATACTGGTAGAAGATAGAATGAGGAGAGAAACATGGAACCAGTGAAACTTTTTCAATACAATACCTTGGGGGCCCTGATGGCTGGCCTTTACGGGGGATCCTTTACCATCGGAGAACTTTTAGAACATGGAGATCTGGGAGTAGGAACGCTTGATTCTATTGATGGTGAGTTGATCGTGCTAGATGGCAAGGCTTATCAGGCCAAGGGATCGGGCGACCATCCTGAAATTGTCGAAGTTTCTCAGGATGCTAAAGTTCCTTATGCAGCAGTCGTTCCCCACCAAGCTGAGGTGATTTTCCGCCAACGCTTTGAAATGACAGATGAGGAATTAGAAGCCCGTATTGAGTCTTATTATGATGGCGAAAATCTTTTCCGCTCCATTAAGATTCATGGTGACTTTGCCAAGATGCATGTCCGCATGATTCCAAAATCCACACCAGAGATGAAGTTTGCAGAGGTTGCAACCCATCAGCCAGAGTATACACGCGAAAACGTGACGGGAACCATCGTCGGTTTTTGGACACCTGAGATTTTCCATGGCGTGAGTGTGGCTGGTTATCATTTGCACTTTATTTCGGATGACCATACCTTTGGTGGCCATGTGATGGATTTTGTGATTACAGAAGGGATCGTAGAAGTAGGAGCGATTGATCAGCTGGATCAACGATTCCCAGTTCAAGATCGTCAGTACCTCTTTGCCAAATTCAATGTCGATGAGGTCAAAGAAGACATCAATAAAGCAGAATAAAAGGTTGAGCGTCGCTCAACCTTTCGTATTGAAGATAATGTTATTTAAGAAACTTTCCTTAGGTGAGAACGGACGTCAGCGAACTTCAAAGAAGTTCCATGACAAATTAAGATACAGAGGGCGTTTGCGGATAAAGTCAAAATAGGAAGTTTGACGCAGAATCTTTCTATTCTAGGAGAACTTATCTTTTTGACAAAATCCGCAGCCCGAGTTCAATTAGTTTTGGACCCCTTCGCTTTTATATTTCTAGGCTTAGGCTAAAACAGTTCCCCGAACTGTTTTACTCCCAAAACTCCCGAGTGCTAGAATCAAGATTGTTTCTAGCACTTTTCTCACGGCGGAAAGTTTCAATATATATTGAATGAGCCTAAAAGTAGACCTCATTTTATTTTTTCAACATACTTAGAACAGTTTGTATACATTCTAAAGAGGCTGGGACAAAAGTCCTAGCCTCTCAATTTTCTTTGGATTTTCAAGCAAGACGCAGTGGTTGAGTGGGCTCTACTACGCTAATTTCATCAGCTTTTACAGCCCTACTCAACTGTGCGGAGGTGGGACGACGAAATCGAATTCTAACGAATTACCGATTTCTGTCCCACTCTCTTTTATTTTTGAAATCAGTCTGTTAGTTTCATGGCTTTGATTTTTTCTTCTTCTGGGGTAACCCGCAGAGTTTTCTGGCCGGTATAGGTCACAAAGCCTGGTTTTCCGCCGGTTGGTTTATTGAGTTTCTTGGCTTCGATCATATCTACTTGGACTAGGTTTGACAGCCGGGCCTTGGAGTAGTAGGCGGCCAATTCTGCAGCGTCGGTCTTCACTTCATCCGTCGGATCGAGATTTCCTGTAATGACGACGTGGCTGCCTGGGATATCTTTGGCATGGAACCAGAGTTCGTCTTTTTTAGCGATCTTAAAGGTCAGTTCATCGTTTTGGAGATTGTTGCGCCCAACTAAAATAATGGTTTTGCCATCACTAGCCAGGTATTTTTCTGGTTTTTTCCGTTTGTGAATTTTTTCTCGGTGGCGCCGTTTGATAAAGCCAGTCTGGATCAACTCTTCACGAATCTCGGCAACTTCAGCTAGGCTCGCTTGAGAAAGGGCTGTTTCAACCGTTTCCAGATAGGAAATGGTTTCCTTGGTTTCTTGAATGAGGATGGTCAAATGTTTGACGGCTTCCTTTAATTTCTGGTAGCGTTTGAAGTAGCGTTGGGCATTTTGGTTGGGCGTTAGAGCCTTGTTGAGTTGGATGGTGATCGGTTCGTTGGTATAGTAGTTATCCAAAACCACCTGGTCTTGGTCGTTTGGCACTTGGTGGAGGAAGGTTGTCAGCAATTCCCCTTTTTGGCGAAACTCTTCGGCATTGTCGGTCGCTGCCAACTCCGCTTCTTGTTTGGCTAATTTTTTTCGGTTCTTTTCAAGATCGTTTTCGACCTTCCGGATCAATTCGCTGGCCTGTTGTTGCACCCGATCGCGCTCAGCCTTGTCTCGGTAATAGTCATCTAGCAGATCTGAAAGTGTCTCAAACGTTTGACTGGTCGCATCTGCAAAGGGGATAGCAGAGAAGGATTTGGTCGTTAGGCGAGGCTCAGAAGGTGTTTTGAAAAAGGTACGGAAGGTCTTTAATTTTTCATCGGATTCAAGTCTCTTGGCTAATTCTTGGGCAGTATCTCGACCAAGACCTTGAAAGCATTTTTGAAGGTTTTTAGGGCTCAACTCTTCCTTGTGAAGAAGGGCAAAAAGGGCTTCATTCTTGATTGTAAAAGGATTGACCGCGTTAGTTTTTGGAGGTGCAATATAGGTAGAGCCGGGGAGAATGGTCCGATAACTATTTTGTGAGAAGCCGACATGTTTGATGGCTTCGATGATTTTATTGCTGGTCCGGTCTAGGAGAATAATATTACTGTGCTTTCCCATGATTTCGATCATGAGGCTGACAGAGATGGCATCTCCAATTTCGTTTTTATTGGAAACACGGATTTCGAGAATCCGGTCGTTCTCTAATTGCTCGATCCCTTCAATGACGGCGCCCTGAAGATACTTGCGCATGACCATGATAAAGGTGTTGGGAAAGGCAGGATTTTCAAAGTTGGTCTGGGTCAGTTGGATCCGCCCGAAAACAGAATGGGCAGAGAGCAAGAGTTTTTGGTTTTTCCGATTGCCTCGGACTTGGAGTACCAATTCCTGCTCGAAGGGTTGATTAATTTTTTGAATGCGTCCACTTAGGAGTTGAACCTTCAATTCTTGCACCATATGGTGTAAAAAAAATCCATCAAAAGACATGGGATTCCTCATCATTCTAGCGTTTATTTTAGTAAATTATATCAAAATTAGAGCGGAAAGCCCAGAGAGAAGATGGGGACTAGTAAGAAAATGAATCAGAAAATGCGAACGTTTTCAAAAAAATGCAGAAAAAGTATTGACATTTTTGAAAGAAAACTTTAAAATGTAAGAAATTAGAAAAGTAGTAAATGAAAGTTTCAAGAGAGCCCACGGTTGCTGAGAGTGGGTAACGGCAGTTTATGAAATTGGACTAATGATAAGATGAATTTGAAACAATAAAAATTCGGTTGGCACACCTTATCGTGCAACTTGTTGTTAGACAAGACTGAGATATGGGAGGAGACTATCTTTTTCCCATAAGTGAGGTGGCACCGCGATGACACGTCCTCACATAGCTTTTGCTATGTGTGGGCGTGTTTTTTGTTTTAGATGAGAAGGGAGAAAAGATATGAAGAAACGATGGCGTCGCAGCCTTTAGAAAACTGTAAAGAAGAATAAAAAAAGTAGAGGTAGAAAACATGAAAAATAAACGCTTAATGGGAATTATTGGTTTGATTGCAGTAGCAGTCATTGGGACAGCGATCTATTCTGCGACAGCAGGTAAAGACAACAAGGCAGCAACTAGCAATGAAAAGGCCAAAGTTGGGGTCTTGCAGTTGGTCAGCCACCCTTCTCTTGATTTGATCTACAAGGGGATTCAAGATGGCTTAGCTGAAGAAGGTTATGACAAAGACAAAGTGGACATTGATTTCCTCAATGCAGAAGGCGACCAAAACAAGGTTGCAACCATGAGTAAACAATTGGTAGACAAGGATAACCAAGTCTTGATTGGGATTGCAACCCCATCTGCTCAAGGTTTGGCTAGTGCTACAAAAGACAAACCAATCGTTATGGGAGCTGTCACCGATCCGGTCGGCGCGAACTTGGTCAAAGATTTGAAGAAACCAGGTGGCAATATCACAGGGGTATCTGACCATAATCCAACGGAGCAACAGTTGAAATTGATCAAAGAGTTGACTCCAAACGTAAAAACAATCGGGGTTCTCTACTCAACCAGTGAAGACAATTCCAAATCTCAAGTTGAAGAATTTACAAAATTAGCAGAAAAAGCAGGCTACAAGGTCGTTCCATATTCAGTCCCTTCAACAAATGAAATTGCTTCTACCGTATCTGTTATGTCAGGCAAAGTCGATGCCATTTGGGTTCCAATCGACAATACCATTGCTTCAGCCTTCTCTACGGTTGTCGAAGCAAACAAAACAGCTAAAAAACCAATCTTCCCAAGTGCGACAGCTATGGTGGAAGCAGGTGGTCTTGGTTCAGTCGTTGTTGATCAACACGATCTTGGAGTGGCAACTGGTAAAATGGCTGCCAAGATCTTAAAAGGTCAAAAACCAGCAGATACACCTGTTGAAATCTTCTCAAACGGTAAGTCTGTCATCAACAAAAGGGTCGCAGATGAATTGGGCATTACTATTCCAGAATCTGTCTTGAAAGATGCTGGACAAGTCATTAAATAAAAACCAAATGAATAAGAAGAATGGAAGGGGAATTTGGCTTTGGCAGGTCTTTCAATCGGGACCTTTGAGGAGAAAGAAATGAACGTCAAAATAACAGATCTTCATCCGACCCAACTATACTTATCAGAAAAGAAGTTACAAGATATCCAGATGCTGTATCAGTCGGAAGAAAACATTAATGTCGATCCAATTAGTATTCTTGCAGTTGGCAATCGCTTGCTGATTACAGACGGGCATCACAGGGCTTATCAGGCTTTATTGGCAGGTCGGGATACGATTTCTGCTGAGTTTGATCAAGATGGTGGCGATGCCTTGTATGCTCTCTATGCGCAAGCTTGCGAGGAAAGAAAGATAGACTCTGTTTTGGATTTAAAAGATCGTATCTTACCTCAAAATGAGTATGAAGCGAAGTGGTATAACTGGTGTGATGGTTTTAACCAAGCAGCAACTCTTCTGTTGAAAAGGAAAGCAGATGAGGAATAGAGAATACACTGCGTCTTGTTCCCTTTTCTATTGAAATTAGTCTCATCTAACTTGTTTTTTAACTAAAATTCTGCTAAACTAGATAGTAATCGAATAGAAATCTGCAAGACCAGTAGCTCAAGGGAAGTGCATCAGGGAGAAGGGCCGTGACTGAAAGCCCTTTGCATGAAAGCTGAGTGAATTCACTTGCGTAAAGGATTTAGAATTAAGGTCTGGTTTACAGATAAAAACGGATGGTACCGCGTGGCAACGCTCCGATCAGGAGCTTGCGCGCGGTTTTTTCTATGTCTGTAGAGGGACTGTGATGGAGGAACTATGTCAACGATTGAAGAACAATTAAAAGCGCTTCGCGAAGAAACGCTGGCAGCTTTGAAGCAGATCTCTGCTGAAAATGAAAAAGAGATGCAAGACCTACGGGTCTCAGTCCTTGGGAAAAAAGGATCTCTGACTGAGATTCTCAAAGGAATGAAGGATGTCTCAGCTGAGATGCGTCCGGTTATCGGGAAACACGTTAATGAAGCCCGCGATGTTTTGACTGCTGCTTTTGAAGAAACAGCCAAACTCTTGGAAGAAAAGAAAGTCCAAGCTAAACTAGCGAGCGAAAGCATTGATGTGACCCTTCCAGGTCGTCCGGTTGCTAGTGGTTACCGGCATGTTTTGACTCAAACCAGTGAAGAAATCGAAGATATCTTTATCGGGATGGGCTACCAAGTCGTGGATGGCTTTGAAGTGGAGCAAGACTATTATAACTTTGAACGCATGAATCTGCCTAAAGATCACCCTGCGCGGGATATGCAGGATACTTTCTACATCACAGAAGAAATCTTGCTTCGGACCCATACTTCACCAGTACAGGCGCGTGCCATGGATGCGCATGACTTTAGTAAGGGACCATTGAAGATGATCTCTCCAGGGCGGGTTTTCCGTCGGGATACGGATGATGCGACTCACAGTCACCAATTCCATCAAATCGAAGGTTTGGTTGTTGGGAAAAATATCTCTATGGCCGACCTTCAAGGAACGCTTCAATTGATCGTGCAAAAGATGTTTGGTGCAGAACGTCAAATCCGTCTGCGTCCATCTTACTTCCCATTTACCGAGCCATCGGTTGAAGTGGACGTTTCTTGCTTCAAATGTTGTAGAGCGGGATGTAATGTCTGTAAGAAGACTGGTTGGATTGAAATCATGGGAGCCGGTATGGTACACCCACGTGTCCTTGAGATGAGTGGCATTGATTCAACTGTTTATTCAGGATTTGCCTTTGGTCTTGGTCAAGAACGTGTTGCCATGCTCCGTTATGGAATCAATGATATCCGTGGCTTCTACCAAGGCGATGTCCGTTTTTCAGAACAGTTTAAATAATCATGTTAGTTAGAGTAAAAATCGATCAATTAGAGACCTTACGTGACCTAGAGGTGGAAACCTATCGAGATACCTTTGGTCCCTATATTGTTGAGGAAGATTTGGAAGACTATTATCAAACGGTCTTGTCACCAGAGCAGGTCCAGAAGGACTTGGAGAATCCGGAATCTGAAGCCTATTTTGTTCTTGATCATGACCAAGAAGTTTGTGGTTTTCTCAAGTTTAATTGGGGAAAGGCGCAAACAGAGTCTGTTGAAATGAACAATGCCTTTGAAATTCAGCGAATCTATGTCAAAAATGAACACCATGGCAAGGGATACGGCAAGGAAATGTTACTCTTTGCCTTGCAAGAAGCTCAGAAACGTGGATTCGACTGGGCTTGGCTTGGTGTTTGGGAACGAAATTTTAAGGCCCAAAACTTTTACAAACAATTTGGATTTGAACAGTTTAGTGAGCACCACTTTATTACGGGGGAAACCGTTGATACAGACTGGTTGCTTCGGAAACATTTGAAGGAGGATCCACAAGCTTGATTGTGGATTCACATTGAGAGAAAGGAATTGAGAAGATCTCGCTTGCTGAGGTCTTACGATCAGAATTATGTTAGTATCATACAAATGGTTAAAAGAATTGGTGGACGTAGATGTGCCATCACAAGAGTTGGCTGAAAAAATGTCAACCACAGGGATCGAAGTAGAAGGTGTGGAATCACCAGCTGCTGGCCTCTCAAAAATCGTCGTCGGAGAAGTCTTGTCTTGTGAAGATGTGCCGGAAACTCACCTCCATGTCTGCCAAGTCAATGTGGGCGAAGAAGAAGCCCGCCAAATCGTCTGTGGAGCACCAAATGTGCGTGCAGGCATCAAGGTGATGGTGGCTCTTCCGGGTGCTCGCATCGCGGATAATTACAAAATCAAAAAAGGGAAAATCCGTGGTTTGGAATCCCTTGGGATGATCTGTTCACTTGGTGAGTTGGGTATTTCTGACTCCGTTGTACCAAAAGAATTTGCAGATGGCATCCAAATCTTGCCAGATGATGCTGTTCCAGGTGACGAGGTATTCTCTTACCTAGACTTGGATGATGAAATCATTGAGCTTTCCATCACTCCAAACCGGGCAGACGCCCTTTCTATGCGTGGAGTAGCGCACGAAGTGGCAGCCATCTACGACAAGGCAGTCAACTTTAAAGAATTTGCTCTTTCAGAAACTGACCAAATTGCAGCCGATGCTCTTTCTGTCAGCATCGACACAGACAAGGCACCTTACTATGCAGCCCGTATCTTGGACAATGTGACCATCGCACCAAGTCCACAATGGTTGCAAAACCTTCTCATGAACGAAGGCATTCGTCCGATTAACAATGTAGTTGACGTAACCAACTATATCTTGCTCTACTTTGGTCAACCAATGCATGCCTTTGACTTGGATACCTTTGAAGGAAGCGAGATCCGTGTGCGTGAAGCACGTGCTGGGGAAAAATTGGTGACCTTGGATGGTGAAGAACGTGACTTGGAAACAAATGACCTCGTGATTACGGTCGCTGACAAACCAGTTGCCCTTGCAGGTGTCATGGGTGGAGAGGCTACAGAAATCTCAGAAAAATCCACTCGTGTTGTCCTTGAAGCCGCCGTCTTTGATGGAACTTCAATCCGTAAGACCAGTGGTCGACTTAACCTTCGTTCTGAATCGTCTTCTCGTTTTGAAAAAGGCATTAACGTGGCTACTGTCAATGAAGCCTTAGATGCGGCAGCGAGCTTGATTGCAGAGCTTGCAGGTGCAACTGTGCGGAAGGGCATCGTTTCAGCAGGCCAGTTGGATACTTCGGATGTAGAAGTTTCTTCCACTCTTGCAGACGTTAACCGTGTCCTTGGAACAGAGCTTTCCTACGCAGACGTAGAAGATGTCTTCCGTCGTCTTGGATTTGGCCTTTCTGGAAATGCAGAAAGCTTTACAGTGAGCGTACCTCGTCGTCGGTGGGATATTTCGATCGAAGCAGACCTCTTCGAAGAAATCGCTCGGATCTACGGTTATGATCGCTTGCCAGCTAGTCTTCCAGTTTCTGATGGAACAGCTGGTGCCTTGACAGCGACTCAAAAACTCCGTCGCCAAGTTCGTACTATTGCTGAAGGGGCTGGATTGACAGAAATCATTACTTATGCTTTAACAACGCCTGAAAAAGCCGTTGAATTTGCGACTGCGCCAAGCAATTTAACAGAACTCATGTGGCCAATGACTGTGGATCGTTCAGTCCTCCGTCAAAATATGATCTCAGGAATCTTGGATACAGTTGCCTACAACGTAGCGCGTAAGAACAAAGATTTGGCTCTCTATGAGATCGGAAAAGTCTTTGAACAAAAAGGCAATCCAAAAGAAGACTTGCCAAATGAAATCAATAGCTTTGCCTTTGCTTTGACTGGCTTAGTTGCTGAAAAAGACTTCCAAACTCCAGCTGTTCCAGTTGGCTTCTTCTATGCCAAGGGAATCTTGGAAGCCCTCTTTGCTCGCTTGGGTCTTGAAGTGACTTATACAGCAACACAAGAAATCAAGAGTCTCCACCCTGGCCGGACAGCCTTACTCTCACTTGGTAACCAAGTAATTGGGGTCTTGGGACAAGTCCATCCTGTAACAGCTAAGGCCTATGATATTCCAGAAACCTATGTGGCTGAAGTGAATTTGTCTGCTATTGAAGCAGCTCTTCAACCAGCTGCTCCATTTGTGGAAATTACCAAGTTCCCAGCAGTGAGCCGTGATATCGCCCTTCTCCTCAAAGCAGAAGTGACTCACCAAGAGGTAGTCGATGCCATCCAAGCTGCTGGCGTGAAACGCTTAACAGACATCAAACTCTTTGACGTCTACTCAGGTGAAAAATTGGGAGTTGGCATGAAGTCGATGGCTTATAGCCTGACCTTCCAAAATCCAGAAGATAGCTTGACGGATGAAGAAGTCGCTCGCTACATGGAAAAAATTCAAGCATCCCTTGAAGAAAAAGTCAATGCAGAAGTGCGTTAATATGTAGTTCAAAACATCTTAGAAACTTTCCTTAGGTGAGTACGGACGTCAGCGAACTTCGAAGAAGTTCCATGACTAATTAAGATACAAAGGGCGTTTGCGGATAAAGTCAAAATAGGAAGTTTGACGCAGAATCTTTAGATTCTAGGAGAACTTATCTTTTTGACACAATCCGCAGCCCGTGTTCAATTAGTTTTGAACCCCCTCGCTATTTAATTTCCGGGCTCAGGCTAAAACAGTTTCCCAAACTGTTTTACTCCCAAAACTCCCGAGTGCTAGAAACAATCGTGTTTCTAGCACTTTTCTCACGGTGGAAAGTTTCAATTTATTATTACATTAGTCTGATAATATAAAATCATTCAAATTTTTTCAGCCTTACTTCGGCCATTTTATGTAAAAAAGTTTGTTTACACTCTAAACAGTTGAGACATTCTCAGCTGTTTTTTTCTTCCAGAAATTGTATGTTATAGTGCTTAAAACCCTATATAAATAAAGAAATTGTTTTAAGTGCTCAAAATATCTATGTCAACTATCTTGCTATTTTTGACAACTATTTTTATTTTTTTGACAAATATACTTGTCAAAAAGAAAAAGAAGTGTTACAATGATTTTAGTTGAAAGAAGGGAAGGTTTTCTTATGGGAGCCATATGGATTCTGTTTATCCCTTTTCTGTTTATCATTTATGCAAGCTCAGAAAAGAAGATAAAAAGATTGAACAAACGCATTAGACGATTAGAAAAACAAGTGAAAGGAAATCAAGATATGTCTAGACGTTTAGAAGAATTGAAAGGCCAAACGGTCACTGTCACAGTAAATGGTTTTGGAACCGAATATGAAATTGTGGATATTGATGAAGATTGGGTCAAACTGACTCGTGTGAATAATAAACAACAAAGCGAAACAAAATTAGTTCGCATCGAAGATATTCAAGGTGTTCAGCTATAGGAGGCGAAAGCCATGATCTTAAAAAATCGATTGAAAGAGCTGAGGGCGCGTGATGGGCTCAACCAATCCGAGCTAGCCAAGCTAGCAGGAGTCTCGCGCCAGTCCATCAGTCTCTTGGAGCGGGGGGAATACACCCCCTCGGTTATCATTGCGATCACTATCGCACAGATTTTCAAGGAACCGGTGGAAAATGTATTTAGTCTAGTAGAGGGAGAGGAATAACAATGAAAAAGAAATATAAAGAAAGGTCAGCCCGTTACCGTTTTTGGAGAAACATGGTCATGGTCCTATCAGGATTAATCGTTGGTTTTTTGATCGGATTTGTTGGGTCAGACCATCCTATTGAATTCCAAAAGTTATTTGATCGAGATATGCTCTACATAGGCTCTATCATTTTATATCTGATGGTTTTCGGGGTTGCGTCTACCTACCTCATCTCATCGTGCCAGTCGTACCATTTGATGGAGGCGATCGAGGATGAAGACGAGGCCTACCGTTATGAAAGCCAAACGAGAAGGATTTATGACTTGGCTACGATTTTCAAAGGCGTCATGATTGTTCCCTATCTGCTAGTGATTTACTTCTCTTGCCAAAAATTAGTCTATGAAGAAAAACTGACAGGTACCCTTGGGAAATACACCATCCCGTTTGTTTTCCTTGCTTTGCTCCTCCTTACTTTTGGATTGGAACATCAGTTTCGAAAAACCTTTAAACAGATTTATGGAAAAGCGATCCCACGCAATTCTAGCGGTGCAGAAGTCCGTGAATTAATGATGAGTATGATGGATGAAGCAGAAAAACAAATTTGCTATGAGGAGAACTTCGATATTGTTTTCAAGTTAAGCAATTATGTCTTACCGATTTCCTTGATGGTGATAATCTTAGTTGGCATTACTTTCCAGACCGATATCTTGTTAGCATTAGTAGTGGTATCACTGATTTATATCTATATCTTAGTCTCACAGTACAAGATTACCAAACGTTATTATAAAGAGTAGAGGAGTTATCTATGTTAGAAATTAGACATTTAGAAAAGAGTTTTGGGGATAAGCAGGTCCTCTTTGGAGTGGATCTAACAGCTCAACAAGGGCATATCCTTGGCTTAGTTGGGAAAAATGGGGCTGGGAAAACAACTATTTTCCACAGCATCCTGCGTTTTTTGGACTACAGCGGTGAGATCCACTTAGATGGCAAAGCGATTACGCAAGAAACTTACAAAGAAATTGGTTATTTGCCGGAAGAGCGTAGTCTCATGCCAAAACTCACGATTTTTGAGCAGGTCCGCTATTTGGCTGCCTTAAAAGGAATGAGCACTGTCGAGGTCAAGGAAAAATTACCGACCTGGATGGAAAAACTCCAAGTAAAAGGGAAATTGACTGATAAAATCAAGAGTCTCTCAAAAGGGAACCAACAGAAGGTGCAACTGATCATCACCTTGATTCATGAGCCTAAATTGATCATTTTAGATGAACCCTTTAGTGGCCTGGATCCGGTCAACACAGAAGTGCTCAAGCAGGTCATCTTTGAAGAAAAAGAGCGTGGGGCCACCATTATCTTTTCTGACCACGTTATGACCAATGTGGAAGAGTTGTGTGATGATATCCTAATGATCCGTGATGGTTCGGTGGTCCTTTCAGGGCCTGTCCAAGAGGTCCGGAATAGCTATGGCAAGACACGCCTCTTTGTCTCTAACGACTTTAGTAAAGAGGAGCTAGAAGCTCTGCCACACGTGACCAAGGTCAGCATGACCAAGCAAGGGACTTGGAAGCTGATCTTGGATGACGCGTCAGCGGGTCCAGAATTATTTGACCGCTTGACCAAGGGCCACTACCTTGCGACCTTTGACCACCAAGCCCCAACTATTGATGAGATCTTTAAACTTGAATCAGGAGTAGAAGTATGAAACAGATGTTTGTCGTAATGAAAGAAACCTATATCAGACAAGTGAAATCATGGAGTTTTCTCTTCATGGTCTTGGGCCCTTTCCTCTTTTTAGGATTGGGTGTCGGAATCGGTTATTTGACGGATTCTTCTACAGATACGAAGAATCAGGTGGCCTTGGTGACAGAAGTGCCAGCTGTCAAAGAAAGTCTCAAAGGAACCGATGGCTTGACATTAGACTACAAAGATGAAGCTGCAGCTAAAAAAGCCATCAAGGATGAGAAAGCAGCTGCTTACCTGACAGTCGATGAAAAAGATGGCCAATTAGAAGCCACTTATGTGGGCGACCAAGCCATGAAAACGGAATTGAAAAACCTTGTCTCTGCGAAGTTAAGCCAGGTCCAACAAGGGATCAATCTAGCGCGTGCCAATCTAAGCAAAGAGCAAGTCACAGCCTTGTCTCAACAGGTTTCTCTCAAAGAAAAAATTGATGAGAAAAAAGAAGGCTTGAAAACGGTGCAAACCATGGTTGCAGGTGGTCTAGGAATGCTGCTTTATATGATTTTGATCTTCTACTCGAGTATCACAGCCCAAGAAGTGGCTAGTGAAAAGGGAACTAAGATCATGGAAGTGGTCTTCTCTAGTATCAAAGCAACCGACTATTTCTTCGCACGCATGCTCGGACTCTTCGGAGTGATCTTTACCCACATTTTTGTCTATGTGATTGGTTTGGTAGGCGTTTGGATCTTTAGAGCAGATATCCCTGTGGTCAAGGATATTCTCGCTCCAAACTCTCCAATTACCCAGCACCTAGCAGAGTCGATCTCGCTTAATACCGTCTTCTTCATTATCCTTGGGATCTTTATGTATGTGGTGCTCTCTGCCTTCTTAGGCTCCACAGTTGCACGACCTGAAGATTCAGGAAAAGCGATTTCGCCACTAATGATGTTAGTTATCTTTAGCTTCCTTGGTGTAACCACCTTGGGAAGTGCCGGTGATGTCTTCTTATTGAAGATCGGTTCCTACATTCCATTCTTTTCAACCTTCTTCATGCCTTTCCGTACCATCAATGGCTATGCGACTGGTCTTGAATCTTGGGCTTCATTGGGAATTGCGGTCCTCTTTACCATCGTGGGAACAGTTCTCATTGCTCGAATCTACGCGAGCCTGATCCTCCAGACCGACGACCTCGGACCATGGAAGACCATCAAACGTGCTCTTAGCTATCGCTAATCAAACAAGCCCTCAGTTATTGCTGAGGGCTTTTTGAATGCCTTGAAATTTATCAGTGGGCTATTTAAAACGATATTCCTTCATGCTAACATGTATTTTTTATTAAATTATGATATGATGGAGGGGAATAAAGAGAATAGAGAAAAGAACGAATGAGACTCTATATCAAAGGTGATTATACAAAAAGAGTACCTTATGGTTATTTGGAACTAGCTGGAAAAATGTGGTTTCCAGAAGATGAGCAAGTTTCTTACTCAAATGCTGGGAACAATGATGATTTACAAGAAGATTTTTTCTCAAATTTATCCTTGAGGAAAGGCACCGCGGATAAGAGATGGTCTAGTGTCCCCTTAAAGGAAGGGGTACGAAGACTCTTTTCACATATTGAGGAATGTATTGAGATAGAGTTTGAAGATGCATTCGCTACGGATTATAATGAAAAGGGAGACTATCTCCGTATTTTAACCACCCATCTAGAAGTTTTGACAGTTGATAAACGAGCCATGTACATTATGGCGCTTGAGATTGCAAAGGTGATTGATGGGCAAATTAGCGAGGATAATAAGAAGACATGGCTAACAGTCGAGGAGTTTAGGAAAAAGCACGAGGCTATTCTATCTCTGACTTTTGAAGAAGCAAATGAACGAAGTTTAACTGAAATTCAAACGATGGATGTGGTAGACGACCCTCTTTGGGAGGAAGAAGCCACTCGTCGAAAAGAATACATCTTAGCACACGGAGGCGATATCACGGATTTATGAGACTCTTTATAAAAAGTGATTTTACGAAAAAAATAGACTTCACAACTAGAGAGCTTATTTGGAAGATGTGGTTTAAGGAATGGCATGGTCATCCTATTACATACTCGAACGTCGGTGATGATGCTATGTTACAGGATGATTTCTTTTTTGGTGTACAATTTGATAAATGGCGATTTAATGATAAACGGTGGAATCATATACCATATGACAAGAATAATCCATGGAATTCGTTTTCTGATGAAAATATTCAATTAGAATTTGAAAATGATTTTATTACGGATGGGAGAGAACATGGCGAAAACCTTAGGATTGCGACTACTCATAGGGACATTTTAACTGTTTATAAACGAGCTATGTATATCATGGCAATCGAGGTGGCTGGTGCATTTGATGGAAAAATTAGCGAGGATGACAAAGAGACCTGGATGGATGTAGAGACTTTTAAGAAGTTGCACAAGGATGTCTTATCACTAACCTACGATCAAGCAACTGATATCAGTGTGGAGGAACTGAAAAGTATGAGAGCTATAGAAGATCCCTTGTGGGATGAAGAAGAACGCCTTCGTGAAGAATACATAGCAATCCATGGCGAACGTGTTTACGACGACGAGGACGAAGATTGAGAATTTATATCAAAGGCGATTATGCTAAAAAAATAACATTTACTACTAGAGAACTAGTTTGGAAGATGTGGTTTAAGGAACGGAATGGCAAGAAAATAAGTTACTCCAACGTTGGTGATGATGAGATGCTGCAAGATGATTTTTATTTCGGAGCAGAGTTGCGCAAATGGGCTTCAGTTGACGAAAGATGGGATAAGGCTCCTTTTATAATTCCGAGCAATCCTTGGTTGTCCTTGCAATATGAAGATATTGAACTTGAATTTGAACATGCCTTTATTTCCGACGACCGCGAAAAGGGGGAGTTTATTCGAATTGCCTCAACTCATATAGATATTTTGACGGTTGACAAGCGTGCTTTATACGTTATGGCTATTGAAGTAGCATCTGCCATTGATGGTCAGATTAGCGAAGACGATAAGCAAAGTTGGCTAAGTGTAGAAGAATTTAAGGAAACTCACAAGGATGTTCTTTCACTGACTTATGATGAAGCGGTTGACATCAGTTTGGAAGAATTGAAGACAATGGTACCGGTAAGAGATCCTCTATGGGAAGAGGAAGAAAGGCTTCGAGAAGAGTACATAAAAATCCATGGCGGACGTGTTTATGACGATGAGGAAGACGAGTGAGACTATATCTTAAAGGCGATTACACCAAAGAAATTCCATTTGATTACTTAGAACTAGCGAAGAGAATGTGGTTTGAGGAAAAAGATGGTAAGCCAGTAGATTTTTCTTATTTTGGGAATACTCACCCATTTAAAACAGACCCAACTATTCACTTGAAATTGAATAAGTGGATGCATGATAATAGATGGAATAATGTTCAGTTGAAAGAAG
This sequence comes from Streptococcus parasanguinis, assembly GCF_901875555.1. GTDB lineage: Bacteria > Bacillota > Bacilli > Lactobacillales > Streptococcaceae > Streptococcus > Streptococcus parasanguinis_H. The sequence continues at coordinate 60,143 of NZ_CABFMD010000005.1, forward strand.
GAATTATCAACAAATTTGGGAGTCATGTATATGAAAATCTTGAATTAGATTTTGAAGATAATCCAGCAACAGACTATCGAGAAAAAGGAGACTGTCTACGTTTAGCTTCTACCCATCTTGACCTTCTCACTGTTGATAAACGTGCTTTCTATATTATGGCCATTGAGATTGCGACTGCTATTGATGGTCAGATTAGCGAAGATGATAAAAAGAGCTGGTTAAGTGTAGAGGAATTTAAAAACCGGCATGAGGATATCCTTTCGATGAGTTATGAAGAGGCCAATGAGCTGAGTTTGGAAGAAATTCTTTTTATGGACGAAGTGAGAGACCCGGTTTGGTCAGAAGATGACCGCAGAAATGAAGAATATATCCGAATCCATGGTGAAGTGGAGTTGGATGACGAGGAAGAATAAGAAATTCTACTTCAACCTGAGAGCCCTCAGTTACAGCTGAGGGCTTATTGATTTCAAATTGACTTTTGCAACCCTTTTCACTACAATAGAACTACAGAAAAGGAGGCGGACATGAACTATATTGAGTTTGCTGAAAATGAGCGTTTGTCCACCATTGTCCTTGGGATGATGCGGATCAGTCAGATGAGTGAAGACGAGGTGGAGGCCTTGGTGGAGGTGGCCTTGTCGATTGGCATTAACACCTTTGACCTAGCGGATATCTATGGCGATGGCCAGTGTGAGGTCCTGCTGGGTAAGGTTCTCAAGCGCCGTCCGGATCTTCGGGACCAGATGTGGATCCAGTCCAAGTGTGGGATTCGCAAAGACGGTTTTACCTATTTTGATTTTTCGAAGGACTATATTTTGGACTCCGTCGATGGTATCCTCGAGCGTCTGCAGATCGAGCGCTTAGATAGTCTCCTCCTTCACCGACCGGATGCCCTCATGGAGCCGGAAGAAGTGGCGGCAGCTTTTGATCACTTGGAGCAAGCGGGCAAGGTCCGTCATTTTGGGGTGTCCAATCAAAATCCTATGATGATTGAATTGCTCAAAACGTCTGTCAAACAACCACTCAAGGTCAATCAGTTGCAGTTGAGTGCCGCCTTTACGCCTAGCTTTGAGGCAGGTTTTCATGTCAATATGGAAGGGCCAAAAGCAGCCGTGCGAGATGGTAGTGTCTTTGAGTATTGTCGCTTAACTGATACGGTGATTCAAGCCTGGTCTGTCCTCCAGCATGGCTTTTTCAAGGGGAACTTTGTGGGCAAGGAAGAGTTTGCGGCCCTCAATCATGTCCTCAATGACTTGGCGAAGAAATACCAGGTCACTCCGACAGCTATCGCCCTTGCTTGGGTCCTCCGCTATCCGGGTAAGATGCAGGCCGTCATCGGAACGATCAAACCCCAGCATGTCCTTGAAGCAGGGAAAGCAGCAGAGGTGAATTTGACCCGCAAGGAATGGTACCAAATCTACCTTGCTGCAGGTAATGATTTGCCTTAGAAACTTATTAGTAGACCACCCTCACTTGTATCAGTGGGCTGGTCTTTTGTTTTATACTTTACGAATTTTTCTTGACAAGTCTTACTTTGTTATGGTATTCTTTATGCAACATATGTTGCGTAACAACTGTTGCGTGAAAGGAGTCTTATGCCACCAAAGGTTAAATTTAGTAAAGAGACTATCATTGGGACGGCTTTACAATTGGTACGCGATGAGGGCCTGGCTAGTTTGACGGCTCGAGCATTAGCGGAGAAACTGGGAGCCACGCCAAGGGTCATTTTTGGGCAATTTGCTAATATGTCTGAGTTACAAGCAGAGGTTGTTGTTGCTGCGGAAATGGTAGTGGTGGAGTATATACGCCAGGCTTTAGAAGATGAGAAGCCTTTTCGATCTGTCGGGGTTGCTTATATTCTTTTCGCCTCAAAAGAGCCCCAACTCTTTCAGTTGCTTTTCCAAAATCCTAGCAAAGATCCGATTCGTTGCTTTCAAGATTTTCTTCCCATGAAGGATCATAGTTACCAATTGGTTCTGGATTCGATTGTCGCAGACTATCCGTTGACGTTAGAGGAGGCTAGTCGCTTGTACCAGCATCTATTTATCTACTCACACGGGATGGCCTCTATGGTTGCTTCTGGTATTTATCAGTTTAGCATGGAAGAAGTGATTGGATTATTGACAGAAGTTTGTCAATCTCTCATCAAAGAAATGGTAGGAAAGAAATGATTCAACTAGAAAATGTTCACAAAAGCTATGGGCAAACCAAGGTCTTAAAAGGGATTGATTTGCAGATTCAAGACCAGGATGATGTGGTTATCCTAGGCCCTTCTGGATCGGGCAAGTCAACTCTCTTAAACGTGTTATCCGGATTAGAAAAGGTAGATGAGGGACATATTCTTATCCAAGGTCGGGATTTATCGCAACTCACGGATGCTCAATTGACAGCCTTTAGACGTGAGAAGATAGCCTTTATTTTTCAGCAGTATTATTTATTGCCTAATCTGACGGTTAGACAGAATGTAAAGATGGGAGCTGACCTGGCGAGCAATCATGATTTTTTGCAGATTATCAAAGATTTGGGGCTTGGCGATAAGCTGGATAAGTATCCGAGTGAATTATCTGGTGGGGAACAGCAGAGAGTGTCTATTGCTCGTGCCTTGGCCAAAAAGCCAGAGATTCTTTTCTTAGATGAGCCGACGGGGGCCTTGGATGAAGAAACAGGGCGCAAGATTCTGGACTATATCTGGAAGTTGAAGGAAAAGTTGGGCTTTACTTTAATTATGGTGACGCACAACCAAAATATTGCGGATATGGCCAGAACCATCATTCGCGTTAATAGTGGCAGGATTACCCAAGTTGTGACTAATGATCAGCCTCAGACTGCCTATGAGATTGGATGGTAAGCCATGTTTTCAGTAAAAGATATTCGAAAATTAGTTGTCGTCAGTATCATTGGAGCTTGTGCGGTCTTTGTGGCCAATCTCTTCTTGAATTTTTACCTGGATATCGAGCAGGTGGAGATTTCTAAAACCAATCCGATGATTACGGCCTACTATGATGCCCAGGTTTCGCTATCTTGGATGGTGGCCATGGTCAGTGGGGTCGTCTTGTCCTTGACGTCGATCCTTCTCATGTGTTTTTATATCAAACAATTTGTCGATGACCACAAGGAACAGTTAGGGATTTTAAAGGCTTTAGGCTATAGCAATGGCCAGTTGGCGAAACGATTTTGGGCCTTTGGCCTCAGTTTTGGAGTTGGGGCTCTTCTTGGCTATTTCGCTTCTTTTCTTATGATGGGACATTTTTATGACTTTCGAAATGAGAAGGGGATTCTGCCAGAAATTACCATTCATTTCCACTGGCAGCTCTTGGTCGCTTTGGTGATGCTGCCAACGACCTTCTTTATGGTCCTTGCGATTGGTTATGCTCGAAGACAACTACAAACACCGGCCCTTCGCTTATTGAAAAAATCCCCTACACCAATCAAGGTCAAAAGGAGAAAAAGGGCTCCTAAAAAAGAGAAATCCTTCCTAAATGAGCTGTCTTCGTCGCTGATTTGGGGGAGAAAATCGATCTTGTTTTTTGTGGTCTTTGGCTCCATGTGTTTTGCGGCCATGGTTCAATTGTCTTTTGGGCTAAGGGACTACACAGATGACATCATCCAAACGATGATGATCATGATTGGCTTGATCCTTTCTTTCTCGATTCTCTTTTTGTCATTGGGGATTGTGGTCTCAGAAAGTCGCGAAACCTTGGCTCTTATGAAGGCATTTGGCTACACTGATCGTGAATGCCAAAGTCATATTCTCGCTCCTTATCGTTTCTGGGCTTATCTAGGATTTGCCCTTGGGACGGTTTATCAATATGGCATTATGGAAATCTTGATTGGTGTGATCAAAGACACAGTACCTGAAAAGATTGAGCACAACTTTGATGGGAATGTGTGCTTTTGGACCTTGCTCGGTTTTGCGGTGGTTTATGAAAGCCTCTTTTATCTATCCAACAGAAAACTCCAAAAACAAACGATTAAAGAAGTGCTCTTAGCAGAATAAATAGAAAAGAGAGTGGGACAGAAATCGGTAATTCGTTAGAATTCGATTTCGTCGTCCCACCTCCGCACAGTTGAGTAGG
>NZ_CABFMD010000006.1 GCF_901875555.1 Streptococcus parasanguinis
CCTTGCTTTCTCAATTCATATATTTGAACTTTATCTTCATAAGTTAATTTCATTATAAAACACCCCAAAAGTTAGATCTTTTCTGTCTAACTTTTGGGGTGCAGTTCAATTCAACAGGAGTGTTTTCTTGTGTCTCATTTTATGGGTGCAGTGCCGACCCTAGGGATTCTTTCGTTCTCATATATACGTCATTAGTATAGGCTAATTTGATTTAAATTTCAAGAGAAATAACATTTTACATAAAAATCGGTGGGTATCTTACAGTTTTTGCATATAATAAAGCTAAAAAGCAACTGGTTTTAAGAATTCTTATCTAAAACATTCGGAAATCCCCCTTAACCGTAGCGGAAAGTTGTTTTCTTCTCCTATTTATAATACACTATCACTAACATTAGATGAAAAGGTGACTCTATGACTATAAATCAACTGCTTCAAAAGCTGGAGCCTACTAGCCCTATCCTTCAAGCTAACTTTGGAATTGAACGTGAAAGTCTTCGTGTCGATAGACAGGGAAAATTAGCACATACGCCTCACCCTTCCTGCCTAGGAGCTCGAAGTTTCCACCCTTATATTCAAACAGATTTTTGTGAGTTTCAGATGGAACTCATCACACCAGTTGCTAAATCTACCACTGAGGCTCGTCGATTTCTTGGAGCCATTACCGATGTAGCTGGACGTTCCATCAGTAAAGATGAACTTCTCTGGCCCTTGTCCATGCCTCCTCGTATCAACGCCCAAGAAATCCAAGTTGCCCAACTGGAAAATGAATTTGAACGCCATTATCGTAACTACCTGGCCGAAAAATACGGAACTAAACTACAAGCTATCTCAGGTATCCACTATAATATGGAACTAGGGAAAGATTTGGTTGAAGCCCTATTCCAAGAAAGTGACCAGATTGATATAATTGCTTTCAAAAACGCCCTCTATCTTAAGTTGGCTCAGAACTATTTGCGCTATCGTTGGGTGATTACCTATCTCTTTGGTGCTACACCTGTTGCTGAGCAAGGCTTCTTCGACCAAGAAGTGCCAGAACTCGTGCGTTCCTTCCGAAACAGCGACCATGGTTATGTCAATAAGGAAGAAATACAAGTATCTTTTGCAAGCCTAGAAGACTATGTCTCTGCCATCGAAAACTATATCGAACAAGGTGATTTGATTACGGAAAAGGAATTTTACTCGGCTGTTCGTTTCCGTGGACAAAAGGTTAATCGCTCCTTCCTTGACAAGGGAATCACCTACTTAGAATTCCGTAACTTCGACCTCAACCCCTTTGAGCGTATCGGTATTAGCCAAACTACCATGGATACCGTACACTTACTCCTTCTAGCCTTCCTCTGGCTGGATGCCCCTGAAAATGTTGATCAGGCTCTGGCTCAAGGTCACGCGCTGAATGAAAAAATTGCCCTCTCTCATCCTTTAGAACCTCTACCTTCTGAAGCTGAAACTCAGAACATTACGACAGCTCTAGACCAACTGGTGCAACATTTTGGGCTTGGTGACTATCATCAAGGTCTGGTCAAACAAGTTAAAGATGCCTTTGCAGATTCCAGTCAGACACTAGCTGCTCAACTTCTTCCTCATATCAAAGACAAGTCCCTTTCTGACTTTGCCCTTGACAAGGCGCTTGCCTATCATGATTACGACTGGACTGCCCACTATGCTCTTAAGGGGTATGAGGATATGGAACTTTCTACCCAGATGCTGCTCTTTGATGCCATTCAAAAGGGGCTTCATTTTGAAATCCTAGATGAGCAGGATCAATTCCTTAAACTCTGGCATAAAGATCATGTTGAGTACGTCAAAAATGGTAACATGACCTCAAAAGACAACTATGTAGTTCCTCTTGCCATGGCTAATAAAACCGTGACCAAAAAAATTCTGGCTGATGCTGGCTTCCCTGTCCCTGCCGGCGACGAATTTACCAGTCTAGAACAAGGTCTAGCCTACTATCCTCTTATCAAGGGCAAGCAAATTGTGGTTAAACCAAAATCAACCAACTTCGGTCTGGGCATTTCCATTTTCCAAGAGCCTGCCAGCCTTGATAACTATAAGAAAGCTCTCGAGATTGCCTTTGCAGAAGATACAGCTGTTCTTGTTGAAGAATTTATCCCAGGAACCGAATACCGTTTCTTCATTCTGGACGGGCGTTGTGAGGCTGTCCTCCTTCGTGTCGCTGCTAATGTTGTCGGTGATGGCAAACACACCATTCGTGAATTAGTCGCTCAGAAAAATGCCAATCCATTGCGAGGCCGTGACCACCGCTCACCTCTGGAAATCATTAAGCTAGGAGACATCGAACAATTGATGTTGACTCAGCAAGATTATGCACCTGATGATATTCTCCCAGAAGGGAAAAAGGTCAATCTACGCCGTAACTCCAACATCTCTACGGGTGGTGACTCTATTGATGTCACTGAGACCCTGGATTCATCCTATCAAGAATTAGCTGCAGCTATAGCGACTAGCATGGGGGCCTGGACTTGCGGGGTTGACCTCATCATTCCAGATAAAACTCAGCCTGCTAGCAAGGAAAAACCTCATTGCACTTGTATAGAGCTCAACTTCAATCCCGCTATGTATATTCACACCTATTGTGCTGAAGGTCCTGGACAAGCTATCACTCCAAAAATCCTAGACAAGCTTTTTCCAGAAGTTGCCACAATTCAAACCTAAAACCTAATTCTTAGGAACAAACAAATCACCTTTATCTCGATGATATGATACCTCTTAAGTAGACAAGGTAAATACCTAAAATCTACGGCTCTTTGTCAACTGTAGTGGGTTGAAGAAAAGCTAAGCTCGAGAAAGGACAAATTTCGTCCTTTCTTTTTTGATATTCAGAGCGATGAAAATTCGCTTCTTGAAGTTTTCAAAGTTCCGAAAACCAAAGGCATTGCGTTTGATAAGTTTGATGAGATTATTAGTCGCTTCCAATTTTTCGTTGGAATAGGATAACTGAAGGGCATTGATGATTTTCCCTTTGTCCTTTAGAAATGCAGTCTGAAAAAGAGAATGAACCTTCTTTATATTGTCTTCAATGAGTCCAAAAAATTTCTCTGGTTCCTTATTCTGAAAGTGAAAAAGCAAGAGCTGATAGAGATTATAGTGGTATTTCAAGTCTTCTGAATAGCTCAAAAGCTTGTCTAGGATTTCTTTATTGCCTAAATTGTCAAATTAAGTTAGACTTTTCAAGTAACTCAGAAAAACTTGATAGGGTGATTGAAATAGTTCTAATGGTAATTCATAGACTACCCTCTGTTCAGCTATTCCCCCTTCATCTGTAACAAAAAAATATTTCTCATGATGTCGCCAAATATGTTGTCCATAACCTTTTATTTCCTCAAACTTACTAACTTCTTCCCAGCCTAGTTTACTATATTTCATGTATGTTCTCCGATCTTTTCACTAATATCTTACATTACACATCTGGCAAATTTCCTGGATATGTTCTTCCACCAGGTCTCCAAACACCATCAAAAATTAAATCTTTATTTCCGCTTGGAATTATTAAATTTTGAACTGAAACAGCAATGAATGTTACGAATTATTCACTTGGACTTTCTCAACTAATTGACTAACTTTTTCAAATTCATTATTTTTGATCAATTTTTCAATTAAGTCTACATCCTTTTTATCAATGGTATGTGAGGAAATATTTTTAATGATTATCTTTAAAATTTGATAAGTTACCTCATTATCATCTAATTTAGAAATCTCGGATCTTATTTCCCCTCGTTCAGTAAAAGCCAGATTATATCTTCCATTTCCATCCTCTATTACAGAAATTCCCTCTGGAAAGTAGGGAGGTTGTTCGGAAAAATAAATTCCAAATTCATCTAATTTTAAATTTGCAATTTTTGAAACTTCGTATTCAATCCTATTTTTTAATTTTATTATCACTTTATTATTCCTATTTCTTTCAATCTTAGTAAAAAACTACTTTTTTTTAATCATCAATCGAGTTCTAATTTTAATAGCTTTACATAATTCGTTAATATCAGTAAAGGTTACCGTTCCAATAAATAATTAGCAATAACCACTTTTAATTCGGTAATAGTCTCATTAGTCACTTTTCTTATTTCAACATCATTATTCCAATAGTAAATATCAGAAAGTCCCCCATGCGGTGGGAAAAGTGCTTGATATATTGTCAATTTATCTCTTAAACTCATTCCCTTATTAGTATTTGCATGTTCTTTCAAAATCTGTAACTGATTTACCTGTTGAGCAATAGTTTTAATATTATATTTGTCAATGATAGACAACAAATGATCAATCGATTCTAAAAAAGTTTCTTTCTTACTATTATTTATCATTAAAAAACCTCATTAAGTACTGCTATTTTTGCATACAACAGTCAAGTTAAATTTCTTTAATCTTACTTTTGTTTAAATCCTATTCTACCAAAAATGGCCTTGAATTCATACCAAAACAAAAAGAGAGCAGCAAACTGAACTGCTCTCCATTTGGTTTATTTTTCTACCATACCGCCCTTAATCAGACTGTCTTTCGTTACTGAATAACTGACTGTATTGTCATCTAGCGGATTAAAGCCTGGTACGATTTCTTTTAATTTTTTCAAATCGATTTTTGTGTAATCAATGGTATTGCGGATATAAAAGATTCCATCTTTATATTCTGATGTCAGTTCAAATCCGTGTCCCATCAGATCTTTGAATTTTTCTTGGCTTCTGGCAACGGCTTCTTTCATGGATTCAAGAGGGTTCTCACCAGGCACTTTTGAGACGTCGTAATCATCAACCTTTTCTTGAACTAATAGAGTATCTCCCTTGTAATACAAGGTGACAGTTGACTTACCTGCTTCATCACTTGTTTCAAGAACGGTCTTTTGTGCACCTGCTAGTGCATCCTCTTTTTTGCTTTCATCGGTTGATGACTCTTTTGTCTTTTCTTTAGCAGATGATTTGCTTGTCGCTTTACTCGTCACTTTGGTGGACGATTGATCCGTAGATTTTGATTTCTCTTTTGGCGCACAACCAACTAAGAGAAGGCCAGCTGACAATAAGATGGCTACTGATTTTACAGTTTTATTCATTTTGAATCCCTCACTATCTTCTGATGTTTAAGGAAATGACTGACGTCTGAAATGAGTCATTTAGCAAGATCAACTGTCGTTTTAGATGTTATTAGAAAAGCCTCAAAAATGATGTTCGCAGTCCCCTCCTTATCGATCATTGTAGCCATCTGGGTGGCTGGAATGCCATGCCCAGGCTGTTTGGATGATGGTTTCGATATTGTCAAATTTTGGTTGCCAGCCGAGGATCTCACGCGCCTTCTCAGAGGATGCGATCAGGGTATCTGGATCTCCTGGTCTGCGATCAGCAATCTCAAGAGGGATCGGATGCCCCGTCACCTTGCGGGCTGCTTCAACGATTTGAAGATTGGAGAATCCGGTCGAGGAGCCCAGATTAAAGGCAGTCGATGGGTTGCCATTTCGGAGATACTCTACCGCTAGCAGATGAGCATCTGCCAAGTCAAATGGATGGACATAGTCCCGGACATTGGTGCCATCTGGTGTCTTGTAGTCATCTCCAAAAATAGCGATCTTCTCGCGTTTACCTTGGGCTACTTGCAAGACGATTGGCAAGAGATGGGTTTCTGGTCCATGGTCTTCGCCAATCGACCCGTCTGGCTTAGCACCCGCTACATTAAAGTAACGGAGGGGCACATACTTGATGCCATAGGCTTGATCGGCCCAGCGCATAATGGTTTCCATCATGAGCTTGCTTTCACCATAGGGATTGATCGGTTTTTGTGGAGTGGTTTCAAGAATCGGAATTTCTTCTGGAATGCCGTAGGTGGCAGCGGTTGAAGAAAAGACAATGTAGTGTACCCCACATTCATGCATGACTTCCAAGAGTTTGACCATGCCAGCTGTATTGTTGTCAAAATATTTCAATGGATCTGCCATAGACTCAGCGACCAGTGAGTAGGCCGCAAAGTGGATGACCGCATCGATATCTGCATGGTCCTTAAAAACCCTGCGCATGAAGTCTTGATCCGCTAATTCTCCTTGGTAAAAGACGGCATCTGGATGCACCGCTGCACGGTGGCCTGTGACCAGGCTATCGACCACCACGACTTTTTCCTGTCCTTCATTGACCAAACGGTCTACCATGTGGGAACCGATATAGCCAGCTCCTCCGAGTACGAGTATTGCCATTTGTTTTCCTTTCGCTTCTTTGTCTTCTCTTTTATTGTACCAAATTTCCGCGTCTTCTCCACACTTAAAGTGTCGCGACAAAGCGTCTAAAGGCTGCTTGGCCTTCTGCTGTTCGCTTGTAGACACCGGCATCTTCCAGCACGCGCGCAAAGATTTGACCAACTGATTCACGGACAAGGGCCTCTGCCTCCGCTTCTTCCGTGAGGGATGGGTGAGTGGCTTTTAAGTCATCCGCCCAGTCTTGGTGGTAACGAGCCACACTGCTTTCTCGTCCAAGCAGATAATCTTGAACCTGCTTGAGCTCTTCCTTGAGTCGAGGTGGCAAAATCGCCAAGCCCATGACTTCGATCAGGCCGATATTTTCTTTTTTGATGTGTTGCACATCCGCATGCGGGTGGTAAATACCATCGGGATGCTCTGGTGAGGTTTGGTTATCACGGAGCACCAAGTCCAGTTCATAATGCCCATCGCGGATTCGTGCAATGGGGGTAATGGTATGATGGGGTTGACCGTCAGATGTGGCTAAGACTTGCACAGCTGGATCCGAGTAACCTCGCCAGCTTTCTAAGATGTGGTCTGCCAAGTTAATCAGCTCTTCCTTGTTATCTGACTGCAGACGCAAGACTGACATTGGCCAACGAACGATGCCCACTTGAACCCCTTCAAAGCCAGGAATGGTAAAGGTTTGGTCAAGCTCTGCCAGCTCCATAGGGAAGGTGTGGCGTCCCCCTTGGTAATGGTCGTGAGTCAGGATAGAACCTCCCACGATCGGAAGATCTGCATTGGAGCCTGCAAAATAGCCTAGAAAAGTCTCTACAATGGTCAAGAGTCGCTCAAAGGTCTTGCGGCTAATGGCCATAGGAACATGCTGGCTATCGAGGAAAATGCAGTGTTCGTTAAAGTAGGCATAAGGGGAATACTGGAAGCCCCAGTCATGACCGTCCATGTCAAAGCGGATGATCCGATGATTGGCACGGGCAGGATGGTCTAGGCGACCTTGATAGCCTTCATTTTCAAAGCAAAGTTGGCAGGCTGGATAATGACTAGCTTTAGCCAGCTTCGCCGCTGCGATGTCTTTCGGATCTTTTTCAGGTTTTGACAGATTGATGGTGATTTCAAGGGAGCCATAGGGAGTTTCTGCCTCAAAGGCTATATTTTGTGCAATCGCCTCTACCTTGATGTAATCATTGCGCTTAGAGAGGGCATAGAAATCAGCAATTGCATCTTCCTTGGACTGACGATAGGTCTCCCGGAAACGATGGTTGACCTGACTCGGACTGGGGGTGATCCAATCCATCAACTCTGCACCTAAGCTGTCCTTTGCGGCCATGCTATCTTGGATCTTGCTATTCGCAACAGCGATCTCCACCAGCTGATCTTTGAGTGCGATCAAGTCTTCTTTTTGAGCTGGTGCGTCTAGCCCTTCTTCTCCAATGCGACTCATAACGCGGTTTTTTAGATAAATCCGATCCATCTCTTCATAGTCACTTGCCGCAATGACGGCTGTGACAAATGCATCTAATACCAGTTCTGTCATCCTATCTCCTTTTTAATCAAGCACCCGTGTGCCTGCCGCAACCTCTGCAATATAGAAGCTTGGCGCATAGCCAACGACTTCTTCATAGCGGTTGCCGACAGCTTCTTTAAATGCTTGAACCTTATCTTTGTTTACGAGGGCGATGGCACACCCACCAAAGCCTGCTCCGGTCATACGAGCTCCCAAGACGCCGTCTTGTTCCCAAGCTGTGTGCACTAAGGTATCCAATTCTAGACCAGTCACTTGGTAGTCATGCTCCAAAGATACGTGGGAAGCATTCATGAGACGGCCAAAGCCTTCCAAATCACCTGCTTCAAGTGCCTTACGGGCTTGGAGAGTCCGTTGGTTTTCAAGAACAGCATGACGCGCCCGTTTGATGCGATTTTCATCCTTAATCAGGTAGCTGTAGGCATCAAAGGACCAGAGGTCCAATTCCCCTAAGGTTTGGATATCTAGTTTTTCTTGGAGTTCAGATACGGCGTTTTCACATTCTGCACGGCGTTCATTGTATTTTGAATCTGCTAATTCCCGGCGTTTGTTGGTATTCATGATGACCACGACATTGTCTTTGAGATCAAGCGGTACCAAATCATATTCTAGGGTGTTGGTATCGAGATAAATAGCCCGTTGATCAGCCCCCATACCGATGGCAAATTGGTCCATGATGCCCGAGTTGACTCCTATGAAGTGATTTTCGGTTTGTTTCCCGATCTTGACCAGATCTAGTCGATCTAACTGAAGATCAAACAGTTTCTCAGCGATGACGCCAATCAAGAGCTCCAGGGAAGCTGAAGAGGAGAGGCCTGAGCCATTTGGGATATTGCCGTAGACATAGACGTCCATCCCGCTATCAATGACATGACCAGCTTCTTGTAAGAAATGAAGCACGCCTTTTGGATAGTTGGTCCAGTTGTGCTCTTTTTCAAAATGAAGATTTTCCAACGGGAATTCAATGATCCCCTTGTCTTCAAAATTGCCTGAGAAGAAACGCAAGACCTTATCTTCTCGCTTTCTTGCTGCTCCGTAGGTACCAAGTGTAATGGCTGCCGGGAAGACGTGTCCTCCGTTGTAGTCGGTGTGTTCACCGATCAGATTAATCCGCCCTGGTGAAAAGAAGGTATGATCAGCCTTTTCGCCAAAGACAGCCTGAAACTTTTCTTGTAGATCTTGAGACGTGATGGATGTAGTCATGTGAAACTCCTTTTTATTTTGTAAACGCTTTTATACTTGTATTATAAACGATTAAAAGGATAATTTCAAGTATTTTTAGTAAATTTTTATTTAATTTTTATTTTATATTTAAAAGGCCTATAATATAGGTTTTTAACCATATCCCATTTCCAACAAACTTGGTATTATTTGAATCAATTTTAGTAAAGTTTTACCAAAAAATCTCAATTGGGAGTGACCCAATTGAGATTCTTTATTCCTTAGTTTTTCTTTCTTGGATAGACAAAAGATCCAAGGAAGGTTAAGAGGCATCCTATCAATAGATACTCGCTTCTCTTATCATGTTACTTCTTCAAACACCCAAATGTGAGAGTCGAAATCACAACTCAGTTTTTCTTGATTTAAAGGCTGTCCACAGGAAGCGTCTGAAAGACTAAAACCTGCTAACATCAGTTCTGCACCGCTAAACTGTTTCCCGTCCACTTGATAGATAGCATCTACATTCAGTCCTTGAAGATACACACGATCATAAGCACGGTTCACTTCGTTCAATAGCTTATACTGAGCCAGAATCACTCGGGAACGATTTTGACTGACAACTGACCATACGACTTGATTGGAGTCAAAAGGAGAGCGCAAACGGTAAAAATTTCCTTGATGAATCAGGGATCGCTCTTTTTTGTAAAAGGCAATTTGCTCTTTTACGATTTTCTTCTCCGCCTGCGTCAGGTCTGCTAGATCCAACTCGTAACCAAAGACCCCAAAATAAGCGACATTTCCCCTTGTCGCAAGCGGTGTGATCCGATTGGTTTGATGGTTAGGGACAATGGACACATGTGCTCCCATCGTCGAGAGTGGATAGACTAGACTGGTTCCGTACTGGATCTTAAGCCGTTCAACTGCATCTGTATCGTCACTGGTCCAAGTCTGGGGTGCATAATAAAGCAAACCTGGATCAAATCTACCGCCTCCCGAAGCGCAAGATTCAAAGAGAACAGAAGGGAATGCTGTCGTTAAACGATCATATAAGTGGTATAATCCTAGAACATACCGATGAAACACTTCTCCTTGCTGATCTGGAGCCAAGGATTTAGAAAAGACATCTGTAAGCGGACGGTTCATATCCCACTTAATATAATCTAATTTTGTCTCTTCTATCACACGCGCCATTTGCTCATAAATTGCATCTACAACTTCTTCACGGCTAAAGTCTAAGACAAATTGATTTCGTCCATGACGTGGTGAATGACCTGCTACTTCTAGGATCCAGTCTGGATGAGAACGATAAAGATCGCTATCTTTGTTGACCATTTCCGGTTCAAACCAAAGACCAAATTTCAAGCCCAGGTCGTGAACTTTCTCTGAAAAAGCCCCGATTGTATCTGGGAATCGCTCGCGATTGGCAACCCAATCTCCAAGACCAGTTCGATCATTGGTTCGTTTTCCAAACCAGCCGTCATCTAACACAAATAGTTCGATACCAACTTCTTTAGCATTTTGCGCAATCCTTAGCAGTTTTTCCTGATCAAAATCAAAGTAGGTTGCTTCCCAATTATTTAGTAGAATCGGTCTCTCCTTATCTCGCCATTCTCCCCTAGCTAGACGGGTACGATACAGACGATGGAAAGTTTGACTCATATCGTTTAAACCATTTCTAATGTATACCAGAACTGCTTCTGGACTTGTAAAGCTAGCACCAGGGTCTAATTTCCAACCAAATTGGAAGGGATTGATCCCCACTTGAAGTCGGGTGACATCGAAAGTATCCACTTCTGCTTGAAGGAGGAAATTTCCTGAGTAAATCAGGCTGAGTCCAATAACCTCCCCCTGATTCTCAGTAGTTTCTGGTCGTTTTAGAGCAATGAAAGGATTGTGCAGATGACTAGAGATTCCACGTGTTGATTCTATCGATTGGATTCCTTGACGTAACAATGTGGAATGAATGTGCCTTTCACGAGCCCACGCTCCAGAAAGCTGTATCATCTCATAGTTTCGATCAGGTAGGTCTAAAGAAAGGCTGGTGACTCCTTCAATGGAAAGAGGTCTTGAACCTTGATTGTTGATCAGGTGACTTCTCGTTATCACAGGGAAGTCTCGGAAAATACTATACTGAATAGTCACTTCTACACCCGATACCGAATCGGTCAGATTGACTTGCAAGGTCTGGCATTCATCCTCATTTTCAACATAAGTTGCTGGTAAACCTTCTAATCTTGGTTTTCCCTTAAAAATTACATGATCCTTATAGATAAAATCTGTCAGCCGAGAACCATTTTCAAAAGACAGTTCCAAGGCAGGATGGCGAAAATCTGTCGCCCCATACTCTGGAAATTCTTGTTGCAGGTGTTCGAGTGAATACAGAAGATCCCCTTCTTGCCGGTAAGTGGTCATCGGGCGGTGCTTCATTTCCACCAAATGACGATAATCCCCTTCTGGCAAGGTCGGTCCATAATAAAGATGGAGCAACTTCCCATCATGGGAAATCATAAAGATATAAGAAATAAAATCATTTCGCAGATGAAACTGCTTATATGTTTCCTGGTAGAGAATGAGGTCCCTCATATTTATCCTTTCTTGTATCAAAGTTCCTAGTATCGTACGAAGCTTTTAAGATAGATAGAGACAAAATTTGCGAAGATCATAGCAGATCTTGAATGGTCAGACCCTGACAAGGTTAAAGTAACAAAAGGATCACTTGCAGGGTAGAGAAGCTACTAGAAAGGGGTGCAAAATCCTTTGTTTTAAAAATATTGGAGAAAAACTGTAAAATCATAAAATCTCCAGCAATCTGTCCAATCAAAAAGGGAATATCCGAAACATGTCTCGCCTGACTTCAATTGTTTCTAAAACACAATGTCTTGACCGTTTTCTGTCACTTGGTAAGTCCCGTCAGCAAGATTGATTTGGGCTACTGCTGTGGTGGTCTGGTCTTTGTTTTGGCGCGTGATGACAATGGTCTGTTCATCTGGTGTTTCCACTTCAATGCTTCCTTCTAGGTCAAAAGCTTGCGAGTTGTTCCGGAAACTAAAGAGCTTGAGAAGAGATTTCACAACTGGACGCTCTACTTCTTGAGCAATTTCTTCATTACTGTAGTAATGACGGTTGATATTGCGGCCTTCCTTGGTGTTTTCTAAGAGTTCCAAATCATTCTTCCCAGCTAGAAATCCAACATAATACACTTGTGGAATACCTGGCGCAAAGGCTTGAATCAAGCGGGCTAGGAAATACTTGCCATCGTCATCTCCAAGTGCTGAATAATAGGTCGAATTGATTTGGTAGATGTCTAAGTTGTTGTACTCTGCTGTTGAATATTTGCGTTTCACATTCGCTCCTACCTTGTAGAGCTCATTTGATGCATAGTCAATTTCTTCATCTGTCAAGATATCCTTGACATCAACCACCCCAATCCCGTCATGGGTGTCGAGGGTCGTGAATTGCTTCATCGGACTCATCTTCAACCACTTAGCAAGGCGCTCCACTTTTGAGCTATAGAGGGTATAGAGGGTCACCATTGGAAGGGCAAAGTCATAGACATAATAGTCGTGATCGGCAATCTTAAATTGGATAGAATAGTGTTCATGAATCTCTGGCAAGAGCTCAGCACCGTAGCTGGCTGCCATATCGCGCACCTTATCCAACAAGTCCCAAATATCTGGCTCCACGAAGAAATCATTGGTGTCCAATTTCTTGACTGCATAAGCAAAGGCATCTAGGCGAATGAGGTCACAACCATTGCTCGCCAAATGTTCGATGGTCTTGCGAATAAAGTCCATGGTCACTTCCTTGGTCACGTCCAGGTCAATCTGCTCTTCCCCGAAGGTATTCCAGAGATGCTCAGTTGTCCCATCCGCAAAGGTAATTTCTTGCTTGGGAGCTCGGTCTTTGCGCTTATAAATCAAGTCTACATCCGCTTGAGTTGGACGATTCTCCGGCCAGAACTTGTCCCAGTTTAGGAAAAGATCCTTGTAAGCACTTTGGTCGTGCTTCTCTTGATAATCTTTGTAGTATTTAGACTGACGGGAAATGTGATTGATCATAAAGTCAAACATGAGATAGTACTTTTCGCCCAAGCGTTTGACATCTTCCCAATCTCCAAAAGCTGGATCCACTTGATCATAGTCTACAGGCGCAAAGCCACGGTCACCGGTTGATGGGAAAAATGGCAAGAGGTGAACACCACCTACTGCATCTCCAAAATATTTCTCCAGATTTTCATAGAGGTCCTTGAGGTTATTTCCTAAGCTATCTGAGTAAGTAATTAACATGGTTTTGTTTTGAATTGGCATAATGGTCTCCTTTTCTTTATTTGAAAGCCAAGTCTGAAGAGACCTGGCTTTCTTGAGTTTTTCTATTTTAGAATTGCTTTCTAGGATACGATTGAAATCAGCAAGCTGAAGCATCCCTTTGTATACGGAATTGAACACGGGACTAATTTCTTAGGAAAAAAGATAAATCTTCTTGTGTGCAAGCACACTACGTCGATTTCCTATTTTTCTACAGAAATTTTCAGCAAGCTGAATCGTCCCTTTGTATCTTAAATTGAACACGCCCTAAGCTCTGTGTGAAAAAGATGAATCCTCCAAGAAGCCAAGGCTTCTTATTCAGATTCCCTATATTTCCACAGCCGTTACTACTTCAGTCGTTTACGGATGTGGATGCCCTAGGGTGCACTGTGAGCTTTTAACGGGCTTTGTATCTTATTATTTCACTGCGCCGTTGCTCATTCCTGCGATGATATGGCGTTGGAAGAAGAGATAGACAATGGTGATACTGATAATGCCGACAACGTATGAGGCAAAGCTTGGGCCGTAGTCATTGAAATATTGGCCTGCGTAGTTGTATTGGAACAAAGGCAGAGTCCACATTTTGGAATCCCGGTTCAAGACAAGGAGTGGCAACATGAAGTCATTCCAGAACCAAAGGGCATTGATGATCATGGTTGTTGCATGCATGGGTTTCATCATTGGGAAGATGATGCGGAAATAGGTTGTAAATTTATTAGCACCATCGATCTCTGCTGCTTCATCCAGACTTTCTGGAATCGAGATTTTGATATAGCCGACATAGAGAAAGAGGGTCTGTGGAATCGCATAGGTCAAGTAGAGCAAGATCAAACCAAAGGTGTTGGCCAAACCGAGTTTACTCATCATAACGGTAATTGGAATCATGATAACTTGGAATGGGACGAAGATACCAAGGATTAGGAGGGTATACATGATGGTAAAGGCTTTTCTTTTACTCATATTGCGAGCGATGGAGTAGGCTGCCATGGGGATAAAAATCATTACTGCAAGTAAAGACAAGACAGTGATGACGACAGAGTTCCAATAATAGCCTCCGATCCCATCAGCTAAGAGACGGCTAAAGTTGTCCCATGTGAAGTTGGTTGGAAAGCCAAAGAAATTATCTACAATATCCTTAGTGGGTTTGAAGGAACTAAAGAGGGTAGAAAGGAGCGGCACTAAAATCAGAACCGATCCTAGAATCAATAGAATGTATTTGCCAATCAAGGCTTTTCTTTCATCTTGTTTCATCGTGCTTCTCCTCTTAAATTTCAAATTTCTTAGATACTCTCAATTGGATGATCGAAATCACTACAATTAAGAAGAACAAGATTACGGCAATGGCATTGGCATAACCGAATTGGTTATTTTTAAAGGCATAGTTATAAACCAAGAGCCCAAGTGAGGTTGTGGCATTGTTTGGACCACCACCGGTCATGGCAAAGACTTGGTCAAAGGCGGTTAGGCCACCTTTTAGGGCTAGAATAAAGACCATAGAGACACTTGGTAGCAAGTAAGGCAATTCAATGTTCCAGAAGACTTGCTTGCTAGTCGCGCCATCAATCCTTGCTGCTTCTGTAATCTCAGTTGGAATAGATTGCAAACCAGCTAGGAAGATAATGATGGGCATGGCCACCCCTTGCCATAGAAGGACAAAGACAGCCGCAAAGATCGCTCCCCACTTAGTCCCTAAAAGACTGGTTTGGAGAAACTCAATATGAAGGGCATTCCCAATCGCTGGAAGACCGTAGTTGAAGACTTGCTTGAAGATCAAAGCTACTGTCAAACCAGACAAAACAGCCGGGAAGAAGAACCAAGCACGGAAAAAAGTTTTTCCTTTGATTTTAGAGTTCAAGACACGCGCAATGAAGATCCCAAGGGCAATCTCCCCAACCACCATGGCAATCGTGATGATCGCGGTAAAGCCAATGGCATTCATGAATTTTGGATCCATGAAGAGGAGTTTAAAGTTGTTCAAGCCGACAAACTTGTAGTTATAAGTCAATCCTGTCCAGTTGGTAAAACTGTAAAAGGCTCCTTGGAACATCGGCACATAGAAGAAAATTGCTTGCAATAAGAGGGGGATGACCACAAAAGCCCATGCCCAATATTTTTGTAATACTTTTTTCATAGTCTCTCTACTCCTAATCCACATCCGCTTTCATCGGGTTAAAGAAGGCATTCAAATCATTGACCATTCCTTGTTTATCACCTGTCAAGACATAGTTCATGGTCAAGGTATGGAAGTCTGCTTCACTGGTCCAGTATTGTTGCAACCACACCAAGTGACGATCCGTAAAGGCATATTTGGTCATCCCAGCAAGCGGTGAATCCTCTCCTGCTTGTTTGACCCCTTCGATCGCTGTTGGAGATCCGTCCACATCGTAGTATTTTTGCATGACTTCTGGACGGGTCATGTATTCCACAAAGGCATTAGCTTCTTTTGGATGTTTGGTAGTAGCTGAGATAGACCATGCCAAGTCACCTGCACCAACGGTTAAGCTTTGTCCTTTTTCTTTTCCTGGAATCATGAAGGTTCCAATCTTAAATTTCGGTTTTTGTTCATTAATCGCTGTAATCGCCCAAGAGCCATTTGGTGTCATGAGGACATCTCCACGCGCGAAGGCTCCGATAACATCTGTATAGCCCGCACCTTCCCAGTTCTTTTGCTTCGAACCTTTAATGCGAAGAATATCCATGACCTTGATGTCATCTTTCATAATCGGATCAGACAATTTAATGGCATTTGGTTGAGAATAACGAAGGTATTGATTGGCTTCTTTCCCTCCACCTGCTGCTGTCGCAAAGGCTAATTGATTATACCCATTGAGCGTCCAAGCATCTGCACCTGCAATCCCAAATGGTGTTTGTCCTTTAGCAACGATGTCTTTGACTAATTGTTCAAACTCGTCCCAAGTTTCCGGAACCTTCAAGCCTAGTTCTTCGAATTTATCTTTGTTGTAGTAAATTCCATAAGCATTAGCTGTAAAAGGAACGTTGTAAACTTTTCCGTTCACAGCATATTTTTCAGCGTAGCCATTTTTCACGCGTTTCAGATAGTCTTTGTTGCTCAAATCTTCAAAGACACCTGCTTTTGCCCATTCTTGCAGTTCGATGGACTGTGGGTATATATTAACCACATCAGGCACATCTCCTGCGAGGACACGTGTTTTCAATACTTCACCACCGTTCGGTACATTGACGACTTTGACCTTGACCTTAGGGTTTTCCTTTTCAAAATCACGAGCAATTTCTTCCAAGGTTTTGGTCATTTCTTTTTTCTGGTTGAAATACTCGATGGTCACAGTGCCATCCGCAGATTTACCTTCGTTGGAGCAAGCACCGAGCCCAAACAAGGCTAAGCCTGTTGTCGCAAGAAGTCCGATTTTTTTATACCATTTCATTTGGCTGTCTCCTTTTATTTTTTGACAAAAACATATTGTTTCGTGAGGAAATCTCCCTGAGGAAGAACGACGGTTAAGCCGGCATACATGAGCTCAGCTCCTGAATAGACTTGGTCTGTCCCTTCTAAGCTATAGAACGCATCTTCTTCCAAACCTTTGAGCTTCAGAGTCGGCTCGATCTCTTCAACCGTTGATAAGACCCGTACATAGGTGACAACCGTACGGTCTTGATAAGTGAACTGGACGGCTGCTTGATTGCTACCATGACCTGGATTGATCAAGCGGTAGTGTTGTCCGAATTGGACAAGGGATCGAATCGTTTTGTAATGAGCGACTTGAGCTGCGATAACATCCAACTCTTCTTGAGAAAGGCTGGTCAGATCCAATTCATAGCCCAGATTTCCCATCATGGCTACATGGCCACGTGTTTCTAGTGGTGTGATCCGTCCCATCTGGTGATTTGGCACCGCTGACACGTGAGCTCCCATAGAAATAGTTGGATAGAGATAACTAGATCCATATTGGATCGGAAGTCTGGCAATGGCATCCGTATTGTCACTCGCCCAGACCTGTGGGAAATAACGCATCATGCCCAGCTCATTACGGCCACCACCACCGGAGCAAGACTCAAAGAGGATGTGCTCGTATTTCTCCGTCAAGTACGAAACCACTTCATAGAGACCCAAGATATAAGCATGGGATTGCATCTTGGTTTCCAGGTAGGTTTTCCCATTTCCAAGCTTGGTGATATTGCGGTTCATATCCCATTTGATATAGTCGATCTCATGGTTTGCAAGCAAGTCATCCAAGACCTGCTTGATATAAGCTACTACTTCTTTATTTGAGAAATCAAGCACCAGTTGATTCCGTGAATAGGTGTGTTCATAGCCTGGGACTTGAATAGCCCAGTCCGGATGAGCCCGATAAAGGTCGCTATCAACAGAAATCATTTCTGGCTCCACCCAAAGGCCAAATTGAAGTCCCTTGTCGTGGATGCCCTGAATCAATTCTGCTAGGCTTCCACCTAATTTTTCTTCATTGACGGTCCAATCACCAAGGGCCCGATTGTCATCATAACGATTGCCAAACCAGCCATCATCAAGAACAAAGAGTTCGATCCCCACTTTTTGAGCTTCGTCTGCTAGCTCCAATAATTTGTCTTTCTTGAAATCAAAGTAGGTCGCTTCCCAGTTGTTGATAAGAATCGGGCGTTCTTTATGGGCAAACTGGCTAGGAATGATATGGTTTTGGACAAATGCTTGACTCTCTTGACTGAGGCCAGTCAAGCCCTCATGTGAGTAGCTGATCATGGCCACTGGGGTATCAAAGCTCTGATTTGGTTCCAATTCCCAAGCAAAGTTTTCAGGATTGATCCCCAGTCCAACCCGAACTTCATTGAGTTGATTCTTTTGAACAAATCCTTCAAAATTCCCACTGTAGAGCAGTTGGAAAGCCAGAGCAGAGCCCCCATCTTCTGTCACTTCATGATCGGTAATAATAAGAGCCGGAGTCTGGGCATGTCCAGAAGCACCACGATTGGAGCTGATGGAGAAGATTCCCTGCTCCACTTGCTGACGGCGGACTGTTTTTTCTCTCGCGTAGGCTCCTTGCAGAGTGATGATATCGTAATCACTGGCTGGCAGATCTGCCAACACACTGAGAGCCTTGTGGATTACAACCTTTTCATCACTACAGTTTTCAATCTTTGAGAAGTTAGTGATGGTTGCCCGATCCTCGTAGGCGGTGTAGTAGAGGGTCAACCGCAGGGCCGCTTGATCATCTTCAAAGACCAGTGCCAAGGTTTCAGCCTGATCTACTGAGTGAGGGTTCGGAAGACCAGTCGCCTCAACACTGCCAGAGTAGATATTGGCTCCGACAAAGAGGAAATCCGTCACTTCTGTAACACCATGCTGGATCTGAATCGACGGCTTTCGAAAATCTCCTAGTCCGTGCTGGCCCAAGACCTGTCGCTGGGTATCTAGACTAAAAGTTCGATTGTCAGGTGTTGGATTTCCAGCGAACGCATGGTCCTTCTCATGCACTGTATTGGAAAAATGATAAGACGGGATCGGACGTCCCAGATGCTTGAGAATCAGGTAGCCATCTCGATTTTCAAGGATGAGGCTCAGTCCCTTACTTTCTACATAGAACAAATTTTGTTCGATACGAATTGCCATATCTTCCTCCATTGGACCCGAAACATCTATAACTATGTGTTTTTAATTTCAGTCCCAATAACTTTCTTTTTTAACATGTCTTTATTTTAAATGATGTAAACGCTTTCTAAAATAGAATTTTGTTGGACATATATGGTAAAATGTTAGGTAGGAGGTTTACCTATGTTAGTCTTTTCCGAATACCAAACCGATACCATTGACCTAGCCCTTGATTTTTATGGCTACGAAGATTGCCCGAAGAACTATGAATTTGGTCCTAGCGTTCGAGACAATTTTGTTCTGCATTATATTACCAAGGGAAAGGGAGTCTTCCACTTCAATAAGAGAGAAATTCAGCTTGAGGCTGGGGATCTCTTCCTTCTCCCCAAAAATAAGGTGACCTACTACAAGGCCGATGCAGAAGAGCCTTGGTCCTACTACTGGATTGGCATCAGTGGCACCAAGGTGAGCGATTTCATGCGTTTTTCAACCCTGCATGAAAAAGGTTTTCTGAAGAAAACTGAGGAAGAAACAGAAAAGATCGGCCAGTTTATGGAGCAACTCGTCCACAAGTCAGAGGCTTCGAAAATGACTTCTCACTACCAACTCCACCTTCTCTCGCAGATCTATGAACTGCTATTTCTTATCAGTGAAGTGGCTCCCGATATCCATCGCAGCCATCTATCTCCGACCTATCAGCTCTATCTGACCTGCAAGCATGTGATTGAGACGCATTACAATAAAGAACACCTAAGTATTCAAGAGATCGCTGATGACCTCAATGTCCATCGCTCCTATCTGACAACTGTTTTTAAGGAGTTTCACCAAATCTCTCCCAAAGAATTCCTGCACTCGGTCCGCATGCAACGAGCCCAGCAGTTGCTGACCAACACAGACGAAAGCATCAAGATCGTGGCTTACTCAGTTGGCTTTACAGACCCTCTTTATTTTTCAAAGGCTTTTAAGGCCTATAGCCACCTGACTCCTAGCCAATATCGCAGCAAACATAAAATTTAGTAAAAATTTATTTCTTTTTACTAGCATTTAGAGTATACTGGAACTAGTAAGCAATAAAGGATGAACTATGGCAACGATTAAAGACATTGCAGAAAAAGCAGGCGTTTCTCAGGCAACGGTCTCTCGCGTCCTCAACCAAGATGAGACCTTATCGGTTGGTGAAGACACGCGCAGTCGGATTCTTCGCATCGCTGAGGACCTGCATTACCAAAAGAAAAGCCGAAAAACAGCGCCTCAACCAGTCGAAGATTCTCATAAAATCGTCATCTTTGAATGGTACACGCGCGAAGAAGAATTAGAGGACCTCTACTACTATGCCATTAGGATGGGCTTGGAGAAACAAGCCCAGGAATTAGGCTATGAGATCTTTCGTATCTTCAACAAGGACGATTGGTCTTTGATTCAGGAGGCAGACGGCATTATTGCTCTTGGGAAATTCAGTCCCAAGACCATTCAAGATCTGGAAAGCTACGGCAAACCCCTGATCTTTGTCGATAGCAATACCCTCTATCTGGGGCATTCTTGCGTGACGACAGATTTAGAAGATTCTGTTATCACCGCTCTCGAGCATTTCCTTGATCATCATCACAAAGAGATCGGACTCTTGGTTGGGCTTGAAGAGACCGCAGATGCGACGCCGCTTCAGATGGATCCTCGTCAACGAGCCTTTCAACAGTTTCTCACGGAAAAAGGGCTTTATGAGGAGCGCTTTGTCGCTGTCGGTCAGTTCTCAACTGAATCTGGCTATCAGATGATGGAACAGCTAATTCAAGCGCTGGGCGACGATTTGCCAACTGCCTTTTTCATGGCCAGTGATGCCTTAGCTGTCGGGGCCCTTCGGTCCCTTCAGGAGCACCAAATCGCTGTGCCTGATCGCGTCAGTCTCATTTCCTTCAATGATACATCGATTGCTAAGTATGTCTTTCCTGCCCTCTCTACAGTGACCGTCTACACAGAAGAAATGGGCAAGCAAGCCATTCAGATGTTGCGGCAAACCTTTCAAGGGAGTCAACCAAGTGTTCCCTGCATGGTCAAATTAGCCACCAAACTGACGATTCGAGACAGCAGTCGCTAGGAGGTCTTAGTCTTATGAAAACACACGAAATCCTCTTTCAAACCCTTTCTCAGGCAGATGATTATGTCAATGGAGAGCAGTTGGCAAAAGAATTAGGTGTTTCCCGCACCTCTATATGGAAGGCCATCCAACGTCTAGAAAAAGATGGGGTCGTCATCGAATCTCTAAAAAAGAAGGGTTATAGACTGGTCTCAGGCGATATTCTGCTTCCTGAGGTCATTGCAAAAAATACCAAATTGACCGTTTCCTTAAACGAACAATGTAGCTCCACACAATTGGACGCCAAATTAGGCATAGAAGTTCATAAAGAAGGCAAGGCCCTCTACCTAGCCAATTCGCAGTCCGCTGGAAAGGGTCGCTTTGGTCGGGATTACTACTGCCCCGATCAAGGGGGCATCTACATGTCCCTTCATCTCAAGCCTCAACTGCCACCTACGGAACTCCCCCCTTATACCCTCATGGTCGCAGGAGCCATCTATAAGGCTATTAAAAATCTGACCCTGATCGATGTCGATATCAAATGGGTCAATGATATTTACTATCGCCATAAAAAAATTGGGGGAATCCTAACCGAAGCTATCACATCCATCGAGACTGGCCTTGTCACAGATGTCATTATCGGAGTCGGTCTCAATTTAGCCATCCCCACTTTCCCAAAAGAGCTAGAAAGCAAGGCTGGTTCCTTATTTGAAGGACCTTGTCTCATCACCCGCAATGACCTCATCAGCGAGATCTGGAAGGAATTCTTCCAAACGGATATTGATGAACTGGTCTACCTCTACAAAGAACGCTCCCTGGTCTTAGGACGAACTGTTACTTTTGAGCAGAACCAGCAGACCTATCAGGGCCTCGCCAAGGATATCTCTGATACCGGCCAACTCTTGGTCCAGTTAGAAAATCAAGAAGAAATCTGGCTCAATAGTGGAGAAGTCTCCCTCAAGCAGTGGGATCTATAAAACAGAGCCGACAGCTCAAAAAAGAGTCTGGGAAACAACGTTTCTCAGACTCTTTTGTGTAAAGACACATCAAAATTTTTTAAACCATTTCTTGATATACTCTAAGCATATATCCAGTAAGAATTTGATAAATAATAATACAATTCCAATCTTCACAAACATGTAATATTTAAATGTGTCATCAAATTCACTTACAAGCATCGGAAAGGTGAGAATATTAGATGGATTGATAAGAAAATAAAGTGAGATACAAATGGATAAAACCAAGGCCACTATAAAAATTTTTTTATGTAATTGCATTTTTTACCTTACCCTTTCTTGTTTTACAACATTAAATACCAATCACCAATTTTATATAGCCTGATTAATTCTTTTATTCCCCTTTCTAACAGGCTATTTTAATAGTTTTTATACCTTAATCGTATACCAATTTCAAAATAATTCAAGTCTGTTTTTCTAATCATTTTTATGATATAATAATAAAGTTTGAATGTTAAATAAAAAACTCAGTAACTATCCCAACAAACTCTATAAAATTATAGAGAGCACATGATCTATTTAAGCTACTAAACAGTTCAATTCAGTATGTTTTTTGCCCTACTTTTAAATCATGATATTGAAAATACCTAAAAGCGTCTTATCAACAGGAAAAAGCCTTGATTCCAAGGCTTTTTTTCATGTCCATAACAGATTATTTTGTTTACATTAACAATTAATCTCTTAGAATCTAATTGAACAGACTAAATCAATCCGATTCCTTCTCACTCTACCAAACACCATCCCCCTATTATCCCTCCACTTATGGTATGATGGTAGAGTATGTTTAGGTGCCAAGCTACTTGAGCACCTCCCTGCTAAAAGGAGAACCAATATGAAAATCGCATGGAATGAAATGAAATACCAGCCCAAGAAGTTTATCCTGATTGAACTTCTCATCACCATCCTCATGTTTATGGTGGTGTTTTTGTCCGGTCTGACAAATGGACTGGGCCGTTCGGTATCGGCCCAAATCGATAACTATGGGGCCCTGCACTACATCCTTTCGACGGATTCAGAAGGGATTATCCCCTTTTCAACCATTACGGCGAAAGATGTAGATGAGGTCCAAAAGATAGAGGGGATGGACTATTCTGGCTTGTCGATCCAACGGGCAACCGTCTCAACATCAGAGGATTCCAATACCCTGGATATCACCTACTTCGCGACCGATCACAACGAAGAAGAGATCCTCAATCCAATCATGGAAGATAAAGACCTCAAGATCTCCGACTTACAGAAAAACGAGGTCATTCTGGATAGTTCTTTCAAAAAGGATGAGGGGATCCAAGTCGGCGATCAAGTGATCGACAAAACCTCTAAGCAAAAACTCAAGGTCGTGGCCTTCGCGAAAAATGCCAAATACGGCTATAGCGAGATTGGCTTTATCAGCTCGGAGACCTACACAGGCATGCGGCAAAAAACAGATCCAAGCTATCAATGGCAAGCCCAAACCCTCGTGACCAAGAAGAGCATCACTTCTAGTGATCTAGCCAGCAACTTGATGGTGGCGGATAAGAAGCAAGTGATCGATAAAATCCCTGGCTACAAGGCTCAAAATCTGACGCTACGGATGATCACGTGGGTGCTACTACTCGCTTCTTCTGCTATCCTTGGGGTATTCTTCTATATCCTGACCCTGCAGAAGTTGAAACAGTTCGGTGTCTTGAAGGCCATTGGCATGTCCATGTGCCAGATTACCTATGTCCAACTATCCCAGCTCACCATCATCTCCCTTATCGGAGTACTGCTGGGTCTTGGCCTGGCAACCATGATGGCGCCATTATTACCGAATAGCGTCCCTTCCTTTATGACCCTGAAAGACAACCTCACCATCTCGGTTAGCTTTATCCTGACCTCTATTTTGTGTGGTGCCTTGTCCCTTGTCAAAATCAAAAAAGTAGATCCAATCGAAGTCATTGGTGGAAATGGAGAATAAGATGGCCATTATTGCATTAGAAAATATCAGAAAATCCTACGCCGATGGCAGCCAGATGCACCATGTCCTCAACCAGCTGAATTTAAGCGTCGAACCCAACGAATTTGTCGCCATCTTGGGCCCTTCAGGATCTGGTAAATCCACTCTCTTAGCTATCGCTGGTTTACTCTTATCAGCGGACGAGGGGCGGATTTCTATCGCTGGCCAAGACTTGACCGGCCTCAACCAAGGCCAGTGGACGCAAAAACGGCTGGAATTGCTCGGCTTCATCTTTCAAGATCACCAGCTCCTCTCCTACATGAAAATCGGTGACCAGTTAGAACTGGTGGCCAAATTGAAGGGGGAAAAGGACAAGAAAAAACGCCAAGAGGAAGTCAAAGCCTTGTTGGCAGATCTGGGCATCGAAGCTTGTTACCAACAATACCCGAATCAGATGTCCGGTGGGCAAAAACAACGGGCAGCCATTGCTCGGGCCTTTATTGGAAATCCGCAGGTCATCTTAGCCGATGAACCAACTGCTAGCCTAGACCCGGATCGAGGGCAAGAAATCGCCCAGTTGATCCGGAAAGAAGTCAAATCCAAAAACAAGAGCGCCATCATGGTGACCCATGACCGCTCCATCCTGACCTATGTGGATACCATTTATGAATTAACACATGGCCAGTTGCTAAAGGTCGAAAAAGTTGATTAAATAAAAACTAGCGAACAAGAGTCTCTCTTGTTCGCTAGTTTTTTTATTCTTGAGGCTCTTTAGGCAGTTCCATACGGAAGCATAAGCCCATAGCTGTTTTGTCAAATTGGTAGGCCAGTTCTTCATGGTCCAGCAAGTGTTGGACCACAAAGAGTCCCAGACCACCTTCCTTCTTCTGGCGGCTAGCGGTCATTGGCATCTCAGCGGTCTCTACCATTTCTTGGCTGGTATTTTCAACCGCCAAGTGCGTCCCTTCTTCTTCGAGACGGAGCTGGATCTCTCCACCGGCATCCGAATGCTTAACAGCATTACTGATGACATTTGAGAGGACCAATTTCAGAATGGCTGGGTCCATATAGACTGGTTTGGCTGGGATTTGATTGTCAATCGTAAGCGCGCGGGATTGAGCCAGGACCTTGTACTGGTCGAGGATCTGCTCTAAGACTTGATCCAGCTGGATCCACTCCTTGTCTCCGGCCAATTCTTGGACAGAGGACAGGGACAGGATTTCTAGGACAATCTGGTTCATCTCATCGACGATATCGAGGGAGACCGCCAGATAGCGGTCCCGATCCTTGTAGCGGCCGATCTTATCCCGCATATTTTCTAGGATAATCTTCAAGCTGGCCAGAGGCGTTTTGAGCTCATGCGAAGCTCCCCGTAGGAATTCTACCTTCATCTGCTCCAACTTCAGATTTTCCTGTTTCTGCTGCTCTAGATTGTCGATCACCTCTAAAAGATGGTGATAAAGGTCGTTGATCTGTTGCTTGAGAACGCCAATCTCATCCTGCGAATGAATGGGAAGACTGGCTGTCCGATCCAGCCGCTTCATCCGCTTGGTCATCTGCTTGATTTCAAGGATCGGAGCAGAAATCATGCGGGCATAGAGATAGGAGGCAATCAGCGACAGAACAAAGGAAGCAAGGAGACTATAGGGAAGAAAGCCCAGACTGATATCCCGCGCTTCCTTTTGGGAATCGACGGTCGCTAAGAATTGTAAGGTCAAGTCCTTCCCCTCTTTGGTCTGAATCTTTCGCTCTTCAATGACCAGGGAATTATTCTGGCTATCAGGGTTGACGAGCAGGTCATCCTTGACCTCTAGGGCATTTTGTTTTTCCTTGCCCTTGATCGAGACCTTGATATCATTGGTCTTGGAATAAAGGTCGATGACCGACTCAATGGTTCCTTCTTCCTGACCCTGGAAACTCTTGGCCAGGGCCTGTGATTTATTCAAAATTGTCTGGCGCTGAGACTCGATATAGGTCGATGGAAAAATAAAGTAAACCGAAGCATGTAGAAGGATGACTAAGCTACTAAAAAGGGCAAAGGTGATCAGAAAGATTTTTGCAAAGATACTCCGTTTGGTCATGGTCTCTCCAATTTATAGCCGACATTGCGTACCGTAACGATACAGTCCAGCTCTAGTTTTTTTCGTAGTTCCTTGATATAGACATCGATCACCCGGTCAAAAGGAATCTCCTCCGTCTCCTTCCAGACGGCATCGAGGATCTGAGAGCGGGTCCGGGCCTTACCCTCATGCTGGAGCAAGTATTCCAAGATTTCCAACTCCTTAGCATTCATGGAAATGGCTTGGCCTGCTAGGCTAGCTGTGTAGCTCTCAAAATCCACCCATGCCTCTCCATAGGTGAAGACCCGGGAAGGTTGAAGCTTTTTAAAAATAGCTTCGATACGGACCTTCAAGAGGGACAAGGAGAAGGGTTTTTCCAGATAACCATCTGCCAACTCTCCAAAGGCTGTCAACTTATAGTCCTCGTCATGGAAGGCCGTCAGCATGAGGACAGGGACTGAGCTGGTCTTGCGAATGGTCTTGAGCACTTCCAAGCCATTGAGGATAGGAAGCTGGATATCCAGCAAGACTAAATCTGGTGTCTCTCTGTGAAAGAGGTCCAGGGCCTCCTGCCCATCGCCTGCTTCAAAGACTTCATAGCCACATTCCATGAGATAGTCGCTCATCCCTTCTCGAATCAGGACTTCATCTTCTACGATTAGTATCTTCATACACTTTCCTTTTTATCTAAGAAACTTCTACCTCCTATTATACCCTATTTCTATTTTAGGAAACAATCTCTTATTCGACATCCACAAAGAGTTCCTTTGGTTTCTTATGCAAGAGCCATTGTGAAGAAAGGATAGAAACGAGAATTAAGAGGAGGCCACCGACAAGGACAACTACTAGCAATTGGCTCGGTTGGATGTCCATATGGAGGTCTGTCAGGGTCTTACTGAAGCTTTCCGCCTCAGCTCCTCCACCAAGGTTGGCTGCAGAGGATTCTTGAGCCATTTGTTTGGCAATGCCACTGGTGACGTTTTTGAGCACCGTATCTCCTACTGCTTTGGCAAGAAGACCTGCGACTCCATAGGAGAGGAGGAAGGCTGGAATGGCAATCATGACCAATTCTGTCACAAATTGCCCTGCAATCTGTACCTTAGAAAGCCCTAGAGCCAGCAAGATACCCACTTCTCTGCGACGGGCGTTGAGCCACAAGATAAGGAGAAGGGTGAGAAGCAAGCTAGCAAAGATAAGGCTACCGATAAACAAGTAGTCCGCTACTTGGAACATACTGCTGATGGATTTTTGCAAGGCTGGGTAGTTGGAAGAGCTCTTAACCAAGTCGAAGTAATTCCATGGGATATCCAAGGCTTTGATTTTTTCGATCAAGGCATCCAGATCCTGATCCCCTTTTGCAAAGAAGGTCGCGTCCTCATAGGTAGCTGTTTGGACAGTATTGCCATAGAGTTTGGCAGCTGTATCCAAGTCAGAAATGAGAGTATCTTCATACAATTCTTGGGCGTAAGTGAGAGGAGCTTGGTTTTTTCCTGAGAACAGACCCTTGATGGTCACTTCGACGGTTTCATTAGCTCCTTTTTCATTGTCAGCATCGTATAGGTTGGACTTGAGGCGCACCTTATCGCCTACCTTGAGGCCATTCTTTTTCGCCAAATCTTCGTGCATGAGGATTTGGTTTTTGTCTTTATCCGTCAGGTGCTCCCCTTGGACTAGCTTGTAGGCTCCAGAGACAAACTTATCTTCTTTTGAAGAGTCATTGACCCCTGTCACCATCAAGGTATTCTTGAAGTGCTTAGCCCGCTCTGGAGATTGATTTTGCAGGGTTTCTTCGGTCTCAATAATCTCGTGGTCTAGGATATCTGCGATGGCATTGATCCGCTTGATGGAGGAGATGATCCCCTCTACCTTGCTGATTTTTTCGATATCTTCTCCTCTGAGATTTCCAGCTCCCCTAGGGGTTCCTGGATTGGTCCTGCGGTTGATCTGCATGGAGAAGCTATTGGTGATGGATCCCAGACTTTCCAATGAAGCTTTTTGGGTTGCACCCTTCATGGAGAGTCCTATCAAGCTCAAGGTCCCCATGAGGAGAATAATGGCAAAGAGCAAGAGAGACTTGGGCCATTTACGTGTGATATAAGCAAAAGCATTGCGCAACATAGCATTCCCTCCTTACTTGCTCTTCTCAACGAGGCTACGGCGACTCAATTCCAAGACCACATCAGAGGCCTCTGCCACTTCCTTGCTGTGAGTGACAACGATGACACATTTTTGACGCTCCTTGGCCAATTTCTTCAAAATGGCAATGATATCACCTGCTGTCTGTTCGTCTAGGTTTCCCGTCGGCTCATCTGCCAAGATGACAGGCGCTTCTGAAACGAGTGCACGCGCAATCGCCACCCGTTGCTGCTGCCCTCCGGATAGCTGGAGGACATTGCGTTTGATTTGCGTTTCATCCAATCCCAATTCCAATAGAATGTCTTTCCCAGCTTGTTTGTTGACCAGGCGGACATTTTCAAGTGGCGTCAAATAGTCAATCAGATTGTAATTCTGAAAGACCAGGGAGACATGGTGCTTGCGATGGTAGCTAGCCCCTTTGGTCTGGATGTCCTCCCCATCAAAGAGAACCTGCCCCTCCTTGGGATTGTCCAGACCAGCCAGGAGGGAGAGGAGGGTCGATTTCCCTGCTCCAGACTGACCGATAATGCTGTAAAATGTCCCATTTTTGAACTGATAGTTCACGTCTGAGAAGATCTCTTCTTGGTAGCTTTGGTAGCTATAGGATACATGTTTGAGTTCTAACATAGGTGTCATTTCTCCTTAACTCATTTTTGTTAATATTTCTTTTGGGGTCTTGCGCCAGATCAAGCTAGTGGTTGCACCGAGCGACAGAAGGATCAAGCACAAGAGGCTAGCATAGGCGATTCCTAAGGAAAGGCCTTGAGGGATTTGATGAAGCAAGTCTAGGGTCTGCTGTTGACCGGTCTGTCCGACAAACTGCTCTAAGAAACGATGACTGACCATCCGCCCGATGAGAAAGGCCGGAATCACCGCTAGTAAGGATACCAGCACCACTTCCAAGAGGAACTGTCCAAAGATCCGGCCCTTGCTCTTCCCAATGGATAAGAGCACCCCGATTTCATGGATCCGCTCCCGTGTCCAGAGACTGAGTAAGAGCGATAGGGCACCTGCTCCTGTCACTAGGAGGACGATCATCATGATCCGTACCAGGCCTTCTAAGGTCTGAGAGGATTCTTTCATCTGGTCAAAGGCCTTGCGATCTTCGACCAAACGGAGAGACTGCCAATCCAGATCCAAGCTTTTAACTTGCTTCAAGAGAGCATCGATTTTCTCAGGATCTTTGACCCCGAAGGTGACCTGGGTCACTGCTTGCTGACTGAGACCTAGGAGCTTGGCTGCATCCTCATAAGGAAGGTAGACTTGGTTTTCACTCAGATCAGAAGTCATTCCTGTGAATTTTTCCTGTTTCTTACCCGAAAAGATCCCTACGATTTTAAAAGTTTGCTCTTTGGCAGAAGTCTCTCCCATCTGAAAGCTGGATAAGGTCAAGGAATCTCCGACCTTTAGCTTGTTCTTCTTAGCCAACTCTTGGTGGATCAAGATCTGGCCACGCGCCTTATCGGATAAGTGCTTGCCTTGCACCAGTTGGAAACTGCCACTGCGGAAATCCAGGTGCTGGTCTGTCTTCTGGGTAAAGACAGCGCCTAGCGCTTGCTTTGCTTCCTGCCCCAGATCATCCCGCTCTACCGACTGCTGTCCAGTCACCGCTTCTTTCCCAAGAATACGAACGGGACTTTCATATTGAGGAACCATGCCTCCTACCCCAGAAAGCTCTTGCACCTTTTCAGCTTCCTTCAGAGCAAAGGGAGTATTCCCCTGTTTACTGGTCAGGGCAAAGCTAGTCCCAGCCGACTGCTTGATATGATCCTCCAGCCTTCCTCCCACTTGCATCAGTGAAAAACAGAAATACAAGCAAGAGAGGATCAAGAGGAGAATCAGAAAGAGGACCAGATTCCTCGTTCTTTTTCGAGAAATATAGGCGATTGCCTGTTGTAAGAGCATGATCTTACCCTCCATTTCAAGGTCCACAGTAATGCAATGTGGACGCTTTCATCATTTGTTGCTTTCATTATAGAGGACAAATGTGAAATGTTTATGAAATAGAAAAACTTTCCTAGAAAAATCTAGGAAAGTTGAGCAGTCGTTCAGAGTTACTTCATCTATCGCCATAGAAAAAAACCTTTGAAAAAAGATTTCTTTTCAAAGGTTTTATTTTCTTTTCTTCTTCATTTCTTTTTCAATCGCACTAGCAATTTTCTCCACCATATAGGCCGTTTGGAGATTGTGCAAGATCAAGAGGGCCCAAAAGAATGCAAAGAGCATCTGACCCGCCATGGTCGCTTCATTGAAAAAATAAGTCTCCATAGCAGTAAAGACTGCTAGCACTGCAAATTGTTTTCTATTCATAACCTCATTTTACCATGAATCCGTCAAAAATTCATGTATTAATCGTCTTGAAGAGTAATTTTATCGGATAAGAAGGTAAATTCCTCAGGGATGATGCTTTCCTCTTCTTCCACCACTTCCGCTTTTTGTCCACGCGTCTTAGCTGAAAACTCTGCCCGGATTTGAGTCCACTCCTCTAGAGAAACCGCTAGAATCTCTGGAGAAAAGCCAGCAGCATTACTGAGGATATTTCCAAACATGGTATTGAGATTGTCCCGCTTCATGGTCTGTTCAGCATTAAAGGCAGACTCAAAGGCTAAAATCGCATGATTTTCATTGGCAGCGACTGGCTGGGATCCGATCAAGAGGGCCTTATCTGCACCTGCCAAGCTCTCGATAATTTCCCCCCATGCATTCTGAAGACGGATCAAGTTGGTTCGTGCCAACTCAGGGTTTTCGACTGCTTCTTGTAAAATCGCGTTGACCTTATTTCGATCTGCCCGATAGCCCTTGCTAGACTTGGTTGAACGAGCTACCGCTGGTTTCGAAGCAGGAAGACTGTTACCTGTTTGCGCTAACTGTTGCTTGAGTTGAGCGACTTCCTTCTTCAAGTCTTCCAGTTGAGCCAGCACATTGGAAGGAACCTCCACAGCTGCTGAGTTAGTAGCTTGAGCCGTACTTTCAGCCAATTTAATGGTCATCATTTCAGTATAAATGCGCGGTTGCAAACTATTTTTGATATCGGCTAGACTAGTCGTCGCCTGATCAATCAGAGCAAAGAGACGAGCTTGATTGGCTGCAAGGTTGGCCGCAAACAAATCACTAGCATGGGTATTTTCTCCACCTGTCTGAACAATCAAGAGATCTCTCAGGTATTGAAGTAAGTCCGCGACAAAACGAGCCATATTCTTGCCATTATCAAAGATAATTGCAAGTTGGTCCAGCGCAGCTGTCGCATCATGAGCCAGGATAGCAGCCACGTACTGATCGAGCGCAGCTAGGCTAATAGAGCCAGTAATCTCTTCTGCAATAGCTGTTGTCAATTCACTACCCGCAGTCAGGCTCAGGGCTTGGTCCAAAATGGACAAAGCGTCCCGCATCCCACCTTCAGCTCGCCGGGCGATGATCTGCACAGCATCTGCTTCATAGGCAATCCCTTCAGTAGCTAAGATACTTTCCAAATGGTGAACGATATCTGGCAGTTTGATAGATTTGAATTCAAAACGTTGCACTCGTGAAAGGATGGTCGCAGGAATCTTGTGTAACTCCGTTGTTGCGAGGATAAAGACGACATTTTCTGTCGGCTCTTCCAGCGTCTTCAACAAGGCATTAAAAGCCCCTGTCGAGAGCATGTGGACCTCATCGATAATGTAGACTTTGTGCTTGGCTAGACTTGGAGCATAGGTCGACTTGTCGCGAATATCGCGAATTTCATCGACCCCATTGTTAGAAGCTGCATCGATCTCGATAACATCTTCAAGACTCCCATTGGTAATAGATTCACAGATATAGCAGTCGTTACACGGCTCCCCATTGACTTGATTGGGACAGTTCATGGCCTTAGCAAAGATCTTGGCCACACTCGTTTTCCCAGTTCCACGAGGTCCAGAAAAGAGATAGGCATGGCTGATCTTATCCTGCTCGACGGCCTGCCTCAATGTCCGTGCCACCACTTGCTGGCCGACCAATTGACCAAAGGTCTGGCTACGGTATTTCCGATATAAAGCTTGATACATTAGTTCTTAACTCCAAACATCTTAAAGTCCCAATTTGTCTTTTCGATCAAGATGGTGACAAACTCTTCCAAATACTCTTGATCCAGCTGATCATAGTCAGAGACGCATTCTGAGTCCAGGTCTAAAACCCCAAGGAGCTGGCCGTCCTTGACCATAGGCACCACAATTTCACTCATGGCACGGCTATCACAGGAAATATAGTTGGCATGTTGGCGCACATCATCGACAATCATGGTTTCTTGCTTTTGAGCTGCTTCTCCACAGACACCCTTTCCAAGAGCGATGTGGACACAAGAAACGCCTCCCTGAAAGGGTCCCAAGATTAATTCCGTTTGGTCATACAAATAAAAACCCGCAAAGACAGAACGAGGCAGGGCTTGATTTAAGAGAGCACTGGCATTAGACAAATTGGCCAAGGCATTGCTTTCTCCTGTTAAGAGAGCGTCTAACTGTGCCAGTAAAAGTTGGTATTGTGATTCTTTTTCCGAATGTTTCATACCTTTCATTATACCAAATCTTTGCCCAAAAATTAAGCTTCAAACAGCAAAAGAAAAGAGAGTGGGACAGAAATCGGTCATTCGTTAGAATTCGATTTCGTCGTTCCACCTCCGCACAGTTGAGTAGGGCTGTAAAAGCTGATGAAATCAGCGCAGTAGAGCCCACTCAACCACTGCGTCTTGCTCGACAATTCAAAGACAATTGATAGGCTAGGACTTTTGTCCCAGCCTCTGGAATATAGATAAAGTTATCTTAAAACTTTTCTCACGGCGGAAAGTTTCAATATTTTCTTGATTCATTTTAAAAATGAAATCTCAGTTTTATTTCTTTGCAGAATCATTTAACTCATTCTTCTAAAAATTATTTTATCTATTCACGCCGCCGATTGAAGTGAAAGACTTCAAAATATTGAATGGCCCGGTAGATTAA
This sequence comes from Streptococcus parasanguinis, assembly GCF_901875555.1. GTDB lineage: Bacteria > Bacillota > Bacilli > Lactobacillales > Streptococcaceae > Streptococcus > Streptococcus parasanguinis_H. The sequence continues at coordinate 32,888 of NZ_CABFMD010000006.1, forward strand.
AAAAATGGTCAAGATGATGGCCACCAGCCAAATCGTCTTTAGTCCATAAAACTGGATCAAGTAGGTCGAAAAGATGGCCCCAAAGACGAAACTCCCGATCAAGCAGGTCATAAAGATGGCTTCCCAAAAGAATTTCATCTCCCTGTCTCTAACAAAATTCCCATAAGCCACCATGGTTTTCTTAAGATTTCCCGTCATGAAGGAATGATTATAGGCATAGCCATCTACTTCTCCAAATGAGGTCGCTACGATTCCCAAACTCAATCCAAAAAAGGGGACGATAAAGACATTCTTAACCGATGCTGGCAGAAATCCCGTAATCAACGTTGTGAGGATAAAGGGCACTAAGGTACTGAGGCGCCAGACTGAATTGTCAATCAAGCGACGCAAAACCGTCATCAAAAAAATTCCCATCATAAAGGCCAGCATGGTCGCTAACTTTACTTCTACATCTGAGATCTGATGACCAATCAAGCCGACCGATAGAAAGACCACATTTCCCGTCTGGCCGGCTGCCAAGGTTCCACCCCGACAGATAAAGGTATAAGCATCTGAAAAACCAGCACACATGGTCAATAAACAAGCGAACGCCTTGGTCCGCGAATGAAACTCCCTTTTCATTTATCTTCTCCCTAGGAAAAAGAAGGAGTGGTAGAAAATGTTTAAATAAACATTTCTCATACCACCCCCACAAAGTTGATTGAGAATTCTTTCGAGCTTTTACGCGAATGAAGAGTCTCACCAACTACTGCGACATTCCGTCATTCCAACTATTGGTATAGGATTGGAGATCGATTGCCCTCTTTCTCCTATTTTTATTTTCCCTCACGCGCTTCGTTGAGGATTTTCTCAATCTTGGTTGTGATCAAATCAATCGCAACCGTATTGCTGACACCTTCCGGGATAATGACATCCGCATAGCGCTTGGTTGGCTCAATGAACTGATGGTACATGGGTTTCACCACTCCAAGGTACTGCTCAATGACGCTATCGAGACTCCGTCCACGCTCCTCCATATCGCGCTTGATCCGGCGAATGATCCGAACATCATCATCCGTATCAACGAAAATTTTGATGTCCATCAAGTCTCGAAGGCGCTTGTCTTCAAGGACCAAAATCCCCTCTACGATAAAGACATCCTGCGGTTCCTGACGATAGGTCTTATTACTACGCGTATGCGCAGCATAGTCATAGGTTGGGATATCCACCGGGCGACCTGCTAACAGTTCATTGATCTGTGCAATCATCAAATCTGTATCAAAGGCAAAAGGATGGTCATAGTTGGTCTTGATCCGCTCCTCAAAGGTCAAATGACTTTGGTCCTTGTAATAAGAATCATGCTCAATCATAGCAATCTTTTCATTCGGAAAATTAGCCAAAATGGCACGAGACACACTGGTCTTTCCACCACCAGAACCACCAGTAACACCAATAATAATAGGTCTATTTTGCATTTTCTACTCCATTACCTCTAATCGCTTGAAAAGGTCCTAACCTCTCCACTACATCTTATCTATTTTACCATATTTTTACCTAGACATGAATCATTTTTTCCGATGAAATTTAGAGTAGAAAAGGACCTTGTGGTCCTTTCATTATTTCACTTTTTCTAATTTTCCATTGTAATCAAAATGATTGGTTAAAACAACAATTGTTTTTCCACCATTTGTTACTAGAAAGTAAAAATAATCCCCAACTTTTTTGTAAATATCTTTTGGATTATTTACATGATATCCCTGAGATTCCAATTTTGATTGAATTTCATAGAATTTTTCTTTAAATTTTTCTTCGCTAAATTTTTCTCCATTTTTAAGGGCTTCATCTTTTTCAGCCTCCTCAAGAGAATAAACTGCAAATACTTCTGGATCAGATTGTCTTCTTGTTAAAATACCATTTTTACTAATTGTAATTGTTTCGTTATAAGAATTATTTTCATTATACATATTCCACTTTCCAACAAACGCTTGAGACATAGCGACTTTACGATAAGTCATGGCTTTTTTCAATTCCTTTGGTTCAAAATATAGAGATCTCAATCTATATCTATCATTCGTAAACGAAACCATGGTTCCATCTTGTTGAATAAGATTATAATAGGTATTTTTCTCACTGTGAGCAACAATAACTTCTTTCGTTTTTAAACTAAAAATACGATCAAAATCTTTTAGTGAATTAAGATCAGACTTATTCACTTTTTCTAAAAATTGAGAGAGTTCCTTATTAGCTTTATCTCCTTTTGTTAATGATTGAATTTTAATATTTCCATCTTTTATCATTCCTTTTTGATTCGTTTCATACACAATCGCATCCGAATCTGAAATGTTTGACCAAATGCCATCTAGACTTGGTCCACCTGTAAAGAAAAAGATCCAAACAAGAGTGATTGCCGTAACAATAGCAACGACTGCAAGACCGAACTTTGTTGGTTTATTGAAAGACAATGTCGATCTTTTTGGTCTTGGAACAGGTTGCAAGACTTTCGCCGATGGTTGCGGTTGGACAAAAGCTGTAGACTCTTGTGCGCTAGGTGCAACAGGTGCTTCTTGAGCAGGAGCCTGCGCTTCAGCTGCCGGAGCTGGTGCCTCAGTTGCTGAAGTCGGCGCTTCTTTTCGCTCTACGACAAACTCCCCTTTTTCACGCGCTGCTTGAAATTCTTGCATGCTTGGCTTACGACCATTGATCGCTTCAAAGTATTCAACCCAATCGTTTTGATTCATCATATCCCCCTTATTGATTCATCTTAAAAACTAACCATATTATACCACAAATCCATGGTTAATTTCGTGATTTTCAGAAAATAAAAGAAAAGGACCTTTCGGCCCTTTGAGAGCATAGACAACTGTTCTTTTTAACAACTCTAATAAATTCTATAAAATAAAAAAATTTATTCGTTAAAATTATTAAATCATCTACTGAAACTTTCCGCTGTGAGAAAAGTGCCTGAAGCTTAATAGTTCAGGCACTCGGAATTATTGAGACCCTAGGCTCAATAATTAGTCATGGAACTTCTTTGAAGTTCGCTGACGTCCGTACTCACCTAAGGAAAGTTTCTAAGATGACTTTGTCTTCAGTCTGAAAGGACCTTTTGGTCCATCTAATTTATTTCACTTTTTCCAATTTTTCAACTAAATGATAGTCTTCTGTGAAAACAAGGACTGTCTTCCCTCCATTTACAGGGACATAATAAAAATCAGATCCTAGTTGTTTGTAGACGTCTTTCATACTATATAATTGATAATCTTGAGAATCCACCGCATCTTGAAGATCCTCAAAGACCTCATTCACTTTGTCAGCTGACTTTTCTTGATCAAACTTACTGGAAGGCATTTTTTGGAGCTCTTCTAGGGTATAAAAAGCCGTACCTTCGCTGCTATCAAATTCACTATAAGTAAGAATGCCACGAGCATTTAATTCAAGGTAATTGGTTTCATCGTCATAAGAACGCTCAATTTTCCATTTCCCAAGGAGCACTTTAGGAATTTCTGTCTTGTGAAAAATAGCATTTTTCTTAAAGCTCTCTGAATGATCACTATAGGTCACCAAATCCATCAAGTCATTGGCTAAAATCACATTGGTCCCATTACTTTGGAGTAGATTATAAACAAGCCCATGCTCGTCTTTAATGATGACAACTTCCCTCGTGTGGAGGTCAAATTTTCTATCAACATCAGCTAAGGTCTTCAGCTTGGAGTAGTTTAACTGGTTTAAAGCTTTCTGAAACTCTTGGCTCGCTTCCTTCCCCTTATAAACTTTTTCAATCTTATACTTACCATTAGATCGTGGCTCTTCTTGATTTAATTCATAAACTACTGCTGTTGAATCAGCAGGCCCAACCCAAATTCCTTCCAAACTTGGAGTCGGTTGGAAGAAAAAGAAGTAAGCCAATACAATAACGGCTAGTATTCCCACACCTGATAAAGCCCATTTTGTCTGCTTATTCCATTTCACACGAAACCGTTTATCACTTGGAGTTGAAGGGGTCAATTGAACTCCCTTCTCTTGTGATACTGTAGTGGATGTAGCTGGCTCTTCGAGTCTTGTTTCTTTTCGTTCTACCAGAAACTCTCCTGCTTCCCGAGCTGCTTGGAACTCTTGTAGACTCGGCTTCCGGTTATGGAGTGCTTCAAAATAGTCAACCCAATCTTTTTGATTCATCTATTCCTCCTAATTGATAAATGTTTTCAACCTGATCCTATTATACCATACACGGAAGATCTCTCACTCATTTTCAGAAAATAAAAGAAAAAGTCCAAGAAATTTTCTACTTGGACTTTCTTCCTTATTTCAAAACTTTTTGTGTTTTCGCGTAGTTAGCTTCTACAGCTTCTTTTTCAGCTTTCCACCAGTCTTGGTGATCGGTGTACCACTTGATCGTTTCTTCCAAACCTGCTTCGAAGTTTGTGAATTGTGGTTCCCAACCTAATTCTTCACGCAATTTTGTTGAATCAATCGCGTAACGCAAATCGTGACCAGCACGGTCTGTTACACGGTCGTAAGCATCTCTTGGTTGACCCATTTTTTCAAGGATGAGTTCAAGCACTTCCTTATTGTTCTTTTCACCGTCAGCACCGATTAAGTAAGTTTCACCGATACGGCCCTTGGTAAGAATAGCCCAAACACCAGTTGAGTGGTCGTTGGTGTGGATCCAGTCACGGACGTTCTTCCCTTCACCGTAAAGTTTTGGCTTGATACCCGACAAGATATTGGTGATTTGACGTGGGATGAACTTCTCGATGTGTTGGTATGGTCCGTAGTTGTTTGAACAGTTAGAAATCGTTGCTTTGACACCAAAGGAACGTACCCAAGCCTTCACAATCAAGTCTGAAGCAGCCTTGGTTGATGAATAAGGGGAAGATGGATTGTATTTGGTTTCCGCAGTGAATTTTTCACCAGGACCTTCACCATGTCCAGGAAGATCCTCACGCAATGGAAGGTCTCCATACACTTCGTCTGTTGACACGTGGTGGAAACGAAGATCATACTTACGAGCCGCTTCCAAGAGTGTATAAGTTCCAACAAAGTTGGTGTAGATAAATGGAGATGGATCTTTGAGGGAGTTATCATTGTGGCTTTCAGCCGCATAGTGAACAATGGCATCAGCCTTAGCAGCCAATTTATCGACCAATTCAGCGTCAGCAATATCACCCACAACCAATTCAACACGATCTCCAAGGATTTCTTCGATATTGGCACGGTTCCCAGCATAAGTAAGTTTGTCCAAGACTGTTACATGCACGTCTGGATGGTTGTTGTAGACATAGTGTACGAAGTTTGAACCGATGAAACCAGCGCCACCGGTTACGATGATATGTTTGTATTCAGTCATTTTTTCTCCAAAAATAATAGTTTATTTTTAAACTTTAAATCAATCTTTTTTAGCTTTCCTTAGGTGAGTACGGACGTCAGCGAACTTCGAAGAAGTTCCATGACTAAGTTTTGAGCCTAGTGTCTCAAAACTTCCGAGCACCTGAAACAAAAATAGTTCAGGTGCTTTTCTCACGGCGGAAAGCTAAGTATATAACTCGCTTCGCTCGTTTATAGCAAAGCTAAAAACTATAGAATGCTTTCTTTGATTGTTTAAAGAGCTATTTTTACAAATCTTCTGCTTTTAGGGGTTTGACGTCTTTGAGTAGTGGGTGATTCTTGTCTGCTTCTGAGACTTCTGCTTCTTCCAAGTTTTCCCATTGGATGTCTAGGCTTGGGTCTGCGTAATTAACAAATGCATATTTTGGCTTGAGTTCCAATGCCCAGTAGTCATTGACTAAGTATGTATAAGCTACTTTATCCGTCAAAACTTGGAATCCATTAGCAACGCCACGAGGGACGAAGATCCCTTTGGAAGCATCGATCACAGTTTGGTAAGTGTTCCCGAAGGTCTCGCCTTCCCGAAGGTCTACCCAAGTTCCAAGGACCTTTCCTTCATCTGCTACAGAGATGTACTTGTCCCAGGGCTCTGCATGCAAGCCACGCAAAACATTCTTACGAGAGAATGAAATATTGTTTTGCAACTTACCTTCTGCAAAGAAACTTTCAGGGAAGCCAAGAGGAAGCATTTTTTCTTTTTGGAAATTTTCTTTAAACCAACCACGGTTGTCCCCATGAACGGGAATATCGAATTCCAACATACCTGGAATGGCTTCAATCTTGCGTGCTGCTAGTTCTTTTCCGAAAAATTGTTCTGTCATTAAGCTTCTCCAATCAAACGGAGCAAATATTGTCCGTATTCGTTTTTCTTCAGTGGTTGCGCCAATTCATGAACTTGTTCTTTGGTAATATAGCCCATGCGATAGGCAATTTCTTCAAGATTGGCTACTTGAACATTTTGCAAGCGTTGAACGGTCTCGATATATTGAGAAGCTTGCAAGAGGCTTTCGTGGGTTCCAGTATCCAACCAGGCAAAACCACGGCCCATGAGTTCCACAGAGAGATCTCCACGCTCTAAATAAGCCTTGTTAACATCTGTGATTTCAAGCTCTCCACGAGGACTTGGTTTGATGTTTTTGGCAATTTCGACCACATCATTGTCATAGAAGTAAAGTCCTGTCACCGCAAAGTGAGACTTCGGATGTTCTGGTTTTTCTTCGATAGAGATGGCATTCATCTCATCATCGAACTCAACCACACCAAAACGTTCTGGGTCTTTGACTTGGTAACCAAAGACAGTTGCCCCTTTTTCTTTTGCTTCTGCCCGTTGCAACATGGCTGTCAAGCCATTCCCATGGAAAATATTGTCCCCAAGAATAAGGGCTACATGATCGTCACCGATAAAGTCTTCCCCAATGATGAAGGCTTGGGCCAAGCCATCAGGACTTGGTTGCTCTGCATAAGAGAGAGAAATGCCGAGTTCAGAACCATCTCCAAGAAGCTCTTCAAAACGAGGAAGATCCTGCGGAGTTGAGATGATCAGGATTTCTTTGATCCCCGCCAACATTAGAGTTGAAAGCGGATAGTAGATCATTGGTTTGTCATAGATGGGCATCAATTGTTTGGAAGCTGCGCGTGTCAATGGGTACAAGCGAGTTCCAGAGCCACCAGCTAGAATAATACCTTTCATAATTACAGGCCTTTCTACGTAGTCATTACCCTTATTTTATCATGTTTATATAAAAAAGTCACCTTGCATCTATGGTACAAGGTGATCTCATTTATCCCAAAGCGACGTCTAGGATCATCATAATGACAAAGCCGACCATAAGCCCCAGGGTTGCCACGTCTGTGTTGCCATTGGTCTGTGAATCTGGGATCAACTCCTCAACTACCACAAAGATCATCGCACCTGCCGCAAAGGAGAGGGCGTAAGGCAGGATAGCCGTCATGGATAAGACCGCTACTGCTCCTAGCAGAGCTCCTACTGGCTCCACGATGGCTGACATGGAACCCCAATAAAAGGCATTGAGACGGGATTTCCCATCGGTCCGAATCGGGATCGAAAGGGCAGCTCCTTCTGGGATATTCTGCAAGCCAATCCCAATAGCCAGGCCGATAGCCCCGATAAAGGCTTCTGGACTAGGATTACTCGCGAAGGCTCCAAAGGCCACTCCGACCGCCAAGCCTTCTGGGAAATTGTGGATGGTAATGGCGAGAAAGAGGAGGGTCGTTTTCGACAACTTCTTCTCCCGCGGCGTATGGATGCTCTCAGCCTCCTCAATCTCCTTACTCATATGAAGGTGAGGGACGATGGCGTCGATCAAGCGGAGGAAAAATCCTCCAGCTAGAAAACCGATCGCAGCTGGCAACCAAGCCAAGCTCCCGTAGCTCGTCTCTGCATGCTCAATCGAGGGTTGCAAGAGCGACCAAAACGATGCCGCAATCATGACCCCTGCCGCAAAGCCCATCATGATGTCCAGTAATTTTCGACTAATTTGCTTGAAGAAAAAGACGATGGCGGACCCGACAATGGTACAGCCCCATGTAAACAATCCTGCGAGAAAGGCCTGTAAGACCACGGATTGTGATTGAAACCAATTCATAACAACTCCCATTTTCTTGTTGATTCACTTGTTCTATTCTACTATTTTTATCCGAATGAAGGAAGGTCTTTCGAAAAAAAGAGAGTGGGACAGAAATCGGTCATTCGTTAGAATTCGATTTCGTCGTCCCACCTCCGCACAGTTGAGTAGG
>NZ_CABFMD010000007.1 GCF_901875555.1 Streptococcus parasanguinis
TGAGTAGGGCTGTAAAAGCTGATGAAATCAGCGTAGTAGAGCCCACTCAACCACTGCGTCTTGCTCGACAATCCAAATAAACATAGAAAGAGGCTAGGAATTTTGTCCCAGCCTTTTTTGCTTGTAATAAATGATTGACAGGGAGAGCTTTTTTCGCTATTCTAGGGGAATAATGGAAATGAAAGGGAGACATGATGAAACGGAGTTACTGGCAAGACTTGAAGGGGGCCTTTTACTTGATCTGGCGCAACAAATGGTCCTTTATCGCGATTGGGATTTTGCTACAATTTGTCGTTGGCATTGGTGCTGCGGCCTTGAGCTGGGTCTTTCAACTGGCTATTTTACTCTCGGGTCAGGCCAATATTGATAAGAACAACCTTGTTTCTGTCATGAGCCATCCCTTAAGCTTGCTGGCTCTTTTGGTCTTTATCATGGTCTTTGCCTTCTTGTTTATGCTGGAGATGCGGACCCTGATTTCGGTCATTTATCTGTCGCGTACCGATCAGCACTTGTCCTTTAAAAAGGTGCTGCGCCAATCATTTGGTCGCTTGAAGGATCTAGCGGGTAGAAACCTGCTTTATTTTCTGCTTTATCTCCTTTTGACCTTGCCTGTCGCAGGTGTCTTGATTGGATCGACCCTGACAGATGGTCTTTATATTCCAAACTTTATCACAGGAGAGTTTGAAAAGACCACGATCGGCTCGATCGGGCTCTTAGTGGTAGAGCTGACCCTTCTCTATCTCAATCTTCGCTTGATCTATACGGTTCCCAACCTCGTGGTGGAGGACTTACCATTTGGTCGTGCCTTGAAAAAAAGTTGGAATATGACCAAAAAAGGTGGCTTTCGTCTCTTATGGAGAATTCTGTCCTTTGAGTTTCTCTTAACTTTCCTTGGGATTCTGCTGGTCCTGGGTCTGGTTTTCGCCTTGACCGTGATCGATAAAGAGGGCCAGTATTTCTGGGTGGTGACGGCCTTTTTGGTCTTGATTCGAACCTTCCTTTTCATTTTCACAGTCTTGACAAAGGTGGGGTCGCTCGGCATCATCTTGGACTCTGCATGGGAAGTACCGAGCCGATCAGTCATGCGCTCAAAAGGCAGTCGAAAGATGAAGGGACTCTTTGCTCTGACAGTGGTCTTTCTCATGTTCCAATCGGGGATATCAGCCTTTGAACTTGCAACCCTAAAGGTCAATGACCAGATCAAGCTCATCGCTCATCGAGGAGATATTTCGAAAGGGGTTGAAAATTCCCTGGAAGCCTTAGAAGCCGCTGCTAAGAAAAAAGCAGCTTATGCGGAGATGGATATTCTCCTTACCAAGGACCATCAATTTGTCGTCATGCATGACTACAATCTCAAGCGCCTGGCCGGGGTGGATAGGGATGTAAAAGACATGACCCTAGCTGAGGTGCAAGGCCTCAAGATTCAACAGGATGGTCACACGAGTCACATCCCATCCTTTGAGGAGTATGTCAAACGGGCCAAAGAATTGAACATAAAGCTTTTGGTTGAGCTCAAGCCCCATGGTGGAGAGCCAGCTAATTATGTAGACCTCTTTGTCCAGAAGATGAAGGAGCTGGGAGTTGATAAGGACTATCCAGCCATGTCTTTGGATCTGTCGGTCATGGAAAAGGTTGAGAAGAAAGCTCCGGAAATTAAGACCGGCTATGTCATTCCGATTCAATTTGGTCGTTTTGAGAAGGCCTCGGTCGACTTTTTTGCCATTGAAGACTTTTCTTATCAGGAGGATTTGGTGACTCAGGCTCATAAGATGAAAAAAGAGCTTTATGTCTGGACCATCAATGATAAACAAAAATTGACCAAGTATTTGCAACAACCCATTGATGGCTTGATTACGGATAAATTGACAGAGGCACAAAGACTGAAAAAGGATTTGAAAGAAAATAAATCTTACGTTGATCGCTTCTTGAATCTCGTCGAAATGTCTAAGGAAGAATAAGATAGGAAAGGCATAGAGAGAGTGGGACAGAAATCGGTCATTCGTTAGAATTCGATTTCGTCGTCCCACCTCCGCACAGTTGAGTAGGTCTGTAAAAACTGATGAAATCAGCGTAGTAGGGCCCACTCAACCACTGCGTCTTGATCTACAATCCAAAGACAATTGAGAGGCTAGGACTTGTGTCCCAGACTCTTTTGTAGTGGATCAACAGAAAAACTGATCCTATCTAAAAATCTTGCTTTTTTTGCGAATTTAGTTTACAATGGTACTAACTCAATATACATGCGTAATCCCTAGGGTCTTTCCCTCAGGGAATTTTGTGTGTTTTGACCTATTTTTAGTGGGAGGAAACCTTGTTTCTACCACGGGTAAAAGTATGAAACTTATTGGAGGTAATGATGATTCGATCCTTAATTTCCGAGATCAAAGAATTCAAGAAGCCCTCGATTTTGGCTTCCTTGTTTATGGTCTTTGAAGTCATGTTTGAGATTTCAATTCCCTTTGTCATGGCGAGTTTGCTAGACCAAGGTGTGCTACAAAGAAATATGCAGAATATCTTGTTTTATGGTGGACTCATGCTGGTCTGTGCCTTTTGCTCCCTCTTTTGTGGGATGCAGTCGGCCCGTTATGGCGCCTATGCATCGGCTGGTTTTGCCAAAAACCTTCGTCGAGCTATTTTCAAAAAGGTCCAAACCTTCTCGTTTGAAAATATTGACCAGTTTTCATCAGGTGGGCTGGTTACTCGGATGATGACGGACGTGACCAATGTGCAGAATTCTTATCAAATGATCATTCGGATCTGTGTGCGTGCACCGCTCAATTTGATCTTTGCCATTGTGGCTTGTTTTATGATCAATGCAGAGATGGCCATGATCTTTGTCTATGTGACCATCTTTTTGGCAGCAGTTCTCAGCATCATTATGAAGATTGTGTATCCGCTCTTTACGGAGGTTTTTGAAGCCTATGACAATTTAAATAATAGTATTAAAGAAAACATCACCAATATGCGGGTGGTCAAGTCTTATGTCAAAGAAGCAGATGAAACGGTTAAGTTTAAGAAGGCTTCACGCTTGATTTACAACATGTTTATGAAGGCCATCCGTGTCGTTGTCTTTAGTAGCCCAGCTATGATGCTTTCGATGTATGCTTCCTTCCTTTTGATCTCTTGGATTGGGGCTCATCTGATCGTTGGTGGCCAGCTCTCTACTGGAAATTTGACCTCTATGTTTAGCTACACCATGACCATTCTCATGTCGCTCATGATGTTTATGATGATCTTTGTCATGTTGTCCATTTCCATGGCTTCTGTCGAGCGGATCAATGAAGTTTTGACGACCAAAACGACGATTGACTCTCCCAAAAATGGCCTCAAAGAAGTGGCCAATGGAGCAATTGACTTTGAGGATGTAACCTTTGCCTATACCGATGAAAATGGCGATAAGACCCATGTTTTACAAGGGTTGAATCTTTCGATTTCTTCCGGTGAAGTCATTGGGATCCTGGGGGGGACAGGTTCTGGGAAATCGAGCCTGGTACAGTTGATTCCTCGTCTCTATGATGTCGAGTCTGGTCGGGTGACAGTAGCGGGCCACGATGTCAAAGAGTACGATCTCGATGCTCTTCGCAAGCAAGTGGCTATGGTTCTACAGACCAATGTCCTTTTCTCTGGTACGATTAAAGAAAATATGCGCTGGGGAAAGAAAGATGCGACGGATGAAGAGATCATTGCAGCTTGTAAGATTGCGCAAGCCGATGAATTTATTCAAGATTTCAAAGAGGGCTATGACACCAAGATTGAACGCGGTGGGTCCAACGTATCAGGTGGTCAACGTCAACGTCTTTGTATCGCGCGTGCCCTTCTCATGAATCCGAAGATTTTGATTCTGGACGATTCGACTTCTGCGGTCGATACCAAGACGGATAGCTTGATCCGTCAAGGGTTGGCCACCAGCTTGAAAGAGACCACCAAGATCATCATTGGTCAACGGATTTCCTCGATTCAAGATGCAGATCGCATTATCGTCATGAATGATGGTCAGATCGATGCCATCGGTCGTCACGAGGAACTGCTTGCGACCAACGCCATTTACCAAGAAGTATACGAAATGCAAACACAAGGGAAAGGAGAAGCAGATGAAAACTAAGAAAAAAGCAAATCTAGGCTCGCTCCTTCGCTTGCTCAACTTCCTTTGGAAGAACTATAAACTTGCCCTGATCATCTCCTCTATCTTGATCGTTCTATCGTCTCTTGCGACGGTCAATGTGATAGCTTCGATTCAGTCCTTGGTCGATGTCTATGTAGAGCCCATGCTGACAAGCAACAGCCAGGATTTTGGACCGCTCTTGTCCTTCCTGATGCGGGTTAGTTTGATCTGTTTGATCGGGGTACTTGCTAACTATGGCTTTACCTTGATCATGGCGACGGTTTCTCAAGATTCGCTTAGAAGTCTTCGAAATCAGTTGTTTGCCCGTATGCAAAAACTACCGGTTCGCTACTTTGATACCCACCAACACGGGGACATCATGTCCATCTATACCAATGATATTGATGCCCTTCGTCAGGCCATTGAACAATCCATTCCCCAACTCATCTCTTCAGCCATTACCATCCTTGGGGTAACGATTACCATGCTGACGGTTAGTCCACTTTTGTTCCTGATTGTTCTGGTGATGGTCCTTGTTATGTTCTTTATTATCAAGGATGTTTCTGGCAAGTCTGGTCGTTACTTTGGGGCCCAACAAAAGAACTTAGGGATCGAAAATGGCTTTATTGAAGAAATGATGTCGGGTCAAAAAGTGGTTAAGGCCTTTGTCCATGAAGCAGAAAGCATCGAAGATTTTGATCGCATTAATGACCAACTCTTTGAATCTTCATACCAAGCCAACCGCTATGCCAATGTCCTCATGCCGGTTCTTGGAAATCTAGGAAATGTTTCCTTTGTATTGACAGCCTTGGTCGGTGGGATTATTGCCCTAAACGGTATCGGTGGGTTGACCATCGGTGGACTGATGGCCTTTCTGCAATTGAACCGTTCCTTCACGGGTCCGATTGCTCAGGTCTCTCAACAATTGAACTTTGTCCTCATGGCCTTGGCTGGTGGAGATCGTGTCTTTGATCTTTTGGATGAGGAAGAAGAAGTCAATCAAGGGAAAGTCACCTTGGTCAACTATGAACTGGTCGATGGAGAAATGGTCGAAACTGATCAGAAAACCAACAAATGGGCTTGGAAACATCCTCGTCCAAATGGCAGCTACCAGTTGGTCAAACTGGTGGGGCATGTGGTCTTTGACCATGTTGATTTCTCCTATGATGGGAAAAAGCAGATCCTTAAAGGGATTAATCTCTACGCGGAAAAAGGTCAAAAAGTGGCCTTTGTCGGTGCGACTGGTGCGGGTAAGACCACCATTACCAATTTGATCAACCGTTTCTATGATATTCAGTCTGGAATGATCACTTATGATGGCATCGATGTTAAATTAATCGATAAGGATTCTCTTCGTCGCTCCCTCGGTATTGTTTTGCAAGATACTCACTTATTTACGGGAACCATTGCGGAAAACATTGCTTATGGCCGTGCAGATGCGACTCGTGAGGAGATTCTGGAGGCGGCTCGGATTGCCAATGTGGATTCCTTTGTCAAACACTTGGATCAGGGCTATGAAACGGTCTTGACGGATGATGGAGCTGGCCTTTCAAATGGTCAACGGCAATTGATCGCCATTGCCCGTGCAGCCCTTGCCAATGCGCCAGTCTTGATTCTGGACGAAGCGACGTCTTCGATCGACTCGCGGACAGAGAAGATGGTGCAAGAAGGGATGGACCGCCTGATGGAAGGTCGGACAGTCTTTGTTATCGCCCACCGTCTATCGACGATTGTCAATTCCGATGTGATCATGGTGATGGACCACGGACGCATCATCGAGCGAGGCAACCATGCTTCCTTGATGGCAGAACGTGGCACCTATTACCGCCTCTACACCGGTGGACTTGAAATTGATTAAACCAAAAAAGCTTGAGCGTTGGCTCAGGCTTTTTACTTATTTCTCAAGCAATTCTTGGATTAAGTCTTCCATAGCAGCTGGTTCTGTTTTGGAGGAGAAGCGTTGGGCTTACTTTGGCATGTTTAAATATCAAAAAATTGGTGAAATGGATAGCGAATATCCCTTTTTATTTTGTTTTAAATCCGGTTTTTGGATGAAATAATAGATGATAAAGCAAATAATTTCAAAAATACAACAAAAAGACAAACGCCAAAAATGACGTTTGTCTACTTTCTGAGATTTCAGTAGTCACTGAAATCCTTTTTATAGTTAATTATTGTGTTTTGAAAAAATCATGTCCTTTAAACTCATAATAACTAACACTAATGTAATTCCCCATCCAATCCGAGTAGCTAATAATAGATTGTTTGGCCAAAGATTTAGACAGGTTGAACCGACTGCTGAACCAGCCGAAATGGCAATATTTTGTACCATTCGTTGTAAAGCTCCCGTGCTTCCTTGCATTTCCATGGGACTGGCTTGCATAATACTAGCGATATTTGCAGGCTGAAAATAGCCACCACCAACACCATAAATAAAAAGTCCAAAAGTTAGAAACAGATAAGACCATTTGGGATTAAGAAATACTAAGAAAATTAAAGACAGGCAAATAATACCCAAACCTAAGCGACTAAAAGTTATGTTTTTACTCCCATAGTTCAATTTTCCTGATACTCGTGAAAAGATAACTAATCCAGCTGGAGCTCCCAAAACAAGAAATCCAGTAACTCCTACTCCTAAATGATATAACTGTTCAAAAATAAATGGAGGTAGTAAAAATATCATGGCAGAGGCAAAACCAAAAGCAATCGTCTGTAAAAAGTGAGAAATTACTTTAGGATTCTCCTTAAGTCCCTTAACATTGACAAGTGGATTTTTTTGGATAAATTCAATTCGATAAAATAAAATACCAATCAATAAACTAATTATTATTAGAAAAAGACTGATTATTTGTAAATGACTCTTACTTAATAATGATAGTCCTAACAATAGGCAAATTAACATTATTGCATTAACAATTGTTCCAGATGTGTCTAATTTTTGATTGTTAGTCTGCTCAGAAACTTTGTTAAGAAGATAGTGATTGCAAATAATACCAATAATTACGAAAGGGACATTTATCCAAAAAATAAATCGCCAAACATTTAAAGATAGCAATATGCCACCTAAAGAGGGACCTAATACAGGACCTAAACCTATCATAACTCCTAAAATACTAATAGAGCTATTTTTTTGTTCTTCTGATACTAATGTTGTAATCAAAGCTGCAGAAGTAGCTTGTAAGGCAGCTGCCCCAATTCCTTGAATTACTCGCCCAGCGATAAGCCAACCAATACTATTAGCAAACCCACAAAAAAGCGAGCTAAGTCCAAAAAGAACGAATCCTAAGTAAGAAATTTTTAGTTTGCCGAATTTGTCACTAAAAATGCCTAAAGGAAGTATGAATATTGCCAATGCCAGTGCATATCCAGTTATTGTAAAAGCTGCAGTATTAGCTGTTGTATGGAATTGCTCTTTTAGGAAAGATAGTGCAACATTGATAATACCAGTATCTAAAGTTGACAATAACATTCCCATACCTGCGATAACTGTTATTAGTAAATCCTGCAACCGTCTACTCATAAAATTTCCTCCTTGGGTTTAGCTGTGTAAATTAAATGTTTAGTATCGTGTATCATAAATATAACCTCTTTTCTAAAAATTATAAATATGATACAATGAAATAAAATTTTAATCAATCGATTCTGAAAATATCGAATCGTTTAGAAGGAACATGCACATGACTATTACAGTTCAATTTAGTAACTATGCTCTGAAAACGGATGAAACATTAACACAAAGGATACAATTTGTGTACTCACCCTTAAATGAACTGTTTAGAAGCTTACATATCTTATTGAACCCGCGTCATCATGGTATAAATATTGATTGGGTCATTGAGATACAAGATAGATTGACAGATGATTTCTATGAGAAGCTTCACTATTTTCAACTTTTTTATGAACTTGGTGTTTCTCCTATTTTACTTTGTAATTTTCGCTATCATGCGACAACGATTGAAGAAGAGATACAAAATTTAAAGAAATTTCTTGATGAATTCCCAACTATTCAATTAATTGAGCATTTAGAGAAAGTGTCCAGTGACAGAGAAAACTCCTTCATTCCAACATTAGCAAAAGGATTAGAATGGAAGGATTTTTCTTTGAATGAGGATAATCAGTTACTTATAGACTTGAGGAAGAATGCCTCTGGTGTTTATCAACATCTTTTCTCTTTTATTGATTGGTACCGCCAAGAAATATTTGATGAAACTTGGAAAAGTAAAGGTATTCAACGAAAGCTCTTAACAGAAATCCAACATCAAGCTTCTTTTTTAAGGGAAAATGGTTTTGAAGAAATGTTTAATCATTTGCAAATTGACCGCATTCATTGGAGAAAGGACAGGCTGGCCATCATTAAACCTTTTGACCAAGAAATCCAACTGCAAGATAGTGATTCTATTATGTTATTACCAAGTTATTTTATTTGGCCTCATCTGTTTGTTGAATCTTTCAATCAAGGAATTGCTATTACCTATGATATTACAGAACAGCCAAGTTACTATAACTCCACACCGGAAAATTTGATTACTATTTTTAAAGCTTTGAGTGACCCTGTCCGTTTACAAATTATGAATTATGTTATTGATAAACCAAGTACGACACAATCTTTGGCTCAAATTTTATTAATGAGTAATTCAAGTATATCCAGACATTTACAAATTTTAAAGGATGCTAACTTATTAACGACAACTAAAGCTAAAAAATTCGTTCTTTATGAGCCAACACAGCTCATTACACAACTTATGCCGAATTTCTACCATTTCTTTAAAAATTGAGGCTTTAATCATTAAAAAGGTGGTGAACTACTATGTCAACGTCACAAATTATCTCGGTTTTATCAGCTAACCGTTTTCTCACCCAAAATGAGATTGAAAGAACTTTAGGGTGTTCTTTATCGAAAAGTGAAATTGCTTTTTTAAAGGCTAGTCCTAAAATAGTTTTATTTAACTTTTACGGCCGAATTTACTATAAATTAAATAATGATAATACTCTCACCACGGAGCAAGGAAGACAAGCTATTGCAAAACTGTCTAGACGTCCTCAAGCAATTAAGCTTGGTAAAGCACGGATATGTTTGCACCATTTAGCAGGGAAAGCAGGAGTTTCAATATTTGAGTGGTTTATTCAAAATAAATTAATGGAACAGGAATCCCCTATCAGCTACTCTTTAACTCAAGCAGGAAGTAATGCTATACAGCAATGGTTGGGTTATCAGTCTAATCCTAATATCAAATTATGTTTAGATTTTTCTGAAAGAAAGTTTCATATTGGTGGAGTATTAGGAGAAAAGATATTAGAAAAACTAATCCATGAGGAAAAATGTCAATTAACTCAAGATAGGCAAATTATTCTAAAAACTGACTTAAATAACTTAATGAAGGATTTTTATAAGTAAATTACTATCAAATTTTTGCTTGAAACTATTGGTTGTGTGTTGTACCAATAACTTATTATTGATTTAATTAATAAAAGACGCTCTAGTTTTATGATTAACCAGAGCGTCTTTTAGTTATCAAGCAATTTTTGGATCAAGTCTTCCATTGCAGCGGGCTCTGTTTTTGAGGAGAAGCGTTGGGCGACTTGGCCTTGTCGGTCGATGACAAATTTTGCGAAGTTCCATTCGATGCGTTTGCCCAGTGGTCCGGCTGCTTGGCTTTTGAGCCAGTCATAAAGAGGAAGGGCCTCTTTGCCATTGACCTTGGCTTTGGCGAATCGTGGGAAGGTGGTCTGGTAGTTGAGGCTACAGAAGCTATTGATTTCTTCTGCAGTTCCTGGAGCTTGCCCCATGAATTGGTTACAAGGGATATCTAGGATTTCAAACCCCTTTTCCTGGTAGCGCTGGTAGAGATCTTGTAGTCCCTGGTATTGTGGGGTTAGGCCACAACCGGTCGCCGTATTCACTACGATGAGGACCTTACCTTGGTAGTGGGAAAGAGAAATTTCTTCCCCTTGTTGGTTTTCTAAAGAAAAATCATAAATGCTGGTCATAGTTGTCATCCTTTCTGTCTTTTCAGCTTTTATTGTAGCACAAATGGACTAAAATTGGGGCAAGAGGAGCATGACTTCTTGCTTTAGTCCCTCCTGCGAAAATGATATAATAAGAAGATAATAAGCTCTCAAGAAAGTGCCCAAAGGAGAACGGATCGGATGAAATTACTCTATACGGATGTTCGGACCCCCTTGACCCAGGTCCTGACGCAAGAAGCCGTAAGGTTAGTAGAAGATGGCAAGCGTGTGTTTTACATAGCACCTAACTCTCTGTCCTTTGAAAAAGAAGCCAAGGTCTTGTCCTATTTAGAAGGTCAGGCTTCTTTTGCCATAACCGTTACGCGCTTTGCTCAAATGGCCCGTTATTTCATCCTGAATCAGGTTTTTGAGGAGCAAGCCTTGGATGACATCGGTCTAGGTATGCTATTTTTTAAAGCTCTTTCCCACATGAAGGACCAGGATCTTAAGGTCTACGGAGCCCTGCGCAAGGATCCTCAGTTTATCCAGCAACTGGTTCAGCTCTATCATGAATTGCAGACGGCCCAGATGGATTTTACAGATTTAGAGTTACTCGAGGAAGCTGAAAAAAGAGAGGACCTCTTGGCAATTTTTGAAGCAGTCTCTGAGATCTTGGCCCAGCATCGGTATGAATCCCAGTCCAAGATTGCTGTTTTACTCAATCAGATTGAAGAGGGGCACTTGGAAGAGCAATTGAAAGAGGTGGCGATCGTCGTCGATGGCTTCACACGTTTTTCTGCGGAAGAAGAGGCTTTGATTAGTCTTCTTCACAGAAAAGGGGTGGAGATTGTCATCGGGGTCTATGCCAGCGAAAAAGCCTATCGTGCAACCTTTAGAGAGGGCAATCTTTACCAGGCCAGTGTTGACTTTCTCCTTCGGTTGGCAAAAACTTTTCAGGTTCAGCCTCAATATTGTGGGCAAGCGATCGAAGACTCCTTTAGTTGCATGACCCGCATGGTAGAAGCGCGCTACGATTTTTCACAGGTGGAAAATGTGCTTACGGAGCAAGACCGAACCGCTGTTCAACTCTGGCAAACCAATACACAAAAAGAAGAGTTGGAATTTGTCGCTAAATCCATCCGTCAACGTCTTCATGACGGCGCACGCTATCGGGATATTCGGGTCTTGTTAGGCGATGTGGAAGCTTATCAACTGCAACTCAAGACCATTTTTGACCAGTATCAGATCCCCTTTTACTTGGGACGAAGTGAGGCCATGGTCCACCATCCCTTGATTCAGGTCATTGAATCGCTAGGACGGATCAAGCAGTTCAATTACCAGACAGAAGATATCATCAATCTGTTGAAAACGGGACTTTATAGAGATTTGACGCAAGAAGAAGTCGATACTTTTGAGCAGTACCTTGGCTTTGCGGAAGTAAAAGGTGCTACAAAATTTCACAAGCCCTTTACCAGCAATCGTCAGGGTAAGTTTAATCTAGAAGCACTCAATGCCCTCCGAGAACGCGTCGTAGAACCTCTAGCTCCCTTCTTTTCACAGCGCAAACAAAAGGTGACCCATCTCTTAACCGCCTTTACAGAATTTCTGAAAGAGTCTCAGCTTTCTCAGAATCTACAAGCTTTGATCAAGGATCTAACTTTGGAAGAGCAGGAACGCTATGACCAGGTCTGGAAGGCCTTCCTCCACGTCTTAGAAGAATTGAATCTTGTTTTTGAGGACCAAGAACTGACAGTGGATGACTTTCTAGCTCTTGTCTTATCCGGCATGCAATTGTCACAATACCGGACAGTTCCTGCTACAGTCGATGTGGTGACGGTTCAGTCCTACGACTTGATTGAACCCTTGACAGCCCCTTATGTCTACGCGATCGGGCTAACCCAGGAGCGTTTCCCCAAGATCGCCCAAAACACCTCGCTTCTCAGTGAAGAAGAACGACAACAGCTCAATGAGGCCACCCAAGAAGGAGCAGAGCTCCAGGTGGTGACCAGCGAAAATCTCAAGAAGAATCGCTTTGTGGCGGTTTCGCTACTTAATGCAGCAACCGAACAACTGGTCCTATCGGCCCCTAGCTTGGTCAATGAAACGGAAGATAGTGTCTCTCCTTACCTTCTAGAATTGGCCAAGGAGCCCATTGCCATCGAGTGGACGACCAAACAAGCCCAAGCTTCAAGTGATGACATCGGGACCTACCGAGCCCTCTTAGCGCGCGTGATCGAACTCCATCAAGAAGAGATCACTAGTGAGTTGTCTGCTGAAGAAGCCAGCTTTTGGGGTGTGGCCGTGCGGGTCTTGCGAAAGAAATTGCAAGCGGAAGGCATTCAGATTCCTCAGATTTCAACGGAATTAAAGAGTCGTCAGCTCCAGTCGGATACGCTTCAAGCGCTCTATCCTAAAGGAAAAGCCTTGACCTTATCCGCTTCTGCCTTGAATGAATACTACAAGCACCAGTATGCCTTTTATCTGCGCTATGTCTTGGGCTTACAAGAGGATGAGACCATCCGGCCAGACGCTCGCAGTCATGGGAATTTCCTGCACCGGATCTTTGAACGAGTCTTAAAAGACGGCTCCGATCAAGCTTTTGATCAGCGTTTAAGCGAGGCAATTCGAGAAACCAGCCAGGAAGCGGAATTCCAGCAATTGTATGGAGAAAATGGAGAGACCAAGTTTATTCAAAACTTGCTTCTTGATACCGCTAAAACAACGGGCCGGGTCCTCGCTCAGCAAAATGGTATCGAGACCATCGGTGAGGAGACCCTCTTTGGTGGGAGCACCCACACCTCTTATCCATTGTCTGATGGCCGTCTCCTGCAGCTAAGGGGCAAGGTGGACCGTATTGATCAGTTAAGTGATCGCGGAGCCCTCGGAGTCGTGGACTACAAGTCGAGCTTGACGCAATTCCACTATGACAAGTTCTTTAATGGCCTGAATTCTCAATTGCCAACCTATCTTTCTGCGATTCAGGATTTGAAGGAATACCAAGAGGAGCAGGGGATTTTCGGAGCCATGTATTTGGAAATGGGAGATCCCGTAATAGATTTGAAAAAGACCAAGACAGTCGACGATGCCATCAACCAAACCATGAGGAGTCAGCAATACAAGGGACTCTTTATGGCAGATCAGGCGCCTTATCTGGGCGAGGAATATGATAAGAACAAGGCCATGATGCTGACTAAGGAAGAGCTGGACCTGCTCCTCTTGTACAATGCTTATCTCTATAAAACAGCAGCAGAAGGGATTCTCAAGGGGCAATTTGCTATCAATCCCTATAGTGAAAATGGGCGCAATATCGCACCATATGTGGACCAGTTTAAATCCATCACAGGATTTGAAGCGGATCGTCACCTCGGTCAGGCACGATTCTTGACCAAACTAGACCAAAAAGGAATACGCGGTGAAAAGGTGAAAGCCGCTTGGATCGAGAAGATGAAGGAGGTCTTGAACAAATGATCAAACAAGCATTTTTGACAAGAGATGAAATCAAGGCCCTTCAGGCCCAAGAGGCAGCCTCTACCAAAGAGCAAAAGCGAACAGCAGAACAGATCGATGCCATCTATAGTTCGGGGGCCAATATCTTGGTGTCGGCCTCTGCTGGTTCAGGGAAGACCTTTGTCATGGTGCAGCGGATACTGGATCAGATCCAGCGAGGCATTTCGATTAAGGAGCTCTTTATCTCGACCTTTACGGTCAAGGCAGCAGGAGAGCTTAAGGAACGTTTGGAAAGTGAACTTGGAAAAGCCCTGCAAGCGAGCGATGACCCAGAACTCAAGCAACACCTGGCCCGTCAAATCGCAGATGTCGCCACAAGCGATATCGGAACCATGGACTCCTTTACCCAAAAGGTCCTAACGCGCTACGGCTATTTGCTTGGGTTGGCGCCCCAGTTTCGGATTTTACAAAATGCCAGTGAGCAGCGTCTCTTACAAAATGAAGTCTTTCAGACTGTTTTTGACCGCTATTACCAAGGGGAAAATCAAGAAGCTTTTGTCCAGATGGTCAAGAATTTCACGGGGCAACGCAAAAATTTGACCTTGTTTAAAGAGCAAGTCTACCAAATCTATGACTTTCTTCAGTCGACTAGTGATCCAGAGAAATGGCTGGAAGAGCATTTCCTAAAAGGCTATGAAGAGACCGATTTTGAACAGATTGAAGGTGCTCTGATGGAGAGCATCCAGCAGGCCCTCTATGAGGCAGAGAGCTTTTTTGACTTTCATTTGTCCAATGAGGGCCAAGCATTTGGCAAGGCCAAATATTTGGAAGCCGTGCAAGAGGTGCTGGATCAGATTGGAAGCCTCACAGAGCGCCCTAATAAAGCGCAACTGACCTCTGTCCTAAAGGCAGTCGTGGCGATTAGTCGAGCTTCAAATGGGGGAGCCTTGACCAACAGGGTCCGAAAAGAAGAGCTAAAAGACCTGGTCACGGCTTATAACCAAGACAAAAACCTTCATATCAATCGCCTCAGAGACTTGGAAAATCAGCTCTATCAGCTAGAATTTCAAAAAAACTTCCACCAAGAAGAAGGGCCCATGCTCTCTTTGCTGCGGGACTTTATCAGAGACTTTGCTCAGGCTTATCTGGAGCGAAAAATCCAAGAAAAGGCTTATGAATTTGGGGATATCAGTCATTTTGCCATTCAAATTTTAGAGCAATTTCCAGAGGTGAGACAAGCCTTTCAAGAGCGCTACCACGAGGTCATGGTCGATGAGTACCAGGATACCAACCACACCCAAGAGCGGATGTTGGATTTGCTGTCAAATGGCCACAATCGCTTCATGGTGGGGGATATCAAGCAATCCATTTACCGCTTTCGACAGGCAGATCCACAGATTTTCAATGACAAATTTAAGGCCTACCAAGAAGAAGGGGCGAAAGGGCGTTTGATCCTCCTCAAGGAAAATTTCCGGAGCCATGTGGAAGTGTTGGATGCGACCAATGATGTCTTTCGCCATTTGATGGACGAAGAGGTAGGGGAGATTGACTACAATCAAACCCACTATCTAGTTGCAGGAAGCGACAAGCAGCGGATGGCCTTGCCACAACATCGGGCAGAGTTTTTGCTCTATGATGGTAGCCAAGACCAGGAAGAAAAGGCCGAAGATGAGGAAGTTATATCCGGCCTTGAGACCGTTTCCAAGGGAGAAATTCTCCTTGTCATCAAAGAAATTTTACGCCTCCATCGGGTGGAAAAAGTACCCTTTAAAGAGATCACCCTCTTGACCGCGACACGGACTCGAAATGATGCGATTCTGGAAGCGTTTGACCGCTACCAGATTCCGATTGTGGCAGATAGCGGACAGGCGCATTATCTTGAGTCGCTGGAAGTGATGGTCATGCTGGATACCTTGCGGAGCATCAACAACCCTTTGCATGATTATCCCTTAGTAGCCCTTATGAAATCCCCTATGTTTGACTTTGATGAAGATGAGCTGGCACGGATTTCCTTGCAGTCGCTTCCAGAGCAAAAGCAAGTGGACTTCTACCACAAAGTCCAGTTAGCCCTTGAAAAAACTGCAGAGCATGCCAATCTGATTGATGCCAAGCTCTTCGCTAAAATTGAGAACTTCCTCAAGGTTTTATCTACTTGGCGGGCTGCTGCCAAGACCTCTTCGCTTTATGATTTGTTGTGGAAAATCTATGAGGATCGCTATTACTACGATTATGTTGGTGCCCTTCCAAATGGCGTCCAGCGCCAGGCCAACCTCTATGCCTTGACGCTTCGGGCCAATGATTACGAGAAGGCCAGTTTTAAGGGCTTGTCGCGCTTCATTGCTATGATCGATAAGGTGATCGAAAATGAACACGATTTGGCCAGCGTCCCTCTGGCGGCACCAAAAGATGCCGTCCAGCTCATGACGGTTCATAAGAGTAAGGGACTGGAATTCAAGTATGTCTTTCTTCTCAATATGGACAAGGCCTTTAACCGCAAGGATCAATCGGGGCCAATCATTCTCAGCCGTCAAAAAGGGATTGGTTTTAAATACATTGCGAACCTTCCAGTTGAGACCGAAAATCCAGCTGCTCCAGAGTCCATTCGCCTGCAGATCGAAACACCTTGCTACCAAGGCAATGTGGAAGAAACAAAATTAGCCACGATTTCAGAGCAGATGCGTCTTCTATATGTTGCTATGACACGGGCCGAGCTTAAGCTCTATCTGGTCGGAAAAGGCCGGGAGGACAAACTGCGTGATACCGATTGGGGGACCAGTCGCAATGGCAAGCTGGATCCGGAAAAAAGAAAAGAATGGACCTCTTATCAGGACTGGCTCTTTGCTATTCAAGATGTGTTCGCCAAGAATACACTGGCTTATGACACGCGTTTTGTGACAGATGAAGACCTGACAACGGATCAGCTGGAGCCACTAGAGAAGGAGAAGGATTCCCGCCTGGATCAGCTCAAGGATGTCCGCCAGTCAGAGGATATTCGTCGGGCTTTGGATATCTTGGAAAATGTTGATCGTCTCAATCAGCTCTACGCTCCGGCCATTCATTTACCTAGTGTCCGTACCCCTAGCCAGATCAAGAAATTCTACGAGCCGGTCATGGATGCCAATGGCGTCCAAATCATGGATGCGAAGACCGTGACACCTGAGTTTGAACTTCCAACTTTTGGTCCAGAAAAAGCGGTGACGGGAGCCCAAGTTGGTAGTGCTGTCCATGAACTCATGCAGCGCGTGCCTCTTGAAGAAGAAATCACTCTTGATACACTGCGTCAAGCCTTGGAGCAAGTCCAAGCAGAGCCAGCGGTCAAAGCGCGCATCAAGCTAGAGGCTATTCTCGCTTTCTATGAGACGCCTTTGGGGGCCTTGCTTCAAAGAGAAGCCCCTCGTGTTCATCGTGAAGCCCCCTTTGCCATGCTGAAGAAAGATCCAGCTAGTGGCGAGGACTTTGTCGTTCGGGGGATCTTGGATGGGTATATCGTGCTAGAAGATCGGATCCTGCTCTTTGACTACAAGACAGATCACTACAAGTTCCCTAGCCAATTGGTCGAACGCTACCGAGATCAGCTCGATCTCTATGCAGAAGCTCTTCGCCGTTCCTATGGCCAAGAGCACGTTGAAAAATATCTGGTACTTTTAGGTGGCCCTCATCTAGAAGTGGTGAAAGTGGAGTAACACATGACAATTGCAAAGGAAAAAATTGAACGCATCCAAAGTATGGAAGGTTATTTGAATGACTATGCTAAGACTTTGGAAGATACAAAAAAAGCAGTGGATCGACTAAAAGAGCATCAAGAGAGCTATATCCAACTGCGCGATTATTATAGTAGTCAGGCCTATTTTGATGACTTGGACCTGTCCAATCAAGCGGATTTTCCAGCCGATCTTCCTTGTGGTGTCTTGTCTGAAGATGCCGTCTATGATTTGTTAGACGAGCACTTTCAGATGGGAGTGGAGCTCTTGGAGATCGCAACGAAAATGATCAAAGAACGGTGAAATCATTCTTTATATTTTATCTTTCCTTAGGTGACGACGGACGTTAGGTGAAATTATCCAGTGGATGATTTCAGCAATTCAGGAAGTTCCATGACTAAATCAAGATACAAAGGGCGACTGCGGATAAAGCCAAAATAGGAAGTTTGACGAAGAATCTTTAGATTCTAGGAGAGCTTATCTTTTTGACGCAATCCGCAGCCCGTGTTCAATTATTTTTGAGCCCCTTCGCTCTTGAAATTCTTAGCACAGGCTAAAACAGTTCCCCGAACTGTTTTACTCTCAATAATTCCTAGTACCTGAAACAGGATCTGTTTCTAGCACTTTTCTCACGGCGGAAAGTTTCAGTATATCTTTGAATAAACACAACATAAATCATTCTAATTCTTTTAGCATTACTTGTGTTAGCTTATCTTGACAAGCCCTACCAGCAATAGAAAATTTTCCAAAATGGACTTTTTCTTCAGCAAAAAAAGCTCCGGTTTCCCGGAGCTTTTTTTAGGATTAGTGTGATACACGGCGACGTGCTGCTTTTTTGCGGTTTTCTTCGATGAAAGCTGCTTTCTTTTCTTCTGGCTCGATTACTTTTTTCTTGAATGTGTAAACTGCACCTGCGACAGCAGCAACTGTACCAGCAACACCAGTAACAAAACCTTTACCAAATCCTTTAGCCATGAGAATTTCTCCTTTTCTGAACTTTAAATATTTATGTTATAATATATGGTAACGAAAAAACGTGAATTTTGCAAGGAAAAACGATGAAAACCAAGATAATTGTGATTGTGGGACCGACCGCGGTTGGAAAAACAGCTCTTGCGATCGATTTGGCCCAAGCTCTCAATGGTGAAATCATCAGTGGTGATAGCCAGCAAATCTATCGCAAGCTGGATATTGGAACTGCCAAGGCGACACCAGAAGAGCAGGCTGCAGCTCCCCATCATTTGATCGATGTGCGGGAGGTAACCGAGTCTTACTCGGCTTTTGATTTTGTAAGAGAAGCTAAACAGGCCATTGCGGAGATCACAGCCCGAGGCAAGCTCCCCATCATTGCAGGTGGGACGGGCCTCTACATCCAAAGTCTTCTTGAAGGCTATCATCTTGGTGGTGAAGTTCCTCATGAAGAGATTCTGGCCTATCGGGCTCAATTGGACTTGCTTTCGGATGAAGACTTGTACCAAAGGGTGACGGAGCAAGGACTTGTGATTCCTCAGATCAATCGTCGTCGGGCCATGCGGGCTCTTGAAATTGCGCATTTCGGACAAGACCTAGCAAACCAAGAGACCGATTTTGACCCCTATCTGATCTGTCTAGATGATGACCGGTCCTTGATCTATGAGCGCATCAATCGTCGAGTAGATCGCATGCTAGAGGAGGGGTTATTAGAGGAAGCCCGTTGGCTCTATGACCATTATCCAGATGTGCAAGCCAGTAAAGGCATTGGCTACAAGGAACTCTTTCCCTACTTTAAGGGAGAACAGAGCTTGGAGGAAGCCAGTGAAACCCTCAAGCGCAACACCCGGCGTTTTGCTAAACGGCAGCTGACCTGGTTTCGAAATCGAATGGAAGTAAAATTTTACGCCATTTCTGCCCCCCATTTCAAGGAGCAGGTTCTTGCAGATGTAAAGGAGTTTTTACAGCATGATTGAAACAGAAAAGAAACAAGAACGCATCCTTTTGGTCGGTGTGGAACTACAAGGTATGGACAATTTTGAGATGTCGATGGAAGAGTTGGCGAGCCTAGCTAAAACAGCCGGTGGTGATGTCCGGGGCTCCTATACACAAAAGCGGGAGAAATACGACACTAAGACCTTTGTTGGCGCAGGAAAACTCGAAGAAATCGCTCAAATGGTAGAAGCCGAGGAGATTACAACGGTAGTGGTCAATAACCGCTTGACCCCTCGTCAAAATGTCAATTTAGAAGAAATCCTAGGGGTTAAGGTCATTGACCGGATGCAGCTGATTCTAGATATCTTTGCCATGAGGGCTAGGAGTCATGAAGGGAAGTTGCAGGTGCACTTGGCCCAGCTTAAATATCTCTTGCCACGACTTGTTGGTCAAGGGATCATGCTCAGCCGTCAGGCCGGGGGGATTGGTTCACGTGGACCAGGGGAAAGCCAGCTGGAGTTGAACCGCCGGAGCGTCCGCAATCAAATCACCGATATCGAGCGCCAGCTCAAGGCTGTTGAAAAGAACCGGGAAACTCTTCGTGAAAAACGCTTGGAATCTCCTGTCTTTAAGATTGGTTTGATCGGCTATACCAATGCAGGGAAGTCGACCATTATGAATCAGTTGACCAGTAAGAGCCAATATGAAGCGGATGAGCTCTTTGCGACTTTGGACGCCACAACCAAGAGCATCCACCTAACAGGCAATCTGCAAGTGACGCTGACCGATACGGTTGGCTTTATCCAAGACCTGCCAACAGAGTTGGTATCGAGCTTTAAGTCGACCCTGGAAGAAAGTAAGAATGTGGATCTCTTGGTTCATGTCATCGATGCGTCTGATCCCAATCATGAAGAGCATGAAAAGACCGTGGTTTCGATCATGAAGGACCTGGATATGCTGGAGATTCCTCGCTTGACTCTTTATAACAAAGCAGACAAAGTAGCAGACTTTACCCCAACCCAGACACCTTTTAGCTTGATTTCAGCTCGCTCTGAAACGGCCCGTGAAGATCTGCAGGCTTTGTTACTAGAAAAATTGAGAGAACTCTTTGTTCCCTTTACCATTCGCGTTCCCTTTTCAAAATCCTATCGGACACATGACTTAGAGACGGTCGCGATCATTGACCAGCGCGAATTTGAAGAAGACGTCGAGGTCATTCAAGGCTATATCGCAGAGAAAAATAAGTGGAAGTTGGAAGAATTTTATGACGGATTATGTTGATTTAGCGATAAAATATGGAGGTTATACCAGCCTCGATCGGGTCTATCTGACTAATCTTTTAAGCACGATCCCTGAGAACTTGCGGCTCCGTATGATTACGCCTCCCCCAAGTGTGCTCAACGCCTATTTCGCTGAGCTCTATCAAAAGAAGAGCCCCAAGGAGGCTATGGAATATTTCTTGGACTTGAGCCGGGCGTTTGACTTGTTTACCGATGAGTTCAGCTTTGATGAAGGCAAGCCCTTTATCCGTCTCAATTTGTCGGGTAAGTCTTATGGCTTGGCTTATGTAAATGAGGAGATGGCCTGTGTTTTTGCTGAAAATCCAGCGGCGGAAATCACCCCTTCGATTTTATTCGAAATTGCAGAGATCTTTCCGCATTGTTTGGTCTTTGAAAAAGATGGCAAGATCTGTTTGCAAGAGGCCGGCCCAGAAGTGGTGACCAAAACAGAAGCGCTCACAGCCCTGACGGACTTGATGACCTTGGAAGATGGACGCTTCAAACTGTCAGGCTATAACCAAGAAGAGCTGCTTGAGCAGGCTCACACCTATTCTGGAAACCTTTCGTTCCGTTCAGAGAACCGGACGGCCATGATTTATATAGATAGAAAGTAGACAATGGACATTCAATTTTTAGGAACGGGAGCTGGGCAACCCTCAAAAGCCCGCAATGTATCGAGCTTAGCGCTCAAATTGCTAGATGAAATCAATGAAGTCTGGCTCTTTGACTGTGGCGAAGCGACCCAGAATCAAATTTTAGAGACCACCATTCGCCCACGAAAAGTTAGCAAGATTTTTATCACTCACCTACACGGAGACCATATTTTTGGTTTGCCAGGATTCCTCTCTAGTCGGGCCTTTCAGGCCAATGAAGAGCAGACAGATCTGGATATTTATGGTCCAGTAGGGATCAAATCCTTTGTCATGACCAGTCTTCGGGTATCGGGTTCTCGACTGCCTTACCGCATCCATTTTCATGAATTCGATGAACATTCTCTCGGCAAGATTTTAGAAACCGATAAATTTACGGTCTATGCGGAAGCTTTGGACCATACGATCTTTTGTGTGGGCTACCGGGTCATGCAAAAGGACCTCGAAGGAACACTGGATGCAGAGAAGTTGAAGGCGGCAGGAGTTCCTTTTGGACCGCTCTTTGGGAAAGTCAAAAATGGCCAGGATGTTACGCTAGAAGATGGCACCAAGATCATTGCAGCAGACTACATTTCAGCCCCTCGACCGGGTAAAGTCATCACTATTCTGGGCGATACGCGTAAGACCAATGCTAGCGTCCGTCTTGGGGTCAATGCAGATGTCTTGGTCCATGAGTCCACCTATGGCAAGGGTGATGAAACGATTGCTCGAAAGCACGGGCACTCGACCAATATGCAGGCGGCAGAAGTGGCGCGTGAAGCAGGAGCCAAACGCCTTCTTCTCAACCATATCAGTGCGCGGTTTTTATCAAAAGACATCAGCCAATTGCGCAAGGATGCGTCCAGCATTTTTGAAAATGTCTATGTGGTCAAAGATCTAGAAGAAGTGGAGATCTAAGATGCGAACCATTCTCATAACAGGAGCAAGTGGAGGCTTGGCACAGGAAATGGTCAAGCTCCTCCCTGAAGACCGGCTGATTCTCTTAGGCAGAAATCAAGAAAAACTGGAAAAACTCTACGCCAGTCAACCTCAAACCGAGTGCATCGGGATTGATATCACAGATCCATCAGCTGTTCAACAGCTAGTGGAAGAGCTCTACCAGCGCTATGGACAGATTGATATTTTGGTCAACAATGCAGGCTATGGGATTTTTGAGGCCTTTGATAACATTTCTGACCAGCAGGTGCGGGAAATGTTTGAGGTCAATACCTTTGCCCTCATGCAACTTTCACGCTTGATTGGTGCGCACATGAAGGAAACAGGCAAGGGGCACATTGTCAATATCGTCAGCATGGCGGGCTTAGTTGCAACTGCTAAATCCAGTCTCTATTCGGCTACTAAGTTTGCAGCTATCGGCTTCTCTAACGCTCTGCGTTTGGAACTCATGCCCTTTGGTGTCCATGTGACGACGGTTAATCCGGGTCCCATTCGGACTACTTTCTTTGACCAGGCAGATCCTGACGGAAGCTATGTCAAGGCTGTGGACCGCTATATTTTGGAACCAGACTTTGTGGCCAAGAAGATCGTAAAAAACTTTGGAAAAGCAAAACGCGAGCTCAATTTGCCTTGGCTCTTGAACCTAACTCACAAGCTCTATACCCTTTTTCCACGTATCTCGGACAAGCTAGCTAGCAAGATGTTCAACTACAAATAGGAGGAGCTAGATGGCAGCCAATATTCAAGCTTATTTAGAAAATATCCGGCAACCCTGGGGACAGATCTATTATGATATTCTTTTTGAGCAATTACAGGACATCAAGGGAAAGCGAGTGCTTGATTTTGGCAGTGGCTTTGGCCTTTTGGCCAACCACCTGGCGCAAGACAATCAAGTCCTTGCTGTGGAACCAAATGAAGAGATGCTGGCCTTGCGAGTCCAGGATCATCCCTACCAGCAATGCGTCGGAAGTCTGGACCAGTTAGCAAGCCTTGAAGACGCCAGCTTTGAGGTCATCCTCTGCCACAATGTCCTGGAGTATGTAGAGGATCGCAAGGTGATTCTCAAGGAATTCACCCGCCTCTTGAAACCAGGTGGCCTACTCTCTATCGTCAAGCACAATGAGGTTGGCCGTGTCCTGCAGACCGTCGTCTTTGAAAATGATACTCAGAAAGCGCTTGATCTCCTAGCAGGTCAGGACTTAGAGACCCACTCCATGGGCTTGGCTCAGGCCTATGATCTAGATAGAGCAGTCGAAGACCTAGCCCTCGAAGTTCAGGACTACCAAGGAATTCGTTGCTTTTATGGCTTGCAGGATAACCGCTTCAAAAGCCAAGAAGGTTGGCGAGAGTCTATGCTCAAGATGGAACTGGCGGTCTGCCAAGAGTCCCCTTACAGGGATATGGCCTTCTTCCAGCACTATAGCTTAAAAAGGAGTTAAGATGTTCGATTACAAACAAGACATTCCAGCGATGGCGGACCTACTCGCACTCTACAGCTCGGTCGGCTGGACCAATTATACTAACAATCCAGCTATGCTAGAAGAAGCTGTCAAAGCCAGTCTCTGGCAGTTGGCGGTCTATGATAAGGAAGAGTTAGTAGCCTACATTCGCTTAGTAGGAGATGGCCATTCTGTCATTTTTGTACAGGACCTCTTGGTGCGACCAGATCACCAGCGCCAAGGCATTGGCACGAAACTCTTAGAAGAGGCTTTAGCGACCTTCCCCAATGTCTATCAACGGCTCCTTGCCACTGATCGTAGCGAGAAAAATTTAGCCTTTTACCAGTCCCTCGGCTTTGTCGAATTGTCAGAGCAAGCCTGTACGGGGATGATTTATAATAATTGACGGAGAGAGAGTGGGACAGAAATCGGTCATTCGTTAGAATTCGATTTCGTCGTCCCGCCTCCGCAAAGTTGAGTAGGGCTGTAAAAGCTGATGAAATCAGCCTAGTAAAGCCCACTCAACTACTGCGTCTTGCTCGACGATCCAAAAACAATTGAGAGGCTAGGACTTTTGTCCCAGCCTCTTTTCTTGTTTTTCCTGACATTCTTTGTAAACAATGGTAGAATAGAGTTAGATCATTGAATGCATTGAAAAGTATTTCAAATTGTGTGGTCCCTTCATCATCTAGTTCTTGCTAGTTCTCTAGCTAACTTTTGGAAGTTTTCTATTTTTGGAGGTAGATCTATGAAAAACAAAGGTTATTCCTTTATATTCCTAGTCCCCATCCTATTCTTAACGATGGTTCTAACCAGTTGTAAGATTATGACACCGAGCGATTATAAAAAGGCTAAAGAAGTTGTTAGCGGTGAGCTTGCTCAAGTTGGTCTGCATGGAACTGTTACCATAAACAAACTGGATTGGACTGCTTTGGAATTCCCACAGTATCATGTCAGTTACACCTACTCTGAAAAAACCTACGATGATCAAACGGTGTCATTAGAACAGAAAACAACTTTTGCGGGTGACTGGTCAGATTCATATAATGACCATCTTCCAGAATATAAGAAAGCTTTTTTGGAGCAGAAATCGATTAAAGAACTGGAAGATAAAATTGAGAAACAATTAAAGAAGCAAAAGATCGGTCTCCCTATTCATTTCATTAGTTTCTTTGGCGACTTTTTTAAAGAAGAGAAAGAGGCAAGGTTGGATGCCATTGCCACTCAAAATCTTAAAGAAGGAAAGAAGGACTTTGCTGGCTACTATCAGATTCCTTTTCAGACTCTAATTGACCAAGAGTTAGTTTATATGACCATTTATATAGATGATGCCGTATCCGCTAAGGAGCAAGATCTAAAAGCGGCAGCTAAAAAGCTAGATGCGAGTAAATTACCAGATGGTTCCTATAATTTCTACTATTCCAATCATAAAGATGATTCGGATGACACGCTCAGCTACTCCTTCAAAGTTAAAGAAGGGAAAGTTGTTTTTTTTGAAGATCAAAACAAACCAGAATAAGAGAAGCAGATACAAAAAAAGATCTAGTCACGTTTGACTAGATCTTTCGTGTTTCTTAGAAGTCTTCTTTCTTCTTAAGTGTCATAGAAGCAATAGCTGTAGCGACGAATGTCAAACCAGTTACAATAAGTCCTAAATGATCTTCAGTTCCTGTTGAAGGAAGAGATTTTTTATTTTCTTTAGGTTTGTCACTAGATTTAGGAGTTTCACTAGAGTTTGACTTGCCACTAGGCTTCGGCTTATCTTCATTTGACGATGGAGGTGTTGATGATTTAGGTTTATCTGTTGATGGTGGAGGTGGAAGAAGTTTATTTACCACGTTTCCTTTATCAACAACAAGGTTTGTAGCAACAACATAGTCGCTTACAGAAACTTTGATAACTTCATTTGAAAGTTGGTAACCACTTGGAGCAGAGAGCTCTTTGATTACGTAATCTTTCGCTTCAAATCCAACAAAGCTTGCAAGTCCATCTTGTCCAGAAATTGCTTGCGCTTGGCCTTGTCCATATGGGTTTGCAACAGGTGTCACACCATCTGCTTCAAAGAGTCCAAATACTGCACCAGCAAGGTAATCACCTTTTTCATCTACCTTACGAACTCTAAGGGTGTAAAGTTTCAATTCAGGATTATTTACTGTTGGTGGAGTTGGTGGGATCACCTTGTTGATAAAGGTTTTCTTTTCACCGTATGAAACAACTGCTTGGATAGCGTTTGCCGCTTCATCTTTTGTGACGGTAACTGTGACATCTACTTGACCTTCGTCATATTGGATGTTTGCCTTATCAGCTGGAACGACTTCTTTAATGGTATATTTATGAGTACCAATCATCGCTTCCGTGTAGGCGATCGCATCAAATGTCACTGTACCATCTGCAGCATTTTGTTTTGTTTGAAGAACGGTTCCATTTTCGTCCAGGAGGTTAAAGCTAAATTCACCACCTTGAAGGTCACGACCTTCTAAAATCTTGCTTGTGGTAATTTGTTTTTCACTTGGAGTTGGAGGTGTCGGAGGTGTATACGTATTGGTAAAAGTAGGAGCATCCTTTTTACCGTCGTATTGAACATCCGCATTCAATTGTCCAGTTGCATCTTTTGTGACAGTTACTGTTACAGTATGAACAGTTTCGTCATAAGTAATAGCGGATTCCGGCGTAGCTGGTTTTTGTTCAGCGATTGTGTAGGTGAAAGTACCAGCTTCATTAAAGCTTACCGGATTGAAGAGAATATCCCCATTCTCACCATTTGTCTTGGTATCAAGGAGCTTACCAGCTTGATCCTTGAGAAGGAAAGTAAACTCATTTGCTTTCAATGTACGATCGCTTGTACCATTGATGGCCAATACTTTTTTAGCCTTGAATTGAGCGGTCGTTGGTTTCACTGTTGGAGGAACAGGAGTTGGAGGCGTCGGAGGTGTCTTAGTATTTGTGAAGGTATCACCTTTTTCAGTATCTCCACCTGAGTAAGTCACAGTAGCGACTAGTTTGTCGTTTACTTTCTTCACATCAACAGTAGCAGTGATGGTTTGTGTGCTATAGTTGATAGAAGCATCCGTACCTTTGTTTTCGGTAATGGTGTAAGTGTGTGTTCCTTCTGCAGTATAAGAAAGTTCCTTAAAGGTTACAGTACCATTGGCTTTGTTCTTGGCAGTTTCAAGGGTATTGTTTCCTTCTTTCAAGACAAATTCAAATTGATTGTCTGTCAACGGTAAGGTTGTTTCACCTTCTTTAAAGATCTTTTGCACTTGAAGAGTAGCTTTTGTACTTTCTGTTTTAGGAGCTTCTTTTTTGTTGGTGAACGTATCTGTAGCAGTTTGACCATCAGAGTAGTTGATTTGTTCTACAACTAAAGCATTGTCTTTTTCAACCACTACAACCGTAGCCGTGATGGTTTTATCACTGTAGGTAATGGTTTTGTCCGTACCTTTTGTTTCAGTGATAGTATATTTGAATGTCCCTGCTTTGTCTACAGAGATGTTATCGAAAGTAATCGAACCATCATTTTTGTTCTTAGCTGTACCAACAACTTTATCGTTTGAATCTTTTGCAACAAACTCAAAGTCATCGCCCTTGAGTTCACCACCTTCAAATACTTTTTTAAGCTTTAAGGTTACCTTAGCATTTGAAACTTTTGGTTTGTTTTGAGTATTGGTGATCGTATTTTTTTGTTCACCATCTCCACCTGAGTAAGTGACAGTAGCAACGAGTTTGTCGTTTACTTTCTTCACATCAACAGTGGCAGTGATGCTTTGTGTACTATAGTTGACACTAGCATCTGTACCCTTATTTTCAGTGATGGTATAAGTATGAGTACCTTCTTTATTAAAAGTCAGAGACTTAAAGTTAACAGAGCCATCTGCTTTGTTCTTGGCAGTTTCGACAACTTTGTTGTTTTCGTCTTTCAAGGCAAATTCGAATTGACCTTCTGTGATCGGAAGTTGTGTATGTTTCTGATCGCCGGCTACTTCGAAAGCTTTTTTAACAACAAGATTTGCAGTGGTTTCAGTAACTTTTGGTTTATTTGAAGTATTGACAACTTTGATAACATTAGAATCATTGATTGGTTCAACTTTTGAAGTATAACCATCAGGTGTATTCGTTTCTTCTACTGAATAAACAATCGGTTTTCCATCTTTAATACCTGGTAATTTAGAAAATTCTGTAGACCAACCAGAAGCCTTTGTCAAGGTCTTAGTCATACCTTCCAATTTTTGACCATTGGCCATCAATTGAACAGTAATGTCTTTACGATCTGCTTCGCTATCGCCAACCCATTCTTTTTGAACTGTAACAGTCTTGTCACCAGAAACCCAGAATTTCAATTCTGTGTTATTCCAGAACGCTGGGTCTTTTAATGGTGTTTTGATTTCATCAGCAGTTAACGTAGCATTGTTGTCAACGCGAATGGTTGTCTTAGGAATTAATGTTTGGTATTCAACGATCAATTCATCGCTAGATGCTGTTTTGAATACATCACTAACATCAGATAAGTTTACAGTAAATCCGTTGCCATCTGCATCGAATTTCACATGTTTCCAGAAATCCCAACCTGAAGCAACTACTTGTCCACCTTTTCTAAGTGTGAAGGATGGTTTTAAGTAGGTTCCTACAAAGAATTCACTTGCTGCGTGCTTCGCAGCTGGAGCAAAAGTGATTGTTGAGTAATCCACAGCTGGAGCTTGGATTTTATCTGAAACCACTGGGTTTGTGATAGCTTTCTTTTGGCCATCCCCATTGATACGGATGAACCAAGTTGTTAAATAATAGTCATCTCCAACATTCATCCAAGCATAGTTTTCTGAAACATCTAATTTGAATGTTTTTGAAACATAATCACCTGTACGATTATATTTATTTAAGATAGCTTCGAAAACGCCAGGCCCATCCGGACGTGTAATGACGACTGATTCAGAACCAACTCTTGAAGTAGCGGTTTTATTTCCAGGATTGCCTGGTGTGTTATCCCATTCTGCTTTGTATGAGAAGCCACCTTTTACGTTTTGGTTCATGGATTCGATTGCTTTTTTGAAAGTAAAAGTAATCTTTTTGTTTGTCATCGAAATGGTCGCTACTTCAGCCCCGTTAGCTTGTAGAGATTGTGTTGCGATTTCAGTGATATTGACACCTTCTGGAGCATCGATGGTGAACGTATCCCCTTCTTTAACAGATTTACCAGTCAAATCCCAGTCAAAGGAGAAGGTAACTTTTTGTCCACTTGCCTGAGCTTTTAGATTGGATACTGTTGGCGTTACAGTGGCTGCACTGACAGGTTTGATCACAGACAATCCTAAGGCTACCACAGCGATGATAGCTACAAATGCAACTACCTTTTTATATAGAAATTTCAATTGGCCTCATTTCCTTTCTTTTGCATAAATTTCGTACAGTTTTTCTATATAGTGATATATCCTAAAACTGAAAAACTTCTGATCTTTGCTCCATACAATCAGTCGCTTTATTTTAACATGTAGTTAGAGAAGAAGGACCTTACCTCTATTGAGAAAATATGGGGACATACCTCAATATCCTATCTTTAGTCTGTCCATAATAGAGGATTGGTTGGACCTGAAACAAACTTTCTAAATACAATGATTAGATAGAAAAACAGAAGAAATTAATGCTTCATAATATTTAATGATAATAAGCAGTGAAAATTTAACAGAATAATCATCCCATCACATATTTAAAAAAGATTATTATCATTAATATTATAAGCTTTTATAGACATAAGTCAAGCTAAGTGCAACAAAATTATATGCAAATGTTCATTTTTTCAGTTTCCGACTTTGCCCCTTTATTTCCCGCCATTTTCGCCTTTCATGTTATAATATTCAGATAAGAAAAAGAGGAGACCAAAAGCTAGATGATCACTTCAAAATACGATTGGCAGTTGGCTGCGACAAGTGTAGATGAGGCTTTTTTAGCCCTTGCCAAAAAAGCAGGTCTAGAAGCGTCCGTAGCAAGCTTACTGTATGAGCGTGGCATTCAGACCAAAGAGGATTTAGAAGATTTTTTAGAACCCAAGTTAGAGAACCTTCACGACCCTTATTTGCTCCATGATATGGACAAGGCAGTGGAGCGTATTCTACGGGCCATCGAAGATTACGAGCAGATCCTTATCTATGGAGACTATGACGCGGACGGGATGACTTCGGCCTCCATTATGAAGGAAACCTTGGAGCAGATGGGTGCAGAGGTGCAAGTCTACCTACCTAACCGCTTCACAGACGGCTACGGTCCCAATGAGAGTGTCTACAAGTACTTTATCGAGCAGCAAGGTATTTCTTTGATTGTCACGGTGGACAATGGCGTGGCAGGAAATCAAGCCATCGCCATGGCTAAGGAAATGGGAGTGGATGTCATCGTGACCGACCACCACTCGATGCCGGAAGTCTTGCCAGATGCTTATGCGATCGTCCATCCGGAGCATCCAGATGCGGCTTATCCCTTCCGTTATCTAGCAGGTTGTGGCGTGGCCTTTAAGCTGGCCTGTGCCCTCCTAGAGGAAGTACCAGTTGATCTTTTAGATTTGGTAGCCATCGGGACCATTGCTGACATGGTGAGCCTGACAGATGAGAATCGAATTCTGGTCAAATACGGCCTGGGTGTTCTCCAACATACCCAGCGAATGGGCTTGCAGGAGCTCTTCGAGATTGCGGGGATTCGTCCGGAGGATATTAATGAAGAAACAATTGGCTTTCAGATTGCTCCTCGTCTCAATGCCCTTGGGCGTCTGGATGACCCTAATCCAGCCGTCGAACTACTGACTGGTTTTGACGATGAAGAGGCGCACGAGATTGCCCTCATGATCCATCAGAAGAATGAAGAACGCAAAGAGATTGTCCAAAGTATCTATGACGAAGCCAAAGCCATGGTTGACCCGGGCTTGCCCGCCCAGGTCTTGGCCAAGGAAGGCTGGAATCCTGGGGTTCTTGGCATTGTTGCCGGCCGTCTACTAGAAGAGTTTCATCAGCCGGTTGTTGTCTTGAGCATAGAGGATGGACGGGCTAAAGGGAGCGCTCGGAGTCCTGAGTCGGTCAATATCTTTGAGGCCCTTGATCCTCACCGGTCGCTCTTTGTCGCCTTTGGAGGACATGCCGGTGCAGCAGGGATGACGCTCGATGTGGACCAACTCCCTGCCTTGTCTAAGGCCCTTACCGACTATATTGCAGAGCAAGAGATTGATCTCAGCAGTAAGTCTAGCTTAGCCATCGACGAGGAACTGCATCTAACCGATCTCTCGCTTGAGATCCTGAAAAGCTTTGAACGCTTGAGCCCTTTTGGCATGGACAATAAAAAACCCGTCTTTCTAGTCCGTAACTTCAAGGTAGAAGGGGCGCGCTCGATGGGTGCTGGCAATGCCCACTTGAAACTCAAAATTTCTCAAGAAGATGCGACCTTTGAGGTGGTTGCCTTTGGCTTGGGAAGCTTAGAGTCGGAATTTGCGCAAGTGCAAAATCTGGAGTTAGCTGTGCAATTGTCGGTCAACCAATGGAATGGCCAAACAACCCTTCAACTCATGCTGGTTGATGCGCGTGTCGATGGCGTGCAACTCTTTAATATTCGCTCTAAAACGGCCAGCCTCCCCGCCGGTGTTCCTGTTCTTGACTTTACCAAAGAATTGCCAAATCTAGCAGGCGCTTCCGCTATAGTGGTTGGAAATATCCCTGAGGATATAGAGGAACTTCGGCAAATCTTCCAAGAACATAATTTCCAGGCTGTGTATTTCAAAAATGAAATCGCCAAAGCCTACTATCTGACAGGTTATGGCAGTAGGGACCAGTATGCCAAGCTCTATAAGACCATCTATCAGTACCCAGAGTTCGATGTCCGCTACAAACTCAAAGACCTAGCAGCCTATCTCAAGATCCAGCAGATCCTCCTGGTCAAAATGATCCAGATCTTCCAAGAGCTGGGCTTTGTGACCATTGAAAATGGCATCATGAAGGTCAATAAAGAAGCAGAAAAACGGGAAATCGCTGAAAGCACCATCTACCAAAACCTCAAACAAACGGTGAAAGAGCAGGAATTGATGGCTCTTGGAACAGTTCGAGAAATCTATGATTATCTGACAGGACAGGCCTAATGAACAAACACCTAAAACAGTTTCTCTGGCTAAGCCCCTTCCTGCTTGTTGCACTTTATTGGTTGGGAATTTACCTGAGCCTCAAGAACCCCATGGAAGAAATCAACTACTCCGAAAATGGTGGGCTGATACGCTATGTGATGTTTAAGCCCTATACAGAAACGATAGGAAACGATGGTATCTGGAAAGAAGACGAGGATTTTCAGACCTACCCCTATTCTAAAGGAATTGTCGATGTTAACGAAGAACTGTCCGTGATGATGTTTAGGGGAACTCCCAACTGGACCTATATGTATGATCTTCAATTGGAAAAAGGTGTGACACTTGATTTTATATTTAAATACAACTCATCTAAAAAGCTATTTTTCCAGAAGGAGGTCTACCTTTCTAAAGAAGATACTACCTACGTGGGCCAGCAACTTCTTGATCAACTTGCCACCTACGGCAAAGACCGCACTTGGTTGAAAAACCAAAGTAAGAAAGTGGCCGAGCATTACATCCTTGGTACCTGGTTTAAGAATGGAAGCTCCCGTTATTCACTGAAAAACTTGGGGGATATGAAAATCGAGTACAATAAATTGATAGAAGAGTAGTAAGTTTTTTTGGAATCCAATCCCACATCATTTTTCGGATGTGGGATTTTTGCTTTCGATGGAGCGACTTGGGAAAATGATTTGGCAAAAATGATGCAAGTTAGTAGAATTCATGGTATAATGGAATGTAAAAATTTTTTTATGAAAGAAAGTTAACCATGAATTTAAAAGATTACATTGCAAGCATTGAAAACTATCCACAAGAAGGAATTACCTTCCGTGATATCAGCCCTTTGATGGCAGATGGCAATGCTTATAGTTATGCGATTCGTGAAATCGTTCAATACGCAACCGATAAGAAGATCGATATGATCGTCGGTCCTGAAGCGCGTGGGTTCATCGTTGGATGTCCAGTCGCTTTTGAATTGGGAATTGGTTTTGCACCTGTTCGTAAGCCTGGTAAGTTGCCACGTGAAGTCATCTCTGCTGACTACGAAAAAGAATACGGTGTCGATACCCTCTGCATGCACGCAGATGCTATCAAACCAGGTCAACGTGTTCTCATCGTTGATGACCTTTTGGCGACTGGTGGTACGGTGAAGGCAACCATCGAAATGATCGAAAAACTCGGTGGGGTCGTTGCAGGGTGTGCCTTCTTGATCGAGTTGGACGACTTGAATGGTCGCGAAGCGATCGGCGATTACGACTACAAAGTTTTGATGCATTACTAATATAGCCTAATACTATAACTGGCTACAGAAAAACCATAATTGAAAACTATAAGCTCCTATCATATAATGTTAGTTAAGAACTTGTAAGATGGGAGCTTTTTATGCCAATTACTCTAGATAAAAAATTACCAGCAGTTGATATCCTTCGTTCAGAAAATATTTTTGTCATGGATGATGTTCGGGCGACTCATCAGGATATTCGGCCTATGAATGTTCTCATTCTTAATCTGATGCCGACCAAGGTTGCGACAGAAACCCAGCTCTTACGCCTCTTGGCCAATACGCCCTTGCAGATCAATGTGGAGTTCCTCTATATGGCGAGCCATGAGTCCAAGAATACAGCGGCAGAACATTTGGAGAGCTTCTACAAGACCTTTGAGGATATCAAGGATAATTACTATGATGGTTTGATTGTGACAGGAGCGCCTGTCGAAAAGATGGACTTTGAAGAAGTGGACTACTGGGATGAGTTGACCCAGGTCTTTGAATGGGCCAAGCGTCATGTTTTTTCCACCTTGCACCTCTGTTGGGGAGCTCAGGCTGGTCTCTACCACCGTTACGGGATTCAAAAAGTTGAGCTTTGTGACAAGCTATCCGGTATCTATGACCAAGCAGTGGTGCGTCCGGAAAGTCTTCTCATGAGAGGCTTTGATGACCGCTTCCTTGCCCCTCATTCTCGCTATACGGATGTTCCTTTGAAGGAAGTCCTTGAAAAGAGCAATCTTCAAGTGATCGCGCAAGGAAATGAAGTTGGTCTTTCCATCATTGCCAGTCCAGACATGCGTGAGGTCTATAGCTTTGGCCATCTGGAGTATGATCGCGATACGCTGGCTAAGGAATACAACCGAGATGTCAAGGCAGGCTTGGATCCGGATGTTCCTAAGAATTACTTTGATGGGGATGATGCCAGCACAGAGCCTCGCATTCGCTGGAATCTAGCTGCGACGACCTTCTTTAGTAATTGGATCAACTATGCGGTTTATCAAGAAACACCTTACCGCTTGGAAGAATTGGAAAAAGATATTTCATTTTATGGTTACCTATAAAGGGGAATTATGACATATTCACAAGCATTTAAGTATGGCAACTTGGTTCTTCCAAGTGCCTTGCTTTTTCACTATCATGACTTGTTCGACCAAGCAGATGACTACTTGGTTTGGCAGTTTTTCTTCCTTCAAAATACAACTGGCCAAGAGGCCTTGACTCCTAATCAGATTGCTAGTCATCTTGGAAAAACGGTGACAGAGGTTAATCGGATCATGTCCAATTTAACCACAAAGGGCCTTCTGCAATACCGGACCATTGAGCTCAATGGCGAGATTGAAGCCATCTTTGATGCGACCATTGCCCTGGAACGCTTGGATGAAATTTTAGAGGCTCAGACACAAGGGAAGACACAGAGTGCTCCTGCCAAGGGAAATGTCATCAAGGACTTGGTGGAAACTTTCCAACAGGAGCTTGGACGACTCTTGACGCCTTTTGAGATTGAAGATTTGACCAAGACCGTGCGCGAGGATCAGACAGATCCCGATGTGATCAAGGCAGCGCTACGAGAAGCCGTCTTTAATGGCAAGCCTCACTGGAAATATATCCAGGCTATTTTGCGAAACTGGCGCAGTGAAGGTATCAACAGCCTGGTCCAAGTAGAGGTGAAACTACAAGAACGCGAGCAAGCCAACCCACGCAATGTGACGGTTTCAGACGATTTCTTACAGGCCATGGATTTGTGGAAGGATTAAAAAAGCTAGCACTCATATAATGCTAGCTTTTTTCGTTTATAAATAGTTTGCGTAGGCTTTTTCTAGTTTGGTAAGGAGTGCTTGCTTTTCCTCCTCACTGGCAAAGGAAGCCTGGATGGCATGGACATTGTGCTGGTAAAAGTCAGCTTCCTTGGTTTTGAAATGCTGATGGTAGAGAGCGTATTCCTTAGTGAGGTCGGTATCAGATACGGTCCGGTTATCGGTATTGATGCTGATCCGAGCACCGGCTGCCTTCATCTTCAGATAAGGGAAATCCTCTATAGTCGGTGCTGCTTTTGTCTGTAAGTTGCTGGTCAAGCAGAGTTCACCCGTGACCCCATTGTCAATAAAGGATTGGAGTAAGGCTGGTTCATGAGATAGAGCTGTCACGTGGCCATTGCGTTTGATGCCAAAAGCAATCGATTGGGCTACAAAGTGTGGGCAATGACACTCACCTGCGTGAAGCGTCATAGGGCGATGGTAACTCTTGACTTGCTCGATTAAAGGTCGAATATCTTCTGGAGAGTAGTTGTGCTCATCCCCGGCAAAGTCAAAACCAACAAAATCTTGATCACTGACCTTGTTGGCTTCAGCAAGGATGCGAGAGGTGAGTTTTGGATCGGACTGGCGCATGCCACAAACGAGTGCTTTGGCTGTAATGCCAAATTCATCCTGGGCTTGGCGCAATCCTTCACAGACAGCATCGATGGTTTCTGGGACGGTAAGTCCTTGGTCCATGGATAATTCAGGTGCAAAACGAACTTCGATGTAGAGGACATTCTCTAGAGCCGC
Organism: Streptococcus parasanguinis; assembly: GCF_901875555.1. Lineage (GTDB taxonomy): Bacteria > Bacillota > Bacilli > Lactobacillales > Streptococcaceae > Streptococcus > Streptococcus parasanguinis_H. The sequence continues at coordinate 35,303 of NZ_CABFMD010000007.1, forward strand.
TTGCTTAGCCACATCGTAAGCAGCAAGAGTCAGGGCTTCCTTGGTTTGAAGGAGAGGGCGAATGTAATCAAAGGCCTCCAAATAGTCCAAGAGATTCTCACAGTGGGCAGGGGCAGTGACATGGTGTTTGAGCTCTTCATCGCTAGCAGGGAGGTCAATATTGGCCATAGCTGCCAATTGGCGAATGATTGGAAGCGACAAGGAACCGTCTAAGTGACAGTGGAGTTCCGTCTTTGCCAAACTATGAAAATCGATCGTGGACATGGTTTTCTCCTTAAAAATGTATTTTTTCTATACTATCATTTTGACCAGAAAAGTCAAGTAAAGCTAGCGTAGCAGATTTTTGAAAGGGAGCCTGATATTTGATATGCTAGGAGTAGCTTAGTAAAAAGGAGAAATGAGATGTCAGACTATCAATTACCAGAAGTATGGGAAGCACCGAGTCAAATGGGAGGAGCCTGGGGTGGCTTGAACCAACCAACAGCAGGTGCCCGCTTTGAACAAACTCTTCCAAAAGGCGACCAGCCTTTCCAGCTCTACACCCTTCCAACCCCCAATGGGATCAAGGTGACCATTATGCTGGAAGAACTAAAAGAGCTTGGAGTGGATGCAGGCTATGACGCTTACCGCATCAAGATTGGGGATGGCGACCAATTCGGCAGTGACTTTGTGGCCATCAATCCAAACTCGAAAATTCCAGCCATGTTGGATCAATCAGGTGACCAAGCCGTTCGGGTCTTTGAATCTGCCAATATTCTCTTGTATTTAGCAGAGAAATTTGGACAATTGATTCCGACAGATCCTGCTAAACGAACCGAAGTGCTTAACTGGGTCTTCTGGCAGACAGGGGCTGCGCCATTTTTAGGTGGGGGCTTTGGTCATTTCTTCCATTATGCTCCTGAAAAAATCGAGTATGCCATCAACCGCTTTGCCATGGAAGCCAAACGCCAATTGGACCTACTGGACAAAGAATTGGCGACCAAACCTTATATAGCAGGAGATGACTATACTATTGCGGATATCGCCATCTGGTCTTGGTATGGCCGTCTCGCCCAAGACAAGGTCTGGGACCGAGCAGGAATTTTCCTAAATGTAAAGGAATACAAACATTTGCAAGCTTGGACAGAGAAAATTGCTAATCGCCCAGCAGTGCAACGTGGCTTGGAAGTGGACTATAAGGAAATTGACTAAAGTCTAGTATCGGCTTGTTGAGGATGATTGCGAGAGTTTCCGCCGTGAGTATAGCACATGAAACGTATAAGTTTCATGTGCCCGAAAGTTTTGAGACATTAGACTCAAAACTTAGTCATGGAACTTCTTCGAAGTTCGCTGACGTCCGGACTCACCTAAGGAAAGTCTAAAATAATACTTTTCCATAATAGACAAGGCGCCGTTGCGCCTTTTTTTAATGGTGCAAACATGGTATACTAAGGAATGGAATAAAAGTATAGAAAGAAGCACATGGAATTTACGAAATTATCAAATCGCTTGAATCTGGTGGCTAGCTTTGTCCCAGCTGGAGCGCGTCTGTTGGACGTGGGAAGTGACCATGCTTATCTGCCAATCGCGCTTTTGCAAGAAGGGAAAATTGAGGCTGCTATTGCAGGGGAAGTAGTTAAGGGACCTTATCAGTCTGCCCTGCAAAATGTCGCCGATAATGGTTTAGAGGAAAAGATTGAAGTCCGCCTAGCTAATGGCTTGGCCGCATTTGAACCAACGGATAGTATTTCTTGCATCACCATCGCAGGAATGGGCGGGCGCTTGATTGCAGATATCCTAGCAGCAGGTCTTGAGAAATTAGCAGGTGTCTCCCGCTTGGTCTTGCAACCCAATAATCGGGAAGATGAACTGCGGGCTTGGTTGGTAGACCATGATTTTCGCATTGTTGCTGAAGCCATCTTAGAAGAAAACGAGAAGTTTTATGAGATCCTTGTGGTCGAACAGGGTTCACAAGAGTTGACAGCCAAGGAACTGCGTTTTGGTCCGTATTTGATGCTGGAACAAGCTCCGGCCTTTGTCCAAAAGTGGTCCAAGGAAGAGGAAAAACTGGCCTTCGCCTTGGAGCAGGTCCCAGTTGAGAATCAATCTGCCAGAGCATCGTTAGAAGAGCGCATCGCACACATCAAGGAGGTTCTACATGTTAGCAAGTGAAGTCATCAAACGCTATGAAGCCTACTGTCCCCAAGAACTTTCCATGGAGGGAGATGTCTGTGGCTTACAGGTCGGCACCCTGCAAAAAGACATCCATAAGGTCATGGTAGCCTTGGATATCCGGGAGCAGACGGTAGCTGAAGCTATCGCCCATGGGGTAGACCTGATCATCGTCAAGCACGCGCCCATTTTCCGTCCCCTCAAGGATCTGGTAGCCGATCGGGCTCAAAATCAGATCTATATCGATTTGATCAAGCACGATATCGCTGTCTACGTCAGCCATACTAATATTGATATTGTCCCAGATGGTCTCAACGATTGGTTCTGCCAGCTCTTGGACATTGAAGATACAGAGCCCCTCAGCATGACAGGAGAAGGACTCGGAATAGGCCGCATCGGTCAAGTACCAGCCCAAACCTTTGGCCAGTTGGCTCAAAAGGTAAAAGAAACCTTTGGCTTAGATGCTTTGCGCTTGGTTGGTTATGACCAGTCGGATCTGGAACGGGTGATTGAGCGCGTCGCTATCTGTGGAGGAAGTGGCCAGTCCTTTTACAAGGATGCTCTCGCTAAGGGGGCTGAGGTCTACATCACAGGAGATATCTACTACCACACGGCTCAAGACATGCTGAGCGATGGCCTTTTGGCCTTGGATCCAGGTCATCATATCGAAGTTCTCTTTGTGTCAAAACTAGTCGAAAAACTCAATCAGTGGAAGTCTGAAGAAGCGTGGGAAATCGAAGTGATTGGCAGTCAAGCCAGCACCAATCCTTTTTACCATATCTAAGGGGTTATCATGAAAGTTGCTATTATCGGTGCAGGGATCGTAGGATCTACTGCAGCCTATTATTTATCCAAGGAAGCACAAGTGGATGTCACTGTATATGATCACGGAGTTGGCCAAGCAACCAAGGCAGCGGCTGGCATTATTAGCCCTTGGTTTTCCAAGCGACGAAACAAGGCCTGGTATCGTCTGGCTCAGCTAGGAGCTGATTTCTACCAAGAATTAGTAGAGGACCTAGCCAAAGACGGAATCGAAACAGACTTTTACCAGCAGACTGGGGTCTATCTCCTTAAGAAGAAGGAAGAGAAATTAGATGAACTCTATCAGTTGGCGCTGAGTCGTCGGGAGGAATCTCCCTTAATCGGGGACTTGGCGGTTTTAACTAAAGAAGAAGTGGGCCAACAATTCCCAGGTCTGCAAGGCTTTGAACAGCTCCTTTATGCGTCCGGTGGAGCCCATGTAGAAGGAGCTCTTCTAACGGAAACTCTTCTGAAAGCTAGTGGCGCAAGAGTGATCAAGGAAGAGGTTGCTCTCTCAATCTCTGATCACGGCTATCAGATTGCAGGAGAGAGCTATGACCAGGTCATCCTAGCGACAGGAGCCTGGTTGGGTCAGGTGCTCGAGCCACTTGGCTACCAAGTGGATGTCCGTCCTCAAAAGGGACAGTTGCGGGATTATCATCTAGACTTAGACACGGATGACTATCCTGTGGTCATGCCAGAAGGGGAACTGGATATCATTCCCTTCCAAAAAGGCAAGATCAGTATGGGAGCCACCCATGAAAATGAGATGGGCTTTGACCTGACAGTGGATCAAGCTTTGCTCAATCAGATGGAAACGGAAGCCTTGGCCTACTATCCAGAACTAGCTCAAGCGACAGTTGTCGGGGAGCGCGTAGGAACTCGTGCCTACACCAGTGACTTTTCACCATTTTGGGGAGCTCTTCCCGATCAAGCAGGTCTCTATGTCGCCAGTGGCCTCGGTTCGTCTGGCCTCACAACTGGTCCCCTTATTGGGTGGCACCTGGCCCAACTTGTGACAGGAGGAAACGTGCGCCTAGATCCAGCAGATTATCCAGTTGAACAATATGTGAAGAAGAGAGTGGAACAGAAATCCTAGCCTCTCAATTGTATTTGGATTGTCGAGCAAGACGCAGTGGTTGAGTGGGCTCTACTACGCTGAATTCATCAGCTTTTACAGCCCTACTCAACTGTGCGGAGGTGGGACGACGAAATCGAATTCTAACGAATGACCGATTTC
>NZ_CABFMD010000008.1 GCF_901875555.1 Streptococcus parasanguinis
AAAAGGACTTAGTCCTGTGCAATACAGAACTAAATCCTTCACTTAAATTATTTGTCTAACTTTTTGGGGTCAGTACAAAAGTGTATTGTTTTCCAAGTGAGATAAAGAAAATACTATTGATTCTAACTTTAACATTATTTGCTTTAGTAGTATCAATTGCAATATGCTACGTGATTCTTTTAAACCTTAGTCCTAATTTTATTTTTCATATAGTTTTATTAAGTATTTCATTTCTATTTTTATCAGCTGGGAATTTAATTTTTTATTCCCCAATCATCTCTTTCAAAGCTAAAGTCAAGTAGATCCAGTCGAGTGAAACTCAGAAGCAAGAGAAACCTCCATCCGCTTTTGGGCCTTAAAAAATTTCCTAGAAAGGAATGTGCTATGAAAAACGAACAGAACGTCGATATTGAGCAGGCGAACAAAGTCTATTTTAAAAGTTTAGCCAATACACGCGCTTCAGCATCGATGATGCTTATTTCCTTTGCGGGTGTATTTGTATTGTTAATAGAAATACTTAGTTTTTATAGTTACTACGATAAAATTGTGGGAGTTAATCCATTCAGCAATTGGTTCTTTGATATCCTCGTTTCGTATTGCCTTTATCTTATCATCGTATTTTTTATCCCATTAATTGGTAAGTTTGCATATAGAAGGCAAGTATTGTCAACGACTCTGCTCTTATTGACCTATATAGGAATATTTTTATCACTCCAAATCATGGAATTGCTCATCATTGTTTCTGCTCTGGCAAATAAGGAATTCGAGATAGGTTATACAAAGTATGCTGTATTTGCCGTTCCGTTTATAGTGATATGTACATTACTGGGTTTTGTCTATCATTATTTTTGGCTTAAGAAGCAGTTAAAGATTGGCTTTTTACCAACTAGAACTTTGGGAAATTATTTTGCAAAATCAAGTAGTTACAGTAGTAATTCTCTAACGATCATCTTCGCCTGCTCCATGCTAGGAGCTGTACTTTCTGGATATTTTGGCGTAGTGTTAGGGATAGCCTTAACGATATTATTCAGTTACGCTTTTAGTCAGTTGTTAACAGAAGTGGGCTACCTCTTATATTTGAAAACAAAAAGCAAGGAATACTGGGAAGATGAACCTGAGAATAATCTGACCCTGTGGGATTTGTTGTGGGATTGGTTAAAAGGCTTCAGTTTGAAGAAAGCCAAAATTCGCTTACCACTAGAAATAATATTTTTTGTATTAATAATTGAATTGCTTGATCATTTAGGATATAATGGCTCGAGTCTAACACGACCAATATTATTAGTTTGGATTGTCAGAATACTTACCTTAGGGATCGTCTTGGATTTCTTCATTAGCCTGGCGCGTGCCATCATACATAAGTTTTCAAAGAAAAAGCAAGGCAAAAAATAACAAAAAAATACCTAACCGAGAGCTTCCTCAGTTAGGTATTTTTGACAGTTGCGCTATTCTAATATCAAAAGGCCTTCTTTAATTTCAAATGGGTTGTTTGGGTTGATATGGTCGTAGAACATGATGCCATTGGTGTGGTCGATTTCGTGTTGGACGACGATGGAGTTGTAGCCTTTGAGTTTGATGCGTTTCTTTTCACCGTCTTTTGTGAAGTACTCAACGGTCACGCGCGCGTGGCGGACTACATAGCCTGGGACATTGCGGTCAACAGAGAGACAGCCTTCCCCTTCTCCGAGAGCCGCATCTTGAACAGAATGGGCAACAACCTTTGGATTGTACATGACTTCTTGAAGGCTATAGGCTTCTTTTGGTGGGTTGCCATCAGCATCTTCTAGGTTTGGAACCAATACAGCGATAATGCGTTTTGAGATATCCAACTGTGGTGCGGCAAGTCCAACGCCCCCACGAAGGCCGAGTTTTTCAGCCATGACAGGATCTTGAGAATGGTGCAAGAATTGCAACATTTTTTCACCCAGGATGATTTCTTGATCGGACAAAGGGAAGGTCACATCTTCAGCGACTGCTCGAAGTGTTGGATTTCCTTCGCGGATGATGTCATCCATATCAATCAAATGGGATGCTCTTGTAACTTTTTCAATTGCTTTCATTGTTTTACTCTCACTTTCTTTCTACCTTCCATGATAACACAAAAGAGCTTGAAATTAAAGTTTTCTGTCAGTTATTTCCGTGTGTTTGATGGACAAGTCGCCCATTCTTTTTTTGTCTAAAATCGTATAGATCCGTCCGTCTCTTTTGATCAACCCCTCTTCAATCATCTGCTTGATCACGCGACTGAGGTGGCGGTAGCTAATACCAAAAAGGAGGGCCAATTGGTTCATCTTGGGCTTGATGGTGCCCTGTTCATCGCAATGCTCAAGGAAATGAGTCGCCACGCGTTTCTTGACCGAGTAGTGGAAATTAGCAGGAGCGAAATAGTTGATCTGGTGCAATTTTTTAGCCAAGGTCTTGGCAGTCGAACGCAGAAAGGTCGGGTCCAGCAGTAGGCGGTCTTTGAAATGCCGAGCAGAGAGCTGAACGACCAGTGAATCCTGGTCGGCAATGACCGATGTGATACAAACTCGATCGAGCAGGAGTTCGATCTCCCCTAATAGACCTGGTTTTTCTTGGATTTCAAGGATAGTGTCGCTGCCGTTTTCAAGGCTGTGGACGATTTTCAGTCGTCCTTTGAGAAAATAGGGAATGACCACTTGCTCTGTTCCTTGACGGCAGATATAATCCCCTGCCTGGTAGAGAATGAGTTCCAGTTGGCTGAGGCAGTCTTTTGGGAAAATCTGCTCCAATTGGTAGTCTGTAATCATTGTTTGAAGTTGGTTAGGGTGGTGAATTTTTTTCATCTGGATCTCCAAAAATAGGACAAATGTCCTGTTTTTCTTTTGCTAAATTGATTATACTAGGATTCGATTGAAAATACTAGTTTGAATAGTTTCTGAAAAAAACTAGTTAGTTCAAAATGTTCCCAGTAAGGTATAGGAAATTTAACATGAAACAAACAATGGAAAGAATCAGTCTCTTGAGCTTGTCTCTTATACTGATTTCATCTTTTTCGATTACAGCTGGTTTACCAGCCATGAAGGCTTATTTTGGCCAGTTGGGCTATTCAGGGGGGCAGGTGGAACTCTTGGTTTCCTTGCCAGCTTTCTCAGTCGTGGCCATGCTCTTTTTAAATAGCTTTGTCGAGCGATGGTTGAGTGAGCGCCAGATGATTATCATTGGTCTATTGGTGATGTCGACTAGCGGACTTGTGCCTTTGGTCCTTCAAGACTATCCCCTTATTTTTCTGAGTCGTATCTTCTTCGGCCTGGGGACAGGAATGATCAATGCTAAGGCCATTTCCATCATTAGTGAGCGCTATAAGGGGAATGATAAGACGCGCATGCTTGGCTACCGTGGCTCTGCTGAAGTAGTAGGAGCGGCTATCTTGACCTTTATGGTGGGCCAACTCCTACCGTTAGGTTGGCCAGCTATCTTTTCCGTCTATGGTGCAGGCTATTTGATTTTACTCTTTTATATCCTCTTTGTGCCCTATCCCAAGAAAAACAGGCAAGTAGCTGTAAAGGTGCAAAAGAAGGGCAATTCCCTCAGCCTTCGTCCTCCACAATGGCGCTTTAGCTTCATGCTGGCAGTGATTGCTGGCGTGATTATCTGCTTTAATTCCATTATCAGTCTGCGTCTGCCTGAGGTGATCGTCGACGCTCGGATGGGAACGGCGACAACAGCTGGAACAGTCCTAAGTCTGATGCAATTGACAGGGATTGTAGCGGGAGTTGGCTTTGCCAGCTTGACCCATCTCTTCAAAAAACACCTGTTGATGATCATGTGTTTTGGCTTTGGTCTAGCTTTAGCCTTGATTGGCTTGTCCACTCAATTATGGCTCCTGGTTTTAGCTACTTTACTAGCTGGATTTACCTACAGTACGGGAGTTACCGGAATTTTCTATCACCTGTCTGAAAAGATCCCAACCAATCTTTTGAATCTGGCGACTTCTCTCGTTTTGATTGGCTGCAACCTCGGATCAGCCGTCTCTTCTTTCTTCATCCAGTTGGTGACGCCACTAGCTCCTTCCAATCATCTGCTCTTTGTCTTGATTGGTGTTTTGATGCTCCTAACAGGAGTTTTCGCCTCACAATTACTAGCACGAACGAAATGATTGAAAAAATCATTTCGTTTTTTTGAATTCAATCTATTGCGTCCTGTCACTAGCTCGTGTTATTATAGGAGGAGTGTGAAAAAAAGAATAGTTTAAAGGAAAAAATAATGAAAAGAATCATGGAGAAGGTGAGTATTCTCGCCCTTTCATTTATTTTGACAACCTCATTTTCGATCTCCAGTGCGCAGTCGGAAATGTTTGCCTACTATAAGGACATGCCTCACAGCATGATTGAGCTCTTGGTCTCGCTTCCTTCTGCAGGGATCATGGTTTCACTCATCTTCAATAAATGGATTGGGCGACTATTTTCAGAGCGTCAGATGATTGTGATAGGCCTAGTCGCTTACGCTCTATGTGGCTTTATTCCCTTAATCAGTCCAGCTTATCCGGTTGTTTTTCTGTCTCGGATTATTTTTGGGATGGCGGTAGGACTCTTGAATGTATCTGCCATAGCCATCATCAGTGAGCGCTATAAGGGGAAAGAGCGCATTCAGACCTTGGGAATCCGTGGTTCGGCTGAGGTTGTGGGGACCGCTGTTTTGACCTTCGGGGTGAGTTTTTTGGTCCGTTTTGGTTGGCAATCAGCCTTTCTCGTCTACGGTATCAGTATTCCAATCTTACTTTTGTATCTCTTATTTGTGCCATATGGATCTATGACGAAAGCAGTGGAGGAAAAACACCGGGAGGTCAAGATGACGGGGGAACAATGGCGGACAGCGCTCGGCTTAGCGGTCGTTGCGGCGTCGATCGTCTTGTCCAATGTCATGATCACCGTTCGGATTCCAAGTGTGGTCGAGCAAGTAGGGCATGGCACTGCCCAAACTGCTGGGATTATTTTAGCAGCCATGCAATTTGTTGGGATCTTGGCAGGTTTGGCATTCTCGCCCTTGATCCAGCTCTTCCGCGATCGTTTATTATTGGTTTCGGGTGTAGCTTTTGGTGTGGGCCAACTGTTGATCGGCGTCTCTCCAAATCTCTTGATTCTTGCCCTTGTAACCATCGCTTCTGGATTCGCCTACAGTGTAGCCTTGACAACGGTTTACAATGTCTTATCAGATAAGATGCCAGTAGGGGTCTTGAGCCAGGCAACGTCCATTGCGGTTTTGGGATGTAGTACAGGTTCGATCGCAACGACCTTTGTCCTTAGTCTATTAGGGACTATCTCATCTGCTCCAGCCTTCATTTTTGGATTTTCTGGTATTCTCATGATCCTGATTTCCTTTTTTGGCCTTTGGATTGTGCGAAAGAGCGGGAAGTAATCATGCGTCTAGATAAATTTTTAGTGGATTGTGGCGTGGGGAGTAGGACCGAGGTCAAGCAGCTTCTCAAGCAAAAGAAAATCGTAGTGAATGGGAAAAAAGAGACAGCAGGAAAGCTGCAGATCGATCCTGACAAGGATCAGGTGACCTTTATGGGAGAAGCGCTGGTCCATGAGACCCTCGTTTACTACCTGCTCAATAAACCGGCTGGGGTCATCTCTGCGACAGAAGATGACCATCACCAAACGGTGTTGGATCTATTAGACGAAACAGCTCGTCACAAGGAAGTCTTTCCTGTTGGACGCCTGGATATTGATACTCATGGCTTGCTCCTATTGACCAATAATGGCAAGCTTGCCCATGCCATGCTCTCTCCCAAAAAGCATGTTTCAAAAATCTACCGTGCCAAGGTAGCTGGGATCATGGATGAGGCAGATGTGGCACGTTTTGAAGCAGGAATTGTCCTCAAGGACTTCACGACCTTGCCTGCAAAACTGCAGATCTTAGAAGTGGATGAAGCAAAGGCTAGCTCCTATGTGGAAATCGAAATTGCAGAAGGAAAATTCCACCAAGTCAAGCGCATGGTCGCGGCCTGTGGCAAGGAAGTGGTGGACTTAGAGCGAATTTCTATGGGACCTCTAGCGCTAGATCAAGACCTTAAATTGGGAGAATGGCGAAGGCTTCATCCTTCAGAATTGGCCTCTTTAGAGGTGTTCGGAGTTCCCTTATAGGCAAAAAAACAAGAGGCTGGGACAAAAGTCCTAGCCTCTCAAATGTTTTTGGATTGTCGAGCAAGACGCAGTGGTTGAGTGCTCAAAGCACTGCTTTGAGGTGGCGGATAGAACTTGCGAAGCAAGTATCCTAAGTCTTTGTTCGCTTTTTAAGCTTCAAAGATGCCCTATGTTGACGGAAACTATGTTTCCTTTATCTGCAACCTTCAACAGTCTCCCAGACTGTTGAAGCTGTGCGGAGGTGGGACGACGAAATCGAATTCTAACGAATGACCGATTTCTGTCCCACTCTCTATTTTTCTTTGTATCAAAAAAATGTACTTAAAATACAAAAAGCATATATATTAGCTTGTCTTCTCAAAGTAAATCGATTATAATGAAAAAAGATGGGTTGTGCTAAAAATCACAATATGTAGTGATAATTTTTTGAACGGCCTACCTCATCTAGTAGATTTTGAAAAAGGAGAATCTTCGTTTATGAAAAAGTGGCTCTATTCTGTTGTGTCAACAGTTGCCCTATTTTTACTAGCGGCTTTAGGATTTGCCAAAACCAATAGTCCTGCTAAAGTACATGCAGATACGATCAATGACGTGGTGACATCTGTAAACATTTCGAAATCAACTGGTGGAGCGATTACAGATCCACTGGGAGTGTGGGAAAGTTTTCAGGTGGAAGCAAACTTTGTGTTGCCGAATGGACGTGTAAAAGCAGGGGATCAGACCGTTATCCAACTTGGAGATGGCTTTAAGGTCTTTGAAATGGACACCATTGACCTGCTCGATCCAAGTGGTCAAAAGGTTGCGACGGCAACGGTCGATAATCAACGAAAAGTCATCACCGTGACCTATACAGACTATCCTGAAAGACTGGCCAATGTGACAGGAAAACTGCGCTTTTTTGCGCGTGTAGACCATGCGGTTGTGAAGGAGAAAAAGACGCTTGATTTTACGCTAAAAGTGGACAAGAACGTCATTTCAGGTGGAAAGATCGATTATAGAGGAGTCAATCCAGGCGAGAATCCGCCAACTCCGGAGGTCTTTAGCAAGTGGGGTTGGACCAATTCAGGCGATAAATTAAAATTAACCTATACCTTAAACATCAATCAAGGACATACAGCCCTCCATAATATTGATATTTCGGACCAACTGGCCTTTACAGATGGGAAGATCAAGCCTGATTCGATCAGAATTCATACAGGAACTTGGAAAATCAGTGACGAAGATGGTGCCTATCATTTAAGAGATACCACCAACGTCACCAAGAATTATTCCCCTGTTATCAGTGCCGATGGTCAATCTCTAACTGTTCATATTGGGGATCTAGCTCCAGAGCAAGGGATGACGATTCGCTATGATGTTTATTTGGACAAGGTCCCAGCCATCAATACATCCTACAAAAACAATGCGAAGATGACAGCTACAGAAATCAAGGAGCAAAATAAGGTTGCAGATATTCTGTATCAATTCCTTGATGGAAACTTTGATGGGGAGAAATATTCCTTCACCATCCACAAAAAAGGAGAAAAAGGTCAAGCTCTTGCAGGAGCCGTCTTTGCTGTAACGGCAGACGCTACGGGTGAGCAAGTCGGAACCATCACGACTGATAAGAACGGTACGGGAACCGTGACTGGATTGACCAAACAAGCCTATACGGTGCAGGAAATCCAAGCTCCAGCAGGCTATGTGCTCTCTACAGAGCCCCTCAAGATCAGCAAGGAAGATTTTGGAAATGACCTCGCGATTTCTCGTGATGTCGTAAACCAAAAAGAAAAAACAAGCGTTGCTGGTCAAAAGACATGGAATGATAATGATAACCAAGATGGCAAGCGTCCATCAAAAATTACAGTCAATCTCCTAGCAAATGGAGTCAAAGTTGCTTCTAAAGAAGTGAAAACTGATAAAGACGGAAATTGGCTCTATCAGTTTGACAATCTGGATCTAGTCGACGATGCTGGCCATGCTATTGCCTATAGCGTTTCAGAAGAACCTGTTGAAGGCTATGAAACAACTATCGAAGGAACCAATATTACCAACACTCGTACACCAGAAGTGACAGAAGTTACGGTTAAGAAAGTCTGGGATGACAAGGAAAATAAAGATGGTCTTCGTCCTGAAAAAATCACAGTTCGTCTTCTTGCGGATGGTCAAGAAGTGGCTGTAAAAGAAATCACAGCTACTGATAATTGGCAGGCAAGCTTTACGGATCTACCCGTATACAAGGAAGGTAAGAAGATTACTTACACCATTACAGAGGATCCAGTAGCAGGTTATACAAGCAACATTGATGGTTTCATGGTAATCAACCGTCATAGACCACCAACGCCACCGTCTACGACTACACCACCACCGTCAACAACTACACCGTCTACGACTCCATCGACAACCACGCCAAGCAAGCCGGAAAAACCAGAAACTCCAACCACACCAAAAGAAGGAAAGAAAAAAATTCTCCCATCAACTGGTGAAGTTGTTGCATACGGGTTGACCATACTCGGTGCACTGTTAGCAGTTTTTGCATTGGCTTTGCTCTTGCGTGGTAAACGGAAAGAAAAATAAGATTCATACCATTAAAAGACAAATATCCTATAGATATTTGTCTTTTTGAATAACATGCTAGAAGAATGCTCCATCAAACCGTTCAAATTCTTGAGGTTCATCTTAAAAATCCATCTTGAAGGAAACATAAGTGTTTGACAGAAAGATGAAATCTTGATAGAATAAGAAGGTCGAATAGACAACTAACTCTTTCTTGGTAGCAGGATATGCCAAACCTGCCACTCGGATAGAGCATAAAGAAAAGGAGCTTATCATGGCAATCTCAAAAGAGAAAAAAAATGAAATCATTGCACAATACGCACGTCACGAAGGTGACACTGGTTCAGTAGAAGTACAAGTTGCTGTCCTTACTTGGGAAATCAACCACTTGAACGAACACATCAAACAACACAAAAAAGACCACGCTACTTACCGTGGTTTGATGAAGAAAATCGGTCGCCGTCGTAACTTGTTGGCTTACCTTCGTACAAACGACGTTAACCGTTACCGTGAGTTGATCAACTCTCTTGGACTTCGTCGTTAATCTGCTCTATTTTCCACTTACGCTGCGTTGTCACCTTGCCTCGATATACTCAGGTATAATCTTCGGCTACGGTTCCTAGCATCGTAAGGTAAAATAGACCAGATTTATCTCCCTTCGGGGAGATTTTTGTTTTCAGAAGAAATATGGTACAATCTTCGGCTCGGCGTCTTGTCTAGAAACGTTTTATCCAGCAAGAATCATGATGCTAAGGGCGTTAAAAATCCGTATGAAAATAGGGAAAGGACACAGTGTTCGATGAACACAAGGAGTTTCATCTTTTTCACTAGGATTTTAGCCCGAGCTCAAATTAGCTCTCTGGATTCAGAGGGCTTTTTTATTGAGGTTTTATCGGTCACGATTTTGGAGACTACAAAAACTCAAATGGTAGCAGTCTGCAAGACCCCTCGGAGAGCCCACACTTTACGAAGTAAAGTATAGTGGGTCATACTTTACATGGAAGTAGTCATCGAATTCCCGTTAGAAATTACTTTGTAACTACGTTTTGAGGAGGAGTAAAATGCTTTCCTACGTTCGACATTACCCACTAGCGATAGCTAAATTAATGTGTCTGTGCTTCCCTAAAATCTGCTGATTTATTACTGACTAATACAGGAGTTTTTTATGGGACAGACAATCATATCTGCTATTGGTGTTTATATTTCCACCAGTATCGATTATTTAATTATTTTAATTATTTTATTTGCACAGCTATCACAGAATAAACAGAAATGGCATATTTATGCGGGGCAATATCTAGGCACAGGCTTACTCGTAGGGGCGAGTTTAGTTGCTGCTTATGTCGTCAATTTCGTGCCTGAAGCATGGATGGTTGGATTGCTTGGTTTAATCCCTATCTATTTAGGTATTCGCTTTGCAATTGTTGGAGAAGGTGAGGAAGAAGAGGAAGAAATTATTGAAAGATTTGAACAAAGCAAGTCAAATCAACTGTTTTGGACAGTTACATTACTGACAATTGCGTCTGGCGGAGATAATTTAGGTATCTATATACCTTATTTTGCTTCGTTAGATTGGTCACAGACACTCGTGGCGTTGCTTGTGTTTGCAATCGGCATAATTATCTTTTGCGAGCTTAGTCGTGTGCTATCCTCTATACCGTTCATATCTGAGACAATTGAAAAATATGAGCGAATCGTTGTGCCCTTAGTATTCATTACACTTGGACTATACATCATGTATGAAAATGGCACGATAGAGCCTACAATCTTCGGTTCGTCGCCTTTTCTAGAACGGTTTTATCCAGTATAATCTTCGGCTAGGGTTCCTAGCATCGTAAGGTAAAATAGACCAGATTCATCTCCCTTCGGGGAGATTTTTTGTTTTGGCTAGGATTTTAGCCCGAGCTCAAAAAAGAGGCTGGGACAAAAATCCTAGCCTCTCAATTGTCTTTGGAGTGTCGATCAAGACGCAGTGGTTAAGTGGGCTCTACTACGCTGATTTCATCAGCTTTTACAGCCCTACTCAACTGTGCGGAGGTGGGACGACGAAATCGAATTCTAACGAATGACCGATTTCTGTCCCACTCTCTGTTCCTTTTTGCATTTAGTAGCTAAAGATGATGGATTTGTCTGTATAAGTCGTTTTGGTTGACAGGTGTAATGATAGGAGTTACAATGAACTTATAAAATGAAACAGAGGTTATCGCTATGATTGATATTACTTATCTAGACGGTGCAAAACAAGAACGGGTCATGCATTTTGATTCTTATGAAGAATTTGAGCGTTCCCAACAGGCCTGCCTAATCGGGGTTGTGGATTATTTTCCAGTGACAAAATTGACCTATAATGGTCATGAGTTGGATTACCAAGGCACTTACGGAGATGTCTTCTTCTATTTGATGAAGCAAGACCTCGATCAATATAAAAACTAAAGGAGAAAAACAATGGCAAAAGCAATTACAGACGCAACATTTGAAGCAGAAACGAAAGAAGGATTGGTCTTGGTGGACTTTTGGGCAACTTGGTGTGGTCCATGTCGTATGCAAGCTCCTATCTTAGAAAAATTATCGGAAGAACTTTCGGAAGATGAGTTAAAAATCCTGAAAATGGATGTGGATGAAAATCCTGAAACAGCGCGTGCTTTCGGCATTATGTCCATCCCAACTCTTCTTTTCAAAAAAGATGGACAGGTGGTCAAACAAGTCGCAGGGGTACACACTGCAGCACAAATTAAGGCCATTTTAGCAGAGTTAAGTTAAAATTAATAGCACTCCCAGTAGTAAAATAGGAGTGCTATTTTATATTCAAAGAAAGAGCCCTGTTCTTTTAAACGAGGAACAAGGCTCTTTTATCATCAATAATTCTTCTGTTTCGAGAAAAGTAACTTGAAATTTTTGGAGAGTTTTACATTCACAGTATCACATTTAGTATTGAAAAGATTGAATAGTTTCTTTCAAGCCAGCTTGTAAAATGTTTCTTTGGTCTAGTTGGACATAGACTTCTAACAGACAAGATCTGAAGTTGGAAAATTTATAAAAATCTTCTCTTTCTTCTATCGTAAAATCAACAGCTTTTATCCAAGAAGCTACCTGTTCTTGCTCTAACTTTCCCTGTAAAATAGGTTCATAAAGCACTCTCGCCAAGCGCCAATCCTCATCACTGGTAAAACGAATTGAAATTCTTTTAAAGATTTGGCCAAGTATGTTAAAGACTTCAGGAACTCTGTTTTTAGGAAAGTCTGGATGACAAGCCACCTCTGTCAAGAGATCCGCTCCATGTGCAAAAGCGTGAACCCAACCATACTGGCTTGAAAAACCAGTTGTATCCTTTTCTTTTGAAAGATAGTATAAGCCTTGATGTAAAAGGACAGTACGGGTTTCCGCTTCTAACCCCTGATAAAAAATCGATTGCGGGTTGGCATCAACAGACAAGAGATTTGCATAAATCAATGCCCTAAACGAACGTTCAAGTGTAGGCAACCCTAGCTTATCAATCTCTTTTTCTACTCCTTTATCGGACGAAATCGTCTCAGCAATGAAATGAAATTGTTCCTGTGTAAACAGTTCTTCTTGAATCCCTCTAGCCAAGCTTGTAAAAACGAGATCATCGCGAATTTCTGGTGAGGGGTCTCCTAAATGTTTCAGCAACCACTGGATTTCTTCTCGACAATAGCTTGGTTTTTCTTCTATTACTTTATTTTGTAATTCTTGATACATCCCTAGCACCTCTGCATTTATACTAGCTTATTTTAGAGTTAGCTGTAGAAGAGTTTATTCTCCCAACTCTTCACTATAAGCAATAATCTGATCCACAGTGTCTGAAAGGAATTGAATGGTGTCGCGAAGCGGTTTGTCTGTTGAAATATCTGCTCCGATAATCATAGCAGACTCAAGTGGAGTCTTGCTGCCGCCTGATTTGAGGAGCTCCAGCCAATCTTTGGCTCCGTTTTCGGAGTTCTTCAAGTGCAGGTAACCAGCTGTTGAGATAACCAATCCAGCTGAGTAGGTGTAGCTGTAAAGCCCCATGTAGTAGTGGCTTTGGCGCATCCAGGTCAAAGCCGCATCGTCATCGATTTCAACAGCGTCTCCCCAGAATTCGGTCAAGACTTCTTTCATGATGCTGTTAAGCTTGCTAGCGCCGAAGGTCCCACCTTCTTCGATCAGGGTGTAGACTTTGCGTTGGAAAGCCGCTTCCAGCAAGTGGGTGATGAAGTTGTGGAAGTAGGTGTCTGTCAAACGGTGAGCCAAGGCAAAGCGTTTTTGACGAGGATCGTCAAACTGGTGTTCCAAGTAGTCGCTAAGGAGGAGCTCGTTAAAGGTAGAAGGAGCTTCCACATAGTAGGTCGACATGTGGGCGTTGAAGTAGCTTTGGTTGTTGTCTGAGAAGATGAATTGACCAGAGTGTCCGATCTCGTGGATCAGGGTATAGACGTCGCTCAAGCGTCCTGTCCAGCTCATGAGGACATAAGGATGGACGCGGTATGGATCGGCCGCATATCCACCGGAATCCTTGCCTTCATTGGCCGCAAAGTCGACCCAACGTTCGGTTTGGTAGCGGGCAATTTCGCGAGAATATTCTTCGCCAAGAGGTGCCACAGATTTCATGACCAAGTCATAAGCATCATCAATGGTGACATCTGGGTTGAGCACACTGTCCAAGTCCAACTTCCAATCAGCAAAGGTCATTTTTTCAAGGCCGTTGACCTTGGCCACGTGTTTGAGGTATTTTTGAGCAACCGGAGCGAAGTCCTT
This sequence comes from Streptococcus parasanguinis, assembly GCF_901875555.1. Classification (GTDB taxonomy): domain Bacteria; phylum Bacillota; class Bacilli; order Lactobacillales; family Streptococcaceae; genus Streptococcus; species Streptococcus parasanguinis_H. The sequence goes on from NZ_CABFMD010000008.1 coordinate 13,398, forward strand.
CATGATCAGATCGATCTGACGGTCAAACATGGCACGATCTACTTCCTGCTCAGCCAAGAGATAGTCAAAGACAGAATCATAACCTCGCATATCTGCGATTAGTTTTTCTGATTTGACTTGGGCTAGATAGGTAGCAGCCGCAGTGTTTTGGTGCTTGCGGAGGCCCTCTGAGAAAGAACGAAAGGCTTTTTCACGGACTTCTGCATTCTCATGGTTTTGGTAGAAGTTTTCATAGGTGACAAAGCTATTCTTGTAAACTTTTCCATCCACTTCAAAATCAGCCATTTCAAAGTCACCTGCCCGCATCTTGGTATAGATGTCTTGCGGTCCGTAGAAGACTTCACCAAGGTTAGTCAGAGTTTTTTCCACATCAGCTCCCAAGTAGTGAGCTTTTTTGATTTTAGCCTGACGAATGGCAAAAGTGAGGTGAGGGAGTTGGCCCAGGCGTTCAAGGACTTCTTCATCTGCTTCGACCAAGGCATCATCAAAGAAGGTTAGCTCTACACTGGCCCAAGTTTCAAAATCCATCCCTGCTTGGGCAATTTCCGCAAAAGCTTCATCACCAAAGTCAGTCGTTTGAGGCATAAAGCTGTAGTTGCCAATGTGGCTGAGCTGAATCTGAATCTGTTCAAAGATGGCAAAGGCAGCTTCAAAGTCTTCAAAGGTGTGGAGGTTGCCCTTGTAGTTACGGACAAATTCATTGATTTCTTCACGGGTCTTTTCAATGGCACGCAAGAAGTCTTCCTGGTCTTGGTAGAGGGCTGTTAGGTCCCAGAGTTCGTTTTCAGGAAATTCAGAACGTTTCTTTAATTCCATAGTGTTTCTCCTTTTGATCAAATAACTATACTAAGTATAGCAGAAAAAAGGGCAGAAACATAGAGGAGAGGGGAAAATGCTTGTGTAAAAATCTTGAAAAGAGGTGGAAAAAAGTTAAGATTAAAAAACTTAAGTCTAACCACTATATTTAGATAAGAAGTGGAATGAAATTTTGCTGATATACTAAGTACATCAGAGTATTGCATTTCATGCAATACTCAACACTAATGGCATTCAAGAATATAAGAGTTGTTTCATATTTTGTTGTTACAATGCTTATATTCTTAATTTTAGTAAATTATAGCTAATTAGTGATAGAGGAGGTTGTATATGGAAACAAGAGAAGAAATTGTTTCGAAACTAGAACTAATTCGTGAGAATATTTTAGGATTTATTCAGGCACGTTCACGTCAAGTTACACTTGTTAATCAAATGAGAACAGCCAAATTGATTCAACAAGATGAATATAACGATAACACATTGTCTCATAAATCTCTAAAACTTGCTTTTTCAATTATGGTATTTTCAAGTATTTCTATACTATTAGGGGATTTATTGTATGTCATCTTACTTGGTGCTGTGAATCGATTAATCGGTGATATTATCTTTGAAGTTTTATTCTTATCAGGATTTTTATTTCTGTTGTATCGTCGTATGAAAGGTTCAAAAGATAGCTGGATTTATCCGGCGACACTGATTATGGGAGGGATCTTACTGGTATTCCCTCTACGGTTGCTTTTGACTCCCAATCCTATAACATTAATTCTACTTGGAGTATCAATTGTAGCCACCTATTTCATTATTCAAAATAAGCTGGAATTAATGATTGCGTTTGTGAATAAAGGTATTCGTAATAAAAATGAACAGCATTTAAGAGATTACCAAGCAGTGGTTGCAGAAAATCAACGATTAGAATTGGCCTATCAGCAAGAGGGACGTTTGATGGAAAATTTCCGAAATCAAGCTGTAGCAATTGGTCAAGGATGGTACCCTAAAGATTATTATGCACTAGATGCAGTGAACTATCTTATTCACGCGTTTAATAATTTCAAAGCAGATAATATAAAGGAAGCAATTAATCTATACGATACATATTTAGACCGAGCAGCACGTCGAGCCTTTGAGGCAGAGATGATCGAACTTGAAAAAGAGCAGATTATTAATCAAGAACGAATGATCAAGCTTCAGGAACATGCAAATATTTTAAGCGCTAGACAAATTGCAGAAACACAAGAAGCAGCTGCTGCATCACGTGCTGTAGCAAGTGAACTTGAGAATATTCGTTATGGAAGATAAGAAATCTGGGATAAATAGGTAGGGAAGAAAATAGAAGGAATATAATTATGAATAAAACAACAAAGAAAAGTATTGCTATCGGTGCTACTATTATTGCTGCAACTGCTGTAACTTCAGTTGTACAAGCTGAAGAAGCGTCAGTTGCTCAACCTCAGACAGGGACATCAGCAACTGTTTCAAATATCGATCATACTGCTGAGGTTACAAAAGAGGCAGTTGATACAGCAAAAGAGCAAGCTGATGCTGCGGCTAAAACGGTAACAGAACAAGAAAAGGTTGTAAGTGCAGCGGATCAAAAGGCCAAGGAAGCGGAAGCTGCTGAAAAAACAGCTGCAGCAACCTATGAAAAAACAAAAGAAGCTGCGAAGGAAGCAACTCCTGAAAATATTGCAAAAGCTGAAGATGCGATTAAAACAAAAGAGGCTGGTGTGAAATCAGCTGAAGAAAGTGTAAAAACGGCTGAAGAAGGTGTGAAATCAGCTGAGACAGCAGAAGCCGAATCAGGAAAAAATTATGAAGAGGCTACTAAAAAAATAGAAGATGAAAAAGCAAAAGTCGCATTAGCCAAGGAAGAAGTGAAGAAAGCAGAACAAGCTCTTAATGAGACAACACTGACCAGAGCACAGGAGACAGTGACGATTGCGGGAAATAAACTGAAAGATGCAGAGTCTGTGAATAAAGCAGCGCAAGACGAATTGACTCGTGCTAAAGAATTTGACGCATCTCGTCAAGCTAAAATCGATGAAACAAAATCAGCTCTCGATAAAGAACGCACTGAAAAGAACGTTCCTGCTCTTGAAGACAGCCTTGCATCTGCAAAAGCTAACGTAGAAGCTAAAGAAAAAGCTCTCGCTGAAACAAAAGCTAAAGCAGGTGTCGCTCAATCTGAAGTTGATGAAGCCCAAAAAGCTCTTGATGCCGCAAATGCTCTATATCAAGAAAAATTGGCTAAATTGAAACAAGACGAAGCTCTTCGTAAAATCGTAATCCCTGAAGAATACGCAAAACACGACATCACAGACTACGCTTGGTTCATCTCTCATTCAGATGAATATATGAAATTGCAACCTGAAATCAACTGGGGTGCTTACAACCAACAAGGTATTGGTACAAACAAAGATAAAGTTGACCTTGCAAACCTAACCGCCGCTCAACGTAAAGAATTGGCTGAATTCGTTGCTCAAATGTTGAACGATATCAACCAACAATACTGGTCTCAACGTGAACCAGGTAAAACCCACACACCAATTCAATTAACAGTTGGTGGTCAAGAATTTGCAGACGCTATCGCTCGTGGATATTCTCAATTCTACGCAGAAAACGGTGGAACACCCGATGTATTTGATTTTCTCAAAAACTGGGGTCACCAATACTCAGTTCTTCGCCCATATGGTGCATCCGAATCCCTTGGTGGACTTTTGCCTAAATGGCATAAAGACAACATGGGTGGATACACAATGATTAACTTAAAACAAGACATTGCCGACGTTATCCGTAAAATGATGTTTGCCGATGGAGACCAATCAAACGGTCACACAAAACACTTGATTCGTCTTCAAGGAACGGGCATTGGATTTAGCGTAAGCTCAGGTTCAGTTCACATCTTGTCAACAAACAAACCTACAAATCAAGACAAGGGTGATTACCTTAGCACTGACGCTGAATACAAAGCATCTTTGACATCATCTGTTGAAGCAGAAGAACAAGCTCTTCAAGCCGCTAAAGATAAGAAAGCAACTGCTGACCAAGTCGTTAAATCTGCTGAAAACGACCTTGCTTCTGCAAAATCAGCTCAAGTTGACGCTCAAACTGCATTGAACGCAGCTCAAAACGCTATCGCGAAAGCTCAAAAAGCATACGACGATGCACTTGCTGTCAAAGAACAAACACCTGCCGCTCAAGCTAAAGTCACTGAAACTGCGAAAGCTCTTGAAGTAGCTAAAGCTGAACTAGCAACAGCTAAATCAAATCTTGCAAACTTGCAACAAGTTCGTGCACAACGCGAATCTGAATTGAAAGACGCTAAAGCTAAATTGATTGCTCAAGAAGAAGCTCTTAAAGTAGCTCTCAAATCAGCAATCGACGCTGAAAATGACTTGCAAGCTAAAGGTCTTGCAACAACTGAAGCTAAAGCCCAAGTTGAACGTGCTAAACAAGCTGTTAAATCAGCTGAACAAGCAGTAAAAGAATCAAAAGATTATCTTGAATTGCTTAAGAATGCACCTGTGAAACTTGCTGAAGCTGAAAAAGTATTGACTGAAGCTAAAGCTAAAACAGCTGAAGCTAAAGCAACACTCGAAACTGAAATTGCAAAACTTGAAGCATTGAAGTTAAAAGCTAAAGCGTCTCAAGAAGATTACAAACGTGTCTTCGAAGCATACCAAAAACTCGTTCAAGCAAAACAATTGGAAGAAACAATTCGTCGTGAACAAGAACGTATCAAACACGAAAACGAAACCCGTCGCAACGAACCAGTTCGTCATGAGTCTACTCAAAACAAAGTAGTTAAGACAACTGCTCCAACAGCAACAGCAACACCTCAAGTTAAACAAACTAAACAAGCAAACACGAAAGAATTACCGTCAACTGGTGAATCTACAAGTGCACTTGGACTTATGGGCGTAGCTATGATGGCTCTAGGTCTTGCTGGATTGAAACGCAAACGCGAATCAAAATAAAAACACTATTTAGGCTGGGGAAACCCAGCCTAAAATGATATAATTTTAAGAAAAAGATTGTTAAATGGGGAATTTTTTATGAAAAAGGTTATGATTTCACTACTGGCGGGTGCGTCCGTTCTAGCTCTGGTGGCTTGTGCACCCAAACGTTATGAACGCCAAAGCAAACCAAAAACGGCCACATCATCGGCGGTTAAAAAAGAAAAGAAGGATACAGGTCAGAAAAACTATCAAGAAGTATTAGATCGCTACAAGGCTTATGCAGTTGCCATTAATGCTAAGGACCAAACGGCTTTACAAAATGAACTGAAGAAGATCGAAGCAACTTCAGAAGAATATGCGTATGTCTTTAACCTTCAAACACTTGGGAGTACCAATGAGTGGCAATATGCTTTTGAGGATCTTAATCAAGATGGTAATGACGAGCTACTGATTGGGGATGGCAAAACGATTGCTGCTGTGTATTATTTGAAAGATAACCAGCCGACCTTGCTCCATGTAGCCTATGTGGCTTCTGCAGGTGGTTATCGCTCCAGCTTGGATGTTTTTGACAATGGACAAATCGTCTATGCCACTTGGCAATCCCTTAATCCAGAAATGGAATTGACCCTTTATTCGCTAGGAAAAGGGGAAGCCAAGGAAGAAAAGAAAGCGACTATTCAAATTGGTGGGAAGGAAACAGCAGAACAAGCTCTTGGGATTTCAGCTAAGAAGTTGGACCTCAGTAAGCTCAATTGGAAAACATTTGATGGTTCAGGAGACTCCAAATCAACAGCTAAAGCGGAGGATAAGAAGACAGGTTCTTTCCAAGTACAAGTTAGCGTAGCTGATCTCCGTATTCGAAAAGAGCCCTCAACCTCAGCTCCCTCTGCAGGGATGATCGCAAAAGGAACTCACACCATTACGGAAACTGTAGAGGCAGATGGTCATACCTGGGGCAAGCTTGAATCTGGTCAAGGCTGGATCGCCCTTGACTTCACAACGCGTGTGGATGGTTCTAAATCAACTACTTCAAGTAAGAAAAGTAGTGGGATGAACCTTCAAGAAATTCAGAACGGAAATTTCTCAAGTATCGCAGGGACCTGGAGAAATGGGAAAGGAATGAGTGTAACATTTGATGATAACGGTATATCAAAGATCAATGGTGCACCAACAGATCAGGTTGTAGATCGGTTTAATCATGAATTTGGATACTTAAGCAGTAGTGTTCATTCAACTGCCCCAACTGGTGCTTCAGCAATGAGTTTTTTCCCAGCAGGTCAAGAGTTTCCCGCAACATTAAAATATGGAAATTTTTCTGTTGATAATAGCAAGGATATTATTTATTGGGGTCAAAATGTTATTTCAGATCAAAGCGACTTGTTCTATAAGGAAGACTAAAAAAGGTTAGAAAATTAACTTATATTTGCTAGTGATTCTCTTCGTTGATACTGAGTAAATAGATTTCTTTTGATGGACTAAGAGAAAGAGAACATGGAGACAAACATGAAAAAAATTATTATTTTATTGTTAACAGTTGGTTCGGTAATTCCCCTAGCAGCCTGTGCGCCGAAACGCTATGAGCGCAAGCATGGGCCTGTGGATTCTTCGTCTGCAAGACAATCATCTGGCAAGGCCGATGAAAAAACAGAAGAAAGCAAGTCAAATGAAGAGGATGAGGAAGCGATTGGCACCTTGTCTAAGGCGGACGAGGCAGATATTTATTCCATTATCGAAAACAGTGCGTCTTTGACCTATTCGCTTCAGGTGCAACCGACTCGCTTGCTGGAGTTGAACAATGATCACGGTGCGATTGACGGTTACCCGCAAGATATGTTCATTGATTACTACAATACCTACACGCCAGAAACCTATCAGTTGCAAGATATCATTGATAAATTGGATGCAGAAAAGACGTCGGACTCTATCCGTAGTTTTTCTCAGGATAAATTGATCCAACTGGTAAATGACAAGAAAAAAGGCTGGCTCTATTCGACAAAAGATAAGGCCTTCTACGAAGTTGTACCTGGTGGTCGTGGGGGAGCGATGCCTCCAATGGAGATTCCTTCGCCTGATGACTGGGTGATCAATGATGATTCTGTTGAAGTGACGACGACCATCCAAGGAACATCTGAACCTTACAGACGCTTTGTCTTGAAACGCAATCACAAGGAATACAAGGGCGGAACCCACAAAACACGCTTTTATGTAGACAGTATGGAATTCGTGAAATCTTAAAATTAAATAGAAGCTATACCTGGATCTAAAATTTTTATATAGGTCTCTGGGAAGATTCGCAGAAAAAGGCCCGTAAAGCCTTTTTCTTTTGGGCTTGAATATGTTAAAATAAAAGGTATACGTGCTTGGATACAAAGATGAGGATATAACATACAGATGGGTGGTTGAAATCCTATGCTATCAGGTGTAATTGAACACGGCCGAAAAGCTGTGTAAAAAAGATAAACTGTCTTGTCTTCATCGAAGACTTCGCCAGTTTCCTATTTTTACTTTGCTTTTTACGGCCTTGGTATCTTGATCTTTGTAGGCAAGGCGTATAATATTATCAATCCAAAGGGGATTACTTTTAATGGTAAAACAAGTGTTTCAAACGACTTTTGCGGGTCGTGAGTTGATCGTAGAGACTGGTCAGGTTGCCAAGCAAGCAAATGGCGCAGTTGTGGTGCGTTATGGGGAGTCAACTGTTTTGACGGCAGCTGTCATGTCCAACAAAATGTCAACGGGGGATTTCTTCCCACTTCAAGTCAACTACGAAGAAAAAATGTATGCAGCTGGGAAATTTCCTGGTGGCTTTATGAAACGGGAAGGACGTCCTTCAACAGATGCGACTTTGACAGCGCGTTTGATTGACCGTCCAATCCGTCCAATGTTTGCGGAAGGTTTCCGTAATGAAGTGCAAGTCATCAATACTGTTCTTTCTTACGATGAAAATGCATCTGCACCAATGGCAGCTATGTTTGGTTCATCCTTGGCGCTTTCTATCTCAGACATTCCGTTTGACGGACCAATCGCTGGGGTACAAGTAGGTTATGTCGATGGCCAAATCATCATCAACCCAACACAAGAACAAGCAGAGCGCTCTCTTCTTGAATTGACAGTAGCTGGTACCAAGCACGCCATCAACATGGTAGAGTCTGGTGCCAAAGAATTGTCAGAAGAAATCATGTTGGAAGCTCTTTTGAAAGGGCACGAAGCCGTCAAAGAATTGATTGCCTTCCAAGAAGAAATCGTAGCAGCAGTTGGGAAAGAAAAAGCAGAAGTAGAATTGCTTCATGTAGATGCTGACTTGCAAGCTGAAATCATCGCAGCCTACAACAGTGACCTCCAAAAAGCGGTCCAAGTAGAAGAAAAATTGGCGCGTGAAGCGGCGACTCAAGCCGTTAAAGACCAAGTCATTGCTGCTTACGAAGAAAAATATGCAGACCACGAAGAATTTGACCGTATCATGCGGGATGTGGCTGAAATCTTGGAACAAATGGAACACGCTGAAGTGCGCCGCTTGATCACGGAAGACAAGGTTCGTCCTGACGGTCGTAAGGTTGATGAAATCCGTCCGTTGGATGCGCAAGTCGACTTCCTTCCTCGTGTGCACGGTTCAGGTCTCTTTACTCGTGGACAAACCCAAGCTCTTTCTGTCTTGACCTTGGCGCCAATGGGTGAAACCCAAATCATCGATGGTTTGGATCCAGAGTACAAGAAACGCTTTATGCACCACTATAACTTCCCACAATACTCTGTAGGGGAAACAGGTCGTTACGGTGCGCCTGGTCGTCGTGAAATTGGTCACGGTGCTCTTGGGGAGCGTGCCCTGGCTCAAGTCTTGCCAAGCTTAGAAGAATTCCCATATGCGATCCGTCTGGTAGCAGAAGTATTGGAATCAAACGGTTCTTCATCTCAAGCCTCTATCTGTGCGGGAACGCTTGCCCTTATGGCTGGTGGTGTGCCAATCAAGGCGCCAGTAGCGGGTATTGCCATGGGACTTATCTCAGATGGAAATAACTATACAGTATTGACAGATATCCAAGGTTTGGAAGACCACTTTGGAGATATGGACTTCAAGGTTGCAGGTACTCGTGACGGGATTACAGCTCTTCAAATGGATATCAAAATCCAAGGAATTACTGCAGAAATCTTAGCAGAAGCTCTAGCTCAAGCCAAGAAAGCACGTTTTGAAATCCTTGATGTGATCGAAGCAACCATTCCAGAAGTTCGTCCAGAATTGGCGCCAACTGCTCCGAAAATTGATACCATCAAGATTGATGTGGACAAGATTAAGATTGTCATCGGTAAGGGTGGAGAAACCATCGATAAGATCATCGCTGAAACAGGCGTTAAGATTGACATCGACGAAGAAGGAAATGTATCGATCTACTCTAGCGACCAAGACGCGATTAACCGTGCCAAAGAAATCATTGCTGGTTTGGTTCGTGAAGCCAAAGTGGACGAAGTTTATCATGCCAAAGTAGTTCGGATCGAAAAATTCGGTGCCTTTGTCAACCTCTTTGATAAGACGGATGCCCTCGTTCATATCTCTGAAATGGCTTGGACACGTACCAACCGTGTCGAAGACTTGGTAGCCATCGGTGATGAAGTGGATGTCAAAGTGATCAAGATCGACGAAAAAGGTCGTGTCGATGCGTCTATGAAAGCTCTTCTCCCTCGTCCGCCAAAACCAGAAAACAGCGAAGAAAACGGTGAAAAGACTCATCGCCATGGCGATCGTCCTCGTCACCATAACAAAGACCACAAACCTAAAAAAGATTTCACTATTACACAAAAAGATTCAGAATAAGCATTAGAAAAGGAGGAGCACGGTATGGGATGGTGGCGTGAAACCATCGATATTGTAAAAGAAAATGACCCAGCAGCACGTACCTCGCTGGAGGTCCTTTTGACCTATCCGGGCGTTAAAGCACTGGCGGCTCACCGTGTTTCCCATTTTTTGTGGAACCATGGATTTAAGCTCTTGGCGCGGATGCATAGTCAGTTCTGGCGTTTTTGGACTCAGATTGAAATCCATCCAGGTGCGACCATTGCTTCCGGTGTCTTTATCGACCATGGAGCGGGCCTCGTTATCGGGGAAACGGCTATTGTTGAAAAAGGAGTCATGCTCTACCACGGGGTGACCCTTGGGGGAACAGGGAAGGATGTCGGTAAACGCCATCCAACGGTTCGTGAAGGAGCCTTGGTCTCCGCTCATGCTCAGGTCATCGGTCCGATTGAGATTGGGGCCAAGGCCAAAGTAGGAGCAGGAGCGGTCGTCGTCTCCGATGTACCGAGTGATGTGACCGTTGTCGGAGTCCCTGCTAAAATTGTTCGTGTTCACGGTAAGAAGGATGAGCCAATCATTCACCAAGAAGAAGAAAAACGGGAATACTACATGAACAAGCTGGAGCATGCCAAGGAAGCCAGTCATCGGTCTTCTAGTTTGTAAGGAGATAGCTACGTGATTCAAGCAACCAATACATTGAATGACCACCAACTACTGGATGCAAAGGCCCTTATTGCTACTTGTCAGAACGATGATGGAACTTTTCGAGATCCCTATCTCTCCAATATGCTCAATTTTGATCCAAATATGCCGGCCTTTTTCCTTTATTATGAAAATGGCAAGCTTGTCGGTCTATTAACGGTTTATGCAGATGACCCAGATGTGGAAGTAGCGATACTGGTCCACCCCAATCATCGTCGCCAAGGCATTGCGCGGGCTTTGTATAGAAGTTTTGAGAAAGAAACGGCATCTTATCCCATTGAGTCTGTGACTTTTCAGACAGAGCGTGTTTTTCTAGAGCGTCATCCTGAGTTTGCCAGCAACTGGGGACTGGTCGAGGATGAAGAGACAGAAACCTGGTTAGGCAAGGATAGAAGACCTTATCCCTTAGCAACTGTTTCCAATCTTGAAGTTGTGTTAGCAGATCGTTCCTATCAGGATCAAATTAGTCAGTTAAAATTTGAGGCATTTTCAGAGGAACATGAATCGAGAGAAGTTGTGGATAGATATGTCGCTAAAGCTCTGAAGGATCCAGAAAGTTGCCTATATATTTTGTTAAAAAACGGTCAGGTTATTGGGACTTGTACAGTTGATTTATCGAGTAATACGAATTACCTCTATGGTTTAGCAATAGCCAAACTTGAACGTGGGAAAGGCTATGGAAGCTATTTGGCAAAATCTCTCGTCAACCAACTCATTGAGCAAAATGACAAGGAGTTTCAGATTGCCGTGGAAGACAGCAATGTAGGTGCCAAACGTTTGTATGAAAAGATTGGCTTTGTCAAACAGACTCAGGTGGTTTATTTGAAGTCGAAAGAGTAGAAACAGAAAGGAAATGAAGCGTGTTAAAAATTTATGATACCATGTCTCGTGATTTACGAGAATTTATCCCCATCGAGGAAGGGAAGGTCCGCATGTATGTTTGTGGGCCAACGGTTTACAACTATATCCACGTAGGGAATGCCCGCTCAACGGTAGCCTTTGACACGATTCGTCGCTACTTTGAGTACCGTGGTTATGAAGTTGCCTACATTTCCAACTTTACCGATGTGGATGATAAGATCATTAACCGTGCCAAAGAAGAAGGCATTACGCCTCAGGAAGTAGCAGACAAGTACATCGCGGCCTTTCGTGAGGATGTGACGGCTCTGGGGGTCAAGCCTGCAACCCGTCACCCTCGTGTGGTTGAGTTTATGGATGACATCATTCGTTTTGTCGCTGACTTGATTGAAAAAGGCTATGCCTACGAGAGCCAAGGGGATGTCTATTTCCGTGTGGAAAAATCCCACAACTATGCCAAATTGGCTAATAAAACCCTAGAAGACTTGGAGCTAGGTGCTTCTGGTCGGACAGATGAAGAGACAGCTCGCAAGGAAAATCCGGTCGATTTTGCTCTTTGGAAAGCAGCAAAGCCAGGTGAAGTTTCTTGGGAAAGCCCTTGGGGCCCTGGTCGTCCGGGCTGGCACATCGAGTGTTCGGTCATGTCAACGGGGATTTTAGGGGATACCATTGATATCCACGGTGGTGGTGCTGACCTCGAGTTCCCGCACCATACCAATGAAATCGCCCAATCAGAAGCTAAAACAGGCAAGACTTTTGCCAATTACTGGATGCACAATGGCTTTGTCAATATTGACAATGTCAAGATGTCCAAGTCGTTAGGCAACTTTATCACCGTGCATGATGCTTTGAAGACCATTGATGGCCAAGTGCTTCGTTTCTTCTTTGCGACCCAGCACTACCGCAAGCCGATCAACTTCACAGAAAAAGCTGTGCGCGATGCAGAGACCAACCTCAAGTATTTGAAAAATACCTACGAGCAACCTTTCACAGGAGAAGTGGATCCAGTGGACTTGCAAAGCTTTGTGGACAAGTTTATCGCAGCAATGGATGAAGATATCAATGCCGCAAACGGAATCACCGTCGTCTTTGAATTGGCCAAATGGATCAACTCAGGTCATTACAACCAAGACGTCAAGGATGCCTTGGCAAAAATGTTAGAAGTCTTTGGAGTGGTCTTTGTCGAAGAAGTCTTGGATGCAGATATTGAAGCCTTGATCGCTGAACGCCAAGAAGCGCGGGCTAAGAAAGATTTTGCGCGTGCAGATGAGATTCGCGATGAATTGGCTGCGCAAGGAATCAAGCTCTTGGATACAAAAGAAGGTGTAAGGTGGACACGTGATTGATGTCAATCTAATCAATGGGATCGCCCTTGCCTTTGAAGGGGATGCGGTCTATTCCATGTATATTCGCAGGCATCTGATTTTTCAAGGGATGACCAAGCCCAATAAACTCCACCAGGCTGCAACCCGCTACGTCTCTGCCAGGGCGCAGGCTAGCTTGATTGAAAGCATGCTGGAGCAAGACATTCTGACGGAAAAAGAGTTGGAGATCTACAAGCGCGGTCGCAATACCAATAGCCATACCAAGGCCAAAAATGCGGATGTCGTGACCTATCGCATGTCGACGGGCTTTGAGGCGGTCATGGGTTATCTCCATATGACGGGTGAGATCTCTCGTTTAGAAGAGCTGATTGACTGGTGTATCCAGGAAGTAGAAGAAGGAAGAAAGCAGTGAAAAATATCAGAGAGTGGTTTCCTCATGCAGAGGTGACGGATCAAGCTCATCCACCAGCTGGTTATGTAGCGATACCCCTTCAGGCTCATCAATGGCTGCTACTGAAGGAAGAAGAGTTAACCGAGCGAGAAAAACAATTGATTTCCTGGTTGGGCAGTGAAGAAGAGGTTGCCCCCAATCCTTGGTACCAATACCTGATCGATGGAAAGGGAGAAGCCCCTCAGGTCATCAAAAAAATGCAACTCGTCTATTGCCACCTCTCGCACTCAACAGCGGAAGGGATGGCTTCTTGGTTAGAGATGATGCAGACACTCTTGCCCAACTTCCGAGCAACCTTGCAACTGAGTGGACAGGACTACGTGCTCATTCTGGACCAAGACCAGTCTTTGCCTGTGGCCGATATCTTAAAAGATACTGTCTCTGCCATGGAGTATGACTTCAATATTCGTTTATCTATCCTGGTCGGGCAAGTATGGACCGAGTCAAAAGAAGGAAAAGTGTCTCCGGTTATCCAAGCAGAACAAGCGGTTTTTCGAGCTTGGATCCGAGAAGGGCATCAAGGCGTCTATCGCTTTTCTCAACTCTATCTGTGGGGGATCGAGCAGGCAGGTCTAGATCTTACCCCGATCAAAGAACGCTTGCATCAGTTGATTGAAAGTCAAGATCAATTGCAAGACATCATTGTCGCTCTTTGGGAAAATGGGGCAGTCGTGACCAAGGCGGCCCAGCAACTCTATCTCCATCGCAATTCGCTCCAATACAAGATGGATAAGTGGGAAGAGCTAACAGGTCTCCAGTTGAAAAATCTGACAGATCTGGCTCTGTGCTACCATTTAGTCTTGCAAGATGTCATTTAAACGGAATCAATCGAGAGTTTTGTGCAACTTGCACAAAACTCTTTTTCTTTTTTGTGAGACTTGCCATAGATTTGTAAAACGTTTTCATTTACAATAGAACTATAAACATCAAAGGAGTACCATCATGGTAGAATTAAATCTTAAAAATATTTACAAAAAATATCCAAACAGCGAACACTACTCAGTTGAAGACTTCAACTTGGACATCAAAGACAAAGAGTTTATCGTTTTCGTAGGTCCTTCAGGATGTGGTAAATCAACGACTCTTCGTATGATCGCTGGTCTTGAAGATATCACAGAAGGTGAGTGTTCCATCGATGGCACTGTTGTAAACAACGTGGCACCGAAAGACCGTGATATCGCCATGGTATTCCAAAACTACGCTCTTTACCCACACATGACTGTGTACGATAACATGGCTTTCGGTTTGAAATTGCGTAAATACAGCAAGGAAGATATCGACAAACGTGTACAAGAAGCAGCTGAAATCCTTGGCTTGAAAGAATTCTTGGATCGTAAACCAGCTGACCTTTCTGGTGGTCAACGTCAACGTGTTGCCATGGGACGTGCCATTGTCCGTGATGCAAAAGTATTCTTGATGGACGAACCTTTGTCAAACTTGGATGCTAAACTCCGTGTATCCATGCGTGCTGAAATCGCGAAAATTCACCGTCGTATCGGTGCTACAACCATCTATGTAACCCACGACCAAACAGAAGCGATGACACTTGCTGACCGTATCGTTATCATGTCTGCTACTAAAAACCCTGCAGGTACTGGTACAATCGGACGTGTAGAACAAATCGGAACTCCTCAAGAAGTATACAAAAACCCAGTAAACAAATTCGTGGCTGGATTTATCGGAAGCCCTGCGATGAACTTCATTAACGTAAAATTGGAAGGTGGCAACATCGTTGCTAATGGATTGAATTTGAAAGTTCCAGAAGGTGCTTTGAAAGTTCTTCGTGAAAAAGGCTATGATGGTAAAGAATTGATCTTTGGTATTCGTCCAGAAGACGTGAATACAGAAGCTGCATTCCTTGAAACTTTCCCAGAATCAGTGGTGAAGGCAACCGTCTCTGTATCTGAGTTGCTTGGTTCTGAATCTCACTTGTACTGCCAAGTTGGTGACAACGAATTCATCGCTAAAGTAGATGCGCGTGACTACCTTGGAACTGGTGCAACCATCGAACTTGGATTTGACTTGAACAAAGCTCACTTCTTCGACAAAGAAACTGAAAAAACAGTATACTAATACCTACTGACACTATAGAGGCTGAGACGATTTGTCTAGGTCTCTTTCATTTTAAGGAGACAAGACATGGAAAAAGACTGGTGGAAGGGGAAGGTCGCTTACCAGATTTACCCAAAAAGCTTTAAGGACAGCAATGGCGATGGTGTTGGGGATTTAAAAGGAATCACAGAAAAACTCGATTACCTTCAAGACTTAGGGATTGATATTCTCTGGCTATCCCCTGTTTACAAGAGTCCGTTTATTGACCAGGGCTATGATATTTCAGACTACTATGCCATCGATCCCCTTTTTGGGACCATGGAAGACATGGAAGAGCTGATTGCGGAAGGCAAGAAGCGGGGCATTTCCATCATTATGGACTTGGTGGTCAACCACTGTTCCAGCCATCACGAGTGGTTCCAAAAGGCTTTGGCAGATCCAGATGGCCCTTATGCAGACTACTTTTACTTCATCGAAAGTGACAAGGAGCCCAACAACTGGGAAAGTTACTTTGGAGGCAGTGTCTGGGAGCCGGTTCCTGGCACCAACAAATACTATCTTCATTCTTTCCACAAGGATCAGCCGGACCTCAATTGGCAAAATCCTGTCTTGCGCGAGGAAATTTACACCATGATCAACTGGTGGTTGGACAAGGGGATTGCGGGTTTTCGGATTGATGCTATTATCAATATCAAAAAAGATCTAGAATGGCGTTCGCTTCCATCAGATCGGGAGAATGGCCTGGTCCCAGTGCCGGAATCATTGGTGAATGCCCAATCGATTGAACCTTTCTTGCAAGAGTTAAAGGAGCGGACCTTTGCCAAGTACAATGCCTTCACTGTAGGGGAAGTTTTCAATGAAACCGACGAAGAATTGCATTTCTTCATCGGAAAAGATGGTGTCTTTTCTTCGATTTTTGACTTCAAGCAAACCATGCTGGGTCAGGAAGGAAAAGGCTGGTTTGACCATGCTCTTCCAACAGCAGATGAACTCAAAGAAAGTATTTTCCAAGCGCATGAGCGCGCGGATAGTATTGGGGTTCTCTCAACCATCATTGAAAACCACGATGAACCTCGTGGCGTGTCCCACTATATCGCGGAAGGTCCCGTAAACGACACCAGTAAAAAAGCCCTAGGAACTATTCAGGTTTTGCGCAAGGGAATTCCATTTATCTATCAAGGCCAAGAAATTGGAATGGAAAACCAAGTCTTTGAATCAGTAGAGGACTTTGATGATATCGCAACCATCAATGGCTACCATGTGGCTAAAGAAGCTGGTTTGAGTGAGGGAGAAGCCTTAGTAGTGATTGCCAACTACAGCCGAGACAATGCGCGGACACCGGTGCAGTGGGCAAGAAAGCCAGGTCTGGGCTTTAGCGATGGACCAGCCTGGCTGATCAGTCCCAAACCAGATGATTCCATCAATGTGGAAGACCAGGAAAAGGATCCAGATTCTATCTTGAATTATTATCGCCAGTTGACAGCCTTGTATCGCCATCCCCTCTATGGAAATACCATCCGGTTTGGAGATATGATCCCAGCTTATCGGGATCGTGAAAATATCATCGCCTTTGAACGCCGTGGAGACAAGCGTCTCTTGGTAATCAGCAATTTCCAAAATCGTGAGGCCACTTTGGAGTTGCCAGCTCCGATTAAAACGGTTGTTTTAAATAATACTGCTGGGTTGTTCCAAGAAGGAGACCAGGTATTAGAATTGGCCCCTTACCAAACTGTTGTGTTGGAATTGGTGGAATAAGGAGAAAAGCGAAAAGTAGCTATAGGAAAACGCATCTGATCACGTGTCCAAAAAACAGGATCAGATGCGTTTTTAAATCATCAAAAAACCTTATTCTGTCTCCTGATGAAATTGCTGGTAAAAATGGACCTTGACATGGATGAAAGTTTCTAGATCTCTTAACAATTGGAGCAAGGTGGCGCGTGTTTCGAATTCTTCACGGGTCTTAGGCAAGGGCCGCTCCCGAAAGATTGCTAGATACTGAGTGATATCGTCTAGAAGATATTGGGCAGGATTTTCCTGACTTAACTGTTGCGCAGTCTTCTTAAAAAGTTGAGCCAGTATCAAACTTTCACTCGCTGCTAACTGACAGCGGTTGACGTTTTCTGCCATATCCCGCAGGATGTCGTTTTGACGTTTGCGCATTTCGAAGTAGTGAATATGGTAGTTGGTTTGATGAAAAAGGTGGTTGGAATGGTCCAGATAGACCAGATTCAAAGCATCCTTTAGCGTACCATCCAGCTCTTTGATCAAGCGGGCATCGTTGCGACCATCCCCTTTCCCAAGCATGTCTGCAAAACGGCCAAGAATCTTCTTTAGTTGGTCTTCGACAACATCATGGTAGTGATCGATCGCAGCCTGATTAGAAGGCATATAGAGATTGGCCAGCAAGGCAAAGCTGGTCCCGATTAAAAAGAGGGCAAGTTCATTGAGCAAGAGCCCCCAGGAAGTAGACTGCTCAATCAAGAGATGGGTGACGAGGACTGTACTAGGCGTGATGCCGATCTGCCAGCCCATGAGAAAGGCGCATGGAACATAGATAGCGATAAAGACTCCCAGTGCCCAAAGGTTGAATCCCAAAAATGAAAAAGCGAGACTTCCGATTGTTAGAGCTAGCAAGGTCGACATAAAGCGCTGGTAGGCTTGCTTGATGGTGCTCCGACGGGTATCAGAGACACTCAAGATGGCAATGACGCCAGCTGAGATGGCATAGGTCAATCCCAGAGCAGCAGCAAGGGCAGCTGCTAAACAGGTGGCCAAGGTGAGCTTGATAGTTCGTTGAAATAGAGGCATGGTTTCCTTTCTAGTTTGTTAGTTTCGCTGAGATAGATTTCATTTCATTATATCATGAATTGGCCTCATCCTCCTTTCTTGTGGTATACTAGTTCTATGGAAAATAACGATATCGTATACGGTGTCCATGCAGTCACCGAGGCTTTACAAGCCAATACTGGCAATAAATTATATATTCAAGAAGACCTCCGAGGGAAAAATGTCGACAAAATCAAGGCCTTAGCAGCTGAAAAGAAGGTGTCGATTTCTTGGACACCAAAGAAAACCCTGCAAGAAATGACAGAAGGAGCTGTTCACCAAGGCTTCGTTCTTCGTGTGGCAGCCTTTGCTTACACAGATTTGGCAGCGATTCTGAAACGGACAGCCCAAGAAGAGAACCCGTTGTTGTTGATTCTCGATGGCTTGACCGATCCGCACAATCTTGGATCTATCTTGCGGACAGCTGATGCGACCAATGTCTCAGGGGTCATCATTCCTAAGCACCGGGCAGTCGGGGTAACCCCGGTGGTGTCGAAAACGTCTACCGGAGCAGTGGAACACATTCCCATTGCCCGTGTGACCAATCTCAGCCAAACCTTAGACAAGCTAAAGGAAGAAGGTTTCTGGATCTTTGGGACTGATATGAACGGCACGCCATCTCATCAGTGGAATACGGCTGGCAAGTTGGCCTTGATCATTGGTAATGAAGGAAAAGGGATCTCAGCCAATATCAAAAAGCAAGTCGATGAGATGATCACCATTCCTATGAATGGCCATGTCCAAAGCCTCAATGCCAGTGTGGCTGCAGCCATCCTCATGTATGAGGTCTTTCGCAATCGACTATAATCATAGAAAGGCAATGATATGAAACGAAAAATCTTATTGGTTGACGGCTACAATATGATTGCCTTTTGGCAGGAGACCCGCCAGCTCTTTCAAAAAAGTGAGCTCGATGCGGCGCGTACCATCCTCCTGCAAAAGCTGAGCCATTATGCTAGCTTTGAAGGGATCGAAGTCATCTGTGTCTTTGATGCCCAGTATATGCCAGGAGTGCGGCAGACCTATGAGGAATTCAATGTTCAGGTGGTCTCTACCGGTGAGGATGAGACGGCAGATGACTATATCGAGCGCTTAGCGGCAGAGCTCAATACGCCCCTCCACTAGGTATCCGTTGCAACCAGTGACTTAAATGAGCAATGGACTGTCTTTGCTCAAGGGGCTCTTCGGGTATCCGCGAGAGAGTTAGAAAAACGAGTCGCAGTCGTCAAAGGAAACCTCAATCAGGCACAGCGAGGGGTCAATGATCAAAAACCACCCATGCGACCGCTCGATCACCAAGTATTGCGACAATTACAAGAAATGATGGGAGACAAGAAATGACATTTGCTATTTTAACAGATTCGACAGCAGATTTGGACCAAAACTGGGCTAAGGAACACCAGGTAACCATTCTCGGCTTGACCATTGAGTTAGATGGGACAGTATACCAGACCGTAGGAGAAGGTCAATTGACCAGCCCTGAGCTGTTAGAAGCCATGAAAAATGGGGCCAAACCGACAACCAGTCAGGTCAATGTGGGCCAATTTCAGGAAAGCTTTGCGCAGTTTGCCAAAGAAGGGAAAGCTGTGCTGTATGTAGCCTTTTCATCGGTTTTATCTGGGACCTATCAGAGTGCCGTCATGGCACGTGATTTAGTCTTGGAAGACTACCCAGAAGCGATAATCGAAATTGTTGACCCCAAAGCGGCAGGGATTGGAGAGGGCTACTTAGTCATGCGGGCGGTAGCTGCGCGTGATGCGGGTCGCTCCTTAGCAGAAGCCAAAGAAGAGATCATGGCTCTAGCACCAAAACTGCGGACCTATTTCCTCGTTGATGATCTCTACCACCTCATGCGTGGTGGCCGCCTCTCAAAGAGCGCTGCAATCATGGGAAGTCTAGCCAGCATCAAGCCCATTCTCTGGATTGATGCGGAAGGGAAATTAGTGCCTATTACGAAAGTCCGTGGACGCAAAAAAGCCGTCCGAGAATTATTGGAGTTGATCAAAGCCGATATCGGTGAAAGCACAGCTCTGGTCTCTTATACAAACGATCTAGAAGGAGCTAAAGCGCTGAAGGCAGAAATGCTTGCGCTTGAAGGCATCGATGAAGTCCTCGTGATGCCTCTTGGACCAGTCATCTCCGCCCACGTCGGCCCGAATGCCTTGATCGGATTTGTCATAGGAAAAGAAAATCGCAAATAATTTTCCAAATCGGTTGACTTTTATCTTAGAATTTTGATACAATAGTAGGCGGTATTGTTTACCCCATTTGTAAGGCCCCGGAACCTTTCAAATAACTCGCGGACCGGAACATCCGCCCTGTAAACAAAAACGACATTCATATAGGAGAAATCATGAACAAAACTACATTCATGGCTAAACCAGGCCAAGTAGAACGCAAATGGTACGTTGTTGACGCAACTGATGTACCTCTTGGACGCCTTTCAGCAGTTGTTGCTAGCGTGCTTCGCGGAAAAAACAAACCAACATTCACACCTCACACTGATACAGGTGACTTCGTAATCGTTATCAATGCTGAAAAAGTTAAATTGACTGGTAAAAAAGCAACTGATAAGATCTACTACACTCACTCAAACCACCCAGGTGGATTGAAATCAATCTCTGCTGGTGAACTTCGTTCTAAAAATGCAGTACGTTTGATCGAGAAATCAGTTAAAGGTATGCTTCCACACAATACTCTTGGCCGCGCTCAAGGTATGAAATTGAAAGTATTCGTTGGAGCTGAGCACACTCACGCTGCACAACAACCAGAAGTTCTTGATATTTCAGGACTTATCTAAGGAAAGGAACAATAAAGTATGTCACAAGCACAATATGCAGGTACTGGACGTCGTAAAAACGCTGTTGCACGCGTTCGCCTTGTTCCAGGAACTGGTAAAATCACTGTTAACAAAAAAGATGTTGAAGAGTACATCCCACACGCTGACCTTCGTCTTGTAATCAACCAACCATTTGCAGTTACTTCAACTGTAGGTTCATACGACGTTTTCGTTAACGTTGTAGGTGGTGGATACGCTGGTCAAGCAGGAGCTATCCGTCACGGTATCGCTCGTGCCCTTCTTCAAGTAGACCCAGACTTCCGCGATTCATTGAAACGCGCAGGACTTCTTACACGTGACTCACGTAAAGTTGAACGTAAGAAACCAGGTCTTAAGAAAGCACGTAAAGCATCACAATTTAGTAAACGTTAAAACTTATTTACACTTATTGAAAGCATTTCGTATCAAAAATACGGGATGCTTTTTTTGGGCTTGATTTTACAAATTGGGTTTTGAAGGACACCATGGACCTATTTTCAAGTTGATAACGACTACAAATTTGTTCTGGAGACCATGAAGATTGTAATCGTTCTTCAATTTCCTATTTCAATTCAGGAGTCCAACTCGATTTTCTTCACTTCTGCTTAGCCAGTTTCTCATAGTGTGTTTGGACTGCTTGTGCAGAGTATGTGTCATTACAAGGCCTTAATCCTTTTGAAAGGGTTGATTTGTGAATGCCTAATTTTCTCGCTATTTGGATTGGTTTGAGGCCTAATTCGAGGTAAGTTTCTATCTTAATTTGTTCAGTTCTGGTAAGGTGGTGGTAGCTCGTAGAATTTTCCTGTGTTTTGGTCAGTGTGGTTACTTACAGTTTACACGAGGTTGAATTCTATGAGTTTTTCGAGCATTATATTTTACAACTTATCACTACTGATGTAAAATAAGTCAAGGTTGAGGATGAACTTCTCAATCAAAAAATATTTTTAGAGGTGAATAACGATGTCAACTCTTAAAGAACAAGCTATTAACTATCTTAACGCAGTATTTAACGAAAAAGATCTTAAAAAAGTTGAAACTTTTTGGAAAGACGATATGATCCAACACAACCCAAGCATGCCAAATGGTTTAGATGTCCTTCGTGGATTTATCACATCAGAAGACAATCAAATTTCTTATGAGCCAGGTATTGCTATGGAAGAAGGTAATATCGTTGCAGTGCATGGTCGCTATTCAAACTGGTTTGGAAAAACAATGATTGCGGTTGATTATTTCCGTGTTGAAGATGGAAAATTTATTGAACATTGGGATGTCATGCAAGAAGAGGTTCCAGCTAGCGAAGCAGTGAATGGCAATGCCATGTTTCCAATTAAGTAATGAAAGGGAGTAAAAGCAGATGAAACTTTAAGGTAGAACAGCTGTAGTACGTTTTGAAACAGGGTTTCAATTTCAATTAGAATACTTGGCAGACAATAAGATGACTTGGACTAGCCTTGCTGAAGATGGCTTGGGAAGTGAGACAGATAGGATTTATACAAAGGAATTGACAGATGACCTTATCAGTGTTAGCTGGATTGAATCAACTGGAAATTCTATCACACATCATATCAATCTTGTAGAAGGGACAGTTTGGGCGTTCATGTCTTGGAATGATCCAGAAGCCTTTGGACAACGACAAACATTGACGCATTCAGGCACATTTGAATTTATTAAATAGGAGAAATACAATGGCACAAATCACAATTTTTGGACAAGGAAATATGGGACAGGCAATTGCTAGTCGTTTTGAAAAAGCTGGCAATACAGTTAATTTCATTACAAAAGACCAAGAAGCAGCTTCTTTTGGGGAGATTGTTGTCTTGGCAGTCCCTTATGGGGCAATTGAGGGCATTCTTTCAACTTATGCTAGCCAATTGGTAGGAAAAATTATAATTGATATTAGCAATCCAGTTAATTTTGATACCTTTGATGACCTAGTAGTTCCAGCTGATTCTTCAGCGGCTGCACTGATTCAAGAAAAATTGCCAACTAGTTTTGTTGTGAAAGGATTTAACACGACCTTTGGAGCAAGCTTAGCGACAGGAAAAGTAGCAGATCAAGCTATTACGACGGTTTTACTAGCCTCAGATCACGCTGATGCCAAGGCAAAAATTGAAGAAGTTTTGTCTGGCAGTGACCTTCGTGTCAAAGATGCAGGTAGTTTGAAACGCGCTCGTGAATTGGAAGCAATGGGTTTCCTACAAATCAGCTTAGCGGCTCGTGAACAAATCACCTGGACTGGTGGTTTCGCTATCTTAAACTAATTAAATAATAAACACAATTAAACTAAAAGGAGAATGATTATGGCAAACACATTTCCACCTATCGGACACACATACAAAGCACAATTTGGCGACCTAGCTTATCATCTCAAATTTGATGTAGATGGTAAAACAATGACTTTTTCAAGCGTCGGTGATGCAGCACCTGTTGCTGAAGCGGTTGTGACTGTTACTTATACAGCAACAGAAGTTGCAGACAAGGTCTTCATGGTTACTTGGTCAGAGCCAGACGGTTCTACCGTTACTCACGTAGAAGATTTCAACCAAGACATTGTCTATACCAACATTACTCTACCAGATAATCAGTTCCTTAACTACAAAGGAACCTTTACAAAATTAAGCTAATAGGAAGAATACAATGACTACGCTAATCACAGGCGTTACAGGTGGACTCGGTGCTGCCATCTTGGAAAACCTTTCGAAATCTGTACCAGCTTCAGACATTGCCGTTTTGGTCCGTTCTGCAGAAAAAGGACAAGTGTTTAAGGAAGCAGGCTATGATGTGCGGATTGGAGACTACTCTGATCAGTCAGTCTTAGAAAATGCCTTTGCTGAGATTGAGACACTGATGTTTGTTTCTGGTGCCCCAGGTCAAGCCACCCCTCGTGAAGTACAGCATCAAAATGTTATCGCTGCAGCCAAGATGGCTGGCGTCAAAAACATTGTCTACACCAGTATAACCCGTGCGGATACTTCCACAGCGGTTCTAGCCCCTGACCACAAGGCCACTGAAATTGCCCTCCAGACTTCTGGTCTCAATGTCAAGGTCCTGCGCAACAACTGGTACGTAGAAAATGAAATAGAAACTGTTCGTGCAGCTCTCGCCGGTCAGCCCTTTGTCCACGCTGGTGGAAAAGGCAAGGTTGGTTGGGCAGCTCGCCGTGACTACGCTGAAGCGGCAGTGCATGCACTAACGCAAGACTTTGACGGCTACCAAGTCTATGAATTGGCTGGAAAAGCTGTGACCTATGCTGACTTTGCTAAGGCTGCTCAGGCAGCGACTGGTAAAGACTTCCAAGTCCTCTCCGTTAGCCTCGAAGACTACCAAAAAGGCTTGGCTAAAGCTGGACTTCCTAAGGAAGCTATCTTTGTCCTCTCAGCCATCCAAGCAGACATCGCAGATGGTCAATTGGATATTGCTGACAGCGACTTGGAAAACCTGCTCGGTCGCCCACAAACTGACCTAGTAACTGCCATTAAAGAATTGCTATAAAAGTCAAGACAGACTTGCGTCTGTCTCAGAATGAAGACAAACATCGATTTTGATGTTTGTCTTTTTTATATGGCTCTTTGTCAAATAGTGTTGATGAAGAAATTTAGGAAGAGTTTGGGACAAAAAGATTTCAATTTTTAAAATTCTTAATTATTAAGCCCTTCAAATCTATAATTAAAAGTAAACTGTGTCATAGGAATAAATCTCTTTCTAGTAATGTTTTGCAACTCTACTATAATGGATTTATTCCTTTTTGTGTTTACACAACTTATTTTACACTACCTAAAAGATTGATTTAAAGTATAATTTTTCAATCGATTAGATGTTGTTTTATCTCTACCTATTTTTCTAAAATGGAGAAAATCTGATATAATAAGCTTTGTAGGTGTATTATTTTAATGCTTACGGACCTAAACTATTTCCCCTATTTATAATCTATTGATTCACATTTTATGAAATTAATCAGTAGATATCGTTCTGAAAAGCCTTGATAATACGCCATTTTTAGTCCAACTGAAACCCATACTTTCCAAACCTTAAGAAAGCTCGTAAAGCATCACAATTTAGTAAACGTTAATTCGAGAGAATGACTATACTTGCAAAGAGCACCTTTCGGGGTGTTCTTTTTTTGACATCTTTTGGATTGATAATTAGAAATCTCGTTGAAGGGTATTAGGTAAATGAAAAGATTAATCGATAATTGAACTGCACCCCAAAAGTTAGACAGAAAAATCTAACTTTTGGGGTGTTTTTATTATGAAATTAACTTATAAAGAT
>NZ_CABFMD010000009.1 GCF_901875555.1 Streptococcus parasanguinis
AGTCCTGTGCAATACAGAACTAAATCCTTTGGATAAATTAATTGTCTAACTTTTTGGGGTCAGTACATTTTGTCCCAGCCTCATTTTTTTAATAACCCCAAGCTGATAAACCTTGTGAGCTGTATGCATTATATGCTGCCTGGATTTGATCATCAACTGTTGCAGTTGATCCCCAACCTGGCATTGTTTGGAACAAACCACTTGCTCCAGAAGCGTTTGCTGCATTCACTTGACCATTTGATTCACGGGCAATGATAGCTTCCCAAGTAGAAGCGGGAACACCTGTCATTTCAGCCATACGCGCAGCTGCGTATGATCCTTGAGCTCCAGCAGTATTTCCGTTTGAAAGGACGATCCCTCCATTTGATGCCTGTGCAGAAGTCACTGCAGCATTTGCTGCATAAGTTGTTTGTTTTTGAGCAGTTTGTGCTGCTGCAGGTGTACTTTCAGTAGGTTTTGCTTGCTCTTGTGGAGCAACTTTATCAATCATAGATTTTGAACGCTCACCTAACTCAATAATTTGTCCTGCATAGATCAAATCTTCATTAGTCAGATTGTTAGATGCAATAATATTTTCTACTGAAGTGTTATTTTCTAGTGCAATTTTTGATAGAGTATCTCCAGACTTCACTTGATAAGTTTCAGCATTCACTGTAGCAATACCAGAAATGAAAAGTGATGTTGCTGAAAGTAGGGAAGTGACTGTCCATTGGAACTTTTTACTGTTCATGAATTCTATTCTCCTTTCGAACATAATTCTATCATACACACAAAATGTTACAGTTTATTGTAGAATATATTACAAATGTTACAAGAATATGTGAATTTAATGTAAAAAGCGCTTTGTATAGCGCTTTTTACTTATTTTTGAACCAATAGAACTAGCTCTATCCATTTTTCAGATAAAAAACTATCAACATGAGGCACAGAATAACGAGCAATGCCAGGGTGTCTTTTACTCCCCACTGCAAAGTCCGATAGCGTGTTCGTCCTTCACCGCCTTTGTACCCTCTCGCTTCCATCGCAATTGCTAATGCATCTGCGCGTTTAAAACTAGAAGCAAATAGAGGAATGAGGATAGGAATAAAGGAACGGATCCTTTTTAATAGATTTCCTTCACCAAAATCAACACCACGCGCCCTTTGCGCATTCATAATTCGATTCGTATCATCTACTAAGGTTGGAACAAAGCGCAAACTCATAGATAGCATTAACCCAATCTCATGAGCTGGAACCTTAATAATTTTTAGTGGGGTAAGGATCTTTTCAACAGCATCTGCTAAACTCAATGGTGTCGTCGTCACGGTTAAAATCGTCGAATAAAAAATGATTAAAATAAATCTACAAAATATGATGGCGGCTTGCATCAATCCTTGGTCGGTTAATTTAAAAAACCACCATTGATACAAAATAGTTCCTTGAGAGGTCGCAAATAATTGAAAAATAGTTGTAAAAGCAATGATAAAAATCATTGATTTTAAGCCTTTAATATAAAAACTAACCGAAATCCTCGTTAAATACATTAAAACAAAGATGAAGCCAAATAGCAAAAGATTGGTCTGCATGTTATTGGCCCAAAACAGAAGAAAAATAAATAAAAACATTGAGAGCAATTTCCCACGAGGATCCAGTTGGTGGATAATGGAGTTTCCAGGAATATACCTTCCCAGGATCATATTATTCATGAAGTAACAGCTCCTTTAGTTCCTCAATTTTGATTGGTAGTCTGTCCAGAGGAAGCCCCCTTTTTTTCAATTGAAGAGCAAAATTCGTAATTTGTGGGACTCCTAATTGAAGTTTTTGTAAATACTCAACCTGTTGAAACACTTCCCTTGGGGATCCGTTTAGGACAAGTTTTCCCGCTTCCAAAGCAAATACAGTATCAGCAAAATTTGCTACATCATCCATCGTATGAGTTACCAGAACTAGGGTCATCCCATTTTTATGTAATGTCTCAAACAGCGCCATCAATTCCTTTCTTCCAGCAGGATCTAGCCCTGCTGTCGGCTCGTCCAATACTAAAATCTCTGGTTCGATAGCTAAAATACCCGCGATCGCAACCCGCCTCATTTGTCCACCAGATAGTTCAAATGGACTTTTATCATAGATAGACTCTTCTAAACCAACGATTGATAATTTTTCTTTAGCTATTTCTTCAGCTCTTTCCTTAGGCACCCCAAAATTTTGTGGTCCAAAGGCTACATCAGCTAGAACAGTTTCTGCAAACAACTGACTTTCTGGAAATTGAAAAACCAAACCGACCTTTTTTCTCAGGTACTTCATTTCTTTTGGCTCAGAATTGTTATCTAAAACAAAATTTTCAAACTGAATTGTTCCTTTAGTCGGACGCAGTAAACCATTTAGTAATTGCAACAAAGTAGACTTGCCACTACCAGTATGCCCGATGATGGCTGTATAAGATCCATCTTTTATTTCCAAACTAATATCAGAAAGCGCCTGCCCTTCAAAAGGACTTCCCTCTTGATAAGTAAAATAGACATTCTTTAAAGAAATTCCCATAGTTGGTCTAATAACTCACTTTCTGTTAGATAATCCTGTTTTAGTGGAAAATGCGAACTGAGAGATTCTTGGACCTGCTTACTAAACGGCTTATCTAGTCCAATCTCACTGAGATCCTTTCTTGAAAATAATTCCCTCGGCGTCATAGAAGACTCTAGTTTTCCTTTTTGAAAGACGAGTGTTCGATCACTTAAGGCAATTTCGGTTAAATCATGGGTAATGGAGATAATTGTTAATTGAAATTTTTTCTGAAGTTCTCTCATTACCGCCATTAGATCCTCTCTACCTTCTGGATCTAACATACTAGTTGCTTCATCAAGGATAATAATAGTTGGTCTCAAGGCGATAATACCTGCTATGGCCACCCGTTGCTTTTGACCACCTGACAAACGAGATGGTTCGCGATCTTTAAACTCCAGCATACCGACTTGCTCAATAGCCTTCTCCACACGTTGAAGCATTTCTTCCCGTGGAATTCCTTGATTTTCTAAACCAAAGGCAACATCATCTTCCACTGTCGCACCAACAAATTGGTTATCAGGGTTCTGAAATACAATCCCAATTTTACTACGGATTTCCCATATAGTTTCACGAGTCAGTTGTTTTCCATCAATGAAAATCTCACCAGACTCAGCTTCCAAAAGACCATCAATCAGGCGTACAACTGTAGATTTTCCACTACCATTGTGTCCAACAATTGAAAGCCACTCTCCTTGTTTCACGTGAAACGAAACCGTGTCAATTTGATACTCGTCTACTGTTTTATCGTATCGAAAGGATACATTTTTTAGCTCAATCATCTGTTTCATTTATTTGAATGTGTCTTTAAAGAGATAGCTACTTCCCTTAAAGTAGTCGTAACCAGAATAAATTGTGAAAATCAATGCAATATAAAGTAACACTTGCCCTGGAAGAGTCCAATGGCAAAGCAAAAAGATAATGGCAAACATTTGGCTAAAGGTTTTAATTTTTCCTGGCATGGCTGCAGCAAGAACTGTGCCACCTGTCTCAACAAGTAGAAGACGCAAACCAGTAACAGCCAACTCACGACAAATGATAACGGCTGCAATCCAAGCAGGAACCATTTTTAATTCAATCATCATGATAAAGGCTGACATGACCAATAATTTATCTGCCATCGGATCGGCAAATTTACCAAAATTACTAACTACCTTCCATTTTCGTGCAAGAAAGCCATCTAAATAATCTGTAATACTAGCAATTGCAAAAATAACTGCTGATACAATATGTCCTAGATAAGAGTGACTTAAACTTAAAATGGCAATAAAAATTGGAATCATCACAACTCGAATTAATGTCAATGCATTAGGAATATTTTCTTTTTTCATACTTCCTCCAAAAAACAAACTACCTTTACAGCTATTTTACTCATGCTGTAAACTTATAAAAATATACGATATAAATCACAAATCCAAGAATAGCAAAACTAACTAGCAGATAATATAGAATTGGTAACCAGCTTGTTCTCTGTCTTAATTTTCTTGAATGAAGCTCTTCATCATCTACAAGTATTTCTTCATCAAATAACAATTCTTTTCCTTCACGAAAAGCTGTCAATAGGATGGACTCATCTAATCCCAAAGCCCATGCTAACTTTTTAAGATAGATCTGGGCGTAAAAGGGACTTGGTAGTAGATCAAACTCATCGTTTTCCAACGCTTCTATATAAGGAATTTCAATGGCTGTCTTATTTGACACATCCTGTAAACTTAAGTGTAAATTTACTCTTGACAGTTTTAACACTTGACCAATCGTTCTCTTCTTCATGTTTTCCCTTCTTAATACATTGTGTACTACTTTTGAAAAATCATATAGTCAACCATCTCAGCCTGGTCGATAAACTTTCGACCTAATTTGATGATATCTTGTAAACTAATACCTTGTAAAATCTTTGGAAGATCATAAGAAGTGCTACCGTCCGAAAAATATTCAAACTGAGTGGCACTATACTCAAGCGAATTTAAACCTTGTAAGAAATCACCAAACATTTCGCTTTTAATCGTATCCAAATGTTCCTGATTCACATCTGGATCCTTCTCAAATTGTTTGATCGCTGACCTAAATTGATGAGATAAGGAGACCGGTTCTTGAGTATCCATTGTCAAAATAACGAAATGAAATAATTCTTCAACCTCGACTTCAAGTGTCAATGAGTTGTCAATCTTTCCAGCTTCATATAAACTTTGAAATCGTTGCGAAGTCCAACCAAACATCATTGAAAATAGTAATTTCAACATCAATTTATAGCGAAATGTTTCCTCTTCCTTAATGATATCATTTCCTCGAATTCCAATTGCCAACTTAGGAGCAACAACTTCCATTCTACAGGATTGATTCAATTTCAATTCATTTTTTTCTACAGGAAAACGTTCTAACTCAATAGAAGGATGAGGAGGAGTCAGATCATATTCCTTTACTACTTGCAATACTTCATCAACATCAAAGTTCCCGATCACTAATAAGTGCATTTGAGAGGGATGATAGAAGAGATCAAAGTTTTCACGGAGATTATCTATTGTAATGTCAGAAATAGACTCCCTAGTCCCAGCAATATCATCTGATAACGGTGTTCCAGGATATAAATTTTCTAAAGCACCAAAAAATAATCGATAGTCTGGACTATCTTGGTACATTCCAATTTCTTGTTGAATGATTTCTCTTTCCTTAGATAAAGATTTTTCTGTAAAGGAAACCTTTGAAACCATCTCCAATAACAATTGAATATTTTCAGGGACTTTTGAAGTTGTTGAGAAAAGATAACTTGTCTTTGTAAAGCTTGTAAAGGCATTACTTTCCGATCCTAAATGAACGAATTTTTTTAAATAATCTTGACCATTTTCATCTTCAAATACTTTATGTTCTAGAAAATGAGCAATTCCTGCAGGATATTGTCTTTCATCACCATTCACTAGAATTCGTGTATCCACTGAGCCAAACTTAGTTGTGATCATTCCGTAGGTTTCATAATAATCTTCTTTGGGAATTAAATGAATAGTCAACCCGTTTGACAAGCGTGTAAAGTAAACCTGCTCACCAACTGATTCATAATATTTTTCTTTAATTTTCAATCTTCACACTACTTTCCTTCCATAAAATAAACAGACTGTAAATTAATTGTTTTTGCCGTTTCAATAATGTCCTCTCTACTAACCTTATTGATGGATTCTAACCATTCTTCTAAGGAAAGGACTTTCGTTTCTAGGATCGTTTTCAGATATTCCCTTTCAATCAAGGTATTTTGTCGATCCTGTGCTAATAAGGTCGTATTCACCAACATTTCTTTTGTCAACCGAAGCTCTGAATCTGTAAATTTACCTCGTTTTAAATCATTCAACTGTCGCATAATCAAGGTCATTACTTTCGTACGAGATTCCTTATCGATACCTGCAAAAACTCTCATAAAGCCTGTGAAAATATCAAAATGGCTAGAGATGGTGTAAGCGAGACCTTCTTTCTCACGAATTGTTTGAAAAAGTCTTGAATGCGAGAATGCTCCCAACATTCCATTTAATACAACTAGTGGAATATGGAGAGGGTCTCCATACTGGGTAGAGAAATGGTAACCTAATTCTAAAATAGATTGTTGATTTTGTTTTTGCTCTAACTTTTCTCTAACAATATTTGTAAAAGATTGTTGATAGTTGACAGATAAATCATTATCACGTGGTTTGAATTCAAACTGGTTCACTCGATCCACAATAGCAACCTCATTAAAATCGCCTATGAAAAAGAAGTCAATATTATCTAATTGGAGCATCTGATGAAACTGTTCAAGAGAACTTTGAGCTGTCTCTTGTCTCATTAAATCAACTTTCCCCAATCTTGACATCCCGATTGTTTCATCTTCAAAAAATAGTTGATTCAATTGCCCATGTGCATAATAATAAGGCTCTTCAATTTCTGACTCCAAATCGGAAATCGTATTTTTCTTTTCAACGTCAAATGTATCACTGTCAAAGTGATCTTCTACTACCAAGGGTGAAAAGAAGATAGCTTCTATAATGTCCAAAACCTCATCGGTAAGAACATTTTTCTTGCTCAAAAAGTCATCGCGCACAAAGGAAATATTCAAATCAACATAATGAACACGCCCCCTCTTAGAGACTGAGGTTGACAATTCTACCCCGTATAGACTCGCTAATTTTTCACGGAATATTTGTGAAGTTGGATATTTTTGATTTGCAGTTTCCATCATACAGGCTAATAAAACACGCGCAGCCACGGTATTTTCATCTAATGGCGATGAAAAACGGACCTTAATTTTATTGGTTTTAAATTTTTTTGATTGAAGAAAGTGAAGATTCACGCCCTTAACTAATTCCATTTTCATCCTCGTTCTACTCAATAGTAACTTTCATTATAACACGAAATCACACTAAAATCCTAATTCAAACTGTGAAAAAACTCCTCAAATCACTCAACATTCTCTACCCTAGAAAAACCAAAAATATGGTATAATAACACGCAAAGAGGTGAACTATGAATTACAAATTATTTGATGACTTTATTACATTACAAGCAATCTTAAAAGAACTCGGTATTATACAGAGTGGTGGTGCAATTAAAGCCTTTCTTCAAGAAAAAGAAGTCTTTGTTAATGGTGAATTAGAACAACGGAGAGGTCGTAAACTTCGTGTCAATGACCAAATTGATATTCCTGAACTGAGTATTACTATCACCATTCTTGAGCCTTCCAAAGAGGAAATAGAAGAGCATCTCAAAGAGAAGGAAGAAAAGGAACGTGTTGCTAAACTTGTCAAGCAGCTCAATCAACAACAAAAGAAAGAACCGACAAAGATTAACAAAAAAGAAAAAGCGATTCGCTTTCCTGGTATCTCGTAATGTGGTTAAAACAGTTATCCATTCAACATTTTAGAAATTATCAAGAACTTAAAGTCGAGTTTCATCCTGGATTAAATATTTTCCTAGGTCAAAATGCTCAAGGAAAGACAAATATTCTCGAATCAATCTATTTTCTGGCTTTAACTAGAAGTCATCGAACACGAAATGATAGAGATCTTATCTATTTTGAATCCACTGATTTTAAAGTTTCTGGTCAATTACAAAGAGAAACTGGCCCACTTCCATTAGAAATTTCCTTGACGCCAAAAGGTCGGATAACTAAAGTAAATCATTTAAAACAAGCCAAATTATCGAACTATATTGGCCATATGAATGTTGTCCTTTTCGCACCTGAAGATTTGCAACTGATCAAAGGATCACCTGTAGGACGTCGAAAGTTTATTGACATTGAATTAGGTCAGATGAAACCTATTTACTTATCCGACTTATCTCAATACAACCATGTTCTGAAACAAAGAAATAGTTACCTAAAAAATTCGGAAAAAATTGATGCTACATTTTTAGAGGTTTTAGATTTACAACTAGCTAGTTTTGGAAGTCGCGTCATCCATCATCGACTTGATTTTATAAAAAAATTAGAAACTAAAGCAAAAGAAAAACACACTCGACTTTCTAACAACAAAGAAGACCTATCAATTCAATATCAGTCAACTGTTTTTTCTGAAGAAGTAAATGATATAGAGGAACAGTTTCTCTCCATGTTAGAAAAACATCGTCAGAAGGATATTTTTAGGAAAACAACAAGTATTGGACCTCACAGGGATGACTTGGCATTTTTTATCAATAATATGAATGCTACCTTTGGTAGTCAAGGTCAGCATCGAAGTGTTGTTCTTTCTCTAAAATTAGCAGAAATCGAATTGATGGAAGAAATCACAAGAGAAAAGCCTATTTTATTACTTGACGATGTCATGAGTGAGCTTGACAATTATCGTCAACTTCAATTACTGGAAACCATCTCTAATAATATTCAAACATTTATTACAACGACAACTCTCGATCATTTAAAAGAACTGCCTGAAGAGTTGAAAATTTTCACTGTTCAAGCTGGTCATATTAAAACAGCACCTTGACAAAAATGTCAAGGTGCTGTTAATTTTATTTACACATTAGTAAACTTATTGTGCTGAATAGTTTGGAGCTTCATTTGTAATTTGAACATCGTGAGGATGACTTTCTTTCAATCCCGCACCACTCATTTCAACAAATTGGGCATGATCATGTAAATCTTGAATGGTTGCCGCACCAACATAACCCATACCTGAACGAATACCACCGATCATTTGGAAGACCATATCTGCTACAGAACCTTTATAAGCAACGCGTCCTTCAATTCCTTCAGGAACCAATTTATTGGCTTCATTGACAGATCCTTGGAAGTAACGGTCGCTAGAACCTTTCTTCATTGCTGCAATAGATCCCATACCACGGTATGTTTTAAATTTACGACCTTGGAAGATTTCTGTTTCACCTGGTGCTTCATCTGTACCTGCAAGCATTGAGCCAAGCATAACCGCATTTCCACCAGCTGCGAGTGCTTTGACAATATCTCCTGAATACTTGATACCACCATCAGCAATGATCGTTTTTCCATATTCACGAGCTACAGCAGCTGCATCATAAATAGCAGTAACTTGAGGGACACCAACCCCTGCAACAACACGAGTTGTACAGATTGACCCTGGACCAATTCCGACCTTAACTACGTCTACCCCTGCATCAAATAATGCACGCGCACCTTCAGCTGTTGCAATATTTCCTGCAATCAAGGTACGATCTGGGAAGTGAGCACGAATTTCTGCGATCTTACGAAGAACACCTGCAGAATGTCCATGAGCAGTATCGATGACAATAGCATCTGCACCAGCTTCAAACAGAGCTTCTGCACGTTCAAAAGTATCTGAAGTAACCCCTACAGCACCAGCCACAAGTAAGCGACCAAATTCATCCTTAGCCGCATTTGGAAACTCAATAACTTTTTCAATATCTTTGATTGTAATCAAGCCAGAAAGACGACCATTGTCATCTACCAATGGTAATTTTTCAATACGGTGCTCTTGTAGAATACGTTCAGCTGTTTCTAAATCGGTTCCAACCGGTGCAGTTACCAAGTTTTCACTTGTCATATGATTTGAAATGGGTTGATTGTAATCAGAAATAAAACGCAAATCTCGGTTTGTTAAGATACCAACTAATTTACGATTTTCCAGTGTTTCAACAACAGGAACACCACTGATTCGGTAACGTCCCATCAACTCATCTGCTTCTGCAATTGTATGAGAAGGTGTCAAATAGAATGGATCAATAATAACCCCATTTTCAGAACGTTTTACTTTGCGTACTTCATCTGCCTGTTGCTCAATTGACATATTTTTATGGATCACACCAAGTCCACCAGCACGTGCCATAGCAATTGCCATTTGACTTTCCGTCACTGTATCCATAGCAGCAGTAATGATTGGGATGTTCAAGCGTAAATTACTTGCTAATTGTGTACTTAAATCTGCATCATTAGGTAATACGTGACTTTCTGCTGGAATCAAAAGCACATCATCGAATGTAAACCCTTTTTTTAAAAACTTTGTGTCCCAATTAGACATTAGCTGGATCCTCTTTTCTTTTTATTTGAGCAAGGCTCTAATTTTTATTGTTAATATCATACCATTCTATCGCAATTTGTCAATCTTTTATTGGTAAATTGTAAAGGAACCGAAGAAAATTGTTTCTATCCTATTTTTAAACCCTTATTTTTTAAAATAGGTAATTCCCATCGCTGATTTTACTTCATCTAACGTTTGAGCAGCTACACTTCGAGCGCGCTCACTTCCTTTTTCAAGAATAGAGTAGACCTCTCCCATATCCTTTGCAAACTCAAGACGTCTTTCACGAATTGGTCTTAATTCACGATCCAAAATTTCTAGAAGATATCGTTTAGTTTTTACATCACCAAGTCCACCACGTTTATAATGTTCTTTCATTTCTGCAATTTCAGCTGCATCTTCTGGACGGCCAAATACATCCAGATAATGAAATACCATATTACCTTCAATTTTTCCTGGATCCTCTACCTTAATATGATCCGGATCAGTATACATACTCATCACTTTTTTCTTTAAAGTATCTGCATCATCAGCTAGGTAAATGCCATTATTCAACGATTTAGACATTTTAGCATTTCCATCTAAACCAGGTAAGCGACCAGCTGCTTCATTTTCAGGATAAATTCCTTCTGGTTCGACCAAAGTATCTGTGTTGTATGCATGATTAAAGGAACGAACAATCTCACGAGTTTGCTCAATCATTGGCTTTTGGTCATTTCCTACCGGAACAAAATTGGCTTTAAATGCTGTAATATCGGCTGCTTGTGAAATAGGGTATACCAAAAATCCTGTTGGAATACTCTCACCAAATCCTTTTTGAGAAATCTCAGTTTTTACAGTTGGGTTTCTTTCAAGTCTCGCCAAAGATACAAGATTCATGTAGTACATAGTCAATTCTGCTAATTCAGGAATCTGACTTTGAATGAAAATTGTTACTTTTTCAGGATCTAGGCCAGCTGCCAGATAATCCAAAGCAACATTTCCAATAGATTCTACAATCGTTTTTGGATCTTTTGCATGGTCTGTCAAAGCTTGCTGGTCTGCTAAAAAAACAAACATATTATACTCGTCTTTATTTTGTAGCAAGACGCGATTTTTTAAAGAACCTACATAGTGGCCAATATGGAGTTTTCCTGTTGGTCTATCTCCTGTCAAAATGATGGGTTTTGTCATACTCTTCTCCTTAATCGTTATCCCTATCATTATAGCACTTTCTAGTTGAAAAT
Organism: Streptococcus parasanguinis; assembly: GCF_901875555.1. Classification (GTDB taxonomy): domain Bacteria; phylum Bacillota; class Bacilli; order Lactobacillales; family Streptococcaceae; genus Streptococcus; species Streptococcus parasanguinis_H. The sequence goes on from NZ_CABFMD010000009.1 coordinate 11,231, forward strand.
GTTAGTCTATCCTCTATGTTTGTACCAAATTAACACTTTACTGAATTGTCAATTTCGTTTACATGATTGTAAAAATAAATTGACACTAAAAAAGTTGAATTTTCCCCTATTTTCTAGTAAAATGAAGACATTATAGAAAGAGGAGAATATCATTGCTTACAGTATCAGACGTCTCACTACGTTTTAGTGATCGAAAATTGTTTGACGATGTCAATATTAACTTTACAGAGGGAAATACATACGGTCTCATCGGTGCCAACGGTGCTGGAAAATCAACCTTTTTAAAAATTTTAGCTGGAGATATTGAACCAACAACAGGTCATATTTCTCTCGGTCCTGATGAACGTTTGTCCGTTTTGCGTCAAAATCACTTTGACTATGAAGACGAACGGGTCATCGATGTTGTCATTATGGGAAATGAAAAGCTCTACAACATTATGAAAGAGAAAGATGCTATCTACATGAAAGAAGATTTTTCTGATGAAGACGGCGTCCGTGCAGCTGAACTTGAAGGTGAATTTGCCGAACTCGGTGGATGGGAAGCAGAAAGTGAAGCATCTCAATTGCTTCAAAATCTAAATATTTCAGAAGACCTTCATTATCAAACGATGAGCGAGTTAGCTAACGGGGATAAAGTGAAAGTTCTCCTAGCTAAAGCACTTTTTGGTAAACCAGATGTCCTTCTTTTAGACGAACCAACCAACGGTCTCGATATTCAATCCATTACCTGGTTAGAAGATTTTCTAATTGATTTTGAAAATACGGTTATCGTTGTTTCTCACGACCGCCACTTTTTGAACAAAGTATGCACCCATATGGCGGATCTCGACTTTGGGAAAATTAAACTTTACGTCGGAAACTATGATTTTTGGAAAGAATCTTCTGAACTGGCAGCAAAATTACAAGCAGATAGAAACGCAAAAGCTGAAGAAAAAATTAAACAATTACAAGAGTTTGTCGCACGATTCTCAGCCAACGCTTCAAAATCAAAACAAGCAACATCTCGTAAAAAAATGCTTGACAAGATTGAGTTAGAAGAAATTGTTCCATCTAGTCGAAAGTACCCATTTATCAACTTTAAGGCTGAACGAGAACTCGGTAACGATCTCTTGACAGTAGAAAATCTTTCTGTCAAGATCGATGGAGAAACCATCCTTGACAATATCAGCTTTATCTTACGTCCTGGTGATAAGACAGCCCTTATCGGACAGAACGATATTCAAACAACCGCTTTGATCCGTGCATTGATGGATGATATTGAGTATGAAGGAACTGTCAAGTGGGGAGTTACAACTAGTCGATCTTATCTACCAAAAGACAACAGCCGAGATTTTGCAGGTGGAGAAACTATTCTTGATTGGCTTCGTCAATTTGCAAGTAAAGAAGAAGATGACAATACTTTCCTTCGTGGTTTCTTAGGACGCATGCTCTTTTCTGGCGACGAAGTTAACAAGTCTGTCAACGTCTTGTCAGGTGGAGAAAAAGTTCGTGTCATGTTATCTAAATTGATGCTCCTCAAGTCAAACGTCCTTGTACTGGATGATCCAACCAATCACTTGGATTTAGAGTCTATTTCAAGTTTGAATGACGGATTGAAGAATTTTAAAGAATCGATTATTTTTGCCAGCCATGACCACGAATTCATTCAAACACTCGCCAACCATATTATCGTTCTTTCAAAAAACGGCGTGATAGATCGCATTGATGAAACCTATGATGAGTTTCTTGAAAATGAAGAAGTTCAAGCAAAAGTGAAAGAACTTTGGAATTAATCATAAAAATTAAGAGTCCTGAAATCCTTATTTCAGGCTCTTTCAGTAGAAATATATGAACAAAACAAAGCTAAAAACATCCCTTTTTACAGTATCTTCTTTCCTGATTCCAGTGATCATGATGTTCTTTATTTACCTCTCACAAGGAATCTACTGGAACAGTGAGACATCCCCATTGTTAGGAGATGGTTATCATCAGTATGTCATTTTTGATACCACACTTCGAAATATTTTACATGGGACAGATAGCCTATTTTACAGTTTTCAAAGTGGATTAGGCCTTAATTTCTATGCACTCAGTAGCTATTATCTAGGAAGTTTCTTTTCTCCTCTTGTCTACTTCTTTAATGCACAATCCATGCCAGATGCTGTTTATCTCATCACTCTTCTTAAATTTGGAGCTATTGGATTAAGTACTTATATTAGTTTACATGGAATGTTTTCTAAAATTCCAAGATCCCTGGTTCTTACCCTTTCAACCTCATTTGCTCTGATGAGCTTTGCTATCAGCCAAATTGAAATCAAAACTTGGCTAGATGTTTTTATCCTAGCACCATTAATTCTTTATGGATTCAAAAAACTCATTTACAATGAGGGAGAGATTCTCTACTTTATCAGTTTAACCTGTTTGTTTATCCAAAATTATTATTTTGGATTTATGATGTCTATTTTTCTCATATTATGGTACTTGACACAACTGTCATGGAACATAAAGGAAATTGGAAAACGTTTCTTCCATTTTGTGATTGTATCTCTTTTATCAGTTATAACAAGTCTAGTAATGTTATATCCTACCTTCTTAGATTTACGCACTCATGGAGAAAATTTTTCAAAGGTTGACAGTATCTTTACAGAAAAAAGTTGGTATCTTGACGTATTTGCAAAAAATTTCATTGGAAGTTTTGACACTACTAAATATGGATCCATTCCAATGATCTACATAGGGCTATTTCCACTGCTACTAGCAATCACCTTTTTCTTTGTAAAGTCGATCAAGTTTCACGTGAAACTTTCTTACTTTATACTATTGACCATTCTTATTTTGAGTTTTCGTTTTCAAATATTAGATCTCCTTTGGCAAGGTATGCACGCGCCAAATATGTTTCTTCATCGATACTCTTGGATCTTTTCTTTGACAATTATTTTAATGGCAGGAGAAGTTCTAAATCGAATAGAGGAGATCACTTGGATTCGTTTTAGTCTTGCTAGTTTCCTCCTTATTCTAGGATTTGGAGTAACTGTTCTTTACAGCAGTCACTATAAATTTTTAGATGCTGTCAATTTCATTGTTACTTTTGAATTTTTAATCGCTTTCTATTTAGTCTGTTTAGGATTTATCTTTAAAAAAATACCGCCTAGACTTTTCTATCTTTCGATCCTTTTTTTCTCCATCTTTGAATTATCGGTGAATGGTTATTATCAAATGGAAGGAATTGCGAATGAATGGGTCTTTGCTTCTCGGTCATCCTACGAACGCGACTTAAAAGCCATCCAATCCTTAGTAAGAGGAAAGACAGACTCAAACTATCGGACTGAGATTCTACAGCCCCAAACGGGCAATGATAGCATGAAATATGGTTATAATGGCATTTCTCAATTTTCATCTGTACGAAATACGGATGCTAGCTCGACATTGGACAAACTTGGATTTAAATCTGAAGGAACCAACCTCAATCTTCGGTACCAAAACAATTCTATTTTAATGGATAGTCTATTTGGTGTTCGCTATAATTTAAGCCAACAACCAGTTAAAAAATTTGGATTTAAAGAGATTGCAACCAAAAGTGGAGTCTCACTTTCAGAAAATGAATATGCCTTACCAATCGCCTTGCTGTCAGCAAAACCTTATAAAAATACTTCCTTTACAAATTTGACACTGGATAATCAAACACGATTCATCCATCAAATCACAGATGAAAAATATAAATTTTATAAGAAATTACCTATTCTCTCGCCTACTTCACAAAACACTGCATCTTCGTTGCAAACTGCAAAAATTGAAGAAGATAGTCATCTATCCTACGCAAGTATTCAATATGAAGTAACGGTTCCTGCCCATAGCCAACTATATGTCAATGTTCCAAATTTACAATTTTCAAATGATAATCGGAAAGAGATTGAAGTCGACTACAATGGACAGACTCAACGCTATACCATTGATAATGCCTTTCCATTCTTTTCAATTGGCCATTTTGACACAGAAGAAACAGTTACTATTCGTATAAGTTTTCCAGAAAATTCGACAGTCTCTTTTAATACACCAGAATTTTTTGCTCTGGATCTTGACCAATATACACAAGCTATCACTAGCATTCGTCAACAAAAGGTTGCAATTCACAAAAAGAAAAATAAAGTAGTAGCAACTTATAACGCAAATAGAAATACGACTCTAATTTTTACACTGCCTTACGATAAAGGATGGTCAGCTAAACAAAATGGAAAACCTATCCAAATTCACCGCATCCAGAAAGGATTGATGGGAGTTCGTGTTCCAAAAGGATCTGGAACAGTCACTTTAACATTTGTTCCTCAAGGCTTCGTTGAAGGAATCATTGCCTTTTTCCTTGGAATCATTCTCTTTTTCCTCTACGAATGGAGACAAATAAAAAGACGAAAAAGCTAAGAAATCTATACATCGTTCACTTATACATAAAAGGCTAGGATAGCAATTATCCTAGCCTTTTTCAAAACAAAATAACACCCAAATGGGTGCTATACTAGCTCCGCCAGTAGGACTCGAACCTACGACATCATGATTAACAGTCATGCGCTACTACCAACTGAGCTATGGCGGAATGAGATATAGTCCGTACGGGATTCGAACCCGTGTTACCGCCGTGAAAAGGCGGTGTCTTAACCCCTTGACCAACGGACCATATATTCATTAACAGAACATATCCCATTATATCAAAATTTAACTAATTGTCAAGCACTAAACTCTAAATTTTGCTCTTCAATTAATTTTTTGACACGTTTGATATTGCTTCTTGAGATTGGACAAGAATACCCTTCTTTCAATAACAACTGTTTCTTTTTCTTATCCATTCCAATGATCATACTTCTATTCACAATAAAAGATTGATGGGGACTGAAATATCTCTCCTCCACATCTTTCTCCAAGACATCTGATAAACTTCCCGCAATTTCTTTTTGAAAATTTTTCCCAACTAAGTTTAATTTATAAGCAGATCCAACCGTTTCGATATAAAGAATATCCTTAAATGGAATTTTTATCTTTTTATCCTTAAAGTCATACTCAAAATAATCTGTCAAATCATCATTTCCAATTTGAATAGTTGTTAGATACTCAATACACTCCTTGATTTTTAATCTAAATAAATCTTCATTTAAATTTTTATCAATAAAATCCAAGGCAGATACTTTATAACGATAGGTAATCGAAGCGAATTCTGATTTTGTAGTAATAAAAACAATAATGGCATAAGGATTTGCTTCTCGTATTTTTTGAGCAATTTCTAGCCCACAGTACTCATTATCTTGGATATGAATATCTAGAAAATATAATTGGTGGATATCCGAATGCTGGATATAATTTTCAAATTCCGTAATTTTACCGGTAGAAATCACGTCAAGTTTAATTTCTAATTCCTTAGCAATTTCTGCAATATGTTTTTCTACCCGTATCTGTTGAGAGAGCTCATCTTCTAATAAAAAAATCTTCATTCTTGTTCATATCCTCCAATCTTCAAAACTTGTAAAAAACGATTTCCTTGCAATTCTGTTTCTAAAAACATCGTTCCATAATTTGCTAAGATTTTTCTCACATTATTTAATCCTAGTCCTCTATTTTCTCCTTTTGTCGAATAGCCTTCTTCATATATTTTTCTGATATCAAAAGTGATTTCATTTGTTGTATTATGAATCACTAAGTAAACAATTTTTGAAATAGAAAAAATAGCAACATGAACTTTCTTTTCTTCCGCTTCTTTTGAAGCTTCCAAAGCATTTGTCACCAGAATCCCAACAATTCTCACAATATCTAATAAATCAACGGGTAGTTGCTCGATTGGTTCACTCGTTTCAAAGGTCATTTCTACCCCAGCATCTCTTGCATCCAACCATCCTCGAATCAAAATACTTCGTAAAGCAGAATCTTTGATATTGACCAGGTTGAATCCCGATAATTCTTCTGTGTTGATTTCTTTATAACCTTTTTCCAATACTTCTCTATGGATTCTCTGTATTTCTGGAATATTTTCTTCCTCAATAGCTAATGACATAGAAATCACTAAATTTCCCAAATCGTGACGAAATCCCCTAACAATAGAATAGAGACTTTGAATTTCAGCCATATACCGACTCATTTGTTGCTCAGAAAATTCTTTATACTCCAGTTCTAAATTTTTACGATACTGATCTCGCTCGATTTTCATATGAAATAAGCTGACTACAAAAGAGAAAAAACAAATCGTTGCCAACATACTCCCAAAATTTTTATATTGCGCTTGTTCACTAATCCATAAAGCAAAATTAATTACTACAAATATAGCAAAATAGACGCAGATAAGTCTTTTTAAATATTTTTCAAATTCTTTCTCATAAAAAGGAGTGAAATCAAATTCAAATAAGTCAATCAACTTCAAAATGATTCCTAAAGAAACCAAACGAATACACATATTGTAGACAATCGAGTAAGCTGCTACAAATGCATCTCCCAATACTGAAGATACAATTATCGTCAGAAAAGTTGCTGTTCCTTCAACCGCTAAATAAGTAAAAAAAGAATAAAAAATAGCGCACAAGCGATTCGTCCGATTGGCATAATGATAATAAGGATATAAATAAACCGGCCATAAGAGCATATTTAAATCAGAGAGTCGAATATTTGAAAATAAAGTCACATCTAAAAATACTAAGAGACTTTCAAAAAGAAGAACAAAGGTGCTCAGCAAAAAGATAAATGCAAATTGATGTTCCTGATAGATTTTTTCGTCCACTAATGCAAACGTCAGAACAATGATCCCTCCTAAAAGAAAAGACAAGACTAATGACTGAATCACACAAACTCTCCCACTTTGTTTTTTTCTATTTTATTATACTCTAGTATTATTATAAAAAAATAAAATTTTATATACAAAAAATTATAATATAAAATAGCCTAAAATTAAAGGGAATAGGTAAAATTGTAATGTTTTTGTTACATGAATGAAAACTATTTTACACAATTTATATCATCTACACTTTGTACTATATAGGGATTTTTAATTATTTTTAAAATTATTTCTAATAAATCATTTCATTCCTATTTGTCTATAGTGAAGTATACAAAAATTAATAGATAATGAAAATTTATACATTTTTACATAAAAGAAAAGATGCAGCAAAAGCTGCATCTTTCATTTGATCCCAGCAGGATTCGAACCTGCGACCGTTCGCTTAGAAGGCGAATGCTCTATCCAGCTGAGCTATGAGACCGAACTTACTTCATTTTAACAGAAAAAGGAAGGAGCGTCAAGGTTATTTATGGTAAGGACTCCCCTGTTGAATCATGAAAGCACGATAGATTTGTTCCACCAACACTAATTTCATCAACTGATGAGGAAGAGTTAATTGACCAAAGCTCATTAATAGATTTCCTCTTTTTTTAACTTCAGGAGACAGACCAAGACTGCCTCCAATAACAAAAGTAAGATTTGAATAACCAGATGTCATAATCTGGTCAATCGTTTGACTAAATTTCTCTGAAGGAAATTGTTTTCCTTCGATGGCCAATACAATCACATATTCCTTATCTGAAATTTTAGAGAGAATTCGCTCGCCCTCTTTTTCAAGGATTTGTTTATTTTCGAGTTGACTGGCACGATCTGGAGTTTTTTCATCAACTAACTCAATCTGTTCTACTTTTGCAAATCGACCAAGTCTTTTAATATACTCCGCGATTCCATCTTTTAAGTATTTTTCTTTTAATTTTCCAACGGTTATCAATTTAATTTTCATTCCCCTATTGTAGCATAATTCTTTAATTCCACAAATAATACACAGGTACAGAAAGGAAAGCTATTCTATAAAGTCCTTTATAAAGCCCTTTCTCAACTAAATTCTACAAGTTATCCACAAATTGTGGATAACTTTAGTTATTTAAGATATAATTAAGAAAGTTTTTCTATACTCTAGACAATTTGATAGACTTAGGAGGAAAATATGAAATCTTCATCTAATTTACTGAAAAAAGTTGGAAACATAGCCCTCATTTTTGTTGTAGGTTTTCTAGGTGGGATTCTTGGAACCTTTTTAACCATACAAACATCTCATTCTTCTACATCAAATACTGAAAGTAAGCAGGTCCACTCAACCACTGTTAAAACAGCCTATAAAAATACGACCTCAACTAGTGAGGCCGTCGATAAGGTGAAAAATGCTGTAGTTTCTGTGATTACTTATTCTGATTCTTCGAATCAAGGATTATTTGAAAAAGAAGAAAACTCTGACTCACAAATTTCTAGTGAAGGTTCTGGGGTCATTTATAAAAAAGAAGGAAAATATGCCTACCTTGTTACCAATACCCATGTCATCAATGGTGCTAAAAAAGTAGATATTCTTTTAGCAGATGGTAATAAAGTCCCTGGAGAAGTAGTTGGATCAGATGTCTATTCTGATATTGCAGTAGTTCGCATTAGTGCGGATAAAGCAAAGGCAGTAGCTGAATTCGGAGATTCAAATCAATTAACGGTCGGTGAGACTGCGATTGCGATCGGTAGCCCTCTTGGAACAGATTATGCTAATTCTGTTACCCAAGGGATTATTTCCAGTCAAGGTCGAAATGTTAATTTAAAAGCTGACAATGGACAAAATATCTCTACACGCGCCCTACAAACAGATGCAGCCATCAACCCAGGAAACTCTGGAGGTCCATTAATCAATATACAAGGACAAGTCATCGGGATTACCTCAAGTAAAATTTCAAATAATGGACAAACTTCAGTAGAAGGAATGGGATTTGCAATTCCTGCAAATGATGTTGTCAATATTATCAAGCAGCTAGAAGAAAAAGGAAAAGTTGTGCGTCCAGCTCTTGGAATCCAAATGATAGATTTATCCAACCTTTCAACTTCTGATTTAAGCCAATTAAAACTTCCTGAAAAAATCTCTGGAGGAGTACTGGTTCGTTCAACACTTGAAAACATGCCTGCTTCAGATAAATTGCAACGCTACGATGTGATCACAAAGATCGACGATACAGATATCGAGTCAACTGCAGATTTACAATCTGCCCTCTATTCTCACCAAATCAATGATACGATCAAGGTCACATTCTATCGTGATGGAAAACAACAAACAACTTCTATCAAGTTGACAAAATCAACTGAGGATCTGAGCAATTAACTTTCACTTTCTTGACATACTTGTAAACACACCTTTACGAATTTGTAAAGGTGTGTTATTCTATTCATAAGATGGAAAAATTTGAAAAACTAGCAATAAAAGATATTAGAACCAATCCTTTTCAACCAAGAAAAGTATTTGATCAAGAAAAATTAGAAGAACTGGCTCAGTCAATTAAAGAAAATGGCTTAATCCAACCCATTATTGTCAGAAAATCTCCAATAATTGGTTTTGAATTGCTTGCAGGTGAAAGACGGTTTAGAGCTTCAAAAATTGCTGGATTAGAACTTGTTCCTGCGATTATTAAAGAGTTAACGGATCAAGAAATGATGCGACAAGCCATTATTGAAAATCTTCAACGAGAAGATCTCAATCCAATTGAAGAAGCTATCTCCTACCAGAAGCTCGTTGATCATGGCTATAAGCACGACCAAATCGCTCAATTTATGGGGAAATCTAGACCCTATATTAGCAATATGCTTCGCTTGTTACATCTAGCTCCCTCTGTTCAAGAAGCGGTCATTCAAAATGACATTTCTTCGGCTCACGCGCGTGTTCTCGTTCCTCTTGATGAAGAAGAGCAGCGCTTTTGGTTAGAGCGAATCAAACAGGATCATTTAAATGTTCGAACATTAGAAAACAAGATCAGTTCAAAAAGAAAACAGAAAAATAAAAAAGTAAAAGAAAGTTTCCTACTAGAAGAGGAACAACGATTGAAAAAAATATTGGGAACAGAAGTGACGATACACTCCTCTTCGCAAAATAAAGGAACTATCCAAATTTCTTTTTCAAGTCTCGATGAATACCAACGAATTATCAACAGCCTCAAATAAGGCTGTTATTTTTATTTTTTGTATTGACAATCTTTTCCACCATAATAATCTTTTGCAAATAGCAGAAAAATAAGGATATTTTCTAGTTATCCCCACTTTGTGGATAACTTTTAAAAACAATGTGAATTTAAATCCACAACTTGTGGAAAAGTTTAAAACTATAATTTAATTTCATGAAATTTAGCCTGTGGAAAACTATTTTTGTTTGTGGTAGAATAGGAGTACGTATAATTTGATACAATTCAAGAAAAGGAGGGAAGTCTGATAGTGTCACAAGAAGAGCAATTTTGGTCTCGTTTTTTAGAATTAGCCCAATTACAATTAAAAGATAGTGCCTATGATTTTTTTGTCGCCGATTCAAAATTAGTCAAAATCGATGGAGAGACAGCTACCATTTATCTTGATGGAAATTATAAAGAACTATTTTGGGAAACAAATCTAAAAAATGCTTTGATCACAGCCAGCTTTGAAGTCTACAATACAGATTTGAAGTTCCATTTCGTTTTTGAAGATACCGAAGAAATTCCTAGCAATCATAGCAATGAGAATAGAAGACTGTCTTCAGGTAGCTTGACAACCGAACCGTTGCCTAAAATTGATACAGGTCTAAAATCGAAGTATACCTTTGATAATTTTGTGCAAGGGGATGGAAATATTTGGGCGAAAGCAGCAGCGCTTGCAGTTTCTGAAAATCTTGCAACAACTTACAACCCTCTCTTTATCTATGGTGGACCAGGGCTTGGAAAGACTCACCTATTGAATGCAATTGGAAATCAAATCTTAGAAAATATTCCAAATGCACGAGTTAAATATGTCCCAGCAGAAACCTTTATTAATGAATTTTTAGAACACCTTCGATTAGGAGAAATGAAGACTTTCAAAAATACATATAGAAGTCTTGATCTCTTATTAATTGATGATATTCAATCACTTGGTGGGAAAAAAGTAACCACTCAAGAGGAATTCTTTAATACCTTTAATGCCCTCCATAGCGACAACAAACAGATTGTTCTAACGAGCGATCGAAGTCCGGATCATTTAGATAGTCTTGAAGAGCGCTTGGTTACTCGTTTCAAATGGGGACTAACGCAAAATATAACACCACCTGATTTTGAAACTCGGATTGCCATCTTACGGAATAAAATTGAAGATCTAGACTATATTTTTCCTAATGATACACTAGAATATCTAGCTGGTCAGTTTGATTCAAATGTCCGAGACCTAGAGGGAGCCTTAAATGATATTTCTTTAATGGCGAAGGTTAAGAAACTAAAAGAAATTACGATCGATGTTGCAGCTGAAGCTATTCGAGCTCGTAAAAACGATAATAGCAAGACGCTTGTCATCCCCATTGAAAAAATTCAGGAAGCAGTTGGAGCCTTCTATGGAGTCAGTGTAAAAGAAATCAAAGGTTCGCGAAGAGTTCAGAATATTGTCCTAGCACGACAAGTGGCCATGTATCTTTCAAGAGAGATGACGGACAACTCCCTGCCTCGAATCGGAAAAGAATTCGGTGGGAAAGACCACACGACTGTCATTCATGCTTATGAAAAAATTAAAAGTATGGTCGATACAGATGATAATCTTCGACTCGAAATTCAAAGTATCAAGAAAAAATTAAATTAATCTGTGGATAACTTTCTCTAAACTTCTAGGGGTTATGCACAAATTTTAAACAAGTAACTTTTCAAGTCGTAGACAGGATTCTGAGAGTTTTCCACAACTTCCACACAACCTACTATTACTATTAACTTACTAATCATAAAATAAATAAAAGGAATGACCATGATAAATTTCTCTATTAACAAAACTTTATTTTTACAAGCACTAAATACTACCAAAAGAGCGATCAGTTCAAAAAATGCTATTCCAATCCTCTCAACAATTAAAATAGATGTAACTCCAGAAGGAGTTGCCTTATCTGGATCGAATGGCCAAATTTCAATTGAAAACTTTATTTCTATCAAAGATGAAAATGCTGGTTTATTGGTAACCTCTCCAGGTTCTATTTTATTGGAAGCAACTTTCTTTATTAATGTGGTTTCAAGTTTACCAGATGTTACTTTAGATTTTAAAGAGATTGAACAAAAACAAGTTCTCTTAACAAGTGGTAAATCAGAAATTACACTTAAAGGAAAAGATGCAGATCAATACCCACGTATTCAAGAAATTGCTGCAAGTAATCCATTAGTTTTGGAAACAAAATTATTAAAACAATTAATTAATGAAACAGCATTCGCAGCAAGTGTACAAGAAAGTCGTCCAATTTTGACAGGTGTTCACTTTGTTTTATCGGATAATAAAGAGCTAAAAACAGTAGCAACAGACTCTCACCGTATGAGTCAAAAAGTGATTACACTGGAAAAAAATGGAGACAACTTTGATGTTGTCATCCCAAGTCGTTCTCTTCGTGAATTCACCTCTGTTTTTTCTGATGATATTGAAACAGTTGAAGTTTTCTTTGCTAACAATCAAATCCTCTTTAGAAGTGAACACATTAGTTTCTATACACGTTTGCTAGAAGGAAATTATCCTGATACAGACCGTCTCATTCCAACAGAATTCAATACAGAGGCAACCTTTAATGTGGCCAACCTTCGATTTGCCATGGAGCGTGCACGTCTTCTTTCAAATGCAACTCAAAACGGAACGGTTAAATTAGAGTTCAAAAATGGAGTGGTTTCATCCCACGTTCATTCACCCGAAGTTGGACGAGTGAATGAAGAAATCGATACTAACGATGTTTCAGGAGAAAATTTGTCAATCAGTTTTAATCCAACTTATTTGATTGAGGCGCTAAAAGCTATTGACAGTGAACAAGTTGTGATTCGTTTCATTTCTTCTGTTAGACCATTTACATTGGTTCCGGAAGGAAATGAACAAGGTTTCATTCAATTAATTACGCCAGTTCGCACAAATTAACATAGGTGAATCATGTATACGTTAGGTGATTTTGTAGAAATGAAAAAGCCTCACGCTTGTGTGATAAAAGAAACAGGCAAGAAGGCAAATCGTTGGGAAATTACGCGACTTGGTGCAGATATAAAAATCAAGTGTAGCAATTGTGATCATGTGGTCATGATGAGTCGCCATGATTTTGAACAGAAAATGAAGAAAGTCCTGGGAAAGGAATAGATAAAGGAGGTAGTTGAATGAGCTATTGTATTCAATTACCTTTTTTCTTCTGCCTACTTCATTCTTCTAGTTTCTGAGAATCATCGCGCACCTTAATAAATGACTACTTAACTTGTATCCTGAATTATGTTATAATGAAAAAGATTGAAATGAAAACGGAGAATTAAAAATTATGGCTTTAACAGCAGGTATCGTGGGTTTGCCGAACGTTGGTAAATCAACCTTATTTAACGCAATTACAAAAGCAGGAGCAGAGGCCGCAAACTATCCATTTGCGACCATTGATCCGAATGTCGGAATGGTCGAAGTTCCAGATGAACGCCTCCAAAAATTGACTGAAATGATCACTCCTAAAAAGACAGTTCCAACAACCTTTGAATTCACAGATATTGCTGGAATTGTAAAAGGTGCATCAAAAGGAGAAGGTCTTGGAAATAAATTCTTGGCCAACATCCGTGAAGTGGATGCCATTGTCCATGTAGTTCGTGCTTTTAATGATGAAAATGTCATGCGTGAACAAGGTCGTGAAGATGCTTTTGTAGATCCACTTGCAGATATTGATACGATTAATTTGGAGTTGATTTTAGCAGATTTAGAATCTATCAATAAACGATACGCGCGTGTGGAAAAAATAGCCCGTACACAAAAGGATAAGGATTCGGTTGCAGAATTTAACGTTCTTCAAAAAATCAAACCAGTTCTGGAAGACGGAAAATCAGCTCGAACTATTGAATTTACAGAAGAAGAACAAAAAGTGGTGAAAGGACTTTTCCTTTTGACTACCAAACCAGTTCTTTATGTGGCTAATGTCGATGAAGATGTGGTTGCAGATCCAGATTCTATCGAGTATGTCAAACAAATTCGTGAATTTGCAACGACAGAAAATGCAGAGGTAGTGGTGATTTCTGCGCGTGCAGAGGAAGAAATATCTGAACTAGATGATGCGGATAAACAAGAATTTTTAGAGGCGATTGGCCTAACAGAGTCTGGAGTTGATAAACTCACGCGTGCAGCTTACCATTTACTAGGACTTGGAACTTACTTCACAGCTGGTGAAAAAGAAGTACGTGCTTGGACTTTTAAACGTGGTATGAAAGCTCCTCAAGCAGCTGGTATCATCCACTCTGATTTTGAAAAAGGATTTATTCGTGCAGTGACTATGTCTTATGATGATTTGGTGAAATACGGATCTGAAAAGGCTGTAAAAGAAGCTGGACGCTTACGAGAAGAAGGAAAAGAATATGTTGTCCAAGATGGGGACATCATGGAATTCCGTTTCAATGTTTAAGAAAGTTAAAAATATATAAAGGTTGGAAAAAATATTTCCAACCCTTTTAGCGTTTTTGAAAGGAAAATAAATGACAAAATTATTAGTAGGATTAGGAAATCCCGGTGATAAATATTTTGAGACACGACACAATGTTGGTTTTATGGTAGTTGATCAAATGGCAAAGTCTTTAAATCTTACTTTCTCCCATGATAAGATTTTTCAAGCTGATATTGCCTCAACATTTTTAAATGGCGAAAAGGTCTATTTTGTAAAGCCAACCACTTTCATGAATGAGAGTGGAAAAGCAGTCCATGCCCTTCTGACTTATTATGGTCTGGATATTGAAGATCTTTTGGTTATTTATGATGATTTAGATATGGAAGTTGGCAAGATTCGTCTTCGAGCTAAAGGATCAGCTGGAGGTCATAACGGAATCAAATCGATTATCAATCATATTGGAACTCAGACTTTTTATCGAATTAAGATTGGCATTGGAAGACCTAAGCAGGGCATGTCAGTTGTTCATCATGTCTTAGGAAAATTTGATAAAGACGATTACATCACGATTCTACAAACAATCGATCGAGTAGAAGAAGCGATTAACGATTACTTGGTAGAAGAAAATTTTGAAAGAAGCATGCAGAAATACAACGGGTAAGTAGATGAATGTCATTGATTTAGTGAGTCAAAACTCCAACCTTCTATCCTGGCAACAAGGTTTGCAGAAAAATAATAGGGAATTGATCTTAGGATTGTCCGCTACTACTAAGGCTATTGTGATGGCTTCCGCTTTTGATTCTATTGAAAAAGCAGTCCTCATAACCTCTAGTTATAACGAAGCAGAACGATTGGCTAGTGATTTTATCGCCTTACTTGGAGAAGATCAAGTTCATACATTTTTAGGGGATGATAATCCCTTAGCAGAATTTGTATTTGCTTCCCAAGAAAGACAATTTGCACGATTAGAGGCTTTGAGTTTTCTGTGTCAAGAGGATCGTCAAGGTATCCTTGTGACCAATGTGAGTGGTATCAAACTACTATTACCTTCTCCTAAAGTTTTTGTATCTAGCATTTTTCAATTGAAGGTCGGTCAAGAAATAGACTTAACTACTCTGAGTGAAACCTTACAGAAAATTGGCTACCAAAAAGTGGGACAGGTTTTGCAACAAGGTGAGTTCAGTATACGAGGAGATATTTTAGATATCTTTGAGATTGACCAACTCCAACCCTATCGGATTGAATTTTTCGGAGATGAGATTGATGGTATCCGAATTTTTGACCCAGAAAGCCAGCGTTCTGTTGAAAATGTCGAAGAAGTTCAACTGAAAGCAGTGAGTGATCTATTATTGCAAGAGGAAGATTTCATCCGTGGTCAGAAGCAAATCGAACAATTGCAAGAACAGAGCGCGAATGAAGAATTTAAATCTTATCTAGCAGAAATTCTAGGAGATATTTCTCAAAAGCAAGTCCATCCGGATCTTAGAAAATTTATTAGTTTCTTTTATGAGAAACAATATACATTATTTGATTATCTTCCTAAACATACTCCAGTCTTTTTAGATGATTATCAAAAAATAGTAGATCAAATAGCAAGATTTGACCTAGATGTAGCTAATCTCTTGACAGAAGATTTACATAAAAATCGAGCCTCTTCTCGTCAAGTGTATTTTGCAGACACTAGTACCATATTACGAAAATATACACCTGCAACTTATTTTTCAAACTTTCAAAAAGGATTGGGAAATCTGAAGTTTGATCATTTGTATCAATTTAATCAATACCCAATGCAGGAGTTTTTTGGACAATTTGATTTACTAAAAGAGGAAATTGAACGGTATCGAAAATCAAACTATACGGTTATTATCCAAGCAAGTTCTCATCACAATCTTCAGCAACTCCATAAAAATTTAGAAGAGTATGAAATTCGACTAGATTATATTGATGGTGATTCAATCATTCCTCAAGCTAGTCAATTAATTGTTGGAGGACTGGCTCACGGTTTTCAATTTGTGGATGAAAAAATTGTCTACATTACGGAGTCAGAGATCTACCAAAAGAAAATTAAGCGAAAGATTCGCAGACAAACCATTTCCAATGCCGAACGTTTAAAAAATTATAATGAACTAGAAAAAGGCGACTATGTTGTTCACCAAGTTCATGGTATTGGTCAATATTTGGGGATTGAAACGATTGAAATTTCTGGAGTCCATCGCGATTATGTCTCTATTCAATATCAAAACGGAGACCGCATCTCGATTCCTGTCGATCAGATTCAGATGTTGTCCAAATACGTTGCAAGTGATGGAAAAACGCCAAAAATTAACAAATTAAACGATGGTCGTTTCCAAAAAACGAAGCAAAAGGTTCAGACCCAGGTGGAGGATATTGCGGATGATTTGATAAAACTCTATGCAGAGCGTAGTCAATTAGAAGGATTTGCTTATTCTTCAGACGATGATAATCAAGAAGCTTTTGAGCACGATTTTCCATATATTGAAACGGATGATCAGTTGCGCTCCATTGAAGAAATCAAAAAAGATATGGAATCGAATCGTCCGATGGACCGACTGCTGGTTGGAGACGTCGGTTTTGGGAAAACAGAGGTTGCTATGCGAGCAGCCTTTAAGGCAGTAAATGATCATAAACAAGTAGCAGTGCTGGTTCCTACGACTGTTCTTGCCCAACAACATTATGCCAATTTTAAGGAGCGTTTTGAAGCTTTTGCGGTAGAAGTTGCTGTTTTAAGTCGTTTCCAGAGTAAAGCAGAACAGAAGGAAACGCTTGAAAAATTGAAAAAAGGACGAGTGGATATTATTATTGGAACTCACCGGTTATTGTCTAAAGATGTCGTCTTTTCAGACTTGGGTTTGATTGTAATCGATGAAGAGCAACGTTTTGGAGTGAAGCACAAAGAAACCTTGAAAGAATTGAAAAAAAAGGTGGATGTGCTTACCTTGACAGCTACCCCTATACCTCGAACTCTTCATATGTCTATGCTAGGAATTCGAGATTTGTCTGTCATTGAAACTCCTCCAACTAATCGCTATCCTGTGCAAACTTTTGTACTAGAGACCAATCCAACCATTATTCGAGATGCTGTGTTGCGGGAGATGGATCGTGGAGGTCAAGTGTACTATCTTTACAACAAGGTAGATACGATTGAGCAAAAAGTATCCGAGTTAAAAGAGTTGATTCCAGAGGCTTCGATTGGCTTTGTTCATGGTCAGATGAGTGAAGTTCGCTTGGAAAATACCTTGTTAGATTTCATTGATGGCGAATACGATGTCTTAGTAACAACAACTATTATTGAGACAGGTGTGGATATTCCAAACGCCAATACACTCTTTATTGAAAATGCCGATCATATGGGACTTTCAACTCTTTATCAACTAAGAGGTCGTGTGGGTCGAAGTAACCGAATCGCTTATGCTTACTTGATGTATCGTCCAGACAAATCTCTTACAGAAGTGTCTGAAAAACGTTTAGAAGCTATTAAAGGTTTTACTGAGTTGGGGTCTGGATTTAAAATTGCTATGCGAGATTTATCGATCCGTGGAGCAGGAAATATCCTTGGAGCTTCTCAATCTGGCTTTATTGATTCAGTGGGTTTTGAAATGTATTCTCAATTGTTAGAAGAAGCTATTGCTAAGAAACAAGGCCAAGAGCATCGCAGGCAAAAGAGTAATGCAGAGTTGAACCTTCAAATAGATGCTTATTTACCTAATGAATATATTTCAGATCAACGTCAAAAAATTGAAATTTACAAACAAATTCGTAACATGACTTCTATTACGGATTATGAATATTTACAAGATGAATTAATTGATCGTTTTGGAGAATACCCAGATGTTGTCGCATACCTACTTGAAATTGGTTTAGTGAAAGCTTACTTAGATCAAGTCTTTGTCCGTCTTGTTGAGAGAAAACAACAAAAAGTGACAGTGAAATTTGAACCTATTGCCAAACAACTGTTTTTAACGCAGGATTATTTCAAAGCTCTGTCAATGACACAGTTAAAGGCACAGATTGCAGAAGAAAAGGGATTGATTGAAGTGATCTTTGATATTCGGAACAAGAAAGATTTTGAAATTTTAGAAGCTCTGAAGCAATTTGGTCAAACCTTATTAGAAATGAAACAGGAAAAAGAAGAGAATTAGCAGTTCTTAGGCCATTTTTCGCATTTTATGCTTAAAAAATGATACAATACTATGTTAGAGGTGACAGTATGAGATTAGATAAATATTTGAAAGTTTCTCGCATTATTAAGCGTCGTCCTGTTGCAAAGGAAGTTGCAGATAAAGGGAGAATCAAAGTCAATGGAGTATTAGCCAAAAGTTCAACGGATTTGAAAGTGAATGATCAAATTGAAGTTCGTTTTGGAAATAAAGTATTGACGGTTAAAGTCTTGGAAATGTTGGATAGTACAAAAAAAGAAGATGCATCCAAAATGTACGAAATAATTAGTGAAACAAGGATAGAAGAAGATGCCTAAAAATATCGTTCAAATGAACAATAAATATATCAAAGACGAAAGTCAGCGAAAACGTTTTTTAGAAGAAGAAAGAAAAAAACGCAATCGTTTTATGGGGCTCGTCTTGATATTGGTCATGTTACTGTTTATTCTTCCAACTTATAATTTAGCCCAGAGCTATCAATCGCTACAAGATAAAAAAGAACAATACAAACAGTTGGAAAAAGAGTATAAAGAAACAAGTGAACAAAAAGAATACCAACAAGACATCGCTAAAAAATTAAAAGACGATGATTACGCAACAAAATATGCACGCGCCAAGTATTCTTTTTCAAAAGATGGTGAATATGTTTATACCATCCCAGATTTACTACCCCAATAACCGATGGAAAATATCTTACAAACAGTTAAACAATTTCTTGAATTTTCGGATGAAAAATTAGAGGAATTAAAAAAGAAAAACCAAATGATCAAACTTCAAAAGGATGAAAAGGAAAGGAATACAGGTGTCTAAACGATTTCTGCTCCTATTGTTAGTTCCAATTTTATTTATTGGGTCTCAAGCAGCGAGTGTCGAGCAGTCTGAGTCTTCTCAGACAATGGCTCATCCATCAGAACTTTATTTTTCTTCAATTCCAGCAAACCCGAATGTCTATCACAAAATTTCTGTTTTTTCTGATCCTCAGTTGAAAAAAACAAAAGGAGAAATTCTTCCAAACACACCGTTTACAATCGAACAACTCTTTGTAAATGATGAAGGGAAAGCTGTATTTAAACTAGCAGAGAAAGGGTATGTATTAGCAGATTCTTCTGTCATTTTTTCTGATGTTGTACAAGAAACACAAGAAAAAAAACAAGACATGTGGCTAAAACCTGATTTTAAAGTGTACGACCGCCCCTTAATAAATGGTGCAAAAGAAAAAAATACACCTCTTTCTCCTTATACAAAAGTGACAGTCTTACGTACAGCTAAGACTTTACGAGATGAGTTTGTGGAGATTGAAGGTCAGGGCTGGGTGGACAAAGCATTCGTCACTGAAAAAGATAATCGAATGGAAAAAGTCCAGGACTTGTTAAATAGTAAATACAATTCTCCTTCGTATGGAATTTATGTAAAACAATTAGCGACTGGAAATACTGCTGGAATCAATCCGCAAAAAGAAATGTATTCTGCCAGTGTAACGAAATTACCATACTTGTACTATGTCCAAGAACAGCTTAATAAAAAAGCCATTTCTCCATCTACAACCTACAAGTATATTCCAGAAGTCAATGACTTTAAAGGTGGTTATGAACCAGAAGGAAGTGGTAGTATTTCAAAAACAGCAGATGGTAAGGAATATAGTGTCCAAGAATTAGTAGATAAGATTGCAAAAGAATCCGATAATGTTGGCCATAATATCTTGAATTATTATGTCACTCATCAATCAGATCAAGATTTCCAAAAAACTTTGGATAAAATTGCAAAAAAACATTGGGATGTTGAAAAAAGAGAAGCATCCGCTGAAATGGCTGGCAATGTCATGGAGGCTGTATATCAACAGAATGGCTCAATTATTGATGCGCTCTCCTCTACAAAATTCGATGATCAACGGATTGCGCGTGACCTTCCAGTAAAGGTTGCTCATAAAATTGGAGATGCCTATGATTTTAGACATGATGTTGCGATTGTCTACACAAATTCACCCTATGTACTAGCCATTTTTACAGATCATTCGAATTATGATACGATTTCCAATATTTCAAAGGATATCTATGAGGTATTGAAATAATGGAAAAGCGATTTTTAGAATTTTGTGAAAAACAAGATCTATTTACTCCCCATCGCCGTGTTTTAGTTGCCTTATCTGGTGGATTGGATTCAATGAATCTATATGAACTTTTATATAAGAATAAAGAACGATTGAAAATCCAACTGGTACTCGCTCATGTCAACCATGGACAAAGACCAGAATCAGATTTAGAAGAAAGTGAACTTCGAAAGCTGGCAGATAGGCGAGAGACACGTATCCACGTTGCTCACTATTCGGGTAATTTTACAGAAGCAAAAGCTCGTACCTTTCGTTATGATTTTTTTAAACAGATTATGGAGAAAGAGGATTGCACTGCTTTAGTAACAGGTCATCACGCAAATGATCAAGCTGAAACAACTTTCATGCGCTTGATACGAGGAACTAAATTACGTCACTTAAGTGGCATTCCTGTACGCCAACCATTTGGTAAGGGTGAATTAATCCGTCCTTTATTAAGTTTTACCAAAGATGAGTTGATGAAAATCCCTCACTTTGAAGACAGTAGTAATTCCTCACAGGATTATTTTCGCAATCGTGTACGCCATCAATACCTTCCGGAATTTGAAAAAGAAAATCCTCAAATACAAGCAAGTCTTCGCTATTTAGCAGAGGATGTGACTCATTGGCACCAAGCACTGAAAGAATTGACTAGCGAGTTAACCATTCAAGATTTGGCTTCTTTTAGAACGTATTCTCATTCTGTCCAGTCTTTCTTATTAGAAGAGTATCTGGCACAATTTTCAGATTTACAACTTGGTAGAGTCCAGTTTCAAGAATTACTAGATTTACTAAGAAAAAAAAGAAATTGTGTCCATTATTTAAAGTCGAATTATGAACTCCATCAAGAATATGATTTCTTTGAAATACAAAAAATCAGTCAAAAGTCGGATGACCGCCCCCTCCCATTTTTGTTAGAATTTGGGAATATCTTTGAGATTGCAAATTATAAATTATCTTTTGGCCACCCATTAGTGGGAAAAAATGTAGAAATTCTTTCTGTTTCACGCGAAACTCCCATCTTAATTAGGAGGAGAAAGGAAGGAGATCAGCTGCTTGTTAATGGCCACCATCAAAAATTAAGGCGGTGGTTTATCAATCATAAAATTCCAATTTCTCTTCGGCAAACGGCTCTCATTTTAGAACAGAATCATAATATTCTTTCAGTCGTGGGATTGGTAACGAGTGATTTGAGTAAGCCCTCAAAAAGTGGTATAATGAAAGATAGTCTTTATATTCAAAAAATAGATAGGTAAAAACATGTTAGAAAAAGATATAAAAAAAGTATTGGTTTCACATGATGAAATTGTAGAAGCAGCAAAAAAATTGGGTGAAACCCTAACAAAAGAGTATCAAGGAAAAAATCCTATTTTCGTTGGTATTTTGAAGGGTTCTGTTCCATTTATGGCAGAGTTGATCAACCATGTTGATACTCATATTGAATTAGACTTTATGTTGGTGTCAAGTTATCATGGTGGTACAGCAAGCTCAGGTATCATTAATATTATCAAGGATATTGATCAGGATATTACAGGTAGAGATATTTTATTTGTGGAAGATATCATCGATACAGGTAAAACCCTCAAGAGTCTAAAAGAACTCTTTGAAGAACGAAATGCAGCATCTGTAAAGATTGCTACCTTGCTGGATAAACCTGAGGGACGTTTGGTTGAGATTGAAGCAGATTACACTTGCTTTACGATTCCTAATGAGTTTGTTGTTGGATATGGTTTAGACTATGATGAAAATTATCGTAACTTACCATATGTTGGTGTATTGAAAGAAGAAGTGTACTCAAAATAGAGGAGACTAGATGAATAACAGAAAAAACAACGGTTTTGTTCGAAATCCTTTTCTGTATTTGTTGATTATTGTAGCGGCTGTGACAGGATTCCAGTACTTTTTTGCGGGTAATGGAGTAGGTCAAAGTCAGCAAATCAACTACACAGAATTGGTTAAGGAAATTAAAAGTGACAATGTCAAGACGATCAGTTACCAACCAAATGGTAGTGTGATTGAAATTGCAGGGACCTATAATAAAGCAAAAGAATCAAAAGAAGATACAGGGATTCAATTCTTTACCCCGAGTGTTCAAAAAGTATCTCGCTTTACTAGTGTCATCCTTCCATCTGATATTACTGTTAATGAATTACAAAAATTAGCAGCTGACCACAAAGCAGAAATCACCATCAAGCGTGAGAGCTCAAGTGGCATGTGGATAACAATTCTCACTTCAATTGTTCCATTTGTTATCGTCATGTTCTTCTTCTTCTCCATGATGAACCAAGGAGGAGGTGGTGGCGCCCGCGGTGCCATGAACTTTGGTCGTAATAAAGCCCGTGCTGCTAATAAAGAAGATATTAAAGTTCGTTTTTCAGATGTGGCAGGAGCTGAGGAAGAAAAACAAGAACTGGTTGAAGTGGTTGAGTTTTTGAAAGATCCAAAACGCTTTACTAAGTTGGGAGCAAGGATTCCAGCAGGTGTGCTTCTTGAAGGCCCTCCGGGAACTGGTAAAACCCTTCTAGCAAAAGCAGTAGCTGGAGAAGCTGGAGTACCATTCTTTAGTATCTCTGGTTCTGACTTTGTTGAAATGTTTGTCGGAGTCGGAGCTAGTCGTGTTCGTTCACTTTTTGAAGATGCTAAAAAAGCAGCCCCAGCCATCATCTTCATCGATGAAATTGATGCTGTTGGGCGCCAACGTGGTATCGGTCTTGGTGGCGGAAATGATGAACGTGAACAAACCCTCAACCAACTCTTGATTGAGATGGATGGTTTTGAAGGTAATGAAGGAATCATCGTGATCGCAGCGACTAACCGTTCTGATGTCCTAGATCCAGCCCTTCTTCGTCCTGGCCGTTTTGACCGTAAAGTATTGGTGGGACGTCCAGATGTGAAAGGTCGTGAAGCGATTCTTCGAGTTCACGCTAAGAATAAACCACTCGCTCAAGATGTGGACTTAAAATTGGTTGCTCAACAAACACCAGGATTTGTTGGTGCTGATCTTGAAAATGTTTTGAACGAAGCAGCCTTGGTTGCAGCTCGTCGCAATAAAAAAGTGATTGATGCTGCCGATATCGATGAAGCAGAAGATCGTGTGATTGCAGGACCATCTAAGAAAGATCGGACGATTTCACAAAAAGAACGTGAAATGGTTGCTTATCATGAAGCTGGTCATACGATCGTTGGTCTTGTCTTATCAAATGCTCGTGTGGTTCATAAAGTTACCATTGTTCCACGTGGTCGCGCAGGCGGTTACATGATTGCCCTTCCTAAAGAAGATCAAATGTTACTTTCTAAAGAAGATATGAAAGAACAATTAGCAGGGCTCATGGGAGGACGTGTTGCAGAAGAAATTATTTTCAATTCACAAACAACAGGTGCTTCAAATGACTTTGAACAAGCTACTCAAATGGCGCGTGCAATGGTCACAGAATATGGAATGAGTGAAAAACTTGGACCTGTTCAATATGAAGGAAATCATGCCATGTTTGGTGCTCAAAGCCCACAAAAAATGATTTCAGAACGGACTGCCTACGAAATTGATGAAGAAGTCCGTGGTCTCTTGAATGAAGCGCGTAATAAAGCAGCGGAAATTATCCAAGGAAATAGAGAAACGCATAAACTAATTGCTGAAGCTCTATTAAAATATGAAACATTGGATAGTGTTCAAATTAAATCATTGTATGAAACAGGAAAAATGCCCGAGAATTCAGAGCATGAATTAGAAGAAGAAGCAAAACCTCTATCATATGATGAGATTAAGTCAAAATTAGAAGAAAACAACTAATTTAAAAGAAGGGAATATTTCCTTCTTTTTTTATTAAAAAAGTGTTGACAGAGTAGAAATATTCTGTATAATAGAATATGTTGTAAAAATGGTCCGTTGGTCAAGGGGTTAAGACACCGCCTTTTCACGGCGGTAACACGGGTTCGAATCCCGTACGGACTATCGATAAACTGTCACCAAGTGGCAGTTTTTTTGTGTATTTGGACAAAATAGTTAAAAATAATAACCAAATAGTTAAAAAAACGTGCAGAATAGAAAAAAAGTCCAATGGACTTCTTTATTTTTATAAAATACAGATAAAAGTAAAGGAGAGCTTATGGAATTTAATAAAATGTATCAAAAAGTGAAGTTTATCGTAAGAAAATGTGAAAAAGAATACTATATTCAATTATGGGAAAAAGACGATTGGGAACAGGAGGGTCAGCTAACTCTGTTTGAACTTTATCAAAAAAATCCTGAAATTGAAACAAATGAAGAACTACTTTATACATATTTCAAAACAAAATTTAGAAATCATATTAAAGACAAAATCAGACAACAGGAAAGTGACAAAAGAAAAATTAACAGACTTCCATATATTGAAATCGGAGAAATTAGCCACAGAATTTCATCAAGAAAAATATATTTAGATGAGCTGGTTGTTTTAAGAGATTCTTTAAACCGTTTTAAAGAAAAACTAACAGTAAAAGAAAAAGAACAATATGAGGCATTACTAGCAAATAGAAGATGTCTAGGAAAAACAAAAATGAAAAAGAAATTAGAAAACTATCTAAAAGATTTTAAAAATTCCATTTAAAAACTGAAAATTAACAGTGTTTAAACGAACTTTCAAAAAAACAAAATATTTTTTAAAAAAGTGTTGACAGTTAGTGTAGGACATGATATACTAATATAGTTGTCGCGAGAGAGC
>NZ_CABFMD010000010.1 GCF_901875555.1 Streptococcus parasanguinis
AAGACGTTTCACTCACTTGAGCAATTGGAACAAGCTATTGTAGACTATATTGATTATTACAACAACAAACGAATTAAAGTAAAACTAAAAGGACTCAGTCCTGTGCAGTACAGAACTAAATCCTTTGGATAAATTAATTGTCTAACTTTTTGGGGTCAGTACAGTGGACCTCTTTTTCAGACCCTGGTGGGTCTTTTTTTCACGAGCTTGAAAACCAGAGAGCGAGTAAGACCCTGGTGGGTCTTTTTTTCACGAGCCTGGAAATATAAGAGCGAGTTGAGGTCCGGGGGACCTCTTTTTCATGAGCTTGAAAATAAGAGAGCGAATTAAGACCCTAACGGGTCTTTTTTTACGAGCCTGGAAATGTAAGAGCGAGTTGAGGTCCAGTGGACCTCTTTGACCTTTCCCTAGCTCTAATCGTGTTATAATGTGGGAAGAAATGTATCAAGGAGGGAATTATGAAGGAAGGTGTAATCATCAGGAGGATGATAAAGGCAGATATTGAGCACATCTCTCAAGCCTTTATTCACCAAGGGTGGCCGGGTAGAGAGGATATCTTGACTAGCTATTTTCAGGAGCAGGAGAATAGAGAGAGGGACGTATTAGTAGCTGAGTCGGATGGATTTGTGGCAGGCTATATCACTATATTGCCTGCTGCCAAGCACGGCCCTTTCGTGGGAGTCTATCCTGAACTATCTGATTTTAATGTTTTTGAACCATTTAGAAATCGAGGGATTGGGAATCAACTCTTAGAGGAGGCAGAAAAAAGAGTCTGGCTACTATCAGAGATTGTGACTTTAGGGGTTGGTTTACACTCGGGTTATGGCCCAGCTCAAAGACTGTATGTTAAACGAGGCTATATCCCAGATGGATCTGGAATTTGGTTTAGGGATCAGCCCTTGGACCCTTACAGTTCTTGTGAAAACAATGATGACTTAGTCCTCTATTTTTCAAAAAGGTTGAACAATGATATGCAGTAAAATAATGCTCCATAATTATTGCAGTGCTTTTACCAACCACAGAAATTATAGAATAAGATTAATTTGTCAGACCTGCCTTTGGGTAGGTTTTTTGTTTGTCTTTTAACTATAGTTGATGTTGAAAGTCAATTTTCTAGACAGAGATATCAACTAGAGGTTTAATTTTATTTAATATAAAAGTATTTTACTCATTTAAATTGATATAGCTTGAAAAAAGAGCTATAATATCCTTGAGGGTAAGCGTTCTCAAAAGGAGGTGGCTATTTATGTTTGAAATTCATAACTTGTCCATTAAGTATGGCAAGAAAACACTGTTGCTACCAACATCTCTAAAGTTCGAAAAGGGGAAAATATATACAATTTATGGAAAATCAGGAGTTGGAAAAACTTCGTTGCTGAATAAAATTGGGCTGATTTCAGAGTATGACCCTAATGTAACTTATATTTACGACGGCTCCAAAATTGATACGAGTGACAAGAAGATTGTTTCATCCTTTATTGCGCAAAATATTGCTTTTATATTTCAAAATCATAATCTAATTAAAGACCTAACTGTGTATGATAATTTGAAAATTTCGCTAAACTTTTTCAAATTATCAACTAAGGAAATAGAAAATAAAATAGATAATATTCTAAGTGAGTTAGGAATTTTAGAATTGAAGGATGTATATCCTGAGGATTTATCTGGGGGAGAAGAACAACGTGTTGCCATTGCTAGAGGGATGGTAACAGATAAGAATATTATTTTAGCAGATGAACCTACAAATTCTTTGGATTCTGAAAATAGAGAAATTGTCTCATCTTTACTGTTAAAACTAGCAAATAAATATAATAAAATCGTTATTGTAGTTTCACACGATGAATATGTTATTAACAAAGGAGATATAAAGCTGCATTTTGAAGACAAAAAATTAATTGGAGTGAAAGAAGATATAGAGTGTAATTTTCAAGAAGAGTGGCATGCTAGTAAATTAAAGAAACATATTAGATTAAAGATCCAAAAGAAAAGGAAGGTACCTCCTTTACCTGTACTTTTATTAATACTAATTTCTTTCACAGTTTCGCTTGCAGTTGGTTCTATGAATATTCAATCATTATTTTCTTCTAAGTATCAAAGATTAATTAGTGATTCATTAGAAAATGGTTTCTTGGTTATTAATGATTCAATAGGACTTAGAACGAGCAAGGTGATTGATGATTTCCAATCGCTATCAAATAAGGAAATACATCAAATTTCTGATAGTAGGAGTGTATACAAAATAGAACCATATATTGAATTTCCTAGTATGGGAATGACTTTTGAAAATGCTGAAAACTATTTAAAAATTAGTCGAGATTTTTCACCGAATCTATCTATTAATGGAAAGAATTTTCATTTATCCAAGAATTACAGTGTGCAACCACTATTCAATACGAATACGACTCAGAGACAAATTAAATACTTTGATAGGACTACGAATAGGGGGATATTTGTTTCGGAATCATTTATCAAAGAACAAAAGCTAGAAGACATTGTAGCTGGGTCGGAGATAACACTTACATATTATGTCCCCATTAATATTTATGAATCTCACATAGATAAAGAAGGAAACTATTCTAAATCTGATGGAGACCTATATGTGAAAGAGGAACAAACGTTTAAAATACTTGGCATCGTAAAAGAGGAGTATCCGTTTAACTATTCTGTAAATGATAACACCTTATTCATGGCGAGTGATGAGATGCTGAAAATACAGAGCAAATATATAGGTGTAGAAAGCGAACAGAGAGGAACACTTGATGATCTTTCTGTAAAAGAATGGACACCAAGTGCAGTACATGTTACTGTAAAGGATAGCAAAGATGTCCCTCAAGAAATCAATCGTATTAAAAAAATTTCGGATAAATTTTCAATTGTTTCGTCTTTCGAGAATTATAAAGAATTTAATAAAGGTTTAAAATACATAAAAAACTTTTTGCTAATTATTTCGTTTGTCATGCTTTTACTTGTAGTTGCAATCTTATCTTTTGTCTTCTTTTTAATAAATCGAACGAGAAAATACGAAGTTGGTGTATTGAAAGCTATGGGATACAATACAAAACATGTTTTTAGATTATTTATTCTCGAGTTATTAAATTATGGAAAGAAAATAATAACTTTATCAAGTATTCTGATTTTTATACTAACTATATTAGCTATTCAAATGCTTCAATTAGAAGTAGTTGATATCATTCATTTCTATCTAACTTCTATAGTTTCATTAATTTTACTTACGTTTGCTGTATTAATGACTAGTGGGCTCATTCCTATCTATATGACAGGGAAGCAGCCTATTGTTGATGCTATTCGTAAGAATAGATAAATTGATTGGCCATAGTGACCAAAGGCCATAAGTAATCGTTTGCCATGAAAGTTGTATGTTCCTTATGATCGAGGAGCCAACGGATCTGTCTTAATTGGTGTAGGAGTAAACTCTCCGTGGGGAGCTGTTAACCTGTGGGGAGGTCAGCATTATTATTCTCTAGATTTTTAGAATTTCTTATGGTTAGATAGGATGAATGGCTCACTGCTGGATAACAGCAGTGAGTTTTTTATCCTCCATAATCAGGAGAATAGTGAAGTTTCTTTTCTTTTTTTGACAATCTTTATTCCATAACGATCCGTCAATTTAACTATGTGGCTTCGATTAGAAATGTTTATCCAAAATTTTTTGAGAGTTGTTTTGCATATACTGGTTTTATAGGTTCATAGAGCTAAACATTATTCTCATAAGTCGATTTCATAATAAAAACACCCCAAAAATTAGATTTTTTCTGTCTAACTTTTGGGGTTCAGTTTAAACTTCATCCGTTTCTTTTTAGCGACGAGTTGCAGGTGCTGTGCTCGAACTTTTAATATTAAAGCGTTTCTTGAGGTAGAAGCGAAGGACAAGCGCTAGAGCTCCTAAAACGATGGCAAAAACATCTGGAATAGTTGGGTTGAGGACTTGTGGAAGTAAGGAGGTAAAGGACAAGACGATGACCCAAAGGAACATGACTCCGACAAGAATCGGCATGGATTTCCAAAGAGAGGGACGCTCACTGCGATCTTTTGTGCCATCCATATACTGATAGAAGAAGTAGTACATGAGATATAAGAGCAGAGCCCCTGTCAAACTTCCAAGGATCAAGGTGATCAACCCATAGCCAGTACGACGCGGTGCGACCAAGTTCATAAAGGCGCTGATTGCAGCAAAGACACCAAAGATAAAGAGGAAGGAATCCAAAATCATCAAGGAAGGAGCATCGTTCAAAGCAGGATGCTCTTTTTCATAGCGTTCTTTCTCGCTGAAGGAATTAGCCCATACGGTTGGAGCTCCAAAAAGAGTCCGTGCCGGAATCCCTTTTCCTTGATTTTCTTGGATGGCTGGAAGGATTTCCTGGATGAGGCTTTCTGCTTCTTCTTCCGTTTTCCCATTTTCAAGCAATTGGTGTTTAGCAATACGGATAAATTCTTGATTTTTCTTACTAAGTTGGTGAAGGTCTGTGTGAGACATAGTTACTCCTTTGATAGACAAGTTTGGTTAGAACCATTTTTTATGGATCAAGTAGACGACGAGGGAGCCGGTCATGGCGAAGGCAATAAAGATGATGAGCCAGAAGGCATTTGGTTCTCCATTGAGCGGTAATTCATTGTCCTTGAAGTTCATCCCGTAGGCTGAGAAAATCATGGTTGGGATGGACATGACGATGGTCACCATGGCCAAGGTCTTCATGATGTTATTCTGGTTGTTGGAGATGATTGATGCGAAGGTATCGGTCATGGAGTGGAGGATATTTCCATAAATATCTGCCATCTCAATGGCCTGTTGGGTCTCGATCAAGGTGTCTTCCAATAGATCCTCGTCCTCAAGGTACTTCTTGATATTACTGGTAGCGCTGGTCAATTTCTTGATCACACGCTCATTGGTTTTCAGTGAGGCCTTAAAGTAGACGATGGTTTTTTCTAACTCCATCAACTCAATCAGCTCTTCATTACGCGTTGATTTGTGCAATTGGCTTTCAATCTGTTCACTCTTTCGATCCAGGGTACGAAGCGCAGACAAGTAAAGTTCAGCGTTACGATAGAGGATCTGAAAGATAAAGCGCGACCGCATAAAGGTATAGAAATTACGCAAACGTCGGTGGATAAAGATATCTAGAAGTGGCAATTTTTCCAAGCAAGTCGTGATAATAGCCTCTTCTGTCAGGATAATCCCAAGTGGAATGGTCACGTAGTAGGTCTGGTTGTTGCGCTCTTCCTTGATGGGGACGTCAACGATGATCAAGGTATAGTCGTCCTCGATGGTCATACGGGACATTTCTTCCGCATCGAGCGGTGCTCGTAAGTCTGCAATATCAATATTAAAGGCAGAAGCGATTTCCATTGATTCGCTTTGAGAAGGGTTAACAAGGTTGATCCAGGTACCAGGTTCTAGTGTCTCTACTTCTTTAAATTCAGTCGTTGTCGATAAAAAGACCTGTTTCATGGTACCCTCCCTTGTTTTTGTTACACCTTAACATTATATCAGAAAAAGGACGGTTTTGGATAAAAGAATACTAAAAAATTTGTTATAATGGAGGTTAACAAAAAGGTGATTAGAGTAAGAATATGCAAGATAAAATTGTCATTCATGGGGCCCGTGCCCATAATTTAAAAAATATAGATGTGGAAATTCCACGGGACAAATTAGTCGTGGTGACCGGTTTGTCTGGATCTGGAAAGTCCAGTCTGGCCTTTGATACCCTCTATGCAGAAGGCCAGCGTCGCTACGTGGAGAGCTTATCAGCCTATGCCCGTCAGTTTTTGGGAAATATGGAAAAACCAGATGTGGATTCGATTGACGGATTGAGTCCAGCCATTTCCATTGACCAAAAAACGACCAGTAAGAATCCGCGTTCCACTGTGGGGACAGCAACTGAGATCAATGACTACCTGCGTCTGCTCTATGCGCGTGTCGGTACGCCATATTGTATCAACGGGCATGGAGCGATTACCGCTTCTTCAGTTGAGCAAATTGTCGATCAAGTTTTGGAATTACCAGAGCGCCAGCGCCTGCAAATTCTAGCTCCCATTATCCGCAAGAAAAAAGGCCAGCACAAGAATATCATTGAAAAAGTCCAAAAAGACGGCTATGTTCGGGTCCGCATAGACGGTGAGATCTATGATGTAACAGAGGTTCCAGAACTGTCTAAAAGCAAACAGCACACGATTGAAGTGGTGGTGGACCGGATCGTACTCAAAGAGGGCATCCGCTCGCGCCTCTTTGATTCGATTGAGGCAGCTCTTCGGATTGCGGATGGCTATGTGGTCATTGATACCATGGATGGCAAGGAACTGCTCTTTTCGGAGCATTATGCTTGTCCTGTCTGTGGCTTTACCGTCCCTGAATTAGAACCCCGCCTCTTTTCTTTCAATGCGCCTTTCGGCTCCTGCCCAGACTGTGATGGGTTAGGCATTAAGCTGGAGGTGGACTTGGACTTGGTGGTACCAGATGATCGCTTAACCCTTCGTGAAGGAGCTCTTGCCCCTTGGAATCCGATCTCTTCCAACTACTATCCTCAGATGTTGGAGCAGGCCATGATTCATTTTGGCATTGATATGGATACGCCTTTTTCAGATCTGACTCAAGAAGAAAAGGACTTGGTTCTCTATGGTTCAAACGGGAAAGAATTCCACTTCCACTATGAAAATGAGTTTGGTGGAGTTCGGGATATTGAGATTCCTTTTGAGGGGGTCGTAAACAACATTCACCGTCGTTTCCGTGAGACCAATAGTGATTTCACCCGCAACCAAATGCGCTCTTATATGAACGAATTGACCTGTGCGACCTGCCATGGCTACCGTCTCAATGACCAGGCTCTCTCTGTTCGTGTCGGAGGAGAAAAGGGGATGCATATCGGGGAGGTGTCGGATCTATCGATTGCGGACCACTTAAAAGCCGTGGACCAGCTGGTTTTAACGGACAATGAAGCCACGATTGCAAGACCGATCCTAAAAGAGATCAAAGATCGTTTGACCTTCTTAAACAATGTAGGTCTTAATTACTTGACCTTGTCTCGATCAGCAGGAACACTGTCAGGTGGAGAAAGCCAGCGGATTCGCTTGGCAACCCAGATCGGTTCCAATCTCTCTGGTGTCCTTTATATCTTGGATGAGCCATCAATCGGCCTCCATCAAAGGGACAATGACCGCCTGATTGCCAGTCTTAAAAAGATGCGTGATTTAGGCAATACCTTGATCGTCGTCGAACACGACGAAGATACCATGAGAGAAGCAGACTACCTGATCGACGTCGGCCCAGGTGCCGGTGTCTTTGGTGGAGAGATCGTTGCTGCAGGAACTCCAAAGCAGGTGGCGCGCAACAGCAAATCCATTACCGGCCAATATTTGTCCGGCAAGCGCAAGATTCCGGTTCCAACAGAGCGCCGTTCAGGGAATGGTCGTTCTATTGAAATTACAGGGGCCAGTGAGAACAACTTACAAGATATTACAGCACGTTTTCCTCTGGGCAAATTCATCGCAGTCACTGGTGTTTCAGGTTCTGGGAAATCGACCTTGATCAATGGCATCTTGAAAAAAGCCATCGCTCAAAAGCTCAACCGCAATTCGGAAAAACCAGGGAAATACAAGACCATTCAGGGGATTGAGCATATCGATCGATTGATCGACATTGATCAAAGCCCAATTGGCCGTACACCTCGTTCTAATCCAGCCACTTATACAGGCGTCTTCGATGACATTCGTGACCTTTTTGCTCAAACCAATGAGGCCAAGATTCGTGGTTACAAGAAGGGGCGTTTCTCTTTCAATGTCAAGGGTGGCCGTTGTGAAGCCTGCTCTGGTGACGGTATTATCAAGATTGAGATGCACTTCTTGCCCGATGTATTTGTACCTTGTGAGGTCTGCCATGGACGTCGCTACAATAGTGAGACCCTCGAAGTCCACTACAAGGAAAAAAATATCGCAGAAGTGCTGGATATGACGGTCAATAAGGCAGTCGAATTCTTCAAGCACATTCCGAAAATTGAACGCAAACTCAAGACCATCCAAGATGTGGGCTTGGGCTATGTAACGTTGGGTCAACCAGCGACCACCCTTTCAGGTGGGGAAGCACAGCGGATGAAGTTGGCTTCTGAATTGCACAAACGCTCTACAGGTAAATCCTTCTACATCTTGGATGAACCAACGACAGGACTTCATAGCGAAGACATTTCTCGCTTGATTCAAGTCTTAGAGCGGTTTGTGGATGATGGCAATACCGTCCTTGTAATCGAGCACAATTTGGATGTCATTAAGACAGCAGACCATATCATCGATTTAGGACCAGAAGGTGGTATCGGTGGCGGAACCATTATTGCGACCGGAACGCCAGAAGAGGTCGCAGCAAATCCTGCTAGCTACACAGGACAATATTTGAAAGGAAAATTACAATGAATCAACGGATCGACAATTTACGAAACAAAATGAAGACCAAAAACCTTAAAGCGGTACTGATTAACAATTTGAAAAATGTCTATTATTTGACCCATTTCTGGGGTTCAAACGGGACGGCTTTGGTGACAGAAGAACGCGTGATCCTCTTTACGGATTCGCGCTACACCATTCATGCCCATGCGACTTGTTTCCCCTTCGTGGAGATCGTAGAAACCCGTGATGAGCTGACTGCAGCTGCAGAGATCGTGAAAGATCTAGGAATCAAAGAACTTGGTTTTGAGGACGAAGTGACGGTGGCCTACCATGCCCGTATGGCTTCTGTTTTCAGTGGCATCAACCTTCAATCCCTAGCGAACTTTGTGATGGAATTGCGCTTGATCAAGGATGAAACAGAGATTGCGGCCATTAAAAAAGCTTGTAGTATCTCTGACCAAGCCTTCCGTGATATTTTGGACTATATCAAGGTGGGACAAACTACAGAATTGCAAGCAGCAACTTTCCTCGATTTTAGAATGCGGGAGTTGGGAGCATCAGGTGTATCTTTTGATATCATCTCCGCAGCTGGTGAACGTTCTGCTATGCCACACGCGACTCCAAGTGATCGCGTCATCTCAGATGGGGATGCCTTGACTCTTGATTTCGGTTGCTTGTATGACCACTATGTCAGCGATATGACACGGACGATCTATGCTGGACATGTCAGCGACAAGGAAAGAGAAATTTACGAAACAGTTTTGAAAGCCAATCAGGCCTTGATTGCTGCGGCTAAAGATGGACTTGGCTTCCGTGATTTTGATAAAATCCCACGTGATGTGATCGAAGCAGCCGGCTATGGCCAATACTTCACCCATGGAATCGGTCATGGGATTGGACTGGATATCCATGAAGAACCCTACTTCAGTCAAATGTCTAAAGAAGCCATTCAAGCAGGGATGGTCTTGACAGATGAACCAGGGATTTACATTGAAGGTCTCTCTGGTGTGCGCATCGAAGATGACCTCTTGATCACAGAAACAGGCTGTGAAGTCTTGACCCTTGCTCCTAAAGAATTGATTGTCCTATAAAATAGACAGTATTTTCTTAACCCTTGTGTAACGAACAAAGATAAGAAATGAGGCCTATGAAAAAACGAATTTTAGTATTGGGAATTCTTCTTGTAACCCTTCTATTTGCATTTGCTCCTTCTGCTCATGCTGGTGTCGGCAATACGCATAGTGGTGGTAGTAGTACGATTCATTCTGGCGGTGGTGGTGGTAGCAGCTGGTCTGGAGGGGGAAGTAGCTGGTCCGGTGGCAGTAGCTGGTCTGGTGGATCCAGTAGCTACAGTTCTAGTTCTGGATCAGACTCTGGTGGGGCGGTAGCAGTTGTCGCCATCATTGGATTGATTGGATTTGTCTATAACATTGCAAAAGAGGCTAATGAGAGTGATGATTCGTCCTATTCAAATAGTGGTCCAAAACGGACAACCGAAGAACGGGCGGGTCGACCAATTGAGAACAACTATGAAGCGATTCGCCGCATCCGAAAACTGGATCCAATGTTTGATGAAGACCGCTTTTTGTCGCAAGTCAAGCTGGTTTATCTTCAATTGCAGTCTGCTTGGACAGAAAAGGATTGGAATTCCGTACGGAACTTAGAAAGTACGAGTCTTTATGAGCAACACTTGACGCAGTTGCAAGAGCATATTCGTGCCAAAACAACCAATGTTCTAGAGCGCGTGTGTGTGGAAGATTCGAAGATCAAAGACTTTATCGAAAATCCAGAAGGCAATGACCGCATTGAAGTCATTCTGTCTTCGACGATGAGAGATTACATCCGAAATGATGAAACGGGTCGTGTGATCGAAGGGGATCCAACCAAAGATCTCTTTACCGTTTACCGCATGGTCTTTCTCCGTGAACATGGAGCTCAGACAGAGATCATTAAGAATTCTGAAGTCGTTAGTGATCACTGTCCAAACTGTGGTGCGCCATTGACAATTGATTCAATCGACAAGTGTGAATATTGCCAAGCGTCCTTGAAGCACAATCCAAAAGATTGGGTCTTGGATGTCTACGAAGTTGTGGATGAAATTGAATTCTACAGATAGGAGAATGTATGGGATTTATTAAAGCAGCCCTTTCAGCGGGCATTTCAAGTTTTCAAGATAGTAAATTTAAGGAAGCCATTACCTTACCGGAAACTGTTCCGGCAACAGCTTTGGCCATTAAGGGACAGCTGTTGACCAAAGATCCAGATGGGCGTTCTCGTCAGAGCAACCAAAATACTGGTCTGTTGACAGATGGCTCTGTTGTCATTGTTCCTCAAGGCTATGTCGCTCTTTTAGTCAATAATGGGACCTTTTTGGGAGACCTCCTAGAAGCAGGGAGTCACGAATGGCAAGCTGGTGAAAATGCCTGGTTGTTTGAAAAGGGTGGCGTTAAAGGAACTTGGGACCAGTTCAAGAATCGCTTCTCATTTGGTGGCCAAGTGGTCACCCAACAAGAAATTATTTTTGTGCGGATGCAACCTTTTACAGGAAATAAATTTGGAACTCAAAACCCAGTCGAGTACTTTAGCGACCGTTACCAACAGCTTCTGAGCATTCGCTTTTATGGTCTCTATGATGTGAAAATAGCAGATCCGGTTCTTTTCTACGTCAGTGCAATTAGTCGCCAAATTACTGCTGATAAACCGTTTACCTTGGAAGATGTGGCTCAGGGAACCTTGCGCCAAAACTTAGCGCCAAAAATTGCCGTTGCTATTTCAAAATATACAGCTGAAAATAAGGCAGATATCTACAATATCAATGCAGATCAAGACGTCTTCAATGAAGTCGCAAAACGCGAAGTGAACAAAAATTGGGCAGAATTATATGGTATTGAATTAACCAATGTCCTGATCGAAGATTTGAGCTACGATGCTGATAGTATGGCCAAGGTCAATAAACTAGATAGTGAATTGGCAGCCATGAAGTACAATACCATCGAAATTGAAGAGCGTCGTGCCCGTAATGAAGCCCTGGTAGCAGCTGCCAAAAATGAAGGTGGCAATGGCATGAACATGATCATGGGGATGAACTTAGGACAAGCCCTTGGCAATGACCTTCAAAGACAAGCCTCTCCAGCTTCAGACAAGCCTCATACCTTCTACATTGAAGTAGATGGGAAATATGTTCATGTCACCAAAGATGCGGATGGTAATATTGTTCCTGTTGACGAATAGAAGGGAACTAGGCTCAGAGATGTAGAGGTTCCAATCGCTAGTCTCTGCACTCTTTCCTTCCTAAAAAGAAAAGATTGCTGTTTGAGAAAAATCAAATAGTGTGTTACAATAAAGAGTAATCTATTTTTAAAAAAGAGGTAATAAAACATGATCGAAGCAAGTAAATTAAGAGCTGGTATGACGTTTGTCACAGCAGATGGAAAATTGATTCGCGTTTTGGAAGCAAGTCACCACAAACCAGGTAAAGGAAATACCATCATGCGGATGAAATTACGTGATGTCCGTACTGGTTCTACATTTGACACAAGCTACCGTCCAGAAGAAAAATTTGAACAAGCGATTCTTGAGACTGTCCCAGCCCAATACTTGTACCAAATGGACGATACAGCCTACTTCATGAACACAGAAACTTATGACCAATACGAAATCCCTGTAGTCAATGTTGAAAATGAATTGCTTTACATTCTTGAAAATTCAGAAGTGAAAATTCAATTCTACGGAAGTGAAGTGATTGGGGTAACAGTTCCTACAACTGTTGAATTGACTGTTACAGAAACTCAACCATCTATCAAAGGTGCTACAGTGACTGGTTCTGGTAAACCTGCTACAATGGAAACTGGTTTGGTCGTAAACGTTCCTGACTTCATCGAAGCTGGACAAAAATTGGTCATTAACACTACTGAAGGAACTTACGTTTCTCGTGCATAAGAGACATCTCAGGGTGTCAAATAGAAAGGAACTTCTATGGCAACTGAACAATTTGGTGACATCGTTATTGCACCACGTGTATTAGAAAAAATTATTGCGATTGCGACAGCAAAAGTAGAGGGTGTCTATTCGCTTGAAAATAAGAGTGTTTCAGATAGCTTATCAAAACGCTCACTTGGACGTGGCGTCTACCTTCATACGGAAGAAGATGGTCAAGTTTCAGTAGACATCTATCTCTATTTGGAGTATGGAGTTGCTGTGCCATCTGTAGCAGTAGCGATTCAAAAAGCGGTCAAGTCTGCGGTTTATGATATGGCAGATGTAACCTTGGATGCTGTTAACATTCACGTTGTCGGTATCGCGACGGAAAAATCTCCAAAACCAGACTTGAAAGACTTGTTTAACGAGGACTTCCTCAATGACTGATGAAATTTTATTAGAATCACGTCGAGATTTGCGTGAGCGCGCCTTCCAAGCCTTGATGGCTTTGGAATACGATGGAGACATTGTCGAAGCTTGTCGCTTTGCTTATCTACATGACAAGGACCTAGCAGAAGATAAAGAAGTCGATCTTCCTGTCTTTCTCATGAATCTCGTGACGGGTGTCTATCAGTCAAAAGATCAACTAGACCAACAAATCGGTCAACATTTGAAGATTGGTTGGACAGTGGAACGCTTGACCTTGGTGGAGAAAAATATTCTGCGCCTTGGCATTTATGAAATGACAGAGTTTGACACTCCACAGATTGTCGCTGTGAATGAGGCAGTCGAATTGGCTAAGGCCTTTTCAGATGAGACTTCATCACGGTTTGTCAATGGTGTTCTCAGTCAATTTGTGACAGAAGCATAGTATAAAAGAGCCCTCGGGCTCTTTTTTGATTGAAGGAAATATCTATTTTGGGACTAGTTTTTAATGTTTTTACACTTGAGTAGTTAATCCCCACAGTTGAAAAACGCCTCTTTTTAGTAGAGTCGTGTACATCCTGTTTGTACTCTCTAAAACAAATAGAGAGTGGGACAAGGAACGATTTTTAGTCAACATTCGTTCTGTCCCACTCCCTCTTTTCTTATTAATACAATTTCAGATCACGAGGATCTACTGGGAAAGTTGGATTGTATGGATTGTGACGAAGTTTGAAGTGTTTCACATCTTCAATCGTCTGAGTTCCAGATAGTTGCATCACGGTCTTCAATTCTGCATTCAAGTGTTCAAAGACTTGGCGTACACCTACGCTACCACCCAGAGCTAAGCCATAAATAACGGGGCGACCAATAGCTACCAAGTCAGCTCCTGAAGCCAAAGCTTTAAAGACATGTTGCCCACGACGAATACCAGAGTCAAAGACAATCGGTACACGTTTATCAACTGCTTCTGCTACTTCTTGAAGTGAGTCAAAGGCGGCTGGACCACCATCAATTTGACGACCACCATGATTGGTCACCCAGATACCTGAGGCTCCTGCAGCTAGTGAACGTTCAACATCTTCACGGCATTGTGGCCCCTTCACATAAACTGGGAGTCCAGAGTATTCAGCGATAAATTCTACATCACGTGGAGAGAGGCGTTGTTTAGCTGATTTGTAGACAAAGTCCATTGACTTACCAGCACCTTCAGGTAGGTATTCTTCTACAATTGGCATACCAACTGGGAATACAAAGCCGTTTCGTTTATCAACCTCACGATTCCCCCCAACAGTCGCATCTGCCGTTAAGACGATCGCTTTATAGCCTTCTGCCTTCACGCGATCCATAATGTGGCGGTTAATTCCATCATCTTTACTAAAGTAGAACTGGAACCAATGAGGAGTCCCTTGAAGGGCTTGCGTAATTTCTGGAAGATCAACTGTAGAGTAGGAGCTTGTAGTATAGAGGGAACCAAACTCATGTACCCCGCGCGCAGTAGCCACTTCCCCTTGTTCATTGGCTAATTTATGAGCTGCAACTGGAGCCATAATGATGGGTGAAGATAGCTTTTCACCAGCAAATTCAATCTCAGTACTTGGATTTTCCACATCACAAAGCGTATGAGGGACAATCAGCTTATGGTTAAAAGCTCGGATGTTTTCACGCAATGTAAAGGTATCTTCTGCTCCGCTAGCGATATAGCCAAAAGCAACTTTTGGAATGACTTGTTGAGCCATAGGCTCCAAATCATAAGTGTTAATAAAATCTACAGGTCCTTCTGCATTGCTTGTTTTATATGACATAAAATGTCCTCCTTCATAAGTAAGCGGTTACTCTTTTCTTACCCACCTATCTTAACTTATTTGCAAACGATTTTCAAAAAATTTGTCTGTCATTTTCAATCTAAACATAGATTATGAAATAAAAGGATGACTTATATTCCAAAAGAAAGTGCAGGTTAACACTGATCCATTACACAAAATAGAGTGTGGGACAGGAATCGGTCATTCGTTAGAATTCGATTTCATCGTCACCTCCGCACAGTTGAGTAAAGCTGTAAAAGCTGATGAAATCAGCCTAGTAGAGCTCACTCAACCACTGCGTCTTGCTCGACACTCCAAAAACAATTAAGAGGCTAGGACTTTTGTCCCAGCCTCATTTTCCTAAAAATTGTATCAATCTTAATTTAAAAATTTACGATAAAAAATAAAAGACTGGGCAAACGCGTGTCCAGCCTTTGAAAATTGAGAGAAGGAACTATATAGCAAGGGATTAGACGCTGTTGCCGGAATGAAGTTTAACCGGTAAGAAATAGCCTGTCGTTGCAACGGTTTGGCCGTCGATTTTTTGAAGCAAGAGGTCTACTGTCAAGACTGCGATCTCTTTGATCGGTTGTTGGATGGTTGTAAGCTCTGGAATATAGGTTTGGACGAACTGGGTGCCATCATAACCAACCACTTTAAGTTGTTGAGGAACTGGAATTTCCAGCTCTTTAGCGATTTTCATGATCAGGATCGCTGTCAAATCATCGGAGGCAAAGATAGCATCTGGTTTTTGCTGGGTTAAAATTTGTTTGATTTCCATTTCCTTGCGAATGGGCGAGAAATCACTGGAAACATTAATAATCATGGACTCAGGTAAAACCGATGCAAAGCCTGCGTGACGCAAACCTGTTGGGGAGTTGGAGTTGTCATTTCCTGTGATCATAATGATCTTTTTAGCACCACTTTTGACCAGGGTTTCTGCTGCTAAAACTCCACCAGCATAGTTATCAGAAGAGATAACTGGAATTTCTGGGGAAAGGTTGCGGTCAAAAGCAATGATCGGAGCAGTCACTTGGTTGTAATCCTCAATCCCTAAATTGTGACTTCCAGAAATGATACCATCTACCTGGTTGGCCTCCAACATCTCAATATATTCCCGTTCTTTTTCGGAATCATGTTCACTATTACAAATAATGGTCTTGTAGCCATGCTTGAAGAGTTGGTGTTCTAGGTGATCAATCAACTCTGCATAGAAAACATTGCTGATATTGGGAAAGATCAAACCAACTAATTTGGCTGATTTCCCTTGGAGGCTACGAGCAACATTGTTGGGCTTATAGCCCAGCTCTCGCATGGCTTCTTGGACTTTTTGTATGGTTTTTTCAGATAGGTATCCTTTTTTATTGATGACCCGTGAGACTGTAGTAGGGCTGACACCGGCGAGTTTGGCGACATCAGTTAGCTTTGCGACCATGATCAAGTTCATAGTAGGTTCCGGTAGGGTTTCCAGACTTGATCAAAATACCAGTTTGATCTGCATGTGGGTAGACCCGACCAGAAAATACTTTTTCTCCTTTATTGATAAAGATTTCAAAAATCGAATTGTCGATAAAAATAGTAGCAGTTGTAGCTTGGTTATCGATTGTGCAGCTGCGGCTAGTCCCAAAGTCTTGGGCATATTGCTCACCAGCCTGGCTACGATCGACTGTGACTAATCCTTTCGCTAGATCGAATGTGAGAACTAAGCCCTTTCCTTCTGGATCTGCAAAGAGGACGATCTCATTTTGGCTGTCTTTTTCAAATTGCAATTCCAATTCATAGCAATTCTTAGTTTGCGCCTTGTTGGCAACCGCTTCACTATCTGCCCGTAAGTTTTTGATGGCTTCAACTGGGTATTGGTAGAGCTTTCCGTCTTTGATGGTTACTTCTTTGACCAGTGAGAGTGCCCCTTGATAGTCATAGGAATCCGTTGGATAGGAAACATCTGGAAGACCAAGCCAGCTGACAGTATAGGCACGTCCATCAGGTGCATTGAATCCTTGAGTTGCATAGGCTTCAAAACCATAGTCTAGATTGTGCAATTCAGATACATCGACCATTTTAGCCTTTTCTGGATCAAAGCTTGCCCCAATCTTGTACATATTTGGGTAAATGTTTTCATAATCGCATACCGATTTGTCCAAGCCTTGAGGACAGTAGAGGAGAACTGGTTGATCCTCTACAAAGACCAGATTGGGACATTCCATCATGTAAGCTGTCCGGTCATTTGCAAAATCCAAGTCACCGACTTCAACCCAGTTGGTATAGTCGTTATCAACAGCCTTATAGAGGCGGATGAATCCTTTCTTCTCAAGGTCTTGGCCACCAACGATAGCGTAGTATTGACCTTTAAAATTAAAAATCTGTGGGTCACGGAAGTGATCAGTCGAATCAGCCGGTTGATCAATCAAGATTTTGTCAATTTTTTCGATCTTTCCTTCTTTATCCAACAAAGCACCGACTTGGTAGGGATGACGGACCCATTCTGCATCACGAACATTTCCAGTATAGAATAAGAATAGTTTGTCATCAAACTGCATGGCCGATCCAGAATAAGCGCCATGACTATCTAGTTCTGTGTTTGGAAAAAGGGTAACCCCGGTCTCTGTGAAATGAACCAAGTCATCGCTTTCTGTTTGTACCCATGATTTCAAACCATGAGCTGCTCCAAATGGAAAATTTTGGTAAAACAAGATCCATTTCCCATCAAAGTAGGAAAAACCATTAGGGTCGTTCAAGAGACCAGCCTTTGGCTCTACATGGTAGTGTGTATGCCAAGGAGATTTCGCCATGTTTTCTTGGATCGCTTGCTTTTCCTCTGTTGTCCAGTCTTCGTAACGTCGGTAACGACGTTCAGTTGTCCATTCCATTTTAGTCCTCCGAATTTTTTCTTACTTCCATAGTAACGATTTCCCATTAAAAATGCAAGCATTAAATGAAAAAAATGGCAAAAAATGTCAAACGATTGACATCTGATTTACCCCCTATTTAAAATAGGGAGGTGTGAAAATTTATGAAAAAATGAAAGAAAATGAAAGTAATAAATCTACATAAAGTGCATAAGAGCGTAATATATACACATTTTGGAATGAAAATAGTTTCATGTCGTCAAAAGGTGTCAAAAAGTCCAATATAGTTTCAAAAAAATTCTGCAAAACGGTTGACATATTTTCAATACGTGGTACAATTGAAAACGTAGAGACGGTTGAACCGTTTACATTACAAAATATAAGGAGATTTACTTTATGGATTACAATAAAGTAGCCAAAGAGGTTATCGAAGCAGTCGGTAAAGATAACCTTGTTGCGGCAGCACACTGTGCAACACGTCTACGTTTGGTATTGAAAGACGATAGCAAAGTTGATCAAGCAGCACTTGATAACAATGCAGATGTCAAAGGAACCTTCAAATCAGATGGTCAGTACCAAGTTATCATCGGACCTGGAGATGTAAACTTTGTTTATGAAGAGCTGATTAAAGCGACTGGTTTGAAAGAAGTATCAACAGACGATTTGAAACAAATCGCTGCAAAAGATAAGAAATTCAACCCATTGATGGCCTTGATCAAACTCTTGTCTGATATCTTCGTTCCAATCATTCCTGCCTTGGTTGCAGGTGGTCTCTTGATGGCTCTTCGAAACTTCTTGACTTCTGCTGGTTTGTTTGGACCAAAATCATTGGAAGAAATGTACCCAGCTATCAAGGGCCTTTCAGCAATGATCCAATTGATGTCTGCTGCACCATTTATGTTCTTGCCAATTTTAGTTGGTATTTCAGCGGCGAAACGTTTTGGAGCAAACATTTTCTTGGGTGCTGCGATCGGTATGATCATGACTACACCAGATCTTGGTGGGGCCACTAAATTCTGGGATATCTTTGGTTACAATGTAGCACAAACAAACTATGCTTATCAAGTTATTCCTGTTTTAGCAGCGATCTGGA
This sequence comes from Streptococcus parasanguinis, assembly GCF_901875555.1. Lineage (GTDB taxonomy): Bacteria > Bacillota > Bacilli > Lactobacillales > Streptococcaceae > Streptococcus > Streptococcus parasanguinis_H. The sequence goes on from NZ_CABFMD010000010.1 coordinate 18,477, forward strand.
TTTTGGCACATTTGGAAAAATTCTTCCACAAGAAATTGCCATCTGCGGTTGACTTTACCTTTACTCCATTGCTTTCTGTGATGATTACTGGATTCCTTACCTTTACGGTTGTTGGGCCAGTGATGCTCTTGGTTTCAAACGGAATCACAGACGCTATTGTATGGTTGTACAACACAACAAGCTTTATCGGTATGACAGTCTTTGGTGGAACTTACTCATTGATCGTTATGACAGGTCTTCACCAATCATTCCCAGCTATCGAAACACAATTGCTTTCAGCATGGCAAAATGGTAGTGGTCATGGAGATTTCATCTTTGTCGTTGCATCAATGGCTAACGTAGCGCAAGGTGCTGCAACCTTTGCCATCTTGTTCTTGACGAAGAGCGAAAAAACCAAAGGTCTTGCATCTTCTGCAGGGGTGTCAGCCCTTCTTGGGATCACCGAACCAGCCCTCTTCGGGGTAAACTTGAAATACAAATTCCCATTCTTCTGTGCCCTTATCGGTTCAGCAGTTGGTGCCCTCTTTGCGGGTCTTCTCCAAGTCGTTGCTGTTTCACTTGGATCAGCAGGTTTCCTTGGATTCCTTTCAATCAATGCAACGTCAATCCCATTCTATCTCTTGTGTGAAGTGATTGCCTTTGCGGTAGCCTTTGCATTGACTTACTTCTACGGTAAGACAAAAGCATCAGCTGTGTTTGCCGCGGAAGGAAATGTAGCGACAGCAGAAACTTCTGAAAAAGCAGAAGCCAAAGAAGTTGCAGCTGCTTCAGAAGAAGTTGAAGCAACTTTGGCAGATGAAGTGATTGTAACACCTATCGTTGGTAGTACAGTAGCACTTGCTGATGTGAATGATCCTGTTTTCTCAAGTGGTGCGATGGGACAAGGAATTGCCATCAAACCAACTGAAGGCGTTGTCTATGCACCAGCTGATGCTGAAGTAACCATTGCTTTTGCAACTGGACATGCTTACGGTTTGAAAACAGCTAATGGTGCTGAAATCTTGATCCACGTTGGGATTGATACCGTATCAATGAACGGGGAAGGATTTGATCAAAAAGTAACTCAAGGTGATAAAGTGAAAGCTGGTGATATCCTTGGTACATTTGATGCAGCGAAAATCGCCGCAGCTGGTCTTGAAGACACAACTATGGTGATTGTTACTAACACAGCTGACTTTGCCTCTGTCACACCTGTTGCAACTGGATCTGTTGTGAAGGGTGATGCCATCATCGAAGTCAAAGCTTAATCAAATCAATAAGTTCTCAAGGACTGGTCAGATCATCTCCAGTCCTTGAATTTTATTTCTCAAGAAAGGTGTGTTTTTTCTTTAGAGAAGAGAAAAAGATTGACTACAAAATATGCTATAATAAATACAGGATATTTTTCATAATAAAAAGGAGCCAACATGACAAAATTATACGGAAGTTTGGAAGCTGGCGGTACAAAATTTGTTTGTGCGGTTGGTGATGAGAACTACAATGTAATTGAAAAAGTGCAATTTCCGACAACCAAGCCAATTGAGACTATTGACAAAACCATTGAATTTTTCTCAAAATTTGAAAACTTGGCTGGTTTAGCAATTGGATCATTCGGTCCGATTGATATTGATCCAAATTCGAACACATATGGTTTCATCACAACGACTCCAAAACCAAATTGGGCCAATGTAGATATTGTTGGAGGGATTCGTCGTGCTTTAAATGTGCCTATCTATTTCACGACAGACGTGAATAGCTCTGCCTATGGAGAAGTAGTCGCGCGTAATAATGCGGGTGGCCATATCGAAAACTTGGTTTACTATACAATCGGCACAGGAATCGGTGCTGGTGTCATCCAACGTGGTGAGTTTATCGGGGGTGCTGGACACCCAGAAATGGGTCACTACTATGTTGCCCAACACCCAATGGATGTAGAAAAAGAATTCAAGGGTGTTTGTCCTTTCCACAATGGTTGTTTGGAAGGTTTTGCGGCTGGACCAAGTCTCGAAGCTCGTACAGGGATTCGTGGGGAAAATATTGAACTCAACAGCAATGTATGGGATATTCAAGCCTACTACATTGCACAAGCAGCAGTAAATGCGACGGTTACCTTCCGCCCAGACGTCATTGTTTTTGGAGGAGGAGTCATGGCCCAACAACATATGCTGGATCGTGTGCGGACGAAATTTACAGCATTATTGAACGGTTACCTCCCTGTACCAGATGTGAGAGATTATATTGTGACACCTGCAGTTGCTGGCAATGGTTCAGCGACCTTGGGGAACTTTGTTCTTGCAAAAGAAGTGAGCGAGAAGCTTAAAAAATAAGAAGCAATTGTCTCTTAGAGGCTAGAAACAAGAGCGAGACCGAGACTGATTTGTCTCGGTTTCTTTCGTCTATCTAAAAAGAAGAGAGGGAAGGAATGAAAAAGAATATTGTAAAGGATGTCTTATTTTTGGGTCAAAAGTCAGAAGAAGCGACACCTGAGGATCGCACCTTGGCTTTGGATTTGCAGGACACCTTAAATGCTCATCTCCTTGAGTGTGTCGGTTTAGCGGCCAATATGATATGATCGGAGTGAAAAAGCGGGCGATTATCATTCGAATGGGAAATGAAAATCTGGTCATGTTTAATCCTGTTCTCCTTGAAAAGAAAAAGCCTTATCAAACAGAGGAAGGATGTTTATCTTTAGTGGGGAGTCGGCCAATAACTCGTTATGAGGAGATGACAGTGGCCTATCGAGATGTGAATTGGAAAGCAAAAACGATTCATTTGTCAGGTTTTCCAGCCCAGATCTGTCAGCACGAAATGGATCATCTAGAAGGTATTATTATCTAAAAGTGGACAGAGGCTGGGACAAAAGTCCTAGCCTCTTTTTGATGTTGGATTGTCGAGCAAGGCGCAGTGGTTGAGTGGGCTCTACTACGCTGATTTCATCAGCTTTTACAGCCCTACTCAACTGTGCGGAGGTGGGACTACGAAATCGAATTCTAACGAATGACCGATTTCTGTCCCACTCTCTTTTTAGTTCCTATAGAAACTTTTTTCTTGACAGGGATCTTTTTTGTGTTAAAATAGTTCCCATAGTAACTTTAAAGTTCTTAAGAGAACTATTTGGAGGAATGATGGATAAGCCTTTACAAGAATTTAAAAAAGTAGGTCATCTCATTCACCTTTTGGTGGAAAGAGAAGCTAAAAAGCGTGGGTTTGAATTTTTTGCAGGACCCCAAGGACAAGTTCTTGTCTTTTTATCCCATCGTGAAAAAGAGGGAAAAGTGACCTTGATTCGGGATATTGAACAAGAGCTTCATATTTCAAAATCAGTGGCCAGTAACCTAATCAAACGCATGGAGAGAAACGGATTTATCTATATTGAGCCAAGTCCGACAGATAAACGGGCCAAGTTTGTCTTCCTAGTAGACAGTGTGAAAGCCAATTTGAAGGATATGAAGCTATTCTTTGAAGAGGTAGACCAGAGTCTAGTAGCGGGTGTATCAGAAGAAGAATTGACAATCTTTTTCAAAGTCATGCAGCAATTTTATGAGAATATGAAAAAAAGGAGCAAGGAATGATCAATATATTTCGGCGGTTAACTGCCAAAGAATGGGGCATGATTGCCCTTAGTACGGTCTTTATCTGTCTGGCTGTTTGGATGGATTTAAAGACCCCTGAATACCTATTCGATATCACGACTCTCTTAGCAAAGAAGGGGACAAAAGTTTCTGACATTATGGAACCGGGGAGTAAGATGTTGCTCTTCTCCTTTGGAAGTTTTTTGATGGCTGTTTTTGTAGGCTTTCTAGCTTCACGAGTCGCTGCCAGCTTTACAACACGACTGCGAGGAGAGATTTTCCACCAAGTGATGGATTACTCTGATGCCGAGATCAAGAAATTTTCTGTGCCTTCTCTCTTGACACGGACGACCAATGATTTGACCCAGTTACAAATCATGATTGTCATGGGGATGCAGGTGGTGACGCGTGGTCCCATTATGGCCGTTTGGGCTTTGACCAAGATTTGGGGCAAGAGCAGTGCATGGACAACTTCTGTTGGTGTGGCGGTCTTAATCGTCTTGCTTCTTCTTTCTGTTCTAGTTCTGATTGCCTTCCCTCGCCAGCAAAAAGTGCAAGGCTTGACGGATGCCTTGAATGCCACAACACGGGAGAGTTTGACAGGAGTACGGGTGGTTCGCGCTTACAATGCGGAAACTTATCAAAATGAAAAATTCCAAGCTGAAAATAAGGGTTTAACCCGCCTCAATCTCTTTGTTTATCGCTTGATGTCTTTGATGAACCCGGTTATGACAGTGGTTTCAAGTGGCTTGACCCTAGCTATCTACTGGATCGGAGCCCACTTGATCAATGATATCGCTATGCCAAAAGATCCTACCAAGATCCTTACTAGTCCAGCTTTAGCGGATCGAACCAAGGTCTTCTCAGATATGATCACCTTCTCCTCATATGCCATGCAAGTTGTCATTGGCTTCATGATGATGGTGGCCATCTTGATTATCCTTCCTCGTGCCTTGGTATCTGCGAAACGGATTAACCAGGTGCTGGCATTGGATCCTTCTGTAGCCTTTCCAAGTGAATCAAAGACAAGAACCAATCTTGAAGGTACAGTAGAATTTCAAGATGTTTCCTTTCGGTATGGGCGGACTTCTCGTGCGGTGATGGAGCATGTGACCTTCTCAGCTCAGAAAGGACAAACTGTTGCTTTCATCGGGTCGACTGGTTCTGGGAAGTCCACTTTGGTCAATTTGATTCCGCGCTTTTACGATGCAACAGAAGGAAAGATTCTTGTAGATGGCCTCAATGTCAAGGACTATAGCCACCAAGATTTGAACAATAAAGTCGGCTACATTCCACAAAAACCAGTGCTCTTTAGCGGTACGATTCGCTCCAATATGGAATTTGGAGAAAGTAGTCAAGGAAAATTAGAAGATGAAGCCATCTGGAAGGCTCTTGAATTGGCCCAAGCCAAAGAGTTTGTGGCCACAAAAGAAAAGGGCTTGGATACAGAAGTAGCACAAGGAGGAACCAACTTCTCAGGTGGTCAACGGCAACGCTTGGCCATTGCACGCGCTCTGGCTCGCAAACCTGAGATCCTGATCTTTGATGATTCCTTCTCAGCCCTGGATTACAAAACGGATCGGATCCTTCGCCAAGCTTTGAAAGAAGAGCTGGCAGATACGACCAGATTGATCGTCGCCCAACGGATTTCGACCATTATGGATGCAGATTTGATCTTGGTCTTGGATCAAGGGAAGGTCGTTGGTCAAGGAACCCACAAGGAATTGCTTGAGACCAATGAAGTCTATCAAGAAATTGCCTATTCACAATTATCTAAGGAGGAGTTAGAACATGCATAAGACAAAGCAAACATCGTCCCTTTGGAGCCGACTTTCTCCTTATTTGAAGGGCTTCCACCTATTTTTTGGAATTGCCATCCTCTTTTCGATCGTATCGAGTGTAATCACGGTTATTGGACCAGATAAATTAAAAGAAATCACGGATACCATCACAAAAGGGATGGGAGGCGCCATTGATATTGACAAGATCACTTCGATTGCTCTGACCTTAGCCGTCCTTTATGGAGTAGGGGCCTTGGTCTCATACAGCAGTAGTTTTATTATCTCCACCATGATTCAGCGTTTCGCAGAACGCTTGCGCAATGCCATCGCTGAGAAGATCAATCGGGTACCCCTCCAATATTTTGATAGCCATGAACAAGGAGATACCTTGTCTCGTGTGACCAATGACGTGGATTTGATGACCCAATCCTTTAACCAAAGTTTGGTGCAAATGGTTTCTTCCATCGTCTTATTGGTTGGATCGATCTTTATGATGTTTAAGACGGATTGGCATCTTGCCCTGACAGCCATCCTCTCTGTTTTTGGAGGGTTTGGCTTATCTAGTATCATTATGGTCAAGAGCCAGCCTCTCTTTAAGCAACAGCAAGCCAACCTTGCCAAAGTTTCAGGCTATGTAGAAGAAATCTATAGTGGGCACAATGTGGTCATTTCCTATAATGGTCGTCATCAAGCCAAAGAGCAATTTGATGCCATCAACCAAGATTTGTACCATAGCATGTGGAAATCCCAATTCTTTTCTGGGATCATGATGCCCTTGATGCAATTTGTAGGGAACTTCGGCTATGTCATGGTCTGTATCGTTGGGGCTGTCCTTACTATCAACGGAGACATTACCATCGGGACCATTGTTGCCTTTATGACCTATGTCCGCATCTTTACCCAACCAATTGGGCAAATGGCCCAAGGAATTACCCAATTGCAATCAGCCAGTGCAGCCATGGGGCGGGTCTTTGAATTCTTAGGCGAAGAAGAAATGGAAGACGAATCTCAAAAAACGCGCCAGTTGGGAACACCGAAAGGGCATGTTAGCTTCGAGCATGTGCGCTTTGGTTACGCACCAGATAAGACCATTATTCATGACTTTACCGCTGAAGCGAAACCAGGACAGAAAGTGGCCATTGTTGGTCCGACAGGAGCAGGTAAGACGACTATGGTCAATCTCTTGATGCGTTTTTACGATATTCAAGCTGGTAAAATTGCTATCGATGGTGTGGATACCAAGGCCATGAGCCGCGAAGAAGTTCATGATGCCTTCTCCATGGTCTTACAAGATACCTGGCTCTTTGAGGGCACTATTCGGGAGAATCTGGTTTTCAATCAAACCGATATTTCCGATGAAGCCGTCGAAGCGGCAACACGGGCGGTTGGGGTCCATCACTTTATCCGGACCTTGCCGAATGGCTACGATACCGTGCTAGATGATTCGGTCACCTTATCTGTCGGTCAGAAGCAGCTCTTGACCATTGCGCGTGCCCTCTTGAAGGATGCTCCACTCCTCATCTTGGATGAAGCAACCTCATCTGTCGATACCCGTACAGAAGAGTTGATTCAAAAAGCCATGGACAAACTAATGGAAGGCCGGACCTCTTTTGTCATTGCCCATCGCTTGTCCACTATCCGCAATGCGGATTTGATTCTCGTGATGAAAGATGGAAATATTATCGAGCAAGGAAACCACCAAGAACTCATGAGCCAAAATGGCTTCTATGCTGATCTCTACAATAGCCAATTCACAGAAGAAGTAGCGTAAAACAAGATACAAAGGGCGTAGCATACAAACTGCAAAAATAGGATAGAAGTTCGTTTCGTGAACTTCTATCCTATTTTTTAGCAGAGAAATTGGAAAAGATGATTCTTAGATACAGAAAAATGACAAATCCTCAAAATTAGATGGATGAAAATGAGAAAAAGAAGAAAGAAACGATAAAAAAGAAGCCTGGCTTGACAGGTTTTCTTAGGATCGCGTATACTAGTAGGTACAAAAATGAGATGACAGACAGGAGTTCCAACATGAAGCCCAATCTTCAAGATTATCCGAAATTTTATCGTTGGCTAACCCTGCCTTTCACGAGAAAACCACATCGTGTGCAGGTTCTGCAAAGGATGAATCGAATCTTGACGTTCGCCATGCCAGGCATCTACGGCCTGGTCTTTTGTTGGCTGTTCTTAAAGAAAACTTCAATGGGAGGAATCTGGCCTTTTATCTGGATTCCTGCTACGGGCTTTGTCTTGTTTAGCATCTTTCGTCATTGGGTCAATGTTCCGAGACCTTATGAGAAGTGGGAGATTCAACCATTATTAGAAAAAAATTCATCCGGTCATTCCTTTCCTAGCCGACATGTATTTTCGGCGACCATTATCTCTATGTGTGTCTGTCAGTTGTCGCTTCCGTTTGGAATGTGCTCGATGCTCCTGTCTCTTTTATTAGCTCTTGTCCGAGTTATCGGAGGGGTTCACTATCCTAAGGATGTCCTCGTTGCTTGGGGGCTGGGACTCGCCTGGGGAGGCCTCTTTTTGCTGGTTTGAATGAATAAATTGTGGGAAATTGACCTTTGTCTAAGAGGGAGGGATAGTGTATACTGGAAAGTGGACTTAGAATAGGAGAGAAGATGAAGTACAGAAAAGCAAAAAAAGCAGATTTGGATCAGGTGGTTCGAGTAGCCAGTACAGCCTTTGAGGAGTATCTATTTTTAAAAGTCATCAAGGATTTGGTGCGTGATCCCAAGCAATACCCTGCCTTTGTTGAGGCAATGATGCGCATCTTGGTGAAGGTTTTTCTCAAGCACCATATTTGCCTTGTGGCAGAAAAGAACGATGAAATTTATGCAGTTGCCTTGTTGCAAAAGGGACCGATTCCTTTTCGGGCCTATCTCTTAAATGGGGGATTGGGCTTGCTCAAGTTTATTTCCTTGAAGAATATGTTGGCCTACTTTAAATTTATGGAGGACACTGATAAGGAATTGGAGCAAAATGTAGACTTTGATTGGTATTTGATGCTTCTCGCAGTGGCTCCCAAACACCAACGTCAGGGTTATGGCAGTCGCTTTATGACAGAAGGAATTGAGCCTTTCTTGGAAGAGATTAAAGGGGAAAAACTAGCCTTTTATACCAATACAAAGGGAAATGTCTATTTTTATACCAAAAATGGCTACAAGGAAGTCTACTCTAACGAGATTAGCTTTAACCAAGTAGAGATGGGGAGTTGGTATTTCTTGAAGGAGCTAAAAAAACACTGAGGTTACAACTGAACTGCACCCCAAAAGTTAGACAGAAAAAATCTAACTTTTGGGGTGTTTTATAATGAAATTAACTTATGAAGAT
>NZ_CABFMD010000011.1 GCF_901875555.1 Streptococcus parasanguinis
CCTTGCTTTCTCAATTCATATATTTGAACTTTATCTTCATAAGTTAATTTCATTATAAAACACCCCAAAAGTTAGATTTTTTCTGTCTAACTTTTGGGGTGCAGTTCAGAATGCCGTGTTTTTTTGGTATAATGAAAGTAGATTATAAATTATAGGTGGAAAAAATGGTTAAAATTTTTATTGCACATGCTTGGTCAAATGATGAAAATTACAATCAGAAACAATTAGATTTTATACGAAAATTGGAACTTGAATTACAAGACAATAATTTAGAAGTTATTTATGATGGGAATAATGTAGATAAAAAAGGTCTAAATTCATTTATGAGAGAAAACATTAAGAATTGTGACGTTATTTTAGCTATTTGTGATGAAATTTACTTACAAAAATCTGATAATGAAAATACTGGAGTTTACTATGAACTACAGGAAATAACCGAACACAATTTTTTAGATAAAGTAATACCTATAAAAATTGCACAATGTGGACTACCATATCCTTTTGGTTCTCTAGAATATGAATCTTTTCAAAATGAATTTGATAATATGGTAATTGATTCTACTGATGCTCTTAAGAAATTATTTGTTCGGTTATCAAAAAAACTTTCAATGCCTACTCTATGTCCAAATGATTCCTTAAAACCAGATGTAATGGCTAAGATGAACTCTCTGGATTTAATAGCGAATATTTTAAGCGCGGATTCAAAACTGTCAGATTTTTATACCTATCCTGAGTTCAGAATAGATGAAACTAATGGTTTGAAATATGAATCATCAAAAAAATTAATAAAAGAACAGTTCTATTTAAATAAAATTTATATTATTGGTGATAGACAAAGTGGAAAAACTTCATTTGCTAAAAAATTATTTGGTGATATCTATAACAATGACTTTCAACCAGTTCTCTTAGAAAAGAAGGATATTAACTCTCAAAATATTGATAAAGCTGTGAGGAATAAATATATCGATACTTATACTACCACTCACAAAAATGAAAAGAAGAATATAGTCTTAATTGTTGATGATTTTCATAAGATTCCTCAGAGATTTCAAGTAGCGATAAAAAATACTGAAGGCTACGCAGGAGTAGTTTTAATTGTTGATGATATATATGATATTACTTCAAGAGATTTTGCGTTCTCAAGATTTACAATAATGCCATTGAAACCAACGTTAAGGAATGAACTAATAGGTAAAATAATTGATTCTCAACCTGATTCTAAATCCCTAACTAAAAATGATAGATTGAAGAAAATTGATGAAAGTTCTAATTTAATCAATGTTAGTTTAGGTTTAGATAGAGGTTATAGAAATGGTATAATGCCAGCATTTCCTTTGTATATTTTAATCATTTTAGGAGCACATACAAATTCTAGTAGTAGACTCGACTCGCCGATGTCTTCATATGGACATTGTTATCAATTACTAATAGGCTTGGCATTCCAAAGTTGTGGAATTAACAACGATCGTATCGAATCGTATATGAATTTCCTTTCATATTTTTCTATGTATCTATTTAGAAATAAAACGTTCCAGGTTTCAACAAAAGAATTTGAACAATTCTTGAAAGAGTATCAAGCTGACTATACGATTTTTGATTTGGACCAATACATAAATCAATTGAGGGAGACCGGAATAATAAGAAAAAATAACTCATCAAATTATGGTTTTTGCTATGAATATCTATACTACTTCTTTTTGGGTAAATTTTTATCTGAGCATTTTGATGAGTATAAAGAAGAAATTAACTATATCATATCTAATTTGGATATGGAAGAAAATGGTCATATTAGTATTTTTCTTGCACACCATAGTAAAGATTATCGCTTAATTCAGATGTTGGATAGCAGATTGGAATGCACTTTTAGTAATTTTAAAGAAGCTAAATTAAATTCTGAAGAATTAGGAGATTTTGATAAACAAGTTAGAAAGTTGTCAGATAATATAGAGTTCAAAATAGGGAATCACAATGAAGAAAGAAGAAGTCAGTTAGAACGCCAGGATAAATTTGAGGCTAGTTCTTATCAGGAAATAGAGGAAGTACATAAGAATGCGAAAAAAGAAGAATCAAGACAAAACGAAGTAAGATGTGCAATTCAGACTGTAGAAGTTATCGGTGTAATATTAAAAAATAGATATGGCTCAATAAAAAATAAAGATTTTGATAAAATTTTAAAAAATACAGTTGATGCTAATTTGAGACTCCTTACTTCATTTATCAAAATTGTATCAGACCAGGAATTTATATCTTTACTAGAGGAGTTTATCTCAAATGAAATAACTTCTGAAAATGTTGATAGTGTAAAACTAAAAAAAGAAATACATGATATGCTTGTAAGCATGAATTTCGCAACCATATATGCAATTATTCTAAAAACCATTTCCTCAATTGGTTCTGAATATATTTCTCGCTATTTTTCAAAATTATCTAATAATAGTACTCCAAATCCGAGCTATATATTAATTAAGAGGGGATTAGAAATGCAATATGAAAAACAATTTGCAGAAGATGATATTTTAGAAGAATTAAGAGATACAGAAATGTCACACTTAGCTCGAACCATTTTAAATTTATTGGTCGTTAATCATATATCTACTCATTACTTCAATTATAAAGAGAAATCTCGGATAGAAAAAAAGTTTGGATTTCGTCCTAATACGATACTAAAACGAGAACAACAGATAAAATCGTTAGAAAGCAGGTAACTACATGACAAATTCTGTAAGTTCGAACCGACCTGAGAAGTACAACATTGCAGCTTTCTTCTCAGGTGTTGGGGGAATTGAGTTGGGATTTGAACAGACCAACGAGTTCAGAGTGGTGTATGCCAATGAGTTTGATAAGTATGCGCGTCAGACTTATCAGTTAAATCATCCAGATACCTATTTGGATGGTCGCGATATTCACGACGTTCGGCCGGAGGATATTCCGGCTGAGCGCGTGGATGTGATTATGGGAGGTTTCCCTTGCCAGGCCTTTAGTATTGCAGGTTACCGTAAGGGCTTTGATGATGATCGCGGCGATCTTTTCTTTGAGTTGCTTCGCATGATTGAGGGATGCAAACCTCATGCTATCTTCATCGAAAACGTCAAGAATATGGTCGGTCATGACCACGGAAATACCTTTAAGGTTATTCGTGAAGCTTTGACTGAGAACAACTACTTTATCAAGTGGAAGGTTCTCAACGGGAAAGACTACGGAAATATCCCACAAAACCGTGAGAGGATTTACATTGTTGGTTTTGATAACAAAGAAGCCTACGACTTGTTTGAATTCCCAGAGGAAATCAAACTGACAACGACCTTGAGTGATGTTATTGATTTTGGTTCAAAGCCAGATGAGGCTTACTATTATCGAGAAGGCAAGCAAAATTTCTACGCTGATCTAAAGGTTAATGTGACCAGTCAAGATACGGTCTACCAGTGGCGTCGTCAATACGTTCGTGAGAATAAAAACGGTGTTGTCCCAACCTTAACAGCCAATATGGGAACAGGTGGACACAATGTTCCATTGATCCTGACGGATAGTGGTGAGATTCGTAAGTTAACTCCCAAAGAAACCTTTAATGTTCAAGGATATCCTAAATCCTTTAAAATCCCAGAAGAAGTTTCCAATGGTCAGCTCTACAAACAAGCTGGAAATAGCGTAGTTGTTCCTGTGATTAAACGCATTGCAGAGCGAATCGCCTTTGCTCTTAATGAGAGTAATGGACTGTCACAGCTTGATCGCTCCGGAAAATTCGCGATTATCTATACCAAGATGAATGGCCAGTTTGAAGGCCAGTCTTATGTGACAGATTTTGTCTCCACTTATGAGGAGGCGGAGAAGAAGATTGCGTCCTATGAGGATGGTCTTGCCATTTTATCAGATGAAGATTATTTCAGATTGGTAAAAAAACGTGGCAATTTGGAGTTTTACAGTATTATTTAACGAATTATATAAGTAAGAGGACTAGTGAAAATCTAGTCTTCTTTTGATATACTTAAATAAGAAGTGAGGAATGAACGATGTGGGAACACTTAAAAAAAGAACAAAAAGAGAAATATAAGACTCTCATTACCAATTTTGCTAGTCTGAGTGAGGCCTTTTCTCAAAAAGCAGAGGGTGAAGATTCTGATGATCGAGAAAGCTATGTTGCTCCGATTGTCAATTCAAAATTCCAAGAGACTGTTTTCCAAAAAGCTTTTCATGCGGTTGGTGAGGATATTGCTAATACCTCCTATGATGCTTCGGTTGTCGTTGATGAGCAACATAAGTATTTGGTTGGGATTAAATCCTTTGGTTTGGATTCAGGGGATCAAAAGATTGCTCAGTTTAAGAAAGATTCGCAGTCTTGGAATGAGCTGTTGAGTGAAATCCGATTTCAGGCTGATATTTCACCGGACAAGGAAACCGCTGATAATGAAAATCGTGCTCGCTATGAAAAACTGGCTCGTGAGATTGCGACTTTGCGAAATCAACGGATTGAATCCTCAAAAGCTCTCATTAAGGGATTTCATTCTGATTCTAGTCACGTAGAAGCCGTCTATCATGTTTTGATGCCGACTTCGAAAGGACACAAGCCTCAGATCCATGTAGGAGAGACAACTTATCTGCCCGTTGACCTAGACCATCTCAAGATTCTAGGATCTACGACTAAGAACAATCCGACAAATTTCCGTTTTACAGATGGCCAGCATGACTACAAATACACGGCTGCAGATAGTCAGCTCCATATGACCTTTAGGAATAAGGAGATTGTAGTTGACACCTGGGATGTGAATTATGTCGAAGATCCCTTTTATCTTTTTGAACACCTTCATTTACTAACCTCGGAAAAAAGTGATTCGGAGATTCTTGAGTCGGTGTCGTGGGTGATCACAGATAAGCACGGAAATGTAGAAGAAAATTCTGGCTTTAACGCTTTTAATGGTGGTTCAAAGTTAGCCAAGAAAGATCGCTTGCCACGGATTTTAAAGATTCAAGATAAATTTAAAGATCGTCTGGCTCCAGAAGAACTTGCTTTTGTAACCTTCTCTTTGGAAGAAATCCTCTTGAAAAAATGGTCTAGCAAGGAAGAAAAAGCTCATATGAAGTTCATTCGTGAGGACTTGATTTGCTTTGTACACGAGACAGGGAACGAAAAACTCATTAAAGAAATTGAACAGCTAGTCTATCGTCCAGTCAGTGAAGTGTATATCCCTCTTCCAGACTCCAAACATTTCCACGAGGAGCGTCCAGACTTTTTTGGTAAAGGGATCGGCCGGTTTGAGCCAGGTACTAGTAAGCTTGCGCTTCCCAAAGAGGAACGGACCTTTAAGCTACGATTTTTATCATCAGGTGATGTGATTACTGCCTATATCAACCAAGAAGCTGGGAAGGCCATTCAATCAACTGATAAGCAAGAAATCCTTGGCAATTGGATTCTTCGTGGAGTCTTTCAGTTAAAAGATAGAGAGATCCTAACAGGTAAGAAATTGTCTCAGCTAGAAATCAATGGTATCCGTCTTTTCAAATTCAAAAACGGTGAAATTGGCATTGACTTCATCTGGATCGATATGGACAATCCTCCTGCAGACGCGATTGGTTGGGTTGCGAAATAGAGAGTAACAGACTATTCATAGAAATACAAAACCACCACCTCCTAATTGACTAGGGGGTGGTGTCATGCTTTAGACCATTTTCCAGAAATAATCGATGATATAGGTCAGGCCGTAGGTGTAGATGACCAGGGTGATGGGTTTGCAGAGGATGATGATGGTCATGTAGCGTTTGAAGGTCATATTGGTCAGACCTGCCAACATACAGATGAAGTCAGCGGGACTAATGGGCCAGATCATCATAAAGATAAAGAAGCGATCGAACCGCTTGCCCTCATTGAGCCAGCCAACGTACTTGTCGTAGGTCTTCTGACTGACCATTGATTGCACGAACTTGGGTCCGTACATCCTGGAAAGGTAAAAGATAATGGCACAGCCAATCACGATCCCAATGTAATTGTAGATGGTCCCGATAATATGGCCGTAGATGAAGACACCTGCTACAGAGGTGAGGGCGCCTGGAATAATAGGGACCACTGTCTGAAGGATCTGAAGAAAGATAAAGAGAGGGGGGCCAAAGATGCCTGCTTGGAGAATAAAAGCTGACAAAGTTTCCTTGGATTGAAGAATGCCAGCAAAGTAGGCCCAGATACAAAAGGCCAAGGTCCCAAGAGCTCCAATGATGGAGGACCAATTAATGATGCGCTGGAGAAGAGGAGACACTTCTTTTAAGGTTGTTTGTTTCATAAAAAATTCCGAGTTCTTTTTCTTCTACTATATCATGTTTTTGGAACTTTGTAAGGATTTTGTCTATTTTTTGAGCAGTGAAATTGACCTGATAGGAGTCTGTCGTTGTTTTAGTCGTGAAGCGAGTGCAAAATGGGTCTTTTTATGCTACAATGAAAGGAGTATAAAAAATGGAGAAAAACGTGTCAATCGAAAATTACAAACCAGATTTTGCGGTGGAAGCGGCCTATGATCTCACCGTTGCAGACTTGAAAAAACAGGGGATTAAGGCGGTCCTTGTGGATTTGGATAATACCTTGATTGCTTGGAACAATCCGGATGGTACCCCTGAGATGCGCCAGTGGTTGCATGACCTTCGTGATGGGGGGATCCGGGTTATCGTGGTGTCTAATAATAGTCCCAAACGGGTCAAACGCGCGGTTGAGAAATTTGATATTGACTATGAAGCGTGGTCGCTCAAGCCTTTTACTTTTGGGATTGATCGAGCTCTCAAACGTTTCCACTATGAGAAAAATGAAGTGGTCATGGTCGGGGATCAATTGATGACGGATATCCGGGCTGCCCATCGTGCAGGCATTCGCTCGATTTTGGTCAAGCCTTTGGTTGAGCATGACTCCATCAAGACCCAGATCAACCGGGCGCGTGAACGCCGTGTGATGAAGCAAATGGCCGAAAAATATGGTCCAATTGTATATAAAAAAGGAATTTAAGAATGGAAGAATTATTCTGTATTGGCTGTGGAGCGCCCATTCAGACAGAAAACAAAGAGGGGCTAGGCTATACCCCCCAATCAGCTCTTGAAAAGGGCTTGGAAACAGGCGAAGTCTATTGCCAACGCTGTTTCCGTCTCCGTCACTATAATGAAATCACAGATGTGCATCTGACGGATGATGATTTCCTGAAATTGCTACACGAGGTAGGAGATAGTGACGCTCTCGTGGTCAATGTAGTCGATATTTTTGACTTTAATGGATCCGTCATTCCTGGCTTGCCTCGTTTTGTCGCAGGAAATGATGTGCTTTTGGTCGGAAATAAAAAAGACATCTTGCCCAAGTCTGTCAAGGATAGCAAGGTGACCCACTGGTTGATGGAGCGGGCCCACGAAGAAGGGATGCGTCCTGTCGATGTGGTCCTCACCTCTGCCCAAAACAAGAGTGCGATCAAGGACTTGATGGAAAAGATTGAACAGTATCGCAAAGGCCGTGACGTCTATGTGGTGGGGGTGACCAATGTTGGGAAATCAACCCTCATCAATGCCATCATCCAAGAAATCACTGGGAATAAGGATATCATCACGACTTCTCGCTTCCCAGGGACGACACTGGATAAGATTGAAATCCCACTGGATGATGGATCCTACATCTACGATACACCAGGGATTATCCATCGCCACCAGATGGCTCACTACTTGACGGCTAAAAACCTCAAGTATGTCAGCCCTAAAAAGGAAATCAAGCCCAAGACCTACCAACTCAATCCAGAGCAAACCCTCTTCTTGGGTGGCTTGGGACGCTTTGACTTTATCAAGGGAGAAAAGCAAGGTTTCACCGCCTTCTTTGATAACGAACTCAAGCTTCATCGGACCAAACTCGAAGGAGCGACCGCCTTTTATGATAAGCATGTCGGTGGCTTACTAACACCTCCTAACAGCAAGGAAAAAGAAGATTTTCCGTCTTTGGTTGAGCATGTATTCACGATTAAGGACAAGACAGATCTCGTCATCTCCGGACTCGGCTGGATCCGCGTCAATGGGGGAGCAAAAGTAGCTGTGTGGGCACCAGAAGGCGTCGCCGTCGTCACTCGCAAAGCTATTATTTAAAAATATGAAATAGAATGAATTGAAGAGCGAACGAAGTGAGCTCAAATAGGGATCGTTATTGCCGTGGTGTAGTTGCCAATCGATCGATTGGCAAGGGCAAAATGGAGACCAAGGCTCCATTTTGAGGTAAGGAAATCCATTTTTCAAAGATGAGATCTTTGAAAAATTAGTTCCGGCCGTCCCCACCACTTAAAATAACGATCAAAAAATAAGGAAGTAAAAACATGACATTAACATCCAAACAACGGGCTTTCCTCAATAGCCAAGCCCATAGCCTCAAACCCATTATCCAAATTGGGAAAAATGGGCTTAATGACCAAATCAAAACCAGTGTTCGTCAAGCGCTTGATGCTCGCGAACTGATCAAGGTCACCCTTCTTCAAAATACGGATGAGAATATCCATGAAGTAGCAGAAATCTTGGAAGAAGAAATCGGTGTGGAAACGGTCCAAAAGATTGGTCGGATTCTCATCTTGTATAAACAATCAAGCAAAAAAGAAAATCGGAAGATTTCAGCGAAGGTAAAAGAAATTTAAGACATCGAGGAGAGCAAACCTATGGCAATTGAACTATTGACTCCCTTTACCAAGGTAGAGTTAGAGCCAGAGATCAAAAACAAGAAACGCAAACAAGTTGGTATTTTGGGTGGGAATTTCAATCCGGTCCACAATGCCCATTTGGTCGTTGCGGATCAAGTGCGCCAACAATTAGGGTTAGATAAGGTGCTCTTGATGCCTGAGTATTTACCACCGCATGTCGATGCCAAGGGGACGATTGCAGAGCACCATCGCCTTAAGATGCTGGAATTAGCCATTGAAGGCATTGAAGGTCTGGAAATCGAGACGATCGAGCTAGAACGCAAAGGAATTTCCTATACCTACGACACCATGCTCTTGCTCAATGAACGCGATCCAGACACAGATTATTACTTTATTATTGGTGCAGATATGGTGGATTATTTACCCAAATGGCACCGCATCGATGAATTGGTGGAGATTGTGCAATTTGTCGGGGTACAGCGACCACGCTATAAGGCGGGGACTTCTTATCCGGTGATCTGGGTGGACGTTCCTCTAATGGACATCTCCTCTAGTATGGTGCGTGATTTTGTAGCCAAAGGCCGGACGCCGAATTTTATGTTGCCAAAACCAGTCTTGGACTACATCAAGAAAGAAGGATTGTATCAATGACCTATGAAAATTACCTCGGCTTTTCTCGTGAGGTCTTGCTTGAAAAAATGCACCAAATTCTGCCAGAAAAGCGGCTAACTCACTGTTTAGGGGTCGAGAAGGCTGCGCGTGACTTGGCCAAACGCTATGGGGCTGATGAAGAGCAGGCTGGCCTAGCAGGTCTCTTACATGACTATGCCAAGAAATTATCGGATCAGGAATTTCTAGACTTGATCGATCGTTATGAGTTGGATCCAGCATTAAAAAACTGGGGCAACAATGTCTGGCATGGGATGGTCGGGATTTACAAGATCCAAGAAGATCTCGGATTGACAGATCCAGCCATTCTTCGCAGTATTGAGATTCACACAGTGGGGAGTGGACAGATGTCAACCTTGGACAAGATTGTCTATGTGGCAGATTATATTGAACACAATCGGGATTTCCCAGGGGTAGATCAAGCGCGTGAAATCGCTCAAGTCTCCTTGGATCGTGCCGTGGCCTATGAGACGGCTCGTACAGTCGAACACCTGTCTCACCAAGGATTGCCGATTTATCCCCAAACCCTTGAAACCTACAATGCCTTTGTGAAGTATTTGAAAGAGGAGCAGTGAGTGAAAACAGCTTTAATCATTATTGATGTTCAAAATATCCTCGTGGAAACAGGTTTTGAGACAGAAAAACTCTTAGAGAAGATTGCTTATTTACAAGAACAGGCTAGAAAACAGCAGATTGAAATCATTTACATACAGCATATTGAAACGCCAGAGGCTTTAACTTCAGAAGATTGGCAGTTATCGCCCCTGTTGAAGAGACAGGCAGATGAGAAGGTGTTTCAGAAGCGATACAATAGCATGTTTAAAGAGACAGTATTAAAAGAATACTTGGATCAACAAGGGATTGAACAACTGGTTCTGTGTGGCATGCAGACAGAATATTGTGTCGATACATCCGTCAAAGTGGGATTTGAATACGGCTATCAGCTGGTCGTTCCAGAAGGAGCTGTCACAACCTTTGATGGAGAGGATATCCCAGCAGAAACGCTTAATGAATTTTATGAAAATATTTGGGCAGGACGTTTTGCGGATGTCTTAGATTACAAATCAATTTTTTAAGGAAAGAGGATTAAATGAAAGAAAAAGAACTACTTGAACTTGTTGTTAAAGCTGCTGATGAAAAGCGTGCAGAAGATATTGTGGCTTTGGATGTTCAAAGCTTGACCAGCGTGACAGATTACTTTGTCATCGCAAGCTCTATGAATAGCCGCCAATTGGAGGCGATCGCTGAAAACATTCGCGAGAAGGTCATCGAAGCTGGTGGCAATGCCAGCCACGTCGAAGGTGACTCAGCAGGAGGTTGGGTCCTTCTTGACTTAGGTGGTGTGGTGGTCCATGTCTTCTCAGAAGAAATGCGTGCCCACTATAACCTAGAAAAGCTATGGCACGAAGCAAGTGCTGTCGATCTTTCAGCAGCCTTAGCATAAGTAGGTAAACTCAGTTGGTAGCAACTGAGTTTTGTTGGTTAAATTGAAATTCTATGGAAAGAAAGGATAGGGCCTCGTGTTAAGTTAAGTTGGTAACGGAACACGAGCTAAAAGCTGTGAGAAAAAGAGTAACTTCCTTTGTATCTAGGAAGTTTCCTATTTTTTCTTTGCTTTTAACGCTCTTTGTATCATGAATATGGCGACTTATGAAACGTTTGCGGCGGTCTATGATGCGGTCATGGATGACAGTCTGTATGATTTGTGGACGGATTTTTCCCTCCGTCATCTCCCAAAGAAAAAAGATAAGAAAAAATTACTGGAATTGGCATGTGGGACAGGGATTCAGTCTGTCCGCTTTTCCCAAGCTGGCTTTGACGTAACAGGATTAGACTTGAGTGCTGATATGCTGAAAATTGCTGAAAAAAGAGCGGCTTCAGCCAAGCAAAAGATTGATTTTATCGAGGGCAATATGCTGGACTTGTCGCAAGCGGGTACCTACAATTTTGTGACCTGCTACTCTGATTCCATCTGCTATATGCAGGACGAGGTGGAAGTGGGAGATGTCTTCAAAGAAGTCTATAACGCTCTGAATGAAGATGGTATCTTTATTTTTGATGTCCATTCGACCTACCAGACGGATGGGGTTTTCCCAGGCTATTCTTACCATGAAAATGCAGAAGACTTTGCTATGCTCTGGGATACCTATGAGGATGCAGCCCCTCACTCGATCGTCCATGAGCTGACCTTCTTTGTCCAAGAAGAGGATGGCAGCTTTAGTCGGCACGATGAAGTCCATGAGGAGCGCACCTATGAAGTTTTAACCTATGACATTTTGCTGGAGCAGGCTGGTTTTAAATCTTTCAAATTGTACGCGGACTTTGAAGATAAAGAGCCAACAAAGACCAGCAAACGATGGTTTTTTGTAGCACAGAAGTAGGCCAGCATGACAGTTACAGGAATTATTGCAGAATTTAATCCTTTTCACAATGGGCACAAGTACCTATTGGAACAAGCAGAGGGCTTGAAGATTGTTGCCATGTCCGGCAATTTTGTCCAACGTGGCGAGCCTGCCATTGTAGACAAGTGGACACGGACCCAGATGGCTTTGGAAAATGGAGCAGACCTGGTGGTCGAACTCCCCTTTCTCGTGGCTGTTCAGTCGGCGGATCATTTTGCCAAGGGAGCGGTGGAGACCTTGGCTCGTCTGGGAATTGATCAATTGACCTTTGGGACAGAAGAGATCTTAGATTACCAAGCGATTGCGACTGTTTATTCGGATAAAGAAGCGGAAATGGCAGCTTTCCTGCGAAGTCTTCCTGACGATTTATCCTATCCACAAAAGACCCAAAAAATGTGGGAAACCTTTGCTGGAGTGGAGTTCACAGGGGATACTCCCAATCATATTCTAGGGCTGGCTTATGCCAAGGCTTGTGCTGGGAAGGGGATTGCGCTCAAGCCTATTCAACGTCAAGGTGCGGGCTACTATTCAGAAGAAAAAGAAGTGGCTTATGCTTCTGCGACTAGTCTACGGCTACACAAGGAAGATCAGGACTTTGTCGCTAAATTCATGCCCAATAGTCAACTCTTTCAGTCAGCTCCGCAGGTGTCTTGGGAAGATTATGACCAACTGCTTCGTTATCAAATCCTAACCCATCCGGATCTGACACAGATTTTTCAAGTCAATGAAGAGCTGGCTAATCGGCTAAAAGATGCAGTTCGAAGTGTTGGCTCTGTGGAAGACTTGGTGGAGAAAGTCGCAACCAAGCGCTATACCAAGGCGCGTGTGCGCCGCATTTTAACTTATATTTTAGTAAGTGCGAGAGAAGAAATCTTGCCGACCGCTATCCATGTCTTGGGTTTCACTGAAAAAGGACAGTCCCACCTCAAGTCACTAAAAGGTCAAGTGGACTTGGTAACGCGGATTGGTAAGGAACCTTGGGATGTTTTGAGCCAGCAAGCGGATCAGGTGTATCAGCTAGGCCATCCCCAATTGCCAGAGCAGATCTGGGGTCAGGTGCCCGTGAGAGTGGAAGAATAAATGGTCTTACGTAAAATTTTCTCTGCCTACATTCACGTAAGGCAAGAACGTTATGATGTACGGAAACAGTGTTTATCTACTGTCTAAAAAATCTTTTTAGACAGTAGATTTTTTTTTTTACGAATAATTAGGTGGAGAGGGATAAACTTGTACAAGTTCCTGACAAGTTTATCTTTTTCATGTATAATAAAAGAAAAGAGGTAGAATGAGGTATGGTAATGGAAGCAGTCGTTTATTCAACATTCCGCAATCATTTGAAGGATTATATGAAGAAGGTGAACGATGAGTTTGAGCCTTTGACGGTCGTGAATAAGAATCCAGATGAAGATATTGTGGTCATCTCTAAGAGCGAGTGGGATAGCATTCAAGAAACCCTGCGAGTAGCCCAGAACAAGGAATTGTCGGATAAGGTCTTGCGGGGCATGGCAGAAGTCCGAGTTGGCCAGGTTCAACTCCATGAGATTGAAGGGTAACGGATGTTACTCAAGTTTACAGAAGATGCTTGGAAGGATTATTGTTACTGGCAAAGTCTGGACAAAAAAACACTGAAGCGAATCAATAGCCTGATTAAGGAGATTCAAAGGGATCCATTTGCAGGGATTGGCAAACCTGAGCCCTTGAAATATGACTTCCAAGGAGCATGGTCAAGACGGATTGATGCAGAGAATCGCCTGATTTATATGCTAGATGAGTCAGGTATCGCTTTTCTCTCTTTTAAAGATCATTATTAAGTCTTTAAAAGAGGAGATTTTTGATGGTTAGAATAGCTATTTTAAAGTATCCCACTCATAGAAAATTCCCATAAATTCTCCCCATTAATAATAGAAAAATCTAGTCCAAGTCTTATGATTTGTGATATAATATAAAAGATTGAAAATAATTTGAAAAAATTTAAGGAGAATCCTCATGGGACGTAAATGGGCCAATATTGTTGCCAAAAAAACTGCCAAAGATGGTGCCAACTCAAAAGTATATGCTAAATTTGGTGTTGAGATCTATGTAGCTGCTAAAAAGGGTGAACCAGATCCAGAATCAAATACTGCTTTGAAATTTGTTATCGACCGTGCGAAACAAGCGCAAGTACCAAAACACGTGATTGACAAAGCGATCGATAAGGCAAAAGGGAACACCGATGAAACCTTTACAGAAGGGCGTTACGAAGGCTTCGGACCAAATGGTTCAATGTTGATCGTTGATACCTTGACGTCAAACGTCAACCGTACAGCTGCTAACGTAAGATCTGCTTTTGGTAAAAACGGCGGAAACATGGGCGCTTCAGGGTCTGTATCTTACCTATTTGATAACAAAGGTGTTATCGTCTTTGCTGGTGATGATGCCGACGCCATCTTTGAGCAGTTGCTAGAAGCTGATGTCGACGTGGATGATGTTGAAGCTGAAGAAGGAACCATCACAGTCTACACTGCTCCAACTGATCTTCACAAAGCCATCGTTGCTTTGCGTGAATCAGGTGTGGAAGAATTCCAAGTTACTGAACTGGCGATGATTCCTCAATCAGAAGTTGAGTTGTCAGGTGAAGATTTGGAAACTTTTGAAAAACTTTACAGCGTTCTTGAAGATGATGAGGACGTTCAAAAAATCTACACAAACGTGGATGGATTCTAATCACTCGTACGGACTGTAGTGAATAGAAAAAATTAAGAAAAAGGATAGCTTCTCAGATCAAGCTATCCTTTTTTTGTAAGAAATGTCCTGTATAAGTGTAAATACGGGTCAGGGGTGATTGGGAAAGAGTGGAAACCTTAAAGTAGAAATAATGGTCTCGATGATCTCGACTTTTAGTATGGTGAAGACGAAAATAGTTTCGCTGGCCTGCGGCCATAGAGTGGAGGATATCGTCTTCTAAAAAGACGAGTGGTGTAGAAGTAGCGGCCCACTTGTAAAAGTCCATCTCAAATTGGTGGTAATTCTCCGAAAAATAATCAAATTGTAATTCGTGTTTAGTCTGAATAGGTTTCATAGGCTGTTTCCTCAGCTTCAATAAAAATGATAGAGGTCAGAAAGAGTCGGTGGTAGTGGTCCTCGCTTTTGAGAAGAAGCTCAGAAGCAGATAAGGTGTGAATCGAACCTGTGTAGGTTGAAAATTGATTGCTTTCTAGAGTCGTGATCGAGATCGTCGTTTGTTGTTGGAAGGCCTGCTCAAGGAGCTGGATCTGCTCAGAAAGAGGAAGAACGTTGAGTTGATTGCGGTTGATTTCTTTTGTCTGAAGGGCAGTTGTGTGCTCAGATAAAAAGAAGCCGGCCCATTTGGCCATGCCACGGTCTTGAAATTCGCGTGCGGATTGATAAGGGAGATAAGAACGGTCGATCATGTTAATCCATCTAAGCCTCCTGCGGAATGTCCGCCTGTTAGTTTACTGCGTGCAATGGCGCGTGAGTTTTCTAGTAGTGAGGAGCCTTTCTGAAGAGAGGTAAAGCCAAATTGGTCCCGAATGCGACCAATTGTCTGCTGGAGTTTTTCCTCTTTTTCCAGGGCTACTGGGTCATCAAAGAGAGAAAAAAGTTGGAGGGACTCCTCGACCAATTCTCCATAAAAAACGCCAATCTGCCGAATGGCTCCGCCTTCATACTTGGAGCGAAAGAGTCGTAGAACCGTATCGGATAAAACCTTGGTAGATTGGGTAGGTTCAATCTTTTGCTGGCAATGAATGGACGGAAGCCCCTCAATTTTGGAGTAGGAGGCATGAATGGAGACTAGCTGGGTCTTCTTTTTTTTCCGTCGCAAGCGGATAGCCACCTGTTCAGCCATCTCTCGAAACACCAGTTCAATATCGGCTTGTAGATGGTAGTCATAGGGCAAGATTTGAGAGTTGCCAATGCCTCGTGATTTCGGACGATAAGGCTTGTGGACATTGCTTTCATCAATGCCATGAGCATGGAACCAAAGTTGAAGCCCCATGACTCCGAATTCTTTCTTTAAGAGATCGGGATGAGCCTGGGCCAGTTCAGCAATCGACGTGATCCCGATCCTTTGCAATCGTTTTTCAGTGCGACGTCCAATGCCCCAAAAATCAGTAAGATGGGGCAGTTTCCAAACCTTGCTTTCTACATCTTCATAAGACCAATTGGCCCTCATATTTCGGCAATGCTTGGCTTCATTGTCCAGGGCTAGCTTGGCAAGAAGGGGATTGGCGTTGCTGAGGCCAATGGTAGAATAGATTCCAGTTTCCTGCCAGATTCTTTTTTGGATTCTGGCAGAAAGAAGGTCTAGTTTTTCCTTTCGCGAGAGGGAGGAATCTGGAATAAAATAATTTAAGGAAGAAGTCAGATCGATAAAGCCTTCGTCAATCGAGTAAGGGAAAATATCATCCGGTGCCGCAAACTCTTGAAAAACCTTCTGAATTTCCATATTGACCTGAATGTAGGTATTCATGCGTGGCGGCACAATCAGGGTCCTCTTGGCCCAGGATTCAATGTAAGCAATAAAGCCTGGATCCATCGGCAATCCTTGTTTTTTTGCGACGTAGCTATTGAATTTTCTGGTCTTGAGATCAAAAGGCAGGTCGTAGCTCCGGCTCACATTCTTCTTGCCAAAGACTTGTTTGAAAACGGGAGAGCTGGCCAAAATCAGACCAGCAGAATTGTCGCTCCGGCTCATGACGCAAAGAGAAGTCGTCAAGGGGTTGAGCCCCAGACGGACACATTCACAACTAGCATAAAAACTTTTCATATCCACAAAAGCAATATCAGAATGAGGCTCACGTGAATAATCAAACAGCATACTTACACCTCAAGCGGTAGGAAATGCCCGACCACAATGCCGACAATTTTTGGCTCGTCCTCATAAGGAGCGAATAAATCATCGTAGTCAGGGTTAATGGATTCTAAGCGCAAGCCTTCAGCCTCCCGATAGACTTTCTTGATGTAAGTTTTTCCATTCCACATGAGGGCATAGACCGCCCCATCGTAGTCAAAACCGGTCTGCTTCATGAGGGCAACAGAGCCGTTAGGATAGAGAGGTTCCATCGAATTTCCAGATACCCAAGAGGCAAAGTCGTGTTGGATTTCTTGGTCGAAATAGACGGTTTCATAGTCGGTCTCATTGTCATAAAAGGTATGTCCCAAACCAGCCGCCAACTCAATCGAAAGAACCTTATAAGCCGTCAAGGAAACCACTTTTTGCTGCTGTTCCAATAACTGGCTGGCTAACTGGTCGACTTTCTTTTGGTGAGGTGGGGTTAATAAAGGGTAGGTGTAGAGTGCGGAGTCTTTGTTAACAAAGTAATCCTCTTTAACGGAGAGGCGCTTGGCCAACCTCCTGAGATTTTTTTCGTGTGGCTCCGCTAAGCCATTCTCCCAACTAGAGTAAGTCTTGCGAGAAATCTTGAGATCCTCATAGACATCAGCTTGGGTCAAGCTTTTTTCTAGGCGTCTTTCTTTTAGTTTTTTTGCATCAAACATGTCAGTTCTCCTATGTAACGTTTTAAAAGTTACATATAGTTTATCAAAAACGAAACCTTTTTGCAAGAGAAAAATTCAGTTGAAAACGAATGAAAAGACTTGATTTTGATTGAAAAAAGAGTATAATCAATTCTAAAATGTCTATAAATGAGGAACTATATGAAAAAAAGTTTTATCCATCAACAAAAAGAAATTTCGTTTGTTAAAACGACCTTTACACAATATTTAAAAGATAAATTGGACATCATTGAAGTCCAAGGGCCAATTTTGAGTAAGGTCGGAGACGGGATGCAGGATAACCTTTCTGGGATTGAACATCCGGTATCTGTAAAGGTCCTTCAAATTCCTGATGAGACTTATGAAGTCGTGCATTCACTTGCAAAATGGAAACGCCATACCTTGGCGCGTTTTGGTTTTGGAGAAGGCGAAGGCCTCTTCGTCCATATGAAGGCTCTTCGTCCAGATGAAGATTCACTAGACGCCATTCACTCCGTTTATGTGGATCAATGGGACTGGGAAAAAGTCATTCCAAATGGTCAACGCAACATCGCCTACCTCAAAGAAACGGTTGAAAAAATCTACAAGGCAATTCGCTTAACAGAACTAGCAGTAGAAGCGCGTTATGATATTGAATCAGTTCTTCCAAAACAAATTACCTTCGTTCACACAGAAGAATTGGTGGAACGCTATCCAGATTTAACTCCAAAAGAGCGTGAAAATGCCATTGCCAAAGAGTTTGGAGCTGTCTTTTTGATTGGGATTGGTGGAGAGCTTGCAGATGGCAAGCCACACGATGGACGTGCACCTGACTACGATGACTGGACAACCGAATCTGAAAATGGCTACAAGGGATTGAATGGTGATATTCTCGTCTGGAACGACGTTTTAGGTTCCGCCTTTGAGATATCTTCAATGGGAATCCGTGTCGATGAGGAAACCCTTCGTCGCCAAGTAGCCATCACAGGGGACGAGGATCGTCTTCAATTAGAGTGGCACAAAGCTTTATTAAATGGTCTCTTCCCACTTACGATCGGTGGAGGGATCGGACAATCTCGTTTGGCTATGTTCTTACTTCGTAAGAAACATATCGGTGAAGTCCAAACCAGTGTCTGGCCTCAATCTGTCCGCGATGAATATGAAAATATCCTATAAGCAAAGAATGAGTCGAGCAAAGCGCTCGGCTCTTTTATATGTCGCTTGACCATATTAAATCGCAATTTTCTGATTTTTTTTGGTATAATGGTCCCTATGAAAATAGTATCTGGAACCTATGGGGGACGTCCCCTCAAAACACTTGAAGGAAAAACAACCAGGCCGACTTCGGATAAGGTCAGAGGGGCCATGTTCAATATGATTGGTCCTTACTTTGATGGTGGAAGAGTGCTGGATCTCTATGCAGGCAGTGGTGGCCTTTCTATCGAGGCAGTCTCTCGAGGCATGTCAGAGGCCGTTCTAGTGGAAAGAGATCGTCGAGCGCAGGAAATTGTGGCAGCTAATATTGCCATGACCAAGGAAAAGGAACGGTTTCAACTGCTAAAAATGGAGGCCAAGCAAGCCTTGGGGCTTCTAACGGGCACCTTTGATTTGGTGTTTTTGGACCCTCCTTATGCCAAGGAAGAGATTGTCCGCGATATCGAAACCTTGTGCGAGCGTCAACTCTTGTCAGAGGATATCCTAATTGTGTGCGAAACCGATAAACATGTAGAACTTCCTGAGGAAATCGGACAAGTGGGAATCTGGAAAGAAAAAATCTATGGAATTAGTAAGGTAACAGTATATGTCAGATAGAACTGGATTGTTTACAGGATCGTTTGATCCGATTACCATTGGGCATGTGCAATTGATCGAGCGGGCTAGTCGCTTGTTTGACCGTGTCTATGTCGGAATTTTTTATAATTCGGAAAAAGTCGGGCTCTTTTCCATTGAGCAGCGCGTGCGCATGGTGAAAGGGGCCTTGGCTCATTTGGAAAATGTTGAAATTGTGACGTCAACTCAAGAATTGGCTGTGACAGTGGCGCGCAATCTTGGTGTCTTCACCTTGATCCGAGGCTTGCGCAATGCACAGGATTTGGTTTACGAAGCCAATATGGATTATTTTAATCACCAGTTGGCACCTGAATTGGAGACCATGTATCTCTATGCCCAGCCTCCTTATCAGGCCATTAGTTCCACCCGTATTCGAGAGTTGCTGGCTTTTCAGCAGGATATCTCACCGTATGTACCAGAGAGTGTAATGGAGGAAATCAAAGATGACGCAAGCGAATAAACCAAGCTTGACCCCTAAAAAGAAAAAAGGACGGTTAAAAGAATACCGATGGCCGATTGCAGGAGTTCTTTTCTTGCTCCTCTTGCTAGCTGCTTTTGTGATTCGCCTTCCCTATTATATTGAGATGCCGGGCACGGCCGAAGACATTCGGACAGTCATGACCGTCGATGGAAAAGCGGATACCAAGTCAGGAACCTATGATTTTGTGACCGTAGCAGTAAAAGAAGCAACTCCGGCTGATTTGATCTATGCTTGGGCGACACCTTTTACAGATATCTACTCTGCCAAGGATATGACCGGTGGTAGTTCGAGTCAAGAATTCACGCGAATCAACCAATTTTATATGGAAACCTCGCAAAATATGGCCATCTACCAAGGATTGAAGACAGCTGGCAAAGAAACCCAGATGGACTTTCTTGGTGTTTACGTCATGCAGGTGGCAGATGACTCGACCTTTAAAGGAGTCTTGAATATTGCGGATACCGTAACCGGAGTGAATGGCAAGACCTTTAAGAGTTCCAAAGAATTGATTGACTATGTTGGGTCTCAAAAAATTGGCGATCCTGTTTCGGTGACCTATATTGAGGATGGACAAACCAAGACCGCGGATGGGAAGATCATCAAATTAACCAACGGGAAAAACGGAATCGGGATTAGCCTGATCGACCGGACGGAAGCCAAAGGCGATGTTCCTGTCCAGTTTGCGACAGCTGGCATCGGTGGCCCAAGTGCCGGTATGATGTTTAGCCTAGCCATCTACACCCAAGTAGCGGATCCAGATCTTCGTCAGGGACGCCATATTGCAGGGACAGGAACCATTAACCAAGATGGAACGATTGGCGATATCGGTGGGATTGACAAGAAAGTCGTCGCAGCCGATAAAGAAGGAGCAGAAATTTTCTTTGCCCCTAATAACCCTGTTTCCAAAGAAGAAAAGAAAGCTAATCCAAAGGCTAAATCAAACTATGAAACCGCTAAAGATGCAGCGAAACAAATCCATTCGAAGATGAAAATCGTACCCGTCAAAACCCTTCAAGACGCTATTGATTATTTGAAGAAAAAGTAGAGTAGTCTACTGGACAAGTGATAAAGTGAGGGAGAATAAATTTCTCATTTTTATGAAGGATTATGGATCAAGAAAGTGATGAGTTTATGAAATCGTATAATATGTTGCTAATGAATGGGATTATTGGGATTTTAGGAGCGATCGTAATCAGCTATGCCTCTTTTCAACGGTGGGAGTGGACTTTCGTTCATGCTGTTCCTGAGCTGGTTGAGAAAGGCGATTGGGGATTGATAATCAATACAATCAGTCTCTTGTATCTTGTTATCTCTATACTTGCAATGGCCAACTATAATGAAAATCCAAAAGTAAATAAGAAAAGTCATAAAATTCTCTTCGTTGCTTCTATAGTTGGTTTCGTTCCTTTTGTATCGTCTTTAACTAGTGTGCTAGCAATCATTTCAAGTTTGTTATATCTATTCGATTATCAACAGTTATCAAATGAAAAGGAGTAGGCTTTGAAAAAGGTATTTGGTGATGTGAAGTAAAAGAAAAATAGGAGAAACGCATAATGCGAAATAAAAATAAGGCTAGGTTGCTCATATTCCTAATTATACTTGTTATTGGTAGTATAATATTTTTAAAATAT
The DNA here is from genome assembly GCF_901875555.1 of Streptococcus parasanguinis. GTDB lineage: Bacteria > Bacillota > Bacilli > Lactobacillales > Streptococcaceae > Streptococcus > Streptococcus parasanguinis_H. The sequence goes on from NZ_CABFMD010000011.1 coordinate 21,113, forward strand.
AAAAATTCCTCAGAGAAAATTTATAGAAATGAAACTCCTTCAAAAATTAGGGAAATAAAATTATTGGACAATGATAAATTTGTTTTTGTAGCTGTAGATAACTATTTAGACGGTGTTATTTTATTTGGTCAGAATTATATTACAACTTTTTCTTCGCATACACTTGATACTACTAATTTTGAAAAAACTCCACCAATTGGTAATGAAGAATATTTTCAAATTAATAGTTATAGTGTACATGATAAAGAAAAAATTGTTAAATTTAATTTATATGAATTACTTGGGAAAAATAATTTATACCGTTCTGTTCATAATTTTCCTTATAGGTATTTACAAAATGACGATGATTACCTAACACTGGATTTGGAGAAACTAAATAGGTACGATATAACAGGTCATGATATTAGATCGGTATTAGTTTCTGCTAGCGGAAAGAAATATAAAGATATTTCTGAAAGTGAAATGGAGAAAATCGACAAAGAACAACGACTTTATTTTAGTCAAAAATATGATTGGGATAGGGGAGGAATATCTGAGCAAATTAATGATAATCTAGCAAAATATCATCTTTCACTATCTAAAAATTTTATATACCCGATGAATGATGAACCATCTAAAATTAATGTTAGTGGATCTAACTTTGCTAAATTATTTCCAGAAGTAGAAAAAAATATAAACTATCTAAATCGAATTTATTTCCGTCCGAAACAATACAATGAACGCGAATGGTTTGATAAAATCATTCATTGGTTTGCGCCGGAAGGTCAAGAAGTCATGGAATTGTATGCCACAGACGAAACAAGCGGAGAGAAAACACAAATTCACTCGTATGACGAGTTCGTAGCGTGGATAAAGGCCCATCCAAAGAATTAATCACCTTCTAATCAAATTCAAGTTTTTGCTTATCAATCTCTCTATTTTTAGAGGGATTTTTTCTTTATACTGGTATCAGAAAGAAAGGGAGGTAGTGAAATGATTCAAACCAGTTTGTTTTCCATTTCAGTATTCTTAGCGGGAGTTCTATCCTTTTTCTCCCCATGTATTTTGCCACTGATGCCAGTCTATGTAGGGATTCTATTGGATTCTGAACGTGTGAAAACTGTTCGGATTTTTGGAAGAGAAATTTCTTGGTATGGCTTGGTGAAGACTCTTTGTTTTATCGCAGGTCTATCAACTGTTTTCCTGATTCTAGGTTATGGTGCAGGTGCCCTTGGTCAGGTACTCTATGCTCCCTGGTTCCGTTACCTACTAGGAGGGATTGTGATCCTCTTAGGGATTCACCAAATGGAAGTGATCAATCTGAGACAACTCCAAAAGCAAAAGACCCTCCAACTCAAAAAGAATCGGGAGCGCAATGAATTCTTCAATGCTTTTCTGATAGGGGTCACCTTCAGTTTTGGTTGGACCCCTTGTGTCGGACCAGTTCTGAGTTCTGTTCTAGCCATTGCCGCTTCTGGAGGAGATGGTGCATTACAAGGCGCTTTCCTGATGCTGGTCTATACATTAGGCTTGGCGCTCCCCTTCTTAGTCTTGGCTCTGGCTTCTAGCTGGGTTCTACAACATTTTGCTAAACTCAAGCCCCACATGGGAACCTTGAAAAAAATTGGTGGTGCCCTCATCATCTTGATGGGTATCTTGCTGATGCTGGGAAATCTTAATAGCCTCGCATCCCTGTTTCACTAATCTTAAATGATTAAAGGAGAAAAATCATGAAAAAAATTCTTGCACTTTCCATTGCTACACTTAGCATCGTCACTTTAGCAGCTTGTTCTGGACAGAAATCAGATTCAGATATGAAAAAAATGGACAATAGTAGCATGATGAAGAAGGACGATATGAAGAAGGATGACATGAAGGATTCGTCCATGTCCGATGATAAAATGAAAAAAGAGGACAAGAAAGATTCATCTATGATGTCCGATAGCAGTTCTGAAATGAAAGACGATATGAAAAAAGATGAGATGAACTCTAGCGACTCTGGTATGAAGGAGGATAAGAGCAACTCATCGGAAATGAAATCAGACAACTAATGAAAGAAGAGAGAGGTCATCTGAGGATGACTCAGATTGAAGACAACGTCATCTTAGAAACTTTCCTTAGGTGAGGACGGACGTCAGCGAACTTCGAAGAAGTTCCATGACTTAGTTTTGGACCTGAAGTTCCAAAACTCCCGGGTGTTAGAAACATTTATGTTCCTAACACTTTTCTCACAGCGGAAAGTTTCAGTGTGTATTTCAATGTACCTAATATGCTTTCTCATTCTATGTTTATAGCACTACTTAGGTTGTTTTATGTTAAAAAACAGTTTGTCTGCATTATAAGTTATATGAGGATGACTTTCTCCTTGTTTAAAGAGGTGATAATGATGAAAAAATTAGCTTTAGTAGCTACTGGATTTGTATGCGCTGGACTTCTGGGCGCTTGTTCGAGCCAAGGAATGGCCACTTCCAATAAGGACATGAGCCAACAAACAGCCAAAGCTGGGGCTAGGCAACCATCTGGCAAGAAAGTGAAGGAGTTTAGCCTGCAAGGAGTGGATGGCAAGACCTACCGCTTATCTGATTACAAAGGGAAGAAAGTTTACCTCAAATTTTGGGCTTCCTGGTGCTCTATTTGCCTGTCGACATTAGAGGATACCAATGAGTTAGCAAAAGAAGAGGCAGGTAAGGATTACGTGGTTTTGTCCGTTGTAGCTCCAACCTTTAATGGTGAAAAATTAGCAGCAGATTTCAAAAACTGGTATCAGTCTTTGGATTACAAGGATTTCCCGGTCTTACTGGATAATAAAGGAGAGCTACTCAAAGAATATGGGATTCGGTCTTATCCATCGGCACTCTTTATCAATAGTGATGGGACTTTATCGAAGAGTCATATTGGCTATATGAATAAAGAGGATATCCTCAAGACCCTAGAGAACATGCAGTAAGGAGATAGACAATGGAAACAAAATGGAAAGTGTTTGCTATCCTTCTCATTGGCTTATTATCGATTGGTTTCTTTTTCTTTAGTAAGGGATCAAATGGAATGGATCAATCAGAAACAAGCACTGAGATGATTAAAAAAGCATCGATGAGTCAGACTCCAGTAGTCAAAAAGGAAACAAATGAAAAGGTTGATCCAAAGGATCAGCGCGAAATTTATTTGGCTGGTGGTTGCTTCTGGGGCGTAGAGGAATATTTCTCCCGTGTTCCAGGTGTGATTGATGCTGTATCAGGCTACGCCAATGGGAAGGGAGATACAACCAAGTATGAATTGGTCCCTCAAACAGGCCATGCTGAAACAGTTCACATCACTTACAATGTCAAGAAGGTATCTCTGAAAGAATTGCTCCTGCACTATTTCCGAATTATCGACCCCACATCGAAGAATCGTCAAGGAAATGATCAAGGGACTCAATACCGAACAGGTGTCTATTATGTCTCCCAAGAAGACCTTCCAACCATTAACCAAGTTTTTGAAGAAGAAGCAAAAAAATACGACAAACCGTTAGCAGTGGAAAAAGAGCCACTGACCAATTTCATTAAGGCTGAAGACTACCACCAGGATTATCTAAAGAAACATCCAAATGGGTACTGTCATATCGATATCAATCAAGCTTCTTATCCAGTGATTGATGCTAGTCGCTACTCTAAACCGAGTGATGAGGAGATCAAAAAGAAGTTATCTCCCGAAGAGTATGCAGTGACACAAAAAAATGATACCGAACGAGCCTTCTCCAATCGTTACTGGGATCAATTTGATGCTGGTATTTATGTAGATGTCGTGACCGGTGAGCCCCTCTTTTCCTCTAAGGATAAATTTGATTCTGGCTGTGGTTGGCCAAGTTTCAGTCGGCCAATTAGTCCTGATGTGGCGATTTATAAGGAGGATAAGAGTTTCAATATGACTCGGACAGAAGTTCGGAGCCGTGTGGGAAATTCTCATCTAGGCCATGTTTTTACCGATGGTCCCAAGGAAAAAGGAGGTCTTCGCTATTGTATCAATAGTTTGTCTATTACCTTCATTCCCAAAGCAGAAATGAAAGAAAAGGGCTACGGTTATTTATTGGACTATGTATGAGACAATTCAGTCTATAATTTGCTATAATAAGTATAGCAAAAACAAGTAGGTGAAAGACATGTATGCGATCATGATTGTGGAAGATGAAGAGTTGATTCGGCAGGGTCTGACTTCCTTAGTCGACTATGAACAGTTTGGAATGACCGTCATTAACCAGGCAGAAAATGGGCGTGAGGCTTGGGAGAAGTTTCAAGAGCAACCAGCTGACATCCTTCTAACCGATATCAATATGCCACAAATGAATGGCTTGGATCTGGCCCATCTCGTTAAAGAGCAATCTCCATCTTGTCATATCATTTTTTTGACAGGTTATGATGACTTTGAGTTTGCGAGGAAAGCCATCAAGTTAGGTGCAGATGATTATTTGCTGAAGCCTTTCTCAAAAGATGATATTGAAGAGATGTTAGCCAAGGTGAAAGGAAAGCTAGACAAAGAGCGAAGGAAGGTGCAAGTCGAAGATTTGGTCAGCCATGGTTATTCAACAGAGTTGGAAGAAGCCATTCATGCTCGTTTAGCAGATCCTCAGTTAACCCTAAAGGATTTAGCCTATCAACTTGGTTTCAGTGCCTCGTATCTAAGTGTATTGATCAAGAAAAAATTGGGACTTCCTTTTCAAGAGTATCTCATCCAAGAGCGAATGAAAAAGGCTCAACTCTTGCTTCTCACGACAGATCTAAAGATTTATGAGATCGCCGATCAGGTTGGTTTTGAAGATATGAACTATTTTTCTCAACGCTTTAAGCAGGTTGTCGGGGTGACGCCAAGACAGTACAAAAAAGGAGATCATGAATGAAACGATATCCCTTGCTGATCCAGCTGGTCCTCTACTTTTTTCTCTTCATTCTCTTGCTTTTTGGTCTCATCGGTAGTCTCTATTATCAAACGAGTTCAGGAACCATTCGCCAGCTAACGGAGCGGACGACCAGAAATAGTATCGATCAAAGTAGTCAGTTCATCACTTCCTATCTAAAAAAATTAAAGCAAACCACGACGGTTCTTAGTAAAGAAGAGGCTGTTCGCCAATTTGCCCAAGACAAGAGCGCGAATCAAGAAACGGTTCAGCACTTGATGCGAACGATGATTGAAACGGATCCGGACTTGGTCTCTGCGGTCTTGGTGACCAAGGATGGACGTCTGGTTGCGACGGATTCCAAAATCAGCATGCAGACTTCATCAGACATGATGAATGAAAGCTGGTATCAAGAGGCAATTAAGGAAAGAGCCATGCCAGTTTTGACGCCAGCTCGAAAGGAATCCTTGACCTCGGAAAAAGAAAAATGGGTGGTTTCTATTACCCAAGAAGTGGTCGATCAGGCTGGCCAAAATCTCGGAGTCGTACGCTTGGATATTGGCTATGATAGCCTTCAGGCTTATTTGGATCACCTTCAGCTAGGAAAACAAGGTTTTAGTTTTATCATCAATCAAAAGCATGAGTTTGTCTACCATCCTAAAAAAGCGGTCTATTCCTCCAGCCAAGAGATGCAGGCCATGCAGCCCTATATTGCTGTGACAGATGGCTATGCTAAAGGAGGACAGAATTTTATCTATCAGGTTCCGATTCCAGATAGTGATTGGACCTTGATTGGAGTAGCTTCACTTGAAGGACTTCAGATGCTTCAGTCGCAACTCCTATACTCTTTCATTGGTCTAGGATTACTGGCCTTGCTCATGTGCTTAATAGGGATCGGCTTTGTTTTGCGTTTGTGGATCAAACCCTTACGAGACCTTCAGACCATCATTTTGAGGATTGGAGCAGGAGATGCACACTTGAGGGCTACAGCCAAAGGATCTCCAGAATTAGTCGACCTCGCTCAAGCGTTTAATACCATGTTGGACCAAATCGATAACCTCATGCAACAGGTAAAGGAAGAGGAGCAGAACGCACGGCGTTACGAGCTGCGGGCACTTTCGGCTCAGATTAATCCGCATTTTCTCTACAATACCTTGGATACGATTGTCTGGATGGCGGAGTTTAATGATAGTCGGCGCGTGGTTAACATCACCAAGTCTCTGGCCCAATATTTTCGACTGGCTCTCAACCAAGGCCAGGAGCAAATCCTACTGAGAGATGAAATTGACCATGTCCGCCAGTATCTTTTTATTCAAAAACAACGTTATGGTGAAAAGCTCAATTATGAAATTATAGAAGATGAACGGTTGGGTGATTATCAGCTCCCCAAATTAGTGCTTCAACCCTTAGTGGAAAATGCGATTTACCATGGTATTAAAGAGATCGATCGGCCAGGTCTTATTCGAGTGACAACTGAAGTCAGTGGAGACTCTGCCTGCGTATCGATTTTTGACAATGGACAAGGCTTTGATTTATCCGGATCAACAGACCAAACCCTTCTTCGTTTAGGAGGTGTTGGCTTGAAAAATGTGGACCAACGATTGCGTCTCCAATTTGGTGAAGCCTATCATATGGAGATTGATTCTAAGGCCAATAGCTATACGAAAATCATACTTTATTTGCCCCTTTCATCTGGCGATGAATCTTCATAGAGACAAAGATTGCCTTCTTTGTCTCTTTTTGCTGTCAAAGGAATTTCAACTCTTTTCTAGTCAAATCTGACGCAAGTCATCAAATTTATGATAAAATAAAGTGTTACAGTAAATAGATTTTGATGAAGGAACACTATGCGAAAAGAGATTGACCCCGAATTATATAATTACAATAAATTTCCTGGACCTGTGTTTCGTCAGGTGGGAGACCAGATCCTTTCAGAAAACCTCACCTTTGAGCTCTTGCAAAATGAGAAGGAAGCATTTGATGCGACCGTTTTTGGTCAACGATTTTCTGAGATTTTAACCAAGTTCGATTATATTGTTGGTGATTGGAGTAACGAGCAATTACGTTTGCGTGGCTTCTATAAGGAAGATCGCGATGTCGCAACGATGGATAAGCTGAGTCGCCTAGACGATTATCTATTGGAATATTGTAGCTATGGTTGTGCTTATTTTGTCCTTGAAAATAAGGAGCCTCATCGTGCCTCCTTTGATAAAAAGTCACCAGGCAGAAAAACTCATACGGAAGAAAGAGAACCCAAAAAACGTTCGCGCAATCGTAAGCAACGAGATCGTTTCCAAAAACGAGAACGAGACAAGAGCCAGCCATCAAAGAATTCGAAAAAAACAAGATCATCTGGTGAAAACAAAAACTCTAGCAAGCCAGATACCAAACACCGTTTTGTGATTCGACAGAAAGAGGAGTAAAAAATGAAACCATCCATCTATAGCTTAACGCGCCAAGAAATGATTGACTGGGCGTTAGAAAACGGCGAAAAGAAATTCCGAGCAGCCCAAATCTGGGAATGGCTCTATCGCAAACGCGTCCAGTCTTTCGAAGAAATGACCAACCTTTCTAAGGACTTAATTACAAAGTTAAATGATCAATTCGTTGTCAACCCACTCAAGCAACGGATCGTACAAGAGTCAGCAGATGGTACGGTCAAGTATCTTTTTGAATTGCCAGATGGTATGCTGATTGAGACGGTCTTGATGCGCCAGCACTATGGTTTATCTGTCTGTGTGACCACACAGGTAGGTTGCAATATTGGTTGTACCTTCTGTGCTTCAGGTTTGATCAAAAAACAACGCGATTTGAACAATGGCGAAATCGTATCCCAAATCATGTTGGTCCAAAAATACTTTGACGAACGGGGCCAAGATGAACGGGTCAGCCATATCGTTGTCATGGGGATCGGAGAACCATTTGATAACTACAACAATGTCTTGAAATTTATCCGGACGGTTAATGATGACAAGGGACTAGCGATTGGAGCTCGTCATATTACCGTATCAACTTCTGGTTTGGCCCATAAAATTCGCGACTTTGCAAATGAAGGTGTGCAGGTCAATTTGGCAGTGTCTCTTCATGCGCCAAACAACGAACTTCGTTCAAGTATTATGAAAATCAACCGGGCTTTCCCAATTGAAAAATTGTTTGCGGCGATTGAATACTATATCGAGACCACCAACCGTCGGGTGACCTTTGAGTATATCATGCTCAATGAAGTCAACGATGGTGTGGAGCAAGCCTTGGAATTAGCAGAATTGCTCAAGAATATCAAAAAATTGTCTTATGTCAACTTGATTCCTTATAACCCAGTTACGGAACACGACCAATACAGTCGTAGTCCAAAAGAGCGGGTGATGGCCTTCTATGATACCTTGAAAAAACATGGTGTCAACTGTGTAGTCCGCCAAGAACACGGGACAGATATTGATGCGGCTTGTGGCCAATTGCGTTCCAATACGATGAAACGAGATCGGGAGAAAGCGATTGTTGAACATGCGCAACCTTAGACAAGGGCTAATGGATCATACAGAACCAACGAAAAGAGGAAGAAAACTGTTACTATGTGGCAGTTTCTTCTATTTTTTCCTCTTGTGTCTGATGTGTTTTTTGCCCCAACAGCCTGAGCCAGGTATGGAAACACCCGGTATTCAACGTTTTGGACGGATTGTCGTGTTATTGATTCCTCTTAATTCGCTGATGAATCTCGGCCAGATCACGAGTGTCCTCCAACTGATCAAGGTGATTCTCCAAAACGTAGCCAATGTCTTTTTGTTAAGCCCACTGGTCTTTCAACTTCTCTGGCTATGGCCCTGGTTGAGGAGTCGCAAACGGGTCTTGTTCTTCGGCTTTTTCATGAGCTTGTGGATTGAATGCAGCCAAGTGCTCTTAGATCTTTTGTTTGATGCCAATCGTGTCTTTGAGCTAGATGATTTGTGGACCAATACCTTAGGAGCTTACTTGGCTTATCTAGTATTTCAGTATTGCAGAGCACGATTGCTAGTAAAAAATGGGGAAATGTAAAATCCGAACATTTAAGTTGCTTTTTAAAATTTTTGTTGACAAAATCAGAAGCGGGAGCTATAATAGCTTCAAGACATCAGAAAAGTAGGGATTTTTCTCACTTCCAGGGAGCTTGTGGTGATTGCGAACAAGCAGTGGTGAATCTTGAAATGGGCTGATGCGTTTATGATGATGAATTTGAAACAATAAAAATTCGGTGAGCACACCTTATCGTGCACCCTGTTGTTAGACAGGTTAGAGATGTAGGAAAATAATAGCTTCCTACAATTGAGGTGGCACCGCGGTATCGAATCGTCCTCATACAGATTTTTCTGTGTGAGGTTTTTTGTATCTCAAAGGAACCCAGTGAGACTGCAGCTCAAAGGGTCAGCGAGAGAAAAAGATCATAAACAGGATTGAAGATATAGAAAAGAGGACACAATCATGACAGAAACAAAAGGCTATTTCGGACAATTTGGTGGATCTTTCGTACCAGAACCCATTCAAAACTTGCTGGATCAATTAGAAGCAACGTTTGAACAGTACAAAGATGATCCTGAATTTATCGCAGAATACAAACATTACCTAAAAGATTACTCTGGTCGTGAAACGCCCCTCTACTTTGCAGAAAGTTTGACAGACCATTTAGGTGGGGCAAAAATTTATTTGAAGCGCGAAGACTTGAATCACCTAGGTTCGCACAAATTGAATAACGTCTTGGGGCAAATCCTCTTGGCTAAACACATGGGCAAAACGCGCGTGATTGCTGAAACAGGAGCTGGTCAACATGGTGTGGCTACAGCAGCTGCCGCAGCTAAGTTCGGCATGGCCTGTGATGTCTACATGGGAGCAGAAGACGTGGAGCGTCAACGTCTCAATGTCTTCCGTATGGAAATGATGGGGGCAACCGTTCATGCGGTTGAAACAGGAACCAAGACCTTGAAAGACGCCGTTGATGCTGCTTTTGGAGCATGGATGGCAGACCTCGATGCCTTTTACGTTTTGGGTTCTGCTGTTGGACCTCACCCTTACCCAACTATTGTGCATGAATTCCAAAAAGTGATCAGTGAAGAGTCTAAACGCCAAATCTTGGAAAAAGAAGGACGTTTGCCAGACTATGTGATTGCCTGTGTCGGTGGTGGCTCCAATGCCATCGGTGCCTTTTCTGAATATGTCGCAGAAGAGGAAGTCGGTTTGATTGGGGTAGAAGCAGCTGGTCATGGCTTGGATACTGATCAGCACGCCGCTACCATGACCAAAGGGACTGTAGGAGTTGTCGATGGTATGAAGACTTATGCTGTCTTTGGAGAAGATGGAAAAGTAGCGCCAGTTTACTCGATTTCTGCTGGTTTGGACTACCCAGGGGTTGGTCCAGAGCATGCTTTCTTTAAAGATTCTGGTCGTGTTGAATATGTAGCAGCGACAGATGATGAAGCAGTAGAAGCTCTTCTTCTTCTCAGTAAGACAGAAGGGATCATCCCAGCCATCGAAAGTTCACACGCCATTGCAGAAGCTGTGAAACGTGCTCCACAATTGGATAAAGACAAGATCATCATCATCAACGTTTCCGGACGTGGAGACAAGGACGTGGCAGCTATTGCAGATTATTTAGAAGCCAAAGCTGCAAAATAAGAAGGCTTATTTGCTAAACATTGTAAACAGCAGTAGAGCATGATAACTGAGAAAGAGACAGGGAACAAAAGGAATCCGGTCTCTTTCTTTTTTGAGGGCAAAGAAGAGAATGCCTAAGATAGATGCGATCTGGATGAGAATGAGGATCTTGGCAGAAGAAAAGCTGAGTGAGAAGGTGGCGAGTAAGAGAAAATCCCCCGCTCCCATTCCAATAAAGAAAAAGTGGGCACCGATCGCAAGGAGTACAAAGACCAGCATGAGGAGATTACTACCGGATAAAAAGAGGACTAAGGCATGGAGACAACACCAGATGACCAAGGGGTATTCCATAAAGCGTAGGTCATAGATGGCTAAAACAGCAGATCCGAGTAATGTCAGAAGTTGAGGCAGAGAAAGAAAACCATTGGCACAGGCTAAGAAGATCAGGCCACTCCAGATCTCAAAAAGGCAGTACCAAAATGGGTAGGTCTGATGACAATAGCGACAGCGAAAACGATGCAGTAGTTGCGAGATAATGGGGATGAGATCCCAAACTCCAAGGACGTGCTGGCAGCGATCGCAATGACTGCGAGGAGTGAGAATGGATTGGTTTGGGAAACGATCGACCACTAGTCCCAAAAAAGAGGCGAAACAAGTACCGATGGTAAAAAAATAAAAGTTGATCATACTTATTTATTCGTAAACAAATCGAAAAATGTCATCATTTACTTGAAAATCTTGTAAAGCCTTTCTAAATTTGATACAATAATGAACATGAAAAACCTGTATGATGTTCAACAATTTTTAAAACGTTTTGGAATCATCATTTATGTGGGGAAGCGCCTCTATGACATCGAATTGATGAAAATTGAGCTTCAACGTCTTTATGATGCAGGCCTGATGGAGCGGCTCGATTATTTAGAAGCCGAAACAGTTTTAAGAAGAGAGCACAAGCAAGAATTAGAATTTTTGAAAAAGAGTGAGGTAGAGTGATGGGAAATATCATTGTTTGGTTGGCTATTTTAGGAGTAGTTGGATGGATGGCATTTAATTATTTCCGCATCCGTAAAGCTGCTAAATTTGTGGACAATTCCGCTTTTGAAGAGTTGATTCGTAAAGGGCAGTTGATTGACTTGCGAGAGCCAGCTGAGTTTCATGCAAAGCATATTTTAGGAGCGCGCAACATTCCTTCTACTCAGTTGAAGTTGAGCCTTGCGGCCTTGCGCAAAGACAAACCGATTTTGCTCTATGAGAATAGCCGTAGTTCGCGTGTAACCAATGCGGCTCTCTATCTCAAGAAAAAAGGTTATACAGACATTTATGTCTTATCTTATGGTCTTGATTCTTGGAATGGTAAGGTAAAGTCCAGTTAATAGGATGTAAAAAAGTTGCCATATAATAGTTCTATTTATAACTGACTTTTTATGGTATAAATTATAAGGGAGTTTGTGAACATGCAAGAAAAGAATAAAGCCTCACTTGTTTTGAGTATCCTATCTATCATGTTTGTCTTTGGATTTCCAGTGTTAAGTATTATTTGTGGTGTTTTAGGTTTGGCCTTGGCTAGTTTATATCAAAAAGAATCTGGACTAGACTATACGACAGAAATAATTCTCTCCATTATAGGGATTTTCCTTTCTGTAGTTTTCTGTATAGTATTTATCTCACAACTCTCAGGAATAAATTAAAATAAAAAGAGGCTGGGACAAAAGTCCCAGCCTCTTAATTGTTTTTGGATTGTCTAACAAGACGCAGTGGTTGAGTGGGGACGACGAAATCGAATTCTAACGAATTACCGATTTCTGTCCCACTCTCTTTTTATATTACCAATTGTATTCTAGATAGTTTTTAACAATCTGTAATTCATCTTGGTTCAAAGGCCGGTATTGACCCTCTGCTAGTTCTGCATCTAATGTAAAATCCCCGAACTGAATTCGCTTTAGGGCAGTGACCTTGACACCGACAGAGAGGAACATTTTCTTGACCTGATGAAACTTCCCTTCAGAGATGGTGATGGTGGCTCTGCTTAGACTGGGGCTTGAAACTTGAATCTCCAGTTGAGCAGGTTTACAGCTAGTTCCATCTAAAAAGATAATCCCATCTTTGAACTTTTGGATATGTTCTGATGAGAGCGGTCCATTGACTTCAACTTGATAAGTTTTATCCACATGATATTGAGGATGAAGAAGTTGAAAACCAAGGGGCCCATTATCTGTTAAGAGAAGAAGACCCGTCGTATCTCGATCCAGTCGACCAATTGCATAGAGTTGGTCTGACTGGAGATGTTGAGGTAGTATGTCCATGACTGTTAGCAGTTCCTTGTCCTTACTTGCTGTCACGACACCATTTGGCTTATGGAGCATGAGGTAGATGTGCTCATATCCTTCGATTATTCTATCTTTGAAAATTAGCTCTTGCAACCCTGTATCAACATTCTGTGCAAGGGAATAAGCTGGAAGTCCATCTACCAAAATTTCTTTTTTTAGAAGAGCCTGTTTCATGCCTTTTCGACTAACTTTTTCTTGGGCTAATATTTTATCTAATCGCATACCAGCTTATCTTATCATAAGTCGGTGCTTTTGAAAAGAAAAGGGAAGAAGTGGATTTTCTATTGAAAACATTTACAACTAGCTGAACTGTGTTTTTTAAACAGGACTGTGGTATAATTGTTCAGTTAGAAATATTATTTAAAATTATATAGAGGAAATCATGACAAAATTAAGAGAAGATATTCGTAACGTTGCGATCATTGCCCACGTTGACCATGGGAAAACAACCTTGGTAGACGAATTGTTGAAACAATCGCACACCTTGGATGAACGTAAAGAATTGCAAGAACGTGCAATGGACTCAAACGATCTTGAAAAAGAACGTGGGATCACTATCCTTGCTAAAAATACAGCCGTTGCTTATAACGGAACTCGAATCAATATCATGGACACACCAGGACACGCGGACTTCGGTGGAGAAGTGGAACGGATCATGAAAATGGTTGACGGTGTTGTTTTGGTCGTAGATGCTTACGAAGGGACTATGCCACAGACTCGTTTCGTATTGAAAAAAGCCTTGGAACAAGACCTTGTGCCAATCGTTGTTGTCAATAAAATCGACAAACCATCTGCTCGTCCAGAAGAAGTTGTAGATGAAGTTCTTGAACTGTTCATCGAATTGGGTGCGGATGACGACCAATTGGAATTCCCAGTTGTTTATGCATCAGCAATCAACGGAACTTCTTCACTTTCAGATGATCCAGCTGATCAAGAGCACACAATGGCACCGATCTTTGATACCATCATTGATCACATCCCAGCTCCAGTTGATAACTCAGATGAGCCTCTTCAATTCCAAGTATCCCTGCTTGATTACAACGACTTCGTTGGACGGATCGGTATCGGACGTGTCTTCCGTGGTACTGTAAAAGTTGGGGACCAAGTTACCCTTTCTAAATTGGATGGAACGACTAAGAACTTCCGTGTTACCAAACTCTTTGGTTTCTTTGGTTTGGAACGTCGTGAGATTCAAGAAGCGAAAGCTGGTGACTTGATTGCTATCTCTGGTATGGAAGATATCTTCGTTGGAGAAACGATCACACCGACAGATGCAGTTGAAGCTCTTCCAATCCTTCACATCGATGAACCCACACTTCAAATGACCTTCTTGGTGAATAACTCACCATTTGCTGGTCGCGAAGGAAAATGGGTAACCTCTCGTAAAGTCGAAGAACGCTTGCAAGCGGAATTGCAAACAGACGTCTCTCTTCGTGTTGACCCGACGGACTCACCTGATAAATGGACAGTTTCAGGACGTGGGGAATTGCACTTGTCTATCTTGATCGAAACCATGCGTCGTGAAGGATACGAATTGCAAGTGTCTCGTCCAGAAGTTATTATCAAGGAAATTGATGGTGTCAAATGTGAACCATTTGAGCGCGTGCAAATCGACACACCAGAAGAATACCAAGGATCAGTTATCCAAAGCCTTTCTGAACGTAAAGGTGAAATGTTAGATATGATCGCAACTGGTAACGGTCAAACTCGTTTGGTCTTCCTTGTTCCAGCGCGTGGGTTGATTGGATACTCAACAGAGTTCTTGTCAATGACACGTGGTTACGGAATCATGAACCACACCTTTGACCAATACTTGCCAGTGATTCCAGGAGAAATTGGTGGACGTCACCGTGGTGCTCTTGTTTCCATCGATAACGGAAAAGCAACGACATACTCGATCATGTCTATTGAAGAACGTGGTACGATCTTTGTCAATCCAGGTACAGAAGTTTACGAAGGAATGATCATTGGAGAAAACTCTCGTGAGAACGACTTGACTGTCAACATTACGAAAGCAAAACAAATGACCAACGTTCGTTCAGCTACCAAGGACCAAACAGCGGTTATCAAGACTCCTCGTATCTTGACCTTGGAAGAATCTCTTGAGTTCTTGAACGACGATGAGTACATGGAAGTAACACCTGAATCTATCCGTTTGCGTAAACAAATCTTGAACAAAGCAGAACGCGAAAAAGCAAATAAAAAGAAAAAATCAGCGGCTGCTGAATAATACGAAAAGAAAGGAGAAACAAAATGGTCTATTTTATCTTAGGGATTTTGATTCTCCTTTTTTACCTTTTTATGACCCCAATGAGTATTCGTGGTACCTTAAACAGTGTCACAATGGTGGTCTTGATCGTCTCCATTATCGTACTGACTTGTCTGGCCATTTTTCAGATATTCCAACTACCGTCTGAGTTTTTTGTCGGTGCCTTTCTTGCCTTTGTTGGCTACTTGGCTTTGGTGGATATTTCCAAAATGACGACCAAACAGAAAAAATAAACGGTGACGTGATTTTTAAAGCCCTTTGGGCTTTTTAATTTTGCTAAAAAAAGGTAAAATAGAGAGTGATAAAAATGGAGCGAAGAAATCATGAAATTTGTGAAACAATTTGAAAATAAAAAGGTTCTTGTATTAGGTTTGGCTAAGTCAGGTGAGTCAGCTGCCCGTTTGTTGGATCGCTTAGGAGCGATTGTGACCGTCAATGATGGCAAACCTTTTGAAGAAAATCCAGCAGCACAAAGTTTACTGGAAGAAGGGATTAAAGTTGTGACAGGAGGTCACCCTCTGGAGTTGTTGGATGAAGACTTTGCAGTTATGGTCAAAAATCCTGGAATTCCTTATACGAATCCGATGGTCGAAAAAGCACTTGAAAAGGGTATTCCAGTCCTTACTGAAGTGGAATTGGCCTATCTGATTTCGGATGCACCAATTATTGGGATTACAGGATCAAACGGAAAAACGACGACGACAACCATGATTGGAGAAGTTTTAACAGCAGCTGGTCAAGGTGGCTTATTGTCTGGAAATATTGGATTTCCAGCTAGTCAAGTTGCCCAAACGGCAACAGAAAAGGATGTTCTGGTCATGGAATTGTCTTCTTTCCAATTGATGGGCATTGAAGCCTTCCATCCAGAGATTGCGGTCATTACCAACCTCATGCCAACCCATATCGACTACCATGGTTCTTTTGAAAATTATGTAGCTGCCAAATGGAATCTTCAAAAGAATATGATAGAAAAAGATGTCATTGTATTAAACTTCAACCAAGACCTGGCTAAGGAATTGGCGACCAAAACCAAGGCAAGGGTCCTTCCATTTTCTACAATCGAAAAAGTGGACGGTGCTTATTTGGAAGATGGACTTCTCAAGTTTAAGGGAGAAGCTGTCATGCGTGCGGATGAACTGGGGGTTCCAGGAAGCCACAATGTAGAAAATGCCTTGGCAACGATTGCTGTTGCAAAAGTTCGGGGAGTAGAGAATGAAGTTATTAGAGAAACCTTGTCAGCCTTCGGGGGTGTCAAACACCGTCTTCAATATGTGGATGAGATTCAAGGTGTCAAATTCTACAATGACAGTAAATCGACCAATATTTTAGCGACACAAAAAGCTCTTTCTGGTTTTGATAACAGCAAGGTTATCTTGATTGCAGGGGGGCTCGATCGTGGCAATGAGTTTGACGACTTAGTGCCGGATATTACCGGCTTGAAGGAAATGGTGATTTTAGGCGAGTCGGCACCTCGAGTGAAACGGGCGGCTGATAAAGCGGGAGTGACTTATACTGATGCGACAAATGTGGCTGATGCCACAAAGAAAGCCTTCGAATTAGCGAGTCCTGGAGATGTTGTTCTCCTAAGTCCTGCCAATGCCAGCTGGGATATGTATCCGAATTTTGAAGTGCGTGGGGATGAATTCCTTGCTACAGTAAAAGGTTTGAAATAAGATGAAAAAAATAATGTTTACTGGTGGAGGTACGGTTGGGCATGTGACCCTTAACCTTCTCTTAATTCCAAAATTTATCGAAGATGGATGGGAAGTCCATTACATAGGCGACAAAAAAGGGATTGAATACCAAGAGATCAAAAAGTCTGGATTAGAGGTACGATTCCATTCGATTGCTACCGGGAAATTGCGTCGCTATTTCTCATTCCAAAATATGATGGATGTCTTCAAAGTGGCTTGGGGCACTCTCCAATCCATTGCGATTATGCTTCGTGTACGTCCACAAGTTCTTTTTTCCAAAGGAGGCTTTGTTTCCGTACCACCAGTAATTGCAGCTCGCCTTACTCGTGTCCCTGTTTATATCCATGAGTCCGATCTGTCTATGGGATTGGCCAATAAAATTGCTTATAAATTTGCTACCAAGATGTACACGACTTTTGAGCAAGCACATGGTTTGACAAAGAGTGAGCATATCGGTGCGGTAACCAAGGTCACAGATCATATTCCGGCAACTTCCCAAGTTTTAGAAGAAAAAACAAAAGGTTTCCGAAAAGAGTTGCCGACCCTTCTCTTTGTCGGAGGATCAGCCGGTGCGCGTGTCTTTAATGAATTTGTGACAGAGCATCAAGCAGAGCTCTTGCAGCACTACAATATCATCAATTTGACGGGCGATTCAACATTGAATCAGGCTGAGGGTGGCTTGTATCGAGTGGATTATGTAACCGATCAGTATTTGCCCATGCTCCAAAAGGCGGATTTAGTGGTGACAAGAGGCGGGGCCAATACCTTATTTGAACTCTTGGCTATGAATAAACTCCATTTGATTGTACCACTTGGAAAAGAAGCCAGTCGTGGCGATCAGATTGAAAATGCCCAATATTTTGTGGATAAAGGTTATGCAGAGCAATTGCAGGAAGATCAATTGACCCTCGAAACCTTTAATGAAACCATTCAAGAAATGTTGAAGCAGAGTCAAGTCTACCACCAAGCAATGGAAAAATCGACAGAACTCCTTTCACTAGACGATTTTTATGGCCTGCTTCAAAAAGATATCAGTAAGGGAAAAGATGACGGACGATAAAAAAACACCAACGGATGACAAAATTACAGAATTGTCAGCCTGGCAAAAAAGAAACAAAGAATATTTAGAAAAAAAGGCGCTTGAAAAAGCGGAAGAAGCTGAAACAGAGGAAACTGAAAGCAAAGAAGCACAAGAAGACGAAGATCTTTCAGAAAATGAATCGGCTTCTATCTCAGAGGAAGAATCTGAAGAAGAAATAGAAGATTCTGAAGAGGAAAATGAATCTGAGGTCGAAGAGGATCCAGATGCGGATGGAGAAAGTTCAGAAAGAGAAGAGAACGGTCCGGCTGTAGAGGAGCTAGATCCTTCAGAGAAGCAAGAGAAAAAGCCTTCGTTTTTTGAACGCTTAAAGACGAAAAAAATAAAGAAGGAACCAACAGTGGCAAAACGCCATATCTATCGTGCCCTTCCGGTTATCGGAATCAGCTCGATTGTCGCCCTTCTCTCGATCTATTTTTTAAGTCCCTTGTCTACACAGAAAGTGATTGAATTTTCAGGGAATAAAGCGGTTGACCAGCAAAAATTGTATGAAAAAAGCCGTATTAAAGAAGAAGATTATACTCTGACGACCTTCCTTCATAAGTCGGTCTATGAACAAAACATAAAAACAGCTAGTCCATGGATCAAAGAAGTGCACATGCATTATCAATTTCCAGTGACCTTTAAAGTTAATGTAGTGGAACACAAAGTGGTTGCTTATTATGTGACGGGAGAAGACCACTATCCAGTATTGGAAAATGGAGAAGTAGTTGAGACAGTAACGCCTGCTTCGGACTTACCATCCTCCTATATTAGCTTGAAATTCTCAAATAGGGAATTAGTCAGACAATTCGTCCAAGAAATGAAATCCATTTCGTCTTCTATTACGGATAAAATTGTTTCGGTTGATTTAACCCCAAGTAAAGTTACCAAGGATCTGGTCACTTTGACCATGAAAAATGGTAATAAAATCTTGGTCCCTGTTTCCCAAATTACCCGCAAGCTTCCTTATTATAAAGCTATTAGTAAGCAATTAGACGATGATTCCACCATTGATATGGAGGCTGGAGTCTTCAGCTATAGTGAACAATCCATCGCAGATGCCAAAGAGCAAGCTGAAAAAGAAAAGGCTGAAAGTACAGAAAAGCAAGAAGAACATTCTGAGGAAGCAAGCCAAGAACAGAATCCAGAAAGAGAAAATTCTTCTGGGAATGAGCAAAGCCCATAAATTATCTCAAATAATTGAAGAAAAAATGTCCATTTTAGGCTTCTTTGTGATATAATGAAGTTTGGATAGTTCCAACTAAAAGGGCTATAAATAGATGTAAAGTGAAAACAAATAAAGAGAGAGGACTGGTGTAATGGCTAGAGACGGCTTTTTTACAGGTTTAGATATCGGTACTAGTTCAATAAAAGTATTGGTGGCAGAACATGTCAATGGAGAAATGAATGTAATTGGAGTCAGCAATGCAAAAAGTGCTGGCGTCAAAGATGGAATTATAGTAGATATCGAAGCTGCTTCAAATGCAATTAAAACTGCAATCAGCCAAGCTGAAGAAAAAGCAGGGATTTCCATCAATCTAGTCAATGTTGGGTTGCCTGCAAACTTACTACAAATCGAAGCAACTCAAGGAATGATTCCAGTCACAAGTGATTCAAAAGAAATCACAGATGCAGATGTTGAAAATGTTGTCAAATCTGCACTCACAAAAAGCATGACACCGGATCGTGAAGTAATCACCTTCATTCCTGAAGAATTCACAGTAGATGGTTTCCAAGGAATCCGCGATCCACGTGGAATGATGGGAATTCGACTTGAAATGCGTGGCCTTCTTTATACAGGACCTCGTACAATCTTGCACAATTTGCGTAAAACAGTTGAACGTGCAGGCTTACAAGTAGAAAACATCATTATTTCCCCACTTGCGATGATCAAAACAGTCTTGAACGAAGGCGAACGTGAATTCGGAGCAACAGTCATTGATATGGGTGGTGGCCAAACAACGGTGGCATCTGTTCGTAGCCAAGAACTTCAATTTACAAATATCTATCAAGAAGGTGGCGATTACGTTACCAAAGATATTTCTAAAGTTTTGAAGACTTCTCAAAAATTGGCAGAAGGCTTGAAGTTCAACTACGGTGAAGCCTATGTGCCATCTGCTGGAAACGAAGTATTCCATGTAGAAGTTATTGGTGAAGTTGAGCCAGTTGAAGTGACTGAGAAGTACTTAGCTGAAATCATTTCAGCACGCATCAAACACATCTTTGAGCAAATTAAGCAAGACCTTGAGAGAAGACATTTGTTGGATCTTCCTGGTGGTATTGTGATTATCGGTGGAGGCGCAATCCTTCCTGGTGTTGAAGAATTGGCTCAAGAAGTCTTTGGTGTAAATGTGAAATTGTTTGTGCCAAATCAAATTGGAATTCGCAATCCAGCTTTTGCCCATGTGATTAGTTTGTCTGAATATGCAGGCAATTTGACAGACGTGGATATTATTGCTCAAGCTGCGGTTCATGGAGACGAAGTCTTGCGTCAACAACCGATTCAATTTGATCGTCCTGTGCAACCACAAGTACAACCACAACCTGCTGCTCCAGCACAACCGGTAGTACCTGCATACAATGCTGAGAAGATTGAATCTCCAGTGGATGCACAAGAAATTCCAGCAGCAAGCAATGATCACAAACAAGAACCAAAAACTACATTCACAGACCGAATGAAAAATTTGATCGGTAATATGTTTGATTAAGGAGTGTAAGTATTTATGACATTTTCATTTGACACAGCAGCCGCACAAGGTGCAGTAATTAAAGTAATCGGTGTCGGTGGCGGTGGTGGTAACGCCATCAATCGTATGATTGACGAAGGCGTTGCCGGTGTAGAATTCATCGCAGCTAATACAGATGTTCAAGCACTTTCAAGTGCAAAAGCTGAAACAGTTATCCAATTGGGTCCAAAATTGACTCGTGGATTGGGTGCTGGAGGTCAACCTGAAGTTGGTCGTAAGGCAGCTGAAGAAAGCGAAGAAGTGTTAACAGAAGCTTTGCAAGGTGCAGACATGGTCTTCATCACTGCAGGGATGGGTGGAGGATCTGGTACAGGTGCTGCACCAGTCATCGCTCGTATTGCTAAAGCAGTTGGTGCTTTGACAGTAGCAGTTGTTACTCGTCCATTCGGGTTTGAAGGTTCAAAACGTGGGAACTTCGCTATTGAAGGGATCAATGAACTTCGCGAACATGTAGATACATTGTTGATTATTTCTAATAACAACTTGCTTGAAATTGTGGACAAGAAGACACCGCTTCTTGAAGCGTTGAGTGAAGCTGACAACGTTCTTCGTCAAGGTGTTCAAGGGATCACTGACTTGATCACAAGTCCTGGATTGATCAACCTTGACTTTGCAGACGTGAAGACTGTTATGGAAAACAAAGGAAATGCCCTCATGGGTATTGGTGTTGGTAGCGGTGAAGAACGCGTTATCGAAGCAGCTCGTAAAGCAATTTACTCTCCACTTCTTGAAACTACCATTGACGGTGCAGAAGACGTGATCGTCAACGTAACAGGTGGTTTGGATATGACTTTGATCGAAGCTGAAGAAGCTTCAGAAATTGTGAACCAAGCTGCAGGTCACGGAGTGAACATCTGGTTGGGTACATCTATTGATGAATCTCTTAAAGATGAAATCCGCGTGACAGTTGTTGCAACTGGTGTCCGTCAAGACAAGGTAGAACGCGTCAGCGGAATTGCTTCCTCACACCGTCCTTATAAAACAGGACCACGTGAACAACGCCCTCAAGCTGCACCATTTGACCGTGAATTTGATTTGAAACAAGATGTTGAATTGCCAACAACTCCAAGTCGTCCAGCGGTAGAACCAAACCGTGGCTCAGCCTTTGGTGATTGGGATATTCGTCGTGAGAATATCGTTCGCCAAACTGAACCAACATCAACACATCAAGTTGATCGTTACGTAGATTCATCTTCAGATGATGATGAATTGGAAACACCACCATTCTTCCGGAATCGTTAATCATGAATCTGGAACAGAATGCTGATCTTGTACGGCAACAAGTAGAAACAGCAAGAAACAAAGCTAACCGTCAAGATCAAGTTAATGTGATAGCTGTCACTAAGTATGTAGATGTTGCAACAACAGAAGCACTGGTGAAAACAGGTATCCAACATATTGGTGAAAATCGTGTTGAAAAATTCCTAGAAAAGTATCAAGCTCTAAAAGACTATGATCTCACTTGGCACTTGATTGGGAGCCTCCAACGGCGGAAAGTAAAAGACGTGATCAATCTCGTCGATTACTTTCATGCCTTGGATTCGGTGAAGCTAGCTCAGGAAATTCAAAAGCGAGCAGAACACCCGATCAAGTGTTTCCTCCAAGTGAACATTTCTGGTGAAGAAAGTAAGCATGGATTTGCATCCGATGAAGTGGATGATGTTTTAGCAGAAATCGCACAGCTGGACAAAATTGAAATTGTTGGTTTAATGACGATGGCTCCTTTTGAGGCTAGTCAAGAAGAGTTGCAGGATATTTTTTCAAAAACTCACCAACTTCAGAAACAACTAGAAAAGAAACAATTAAAAAATATGCCTTTTTCAGAACTGAGTATGGGTATGAGTCGTGACTTTGCAGTAGCCGTTGCGAACGGAGCGACTTATGTTAGAATTGGGACATCATTTTTTAAATAGGAAAGAACTATGTCATTAAAAGATAAATTTAACAACTTTATTGACTACTTCACAGAAGACGGTGAAGAAGTAGAAGTTCGCGAAGCAAAAGCAGCTGGGGCGGAAACACAACCAGTTCCACAGCCACAGCCAACTCCTCAAGTGACTTCTCCACGTCCACAGATTAGTCAAAAAGAACCGGTAAAACCAAAACCGACTCCTGTCGCACCTGTTACAACACCTGTATCTACAGTTGCTGTGAAGGAACCTGTTTCAACAACGAAAAATACATCTGAAAATATTACTCGCTTGCATGAACGTCAACGTGAATTGGCTGCTAATCGTGCAAATACAGATGAAAAGATTACCATTGATGTACGCTATCCCCGTAAATATGAGGAAGCGACTGAAATTGTCGATCTATTACTATCTAATGAGAGTATCTTGATTGATTTCCAATATATGACGGAGGTACAAGCCCGTCGTTGTTTGGATTATTTGGATGGGGCTCGTTATGTTTTGGCAGGAAATCTTCGCCGTGTTGCAAGTACCATGTACTTGTTGACTCCAATTAATGTAGTCGTTAATGTGGAAGATATTCGCCTTCCAAATGATGTGGAAGTGACAGAATTCGACTATGATATGAAACGTAATCGCTAAGATGATTATCTTTCAAATATCATTCAAATCTATTCCATCATTCTTGTCATCTATGCCTTACTTTCTTGGTTCCCTGGGGCACCTCAGAGTACTCTTGGACAAATGGTTCACCGCCTAGTTGAACCATTTTTGAGCCTTTTTAGAAAGTTACCTTTGCAGGTTGGAAGCTTGGATTTTACGGTTCTTGTAGCACTCTTGGTCTTGAACCTAATGAATCAGCTATTGGCCCGGTTGTTTCTATTTTTGATTGGTTAGAATACGATGGGACAAAAAGAGATTTATCAACATTTCAATCGAGAAGATCACGAATTTATTGATCGATGTATTGAATTGTCAGAAAGAGTAATTGAACGCTATTCTGTTGAAGTGACGGGTTTTTTAAACCCTCATCAGGTCGCTATTTTACGAAATGTTGCGGCAAGCTACCAATTACAGGTCTTTGCTTCCAGTGATGAACAGAAAATGGAGTATGCCAAGGTCATTGTGGCTCCGGATTATTATCAATTGGATCCAAGTGACTTTGATCTGGCCTTAATAGAGATGGGCTATGCTTCCAAATTTCATCACTTGACCCATTCCCAGGTTCTGGGGACCATTGTTCACCAATTAGGAGTGGAGCGCAAGTCTTTTGGAGATATTCTAACGAGTGAAGGAAGGATCCAAGTATTTGTTGAACAGCGTTTTGTTCCCTATTTCATGGATCACATCCAGAAAATTTCTCGTGTCCCTGTTAAGCTGAGGGAAGTTCCTCTATCTGAACAGGTTGTTGTAGAGGAAGAAATCCATCAAAGAGATATTCTAGTGTCAAGTTTTCGTTTAGACAAGGTGATTGCTGGGACCTTCAAGCTTTCGCGCTCACAAGCCAGTCAGTTGATTAGTTCTGGCTTGGTGAAAGTCAATTATGCGACAACTTCCAATGTTAGCTATACTGTAGGTTTGAATGATTTAGTCAGTGTTCGACGCTTTGGGCGTCTTAAAATTGTTTCTGAAAATGGTATTTCAAAGAGTGGAAAATATAAAGTAACTGTTGAAGTACTCTTAAGTAAAAAATGAGGAGGAGTTATGGCTCTTACTGCTTTAGAAATTAAAGATAAAACTTTTGGCGTTAAATTTAGAGGGTATGATGCGAACGAAGTAGAGGAATTTCTAGATATCGTTGTTCGCGATTATGAAGATCTTGTTCGTTTAAATCATGATCAAGAAGCAAAAATTCAAGCTCTTGAAGAACGCTTAAACTATTTTGATGAAATGAAAGATTCATTGAGTCAATCTGTTTTGATTGCACAAGATACTGCTGAACGTGTGAAACAAGCCGCTAACGAACGTTCTGAAAATATTGTTCGTCAAGCTGAACAAGATGCACAACATTTAGTAGATGAAGCAAAACAAAAAGCAAATGAAATCCTTCGTCATGCAACGGATAATGCCAAGAAGGTTGCTGTTGAAACAGAGGAGTTGAAGAACAAGACACGCGTCTTCCATCAACGTTTGAAATCAACAATCGAAAGCCAATTGAGCATTATCGATACGCCTGAATGGGATGAAATTCTTCGCCCAACAGCTATGTATATTCAAACCAGTGATGAAGCTTTCCGTGAAATTGTTGAGAAAGCTTTGGGGGAATCTGTTCACCATCATCAAGCAGAAGATGATAACATTGACTTAACGCGTCAATTCTCTCCAGCTGAAATCGAAGAATTGCAAAAACGCATTGAAGCAGCTAACTTAGAATTGGGTGCGACACAAGCGTTTGAAGGTTTGAATGAAAAAGTTCAATCCGCTTTAGAAGAAGCAGAGCACGCTCGTCATGAAAATGAGGAAGTCGTTGAGGTTGAGGAAACTGTTCAACCTGAAGATGATGCAAATCGTGAATCTGTCAATATTTTATAATTTTGTAAAAACAGGTCCATTAATGATAGGTCTAGCGAGCAGATGATGGTGGAAGATCTGCACTCCCTCTTAATGGATGATCCTTTTACAGTATTCGTTCTGAACTCTTAAGTAAGAACGGACGTTTCCCTCGTTACGGGATGAGAGGAGAAGATCGCACGCGACTTCTCAAACAAAGGTGGTACCACGAGCAATCGTCCTTTTTTGGATGCTCGTGTTTTTTTATTTTTAACGTAATAAGGAGAGAAAATGAAACTCAAAGAAACATTGAATCTAGGAAAGACAGCCTTCCCAATGCGGGCTGGACTTCCAACCAAAGAGCCTGTTTGGCAAAAGGAATGGGAAGATGCAAAATTGTATCAACGTCGTCAAGAATTAAATGAAGGAAAACCGCATTTTACACTTCATGATGGCCCTCCATACGCAAACGGAAATATCCACGTAGGACATGCTATGAACAAGATTTCAAAAGATATCATTGTTCGTTCTAAGTCTATGTCAGGCTTTTACGCTCCTTATATTCCAGGTTGGGATACCCATGGTTTGCCAATTGAGCAAGTCTTGGCGAAACAAGGCGTGAAACGCAAAGAAATTGAACGCTCTGAATACCTTAAAATGTGTCGGGAGTACGCTCTTTCTCAAGTCGATAAACAAAGGGAAGACTTTAAACGCTTGGGTGTTTCAGGGGATTGGGACCATCCATATGTCACCTTAACACCTGATTATGAAGCGGCTCAAATTCGTGTCTTTGGACAAATGGCCAACAAAGGCTATATTTACCGTGGTGCGAAACCTGTATACTGGTCTTGGTCTTCTGAATCCGCTCTTGCTGAAGCAGAAATTGAATACCACGATTTGGTTTCCACTTCTCTTTACTATGGGAATAAAGTTAAGGACGGGAGAGGTGTTCTAGATACAGATACTTACATCGTTGTCTGGACAACCACCCCATTTACCATCACAGCTTCTCGTGGTTTGACAGTAGGTGCTGATTTTGACTATGTTGTCGTGAAACCTGCTGGTTCTGATCGTAAATACGTAGTGGCTTCTGAGTTATTGCCAAGCTTGTCTGAGAAATTTGGTTGGGAAGGTCCAGAAGTTCTTGCAACCTACCAAGGGAAAGAATTAAACCAGATCGTAACCGAACACCCATGGGATGCAGCAGTTGACGAATTGGTGATTCTTGGAGACCACGTTACCCTTGATTCAGGTACTGGTATTGTCCATACAGCTCCTGGTTTTGGTGAGGATGACTACAATGTCGGTATCGCAAATGGTCTTGAAGTTGCTGTTACGGTCAATGAACGTGGGATCATGATGGAGAATGCTGGCCCTGACTTTGCTGGTCAGTTCTATGACAAAGTTGTTCCGACAGTTATTGAAAAACTTGGAGACCTCCTTCTTGCCAAAGAAGACATTTCTCACTCCTACCCATTTGACTGGCGAACTAAGAAGCCAATTATCTGGCGTGCGGTTCCACAGTGGTTTGCCTCTGTATCGAAATTCCGTCAAGAAATTTTGGATGAAATTGAAAAAGTGAAATTCCATTCAGAATGGGGGAAAGTCCGTCTATACAACATGATTCGTGACCGTGGTGACTGGGTCATCTCTCGTCAACGTGCTTGGGGTGTTCCACTCCCAATCTTCTACGCAGAAGACGGGACACCGATCATGACAGCTGAAACCATCGAACATGTGGCTCAGCTCTTTGAAGAGTATGGATCGGTTATCTGGTGGGAACGGGATGCCAAGGATCTTCTTCCAGAAGGCTTCACTCATCCAGGTTCACCAAATGGAGAATTCACAAAAGAAACAGACATCATGGACGTCTGGTTTGACTCTGGTTCATCATGGAATGGAGTAGTGGTTAATCGTCCAGAACTTAAATACCCAGCAGATCTTTACCTTGAAGGTTCTGACCAATACCGTGGTTGGTTCAACTCATCTTTGATCACTTCTGTAGCCAACCATGGTGTAGCGCCTTACAAGCAAATCTTGTCTCAAGGTTTTGCCTTGGATGGGAAAGGTGAGAAGATGTCGAAATCTCTTGGAAATACGATTGCTCCAAGTGATGTTGAAAAGCAATTTGGTGCTGAAATCTTGCGTCTCTGGGTTACTAGTGTTGATTCGACAAACGATGTTCGTATTTCCATGGATATCTTAAGCCAAGTGTCTGAAACTTACCGGAAGATTCGGAATACCCTTCGTTTCTTGATTGCCAACACTTCTGACTTTAATCCAGCTGAGGATACAGTCACTTATGATGAGCTTCGTTCAGTGGATAAATACATGACGATTCGCTTCAATCAACTTGTGAAAACGATTCGTGATGCCTATGAAAACTTTGAGTTCTTGACCATCTACAAGGCCCTTGTAAACTTTATCAATGTGGACTTGTCAGCCTTCTACCTTGATTTTGCCAAAGATGTGGTCTATATTGAGAGTGCGAAATCTCTAGAACGCCGTCAAATGCAGACAGTCTTCTATGATATTTTGGTGAAAATCACCAAACTCTTGACACCAATTCTACCGCATACTGCTGAAGAAATCTGGTCTTATCTTGAGTTTGAAGCAGAAGACTATGTGCAATTGTCAGAATTACCAGAAGCAGAAACGTTTGCGAATCAAGAAGAAATCTTAGATACTTGGTCAGCCTTCATGACCTTCCGTGGACAAGCTCAAAAAGCCTTGGAAGAAGCGCGTAATGAAAAAGTCATCGGTAAATCTCTTGAAGCTCACTTGACAGTTTATCCAAATGAAGTTGTGAAAACACTTCTAGGGGCTGTTGATAGCAATGTTGCTCAACTCTTGATTGTTTCTGAATTGACCATCGCAGAAGGACCAGCTCCAGAAGGTGCAGTGACCTTTGAAGATGTTGCCTTCACAGTCGAACGTGCAGCTGGTGAAGTGTGTGACCGTTGCCGTCGCATCGATCCAACTACAGCAGAACGTCACTACCACGCAACAATCTGCGACCACTGTGCAAGCATCGTCGAAGAGAACTTTGCGGACGCAGTCGCAGAAGGATTTGAAGCGAAATAATAAGAAGTGAAAAATCGAGAGTGGGACAGAAATCGGTAATTCATTAGAATTCGATTTCGTCGTCCCACCTCCGCACAGTTGAGTAGGGCTCTAAAAGCTGATGAAATCAGCGTAGTAGAGCCCACTCAACCACTGCGTCTTACTCGACAATCCAAAGACAATTGAGAGTCTCCTTGCGACTTTTCAATAAAGAGGAAGTTATGTGGTACCAGAAAGAATTTAAGGAACTAGAACTGAAAGAGTTTTACGAGATCGTTCAGCTGCGATTAGAGACCTTTGTCGTGGAACAAACTAGGATCTACAATGATCTCGATGATGTTGATTATCGATCTATCCATCTTTTTCATCAAGATGAGGAAGGACGCGTAGATGCCTATGCACGTATCTTTGAGACAGGGGCTACGATTCATTTTGGTCGAGTGGCTGTAGCCAAAGACAGTCGTGGCCAAGGACTGGGAAAAGACATGGTAGAGCAGATTTTGGACCTGTGTGAACAGAGATTTCCTGGACGGTCCATTGAAATTGAGGCTCAAGAACAGGTGGTTGGCTTGTACGAAAAATTAGGTTTTCAAACGGTGAGCGAGCCCTTTATCTTGGCTTCTACCCCTCACGTAAAAATGATCTTTCAGAAATAAAGAATCCTTTCATCTCATAATCGAGGTGAAAGGATTTTTTTTGGAAAAAGATACTAAAGAAAAAAGTAAGGCAAATTGGCCTTACTTAGTAATTGGAAAGGAAATTTCAATGAGTTTATCGGTGTAGAGGGTCTTGATAGCGGATTGATCAATGACTTTGAGATCAATTTTGCGTTTTAAAAAGAACTCACGAATTTTTTCAACTTCTGTTTCACGGATAGCACGGTGTTTGTTGCTGATCAACAATTCATAATGGGTTGGGGCCTGAGTAAACACAACATCGGTATTGCCCGCGGAATAAACCTCAACGAGCAAGGCATCCGTGCTGGCAAGTTGGCTTTTCACCAATGCAGCATGACTATTTGTGGTATTAATGAGCTTCATATGAGTTCCTCCTAACCTCTATCTTCATTTATTATAGCACTTTTTTATGGTTTACGAAAGAAGAAGTTTCTTAGTTTTTGTGGGAAATTTTCCATTGCTTGATGCCCCATTTATGACTGCCACGTTTGAGTTTTTCCATCGCTTCATCAATTGGAAACCAAGAGAGATTGTTAAAATCTTCCAGGGGTTTTTGAGCTTCTGTATAATCTACCACTTCATAAATATAGGCTGGATTGTAGTAGTAGGTATCTCGGTGACTTGAATAGAAATACTCGTCCGCTTGGCCATAATACTTCCCTAAAACAGCAGTAAAACCTAGCTCTTCGATCAGTTCTCGCTTCAGAGCCTCTAGGTGGTTTTCGCCGGCTTCAATCTCTCCACCTGGTAAGAACCAAGCACCATTTGGGGCTTGAACGAGGATGATCTGATCCTTGTTCTTATTGGGGATAACAGCGTAGACACCGTAACGATTGACGTAGGTTACATCTTCTTTTTTTTCACCAAAACTTGGTATGGTCATGGTTTTCTCTTTTCTTCATTTTTTATCATTATAACATATTTTTAAGCAAAAATCTGGAGGAAGGAAAAAAAGAGAGTGGGACAGAAATCGGTCATTCGTTAGAATTCGATTTCGTCGTCCCACCTCCTCACAGTTGAGTAGGGCTGTAAAAGCTGATGAAATCAGCCTATTAGAAGCCACTCAACCACTGCGTCTTGCTCGACAATCCAAAGACGATTGAGAGGCTAGGACTTTTGTCCCAGCCTCCTTTTCCTGATTAGGATTCTGATGCTTTTTCGGTCGTTTTATGAACGGCTTTGATACTGATATGCCCATTGCTGGTCATAACGGCCTTTAGTTGTTTTTCATTTGGATTTTCAAGGTAGTAGTCGGTAATCGCATCTTCGATATAGTCTTGAATGGTACGACGGAGTGGGCGTGCACCCATTTTTGGATCGTATCCAAGGTCAACCAGTTTTTCCTTGACCTTTTCTGTGACATCCAGATGAATCTCGTTTTGCGCGAGACGATGATTGACTTCGTCTAGCATAAGGGTAACAATTTGAAGAAGGTTTTCTTTTGATAGAGCTTGGAATTCAATGATGCCATCAAAACGGTTCATAAATTCAGGGCTAAAGAAGTTACCGAGTTCTCCAAGCACAGAGTTGGTGCGCCCTTCGCGAGCAGCACCGAAGCCGACATTTGCCTCTACCTTTCCTGTACCAGCATTTGAGGTCATAATGATAATGGTATCTTTAAAGCTGACAGTGCGACCTTGACCATCTGTCAAACGGCCGTCATCCAGAACTTGGAGGAACATATGCATGACATCTGGATGGGCTTTTTCGATTTCATCTAACAAGACGAGCGAGTAGGGGTTTCGCCGCACTTTCTCAGTCAATTGTCCAGCTTCATCATAGCCAACGTATCCTGGAGGGGCTCCGACGAGTTTGGCAACGCTGTGTTTTTCCATGTATTCACTCATATCAAAACGAATCATGCTGTCAGCAGAACCAAAGAGTTCAATAGCTAGTTGCTTCGAAAGTTCGGTCTTCCCGACACCTGTCGGACCAACAAAGAGGAAACTACCAATTGGACGGTTAGGAGATCCGAGACCGACACGGTTCCGACGGATCGCCTTGGCAATCTTATCCACTGCATCATCTTGTCCAATAACATGAGACTTGAGATCTTCTGCTAGGTGGATGAGTTGGGATTGTTCCTTTTCTTTCAAATCACCAACGGGTATATTGGTTTTTTGCTCAATGATATGCTCAATGGTTTTTTCACTGATAATAGGAGTATCTTGATCCGTTACCTTGGTCTTTTGCATTTCCTTGTACTTAGCAATCTGGTCACGGAAGTAGGCTGCTTTTTCAAAATCTTCGTCGCGAGTTGCTTGCGCTTTGAGATTTTCAGCCTCAATCAAGCGTTGATCAATGACCTTAGGATCTACAAAGGTCAAGGTTAAGTTCATCTTAGAGCCAGCTTCATCTAGCAAGTCAATAGCCTTGTCTGGTAGGAAGCGGTCTTGGATATAACGGTTGGAAAGAGTAGCCGCAGCTTCGATGGCTCCGTCAGTATAGTGAACGTGGTGATAATCTTCATATCTTTTTTGGATCCCTTTAAGAATGGTAATGGTTTCCTCTACCGTTGGCTCATCGACCTTAACAGGCTGCATCCGACGTTCCAGGGCAGCATCCTTTTCAATGATCCGATACTCATTAAGAGTAGTAGCACCGACCAGTTGCAATTCACCACGAGCGAGGGCAGGTTTGAGGATATTTCCGGCATCCATATTGCCATCACCGGCAGAACCAGCTCCGACAATCTCATGGATTTCATCAATGAAGAGAATGACATCCTGACGTTGACGAATTTCTTCCATCAATTTTTGCATGCGTTCTTCAAACTGGCCTCGGATCCCTGTACCTTGGACAAGGCTGACAACATCTAATCGAATGACTTCTTTTCCTTGCAGTTTATCAGGGACGTCTCCATCCACAATTTTTTGAGCCAATCCTTCAACAACGGCTGTTTTACCAACACCTGGTTCCCCAATGAGGACAGGGTTGTTCTTGGTTCGACGGTTGAGGATTTCAATGACACGGATGATTTCTTCGTCGCGCCCAATGACTGGGTCAACATTGCCGTTACGTGCAATCTCTGTGACATTGATGCCGAATTCCTCTAAAAGACCTTTTGGTTTTTGAGGGCGTACTTGTCGTGGATCTGGAGCACTTTCACGATGGTTGTTTTGACCGTAGCCACCATTTCCATAGCCTCCTCCAGATTGGGTTGGAGGTGTAGGTGGTTCTTGAGGGCCCTGGAAGTTTCCAAGGTTATTGAAAAAATCTTCGAAGGGATCTCCAGTGAGTTGGCTCCGTTGGGTCATTCCTTTCAAGAAGCTGTTATTAGGGTCTGTTTTCATAATTTTATAGCAATTTTGACAGAGGTCCACTTGCTGCTGGCGACCATTTACATTGGTGTATAAATGGATAGTGGATTCATTTATTTTACAATTTTGACAAAGCATAAACATACCTCACAATAGGTTTTCGATGGCTTTGAGCCAAGATAATCGCACTATTTTGATAATGGTCAAAAATAGTCAAAGTTTTTCTAGTTTTATTATATCAGTATTCTAAAAGTTTGCAAGAATTTGCTACGGAATGTCAAGGATTGGGGGTGGAGACCGTAAATCAAGGGAAAAATGTGAATTTTTATTGGAAGAGCTTTCTCTTTTATGATAAAATAGGAGAGTAGAAAGTAAAGAGGAGAAATAAAATGGAATCACATTTAGTACGGATTATCAACCGTTTGGAAACAATGACCAAAGATGGTGGAAACTTAAAACGTAATTTTGAACGTGATGGTGTTGTTGTTGCTGAAGTAGCCTACAACCACAACGAGGAAGAAGGTTCAACCTTTACTCTTCGCGATGTAGAAGCACGTGAAACCTATACATTTGATAGCATTGATTTGATTGCAATCGAAATTTACGAATTGCTTTATTAATACAGCACAGTGGATGAGTTTGGGGTGGTCTCAAGCTCGTTTTTTGTCCATCTAGCTATAGTTTTCGTCTATAGGAAATTCTAAGAAGGAACAGTTAGGTTTGAGAGCAGAAATCTGCTATAATGGGAAAGAATTATTTTCATTAAATAACTAGAAAGAGAATGGATATGGCGATACTGATTGATGGAAAGGCATTGGCTGCAAAATTACAGGGAAAATTGGCTGAAAAAACAGCACGACTAAAAGAAGAGACCGGAGTTGTTCCGGGACTCGTTGTGATCGTGGTGGGAGACAATCCAGCTAGTCAGGTTTATGTCCGTAATAAAGAACGTTCTGCAATCGCTGCAGGATTTCACAGTAAAGTCGTGCGACTCCCTGAGACGATTCAAGAAAATGAGTTATTAGAGTTGATCGAACAATACAATCAAGACCCTCTGTGGCATGGGATTTTGGTGCAATTGCCCCTTCCCAAGCATATCGATGATGAGGCAGTCCTATTAGCGATTGATCCTGC
Source organism: Streptococcus parasanguinis (assembly GCF_901875555.1). Taxonomy (GTDB): domain Bacteria; phylum Bacillota; class Bacilli; order Lactobacillales; family Streptococcaceae; genus Streptococcus; species Streptococcus parasanguinis_H. Next base: position 54,233 of record NZ_CABFMD010000011.1, read on the forward strand.
TAAAGACGTGGATGGCTTTCATCCCTTAAATATGGGACGCTTATGGGCTGGAAATCCCATCATGGTCCCTTCGACTCCGGCTGGGATCATGGAGATGTTCAAAGAGTATAGGATTGATATAGAAGGGAAGCGTGCAGTCGTGATTGGTCGTTCCAATATCGTAGGAAAACCTATGGCGCAGTTGCTCCTCGCCAAAAATGCCACGGTAACCTTGACACATTCCCGAACCCATCATCTGCCTAAAATCGCTAAAAGAGCGGATATCCTGGTTGTGGCGATCGGTCGTGCAAAATTTGTAACAGCAGACTTCGTGAAAGAAGGCGCCGTCGTCATTGACGTCGGGATGAATCGCGATGAGAATGGCAAATTGTGTGGGGATGTCGATTTTGACTCCGTTGCCCCTTTGGCCAGTCATATTACTCCGGTACCAGGAGGGGTTGGTCCTATGACCGTTACCATGCTGATGGAGCAGACCTACGAAGCAGCTGTTCGTAGCGTAAAATAATGAAAGTGTGAGCAAGATGAAGTTTGTTTTTGATTTAGATGGAACCCTGTCGTTCGATGGTGTCACAATCGATGATGAAATCAAACAGGTCTTAGTAAGAGCAGAAGAATTTGGCCATGAAGTTGCCTTTGCTTCTGCGCGTTCCTATCGGGATTGCTTGGGGCTTTTAGGTGATGAGTTGTGCCAAAAGCTTGTGATTGGCTTAAATGGCGGTGTGGCCTATCATCAAGGCCAATTGGTTCATGCGGACTACTTGGACCCGGATGTGTACCGGCAAGTCCTTGGTTTTTGTCGCCATTACAATCTGCCGTTTTTTGTGGATGATACATTTGATTATAGTGGACAGATTTTAGAAAAAATTCCCTTCTATACGGGTGTCGATCCTCTCAATAAAGCTCAGTATCGTTCTTTAGAAGAGCTGACAGATCCGATCAAAGTCGTGATCTATATGGGGGGCCATGAGGAATTGGTTGATGAGATTGTTGAGCGAATCGAAAAGACAAACAAGGCCCACATTCGCTATCACGCGCATGAAAAATGCATCTACCTCAACCCGGCAGATACCCATAAAGCTTCAACGGTAGAAGAGTTATGCGGTGAGAACTTTGTAGCTTTTGGTAATGATCAAAACGATATTGAATTCTTTGAAAAAGCTCTTTATGCGGTTCAAATTGGTGATTTTCCGGCTCTTTCTCCCTATGCAGATGATCAATTAATAGCCAAACAAAATCAACCACAAGCTGTGGCTGCTAAGATCTTGCAAGTCTTCGCAGAATTTAGAGGAAAATAAAAGAAGGAGGGGGAGTCGTGGCTTCTCCTTTTTCGCTAGAAATGAGGAAGGTATGAGAACAGTTCAGAAAGACGAGATTCAGCGGGTTATTATCAAGCGAGAGGCCAAGTCATATAAGGGCGATTTTGGTCGCCTGCTCCTGATCGGAGGAACCTATCCCTATGGGGGAGCCATCATTATGGCGGCACTCGCTGCGGTTCATAGTGGTGCAGGTCTGGTCACTGTCGCAACAGATCCTGACAATCTGACGGCTCTTCATAGCCATCTTCCTGAAGCCATGGGCTTTGATCTGGCAGATCAGTATCTTCTTCGAGAGCAGATTCAAAAAGCCAGTGTCATTCTTGTCGGTCCGGGATTAAAAGAATCGCATGAAAACCTAGCAGTCTTGCAAATGATTTTTGAGCAAGTCTCTAGCCAGCAAGTCCTGATCTTAGATGGGGGGGCTATTAGTCTTTTCTCAAGCTCTCAGTTTGACTTGCCAGAAGCTCAGTTGGTCTTTACCCCTCATCAAAAAGAGTGGGAAAAACTGTCAGGGCTTGATCTCACAAGTCAGACAGAAGAGAGAAGCCAAAGAGCAGTACAGCACTTTCCTAAAGGAACAGTCGTTGTAGAAAAAGGGCCCCACACACGCATTTGGACAAGTGGGCAAGATGTGGGCTATCAGCTAGATGTTGGTGGTCCCTACCAAGCAACAGGTGGCATGGGGGATACCTTGGCAGGAATGATCGCGGGGTTTGCAGGTCAATTTCCACAGGTTGGACTCTATGAGCGCGTGGTGGTCGCAACCTACCTTCATTCAGCCATTGCTGAAGACTTGAGCAAGGAGGCTTATGTGGTTTTACCGACAAGCATCAGCAAAGAAATTCCCAAATGGATGAAGAAGTGGAGTGACATTTAAACGAAAATGTTGAAAATGAAACGTTTTCATGATAATATTTAAGAAAAGGAGGTGAAGAAATGAATGAGCAAAAAAAATCGATTACCATGAAAGATGTTGCAGCAGAAGCTGGAGTTAGTGTTGGGACAGTCTCTCGTGTCATCAATAATGAAAAAGGCATTAAAGAGGTGACCTTAAAAAAAGTTCAACAAGCAATTGAAAAACTTTCTTATGTCCCAGATGAATATGCGAGAGGATTAAAAACGAATCGTAGTAATATTATTGCTTTACTCATTCCAACTATATGGCATCCTTTCTTTTCTGAATTTGCTTATCATGTTGAAAAAGAACTATTAAAAAATCAATATAAATTATTAATTTGTAATGCGGATAAAGATTCTAATAATGAGATAGAATACATAAAATTACTTGAGAAAAATAAAGTAGATGGGATTATAGGGATCACCTATTCAGATATTGATAAGTATGTCTCATCAAATTTACCTTTTGTCAGTATTGACCGTCATTTTTCTGAAAATGTCTATTACGTAACTTCTGAAAATTTTCATGGTGGTCAACTAGCTTGTCGTGAATTAGTCAAACGCGATTGTCAAAATCTAGCTTACATTAGTGGTGTGAACAAACATTTGAATGAAACAACGGAACGGGGGAGAGGTTTCAAAGCGGAGGCTAAACAGAAAAATACGAACCTTTATTGTCTTGAAATGCCGGAACCACTGAATCAAGCAGAAGAGCAAATAAGAACCTTTTTTGAAAAGCATCCTCAGATTGATGGGATTTTCACAGTAAATGATTTTATGGCCCTTCGTGTGATAAAAGTTTTAGGGGAGATAGGAAAAATTCCTATAGAAGATTATCAGATTATTGGTTTTGATGGATTAAGACCAGCTTTTGATCAACCTTACTTACTTTCTACAATTGTTCAACAAATAGCTCAGATGGCTCAAGCAGCAGTTGAACTATTGCTTAAATTAATTCGTGAAGAAAAAATAGATCATAATGTAATTAGTTTACCGGTACATTTTTTTGAAGGAAACACAACAAAAAAATTATAAAAAGTGCTTGACAAATTATGAAAGCGCTGTTATAATTTAGTCATAAAATGAAACGTTTCAAAAACTCAACTATTTTAGTTTGAGTTAAAAAATAAATAAAAAATGAAACGTTTCAAAAAAGGAGGACGCTATGCGTAAAGGTATTAAGTTATCTGTAGTTGCAGCACTATCATTAGGATTGCTTGCAGGATGTGGTGGGGGATCAAAATCCAAAACTGCAAGTTCTTCGGACGAAATAAAAGTCTGGGTTCAATTCTCAGATGAAACAGCTGAGGGAAAAGCTTGGCAACAAGTTGTTGATAATTTCAACAAGTCAAAGAAAACCAAATACAAGGTTGTGACAGAATATATTCCACGTAGTGGTAGCGGTGGAGGATATGAAGATAAGGTCAACGCTGCTGTTACGACAAATAGTTTACCGGATGTTATTACGCTAGATGGACCAAATACTGCTGCCTATGCAAAATCAAAAGTGATTGCTCCCTTGGATGATTATCTAAAGGACAATGACATGGATGATGTACTGGACAGTATTAAACAACAGGGAACTTATGATGGTAAATTCTATGCGTTTGGTTTTTCTGAATCAAATGTAGGTGTATACTATAACAAGAAGATGTTTAAGGAAGCTGGGATTGATGAAGCGAGTTTGCCAACCCTTAAAAAGCCATGGACATGGTCTGAGTTTAATGCTATTGCTAAGAAATTAAAAGATCATTTTAATAAACCAGCAATAGATTTCCGTTTGAATTCAAATGATGAGATGTTACCATATGCTTATATGCCTCTTATTTGGTCAAATGGTGGTTCTGTTGTAAATTCTAAAGGAACAAAAGCTGAAGGTTACTTCAATAGTAAGGAAAGTGTTGAAGCTGTTCAATTTATTCAAAATCTAGTAAGAGAGGGTTACACTACAGTTAGTCCTGTTGAAAAAGGATTTGAAACAGGTGAGTATCCGATGGTTCTAAGCGGGTCTTGGACGATTGGGGATCTACAAACAAATTACAAAGATATTGATTTTGGTATTCTTCCTTATCCAGTTTCAGATAAAACGAAGAAATTGGTCTCACCTTCAGGTAGTTGGCAATTAGCTGTTACAACAAAATCTGATAAAAAAGAAGCTGCTGCTGAATTTGTTAAGTTTGCAACAAATACAGAATCTAGTGAAATTATAAGCTTGGGGAACAGTGTTCTTCCAATCAGAAAATCAACAATTAAAAATATTAAGGATAAAGTATCTGAACCATTACGCTTCTTGATGGAACAAAATGCTGCAACAGCCCATCCTCGTCCAGTTGTAGTAGCTTATCCACAAGTTTCACGCGCTTTCCAACAAGCGATGCAAGATATCAGCTATTATAAAGATAATCCAGATGTACAAAAAGTATTAGATGCTCGTACGAAAGAAATGCAAACAGCAATCGACCAATCTTTAAATAAATAGTTGATATTCAAAAGGTGGAAGGAAAGTTATGAAATGTACCTTCCACCTTATTTTATTTAATGATTTCATCTTAGGAGACGAACAATGAGTGAAACAAAGAAAGTCGAAACAAAAAAGAAAGAACGTCTTAAAGAAAATATTATGGGCTATAGCTTTTTAGCTCCAGCCTTAGTATTACTTTTTATCTTTTTGGTGATACCTGTTGGTATGGTCATTTATTATGCCTTTACAGATTATTACCTATTGACCCCAGAGGACAGAAAATTTGTAGGGCTACAAAATTTCATGCGCTTAGCACAAGATCCGATCTTTATAAAAAGCTTCTTTAATACCTTGAAATTTGTTGTTTGGATTATTCCAGTACAACTTGGGGCAGCCCTTGGTATGGCTTTAATCGTAAATAAGAAACGTAAAGGAAACATGTTCTTTAAGGTAGCATTCTTTGCTCCTGTTGTGATGTCTCTCGTGGTTATCTCTATCCTTTGGCTATACTTGTTAAATCCAAATAATGGTTTGCTCAATGCTCTACTGAATAAAATTGGTATTTCTTCACAACCATTCTTGACAAGTCCAAAACAGGCCATGTATGCAATTGTATTTGTTTCTGCATGGCAAGGTGCAGGCTATCAAATGTTGTTATTCCTTGGAGGAATGCAAAATATTCCACAAGATATTTATGAGGCAGCAGAGTTGGATGGATTTTCAAAATGGGCTCAATTCAGATACATCACAATGCCTTTATTGAAACCGACTGCCTTATTTGTACTCTTGACGACATTGATTTCAGCATTTAAATTGATTGTACAACCAATGGTCATGACTCAAGGTGGTCCATTGAACTCAACAATCACTATGGTATATTATATTTATCAACAAGGTTTCACTGACCGTCTCGTTGGCTACTCAAGTTCAATTGCCCTAGTATTTACAACATTGATTGGTATGATTAGTCTTGTACAACGGCGAATTTTGAAGGAGGATGATTAGGATGAAACGTTTAAAACCGACTACTATTTTAGAATATGTTTTATTAATTCTATTAGCAGGCCTCTTTCTATTTCCTATGATTTGGATGGTAGTTTCAGCAATGAAGCCAGAAGCAGATGTGTATAAAAATTTAACAAGTTGGAAAGCTTTCTTACCTAGTTTTAATCCAGCTGATTGGTTTAAACCTTACCAAGAAGTTCTTTCACGTTTTAGTATTCTAACATACTTAGGGAACAGTATTTTTTATGCAGGAACATTTGCACTGGGGTCTATTATAGTAAATGCCTTAGCGGGATTTGCATTTGCAAAAATTAATTTTACAGGTAAAAAAATTCTATTTGGCTTTTTATTGGCATTGTTAATCATTCCGATTGAAACAGTGTTGATTCCTCAATTTACAATTATTAATTCCCTTGGCTTAGTCAATAATCGTTTAGCGGTTATTATTCCTGGATTAGCTAGTGTCTTTAATATCTATCTTTTCCGGAACTTCTTTATTGCCATTCCAGAAGAAATTATCGAATCTGCAAAAATAGATGGTGCAAGTATCCTGCGGATTTTTTTCAAGATTATGTTGCCGATGTCGAAACCAGCAGTTGCAACAGTCGGTGTTCTTTCCTTTATTTCTAGTTGGAATGATTATATCTGGCCGTTGATGGTTTTAACAGATTCTTCAAAATTTTCAATGCAGGTAGCGATTACAACCATTAATACAACTCAACCAGTTTATATCAATCAAGTAATGGCTGTTTTGACAATTTCTACAATTCCACTTATTCTAGTATATATCGTAGCACAAAAATATATTATTCAAGGTTTAGGTGGATCTGGTACAGGTATTAAGTAGGTGATAAGGATGAAGGAAACTATTCGAAAAGCGAATCAGTATATCGATGAAAACAGGGAGAAGGTTGACCAGCAATATAGAGGATCCTTTCACTTACTACCTCCAATTGGCTGGATGAACGATCCTAATGGCTTTGTTTATTTCCGTGGGGAATACCATTTATTTTACCAATTTTATCCCTATGATAGTGTTTGGGGGCCCATGCATTGGGGGCATGCCAAATCAAAAGATCTTCTCCATTGGGAAGAACTGCCAGTAGCATTAGCGCCAAGTGAAAGCTATGATAAGGATGGCTGCTTCTCGGGTAGTGCTATCGTGAAAGACGACAAGCTCTACTTGCTGTATACGGGTCATGTAGACGATGAGGAAAAGCGCGAAGAAACTCAGTGTCTTGCGGTATCGACGGATGGCATTACCTTTGAAAAAATCCCCACTAATCCAGTGATTCATGTGCAGCATATCGAGGGTATAGCAGATATTGCTGATTTTCGTGATCCCAAAGTCTTTGAATACCAAGGAATCTATTATACTGTAGTTGCTTCCAAAACAGTAGATGATCGAGGGCAAATTCTCTTGTTTGCGTCAAGTAATCTAGAGGACTGGAGCTTTAAATCAGTCTTACTGGAAGGTGAAAAAGGGCAAGGTATCATGTGGGAGTGTCCTGATTTCTTCCCTTTAGATGGCAAATGGGTCTTGATTATGTCTCCCATTGAAATGGAAAGACAGCAAGAAAAATACTGGAATTTAAATTCGACAGTTGCCTTTATCGGTGACATGAATTGGGAATCGGGGCATTTTTGTGTCGATTCATATGATGAAATTGATGGTGGCTTGGACTTCTATGCTCCTCAAACTTGTCAAGGGCCAAATGGCGAACGATACATGGTTGCTTGGATGCAAATGTGGCAACGTTCCATCCCTAGTCATGACTTAGGTCATGGTTGGGCAGGAAGTATGACGGTTCCTAGAAAATTAGGCTTAAAAGACGGAAGATTGGTTCAGGAGCTACCTGAGTCTGTGAAAAATCACTTTCTTGTAGAGAATGCACCAGAAACCATTGTTAAGGGCAATCAAATCATGATCCCGACTAGAGGGAAACAAACCTTTTTTGAGATAGATTCCAAATCAGGTCGCTCCTTTATCCTAAAATATGGGGATGAATCCGATGTTGATAGTGCCCTACAATTGAGGTATGATGCCTCTCAAAATCGCTTTAGCTTGAATCGAGACCAATTTGGGCACCCCATTTCTGGGAAAGAAAATCCAGCATTTCAATCGAGATGGATTCAGTTGGATCCTGAAAAAGAACATCATTTTTCAATTCTCCGAGATACCAACTCAATTGAAGTATTTGTGGATGGTAAAACTCTCTCGATGACCTTTTATGAAACGACTGAGAATCCCGTCTATACCCTCACGGCAGATGAAGGGGTCGAATTGGTCGTGAAAACCTATCAAAAATAGGGACACAAAAATCTCCTAAAGAAGAAAAGACAAGTCTTGTGACTTGTCTTTTTGTTGTATCCTGAATAGTTCTTGTTTTCATTAAAGAAAATTTTTGGGAATGGTCTCATGGCAATTCCGACTCTCTATCTAGAATATCCAAATGAAGGGGAACCCCAAGCACTTCTTAGCTCCTTTATTGAACGATTAGAGAAGTTTGAAAAATAAGGAAGCTGGTTTAAAATAGACCAGTAGAAAGCAGCTTGAATAAAATGTGGCTTGTAGAGAAAGGAAATTCATGATTTCGCTTTGTCTTCCAGCCTTTTTTAGCGTTTTTTGGTATAATTAAAATTGATCATATTCTGCAGAAAGGAGTTCACATGTCCAACTATTTATCCGTATCAAGTTTGACCAAATATTTGAAATTAAAATTTGATAAGGATCCCTATTTGGAGCGGGTCTATCTGACGGGTCAGGTTTCCAACTTCCGAAAGCGTCCCAACCACCAGTATTTTTCCCTAAAGGATGAAAAGGCTGTGATTCAGGCCACTGTCTGGGCTGGGGTGTATCGCAGTTTTGGTTTTGAGCTGGAAGAAGGGATGAAGATCAACGTCATTGGCCGTATTCAGCTTTATGAACCAGGTGGCAGTTATTCCATTGTCATCGAAAAGGCGGAGCCAGATGGGATAGGGGCCTTAGCTATCCAATTTGAGCAACTCAAGAAAAAGTTGACGGAAGAAGGGCTCTTTCAGGAACGGTGGAAACAGGCTTTGCCACAATTTCCAAGAAAGATTGGGGTGGTCACCAGTCAAAGTGGGGCTGTGATTCGCGACATTATCACAACGGTGAGCCGTCGTTTTCCTGGTGTGGACATTGTGCTCTACCCGACCAAGGTCCAGGGAGAAGGTGCCTCCAGTGAGGTAGTTGCCAATATTCAAAGGGCCAACCAACGGGAGGATTTGGATGTCTTGATCATCGGTCGTGGGGGTGGTTCGATTGAAGACCTCTGGGCCTTTAATGAAGAAGCAGTGGTGCGTGCGATCTTTGAATCACGGATCCCGATTATCTCCAGTGTTGGACACGAGACAGACACGACTCTAGCAGATTTTGTAGCGGACCGACGAGCCGCTACTCCGACAGCAGCAGCTGAATTGGCCACTCCAGTGACCAAATTAGACTTGCTGTCCCATTTACAAAAGCAGGAGAACCGCATGGCAACGGCCATGTCCAATCGCTTGGCCTATAACCGTGAACGGTTGGCCAAATTAAGCCAATCCGTTATTTTTAGACAGCCCGAGAGACTCTATGATGGCTACTTGCAAAAGATTGACCAGTTGCAATTGCGATTGAAACAAGGGATGCGCGAAGTTTATGGACAAGGGGCAACGCAGCTGCAAGTTCTGCGTCATCGTTTAGAAGCAACTGCTCCCCTGCATCGTATCGAGCGCTATCAGGATCGTGTCCTCCAAGATAAGCGCATCTTAACCAACCGAATGGAACAAATCTTAAAAGAGCAAAAAGTCAAGGTACAAAGCTTATCTGAGGCTCTCTTGATGCTGGATACCAGCCGGATTATTGCGCGTGGCTATGCCATGGTCAAGGAAGACGATCGAGTATTGGATTCGGTGGTGAAAGTAAAAGAAGGAGACCCGCTGTCCCTCATCATGAGAGATGGTCAGTTAGAAGTAGAGGTAAAACATGTCGAAAGAAAAAAAGTTTGAAGAAAATCTAGCAGATTTGGAAGCCATTGTCCAAAAATTGGAAAGTGGTGATGTGGCTCTAGAAGAGGCCCTTACAGAATTTCAAAAAGGAATGAAGTTGTCAAAAGCATTGCAAGATACCTTAGATCAAGCAGAGAAAACTTTGGTCAAGGTCATGCAAGCAGACGGCACTGAAGCAGATCTAGCATGAGACAAGAAGAAAAACGAAACAGAGTAGAAGAAGCCATTCGCTCTTTTTATGAGGAAAAAACGGTCGCTCCCCATTTAGTGGACTCAGTCCTTTATTCGATCCAGGCCGGTGGCAAACGCCTGCGCCCCTTGCTTCTTCTTGAATTGTTAGAAGCTTTTGGTCAGGATTTGACGGATGCCCATTTTCAAGTGGCAGGAGCTTTGGAGATGGTTCATACTGGCAGCCTCATTCATGATGATCTGCCTGCTATGGACGATGATGATTACCGTCGGGGGCAATTAACCAACCACAAGAAATTTGGAGAAGACTTAGCGATTTTAGCAGGAGATGCACTTTTCCTCGATCCATTTGGAATGATTGCTGCGAGTGACCTTTCAGATGCAGTCAAGGTCTCTTTGATCCTTGAATTGTCAGATTCTTCTGGTAGTCGTGGAATGGTCGCTGGCCAAGTCCTTGATATGGAAGGGGAGCACAAACAGCTCACACTAGCAGAGTTGCAGACCATCCATGCCAATAAGACAGGACGACTCCTCGCCTATCCATTTATTGCAGCGGGGTCTATTTTAGAACTAGGAGCAGACATTGGTCAGCTCTTAGAAAAAATCGGGAAAACATTAGGCCTGGCTTTTCAAGTACGGGATGATATTTTGGATTTGGTCGCTGATTTTGAAGCTCTGGGCAAGACCCCTCAAAAGGACTTAGTGGCAGAAAAATCGACTTATCCAGCCCTCTTGGGATTGGAAGAATCAAAAGCTTTGCTTGAAAGAGAATTGGATGCTTGTGAGGACTTGTTGGATCAGATTACAGCTGCTTGCGACTTTGATCCGCAAGCAATCAAGAAATTAATAGAAGGATTACGAATAGATGGCTAAGGAAAGAGTGGATGTATTAGCCTATAAACAAGGCCTGTTTGACACCCGCGAACAAGCCAAAAGAGGGGTGATGGCCGGCCTTGTCGTTGCCGTTATCAATGGGGAGCGCTTCGATAAACCGGGTGAAAAAATTGATGAAGCAACCGAGTTGAAACTAAAAGGTGAAAAGCTCAAGTATGTCAGTCGGGGCGGACTCAAATTAGAAAAGGCCCTGACGCGATTTGGTCTGTCTGTAGATGGTCGCATCGCAATTGATATTGGGGCCTCTACCGGTGGCTTTACAGATGTTATGCTGCAAAACGGTGCTAGTAAGGTCTTTTCAGTCGATGTCGGGACCAATCAGTTGGCTTGGAAATTGCGCAATGATCCTCGGGTAGTCTCGATGGAACAGTTCAATTTCCGCTATGCCCAGCCAGATGATTTTGAAGCGACACCGAGCTTTGCGAGTATCGATGTCAGCTTTATTTCCTTGGACTTGATTCTGCCAGCCCTTCATCGGATTTTGGCGGATCATGGGCAAGTGGTGGCCCTAGTCAAACCTCAGTTTGAAGCAGGACGTGAGCAGATTGGCAAGCACGGTATCGTAAAGGATCCCAAGGTTCATCTGGCAGTTCTTGAAAAAGTTGCCACTTTTGCTGGGGAACATGGTTTTTCTGTGATGGGAATGGACTATTCTCCTATTCAAGGAGGCCATGGCAATATTGAATTTTTAATGTATTTAGAAAAGAAAGAAGAAAAAAGAATGCCGACTACTGAAGAGCTTCAAGCTGTGGTAGATCAGGCACATGGAGAATTTAAACATGAAGAGTAAGAATATCCGATTGGAAAAAATTCGTCGCTTCATTCGCGATCATGAAGTAGGGACGCAAGAAGAAATCGTAGAACATTTGAAAGAAGAAGGCATTTCAGCAACCCAAGCGACGGTATCACGGGATATCAAAGAATTGGGCATCGTAAAACGCCCTCTGAAAGACATGACCTATGTCTATGAATTGCCACGTAAGCACCACCAAGGGATCGGGATGATTGAAAGCAATATCTTGTCTCATCGCCGTATGGGAGAGTATGTCAATTTCACCATGGTTCCAGGGACAGCTCCCCTAGTCAAACGTCGCTTGCGAGATATCTACAAAAACCATATCTTTAGTATTGTTGCAGATGATGATACGATCTTGTTGATCGCCTATTCCGCTCCAGAAGCAGAGAATATCCTCAAATCAATCTTTGGGTGGTAAGAGCCGATGCTATTAGAAATTTCGATTAAGAACTTTGCCATTATCGAAGAGATTTCCTTAAATTTTGAGAAGGGAATGACGGTACTGACAGGGGAAACAGGTGCCGGAAAATCCATCATTATCGATGCCATGAACATGATGCTGGGAAGCCGTGCAACGACGGATGTCATTCGACATGGAGCCCCAAAAGCGGAGATCGAAGGTCTTTTCACCGTGGAGAGCAATCGTCACCTGACGGCTCTTTTTGAAGAGCAGGGGCTAGAGTGGACCGATGAATTGATCATTCGTCGTGAGATCTTGCAAAATGGCCGGAGTGTCAGTCGAATCAATGGTCAGATGGTGAATTTGTCTGTCTTAAAGGCAGTAGGGCAACATTTGGTGGATATCCATGGCCAGCATGACCAGGAAGAACTCATGCGACCCCAATTGCATATCGCTATGCTGGATGAATTTGGGGATGCCAGCTTTTTCCAAACCAAAGCCGCTTACCGTCAGACTTTTGAAGACTACAAACGCCTGCGCAAACAAGTAGTGGAACTCCAGCGAAACCAGCAGGAAAACAAGGCTCGGATTGAAATGCTTGAGTTTCAAATTGCTGAGATTGAAGCAGTTGCCTTGGAAGTGGATGAGGATACGCGTCTGGAGCAAGAACGCCAACGATTACTCAATCACAAAATGATTGCCGATACTCTCACCAATGCCTATACCATGCTAGATGCAGAAGATTTCTCTAGCCTCACCAATGTTCGATCAGCCATGAATGATCTGGAAAGTATCGAAGAATATGATCCAATCTACAAAGAGCTCTCAGGCCAGTTGGCGGAAACCTTTTATGCCCTTGAGGACATTACCAAGCGCCTCGAAGACGTGGTCGATGGTCTGGAGTTTGATGGCAATCATCTCATCCAGGTCGAATCGCGCTTGGACTTGATCCACTCGATCACGCGCAAGTATGGTGGCCAAGTCAAAGATGTTCTGGAATACCTAGCGCAAATCACCAAAGAATATAGCCTCCTCACGGGGAGCAATCTTTCGTCTGAGGATCTGGAAAAAGAACTCAAGGGCTTAGAAAAAAGCCTGGTAGGCTTGGCTCAGGATTTGAGTGATCAGCGGCATGCATTGGGCCAAGCTTTGGAAAATGAAATCCAACAAGAATTAGCAGACCTCTACATGGACAAAGCTCGTTTCCAAGTGCGCTTTAGCAAGGCTAAGTTCAATCGTGAGGGAAATGAAGCGGTCGAATTTTATATTTCGACCAACCCAGGTGAGGACTTTAAACCCCTTGTCAAGGTAGCGTCCGGTGGGGAATTATCTCGCTTGATGTTGGCTATTAAGTCTGCTTTTTCTCGAAAAGAAGGAAAAACCAGTATTGTCTTTGATGAGGTGGATACAGGTGTCTCTGGGCGCGTGGCCCAAGCGATCGCAGCGAAAATTCATAAGATTGGTCAAAATGGCCAAGTGCTAGCTATTTCGCACCTACCTCAAGTTATCGCAGCAGCGGATTATCAATTCTATATTGAAAAAATCAGTGATGCACACTCAACTGTATCGACTGTGCGCTTGCTCAATAGAGAAGAACGAATCGAAGAAATTGCCAAGATGCTTGCAGGAGAGGATCTAACGGAAGCTGCCCGTCAACAGGCAGAGCAACTTCTCAAGCGTTAAGAGAAAGAGGGTTTGAAACAATGTCAACATACTTTGTAGTCGGAGATATTCACGGAAAAGCACAAATGCTAGAAGAGCTCATGACAGAGTGGGATGGAAAAGCTCAATTGGTATTTTTAGGGGATTTGATCGATCGAGGCGAAAACAGCAAACGATCGATTGAAATCGTAAAGGACTACGTAGACCATCACGGAGCTATTTGCCTTTCCGGGAATCACGAGTACATGTTTTTAGCTTGGTTGGACCATCCAGAAGAGCGTTATGATCATTACCGAAGAAATGGTGGGGATACGACCATCAATTCACTTTTAGGTCGACCACTCGATACTCCTGTGGATGGGATTGCGGATGCCCAAGCAGTTGAGCATGCTGCTCCTGAATTGGTTGCCTTCATACGCAGTTTGCCTTTTGACTACGAGACAGAGACCTATTACTTCGTCCACGCTGGTGTGGATCTAACCCTTGAAAATTGGCGGGAAACCAGTGATTATCAAAAAGTCTGGATCCGAAAACCATTCCATGAGGCTAAAAACCATACAGGAAAATGGATCGTCTTTGGACATACTCCGGTCTATGGTTTACTCAAGGAACCGATCGGTACTGAAAAACTTTGGATTTCAGATCAGAAAATGGGCGTCGATGGAGGCGCTGTCTATGGTGGTGTTCTCCATGGTTTGCTCTTGGATGATCAAGGCATCGTCCAAGACCATGTCCTTCACAATACAGGTTTTTCTGCTGCAGACGATTGAGGGAGCAGGAATGGATATCTTTCACTGCAAAACCCTGTGTTTTTTGATATAATGAAAGCAAAACATTCTTAGGAAGAGTATAGGAATATATGGCAAATATTAAAATAGTGACAGACTCATCTATTACAATTGAGCCTGAAGTGGTTGAAGAATATGGCATCACCATTGTGCCGCTTTCTGTTATGGTGGATGGAGTCCTTTATTCCGACAGTGAGTTGGGCGAAGGGGACTTCCTGCGCTTAATGCAGTCTAGCAAAAATCTTCCAAAGACCAGCCAACCACCCGTTGGAGTCTTTGCGGAGATTTATGAAAACCTAGCAGCAGACGGAGCTCATATCGTTTCGATTCATATGTCTCGTGCCTTGTCAGGAACAGTAGAGGCGGCTCGCCAAGGGGCAACCTTGTCAGGTGCAGAAGTAACAGTGATTGATAGTGGCTTTACAGACCAAGCCATGAAGTTCCAAGTGGTTGAGGCAGCTAAGTTGGCTAAAGAAGGAGCAGATCTAGACACCGTTTTAGCTCGTATTGAAGAAGTCAAGGAAAAGACCGAGTTGTATATCGGCGTATCTACCTTGGAAAATCTGGTTAAAGGTGGTCGGATTGGCCGTGTTTCAGGACTTTTGAGCTCGCTTCTTAACATCCGTGTGGTGATGCAAATGAAGGACCATCAGTTGGAACCAATCGTCAAGGGACGTGGAAACAAGACCTTTAAAAAATGGTTGGATGAATTGGTAGAGAAACTATCCCATAGCAAGGTGGCTGAGATCGGGATTTCTTACGCAGGGACACCAGAGTGGGCCAATGAAATGAAGGCTCAGTTGCAATCGCTTGTTGAAAAAGCAATCCCTGTTCTGGAAACAGGATCGATTATTCAAACCCACACAGGTGAGAATGCATTTGCAGTTTTGGTACGCTACGAATAAGCTGAATAAATGTTTGAAAAAACAGGTTTAGTACTTGACCGAAAGGCTTTTTTTAGATATTATAGTACTGTTAAGGCGTAAAGCCTAAAAAAAATTGGAGGATTTGTTAAATGGCTAACAAACAAGATTTGATCGCAAAAGTGGCAGAAGCTACAGAATTGACTAAAAAAGATTCAGCAGCAGCTGTTGATGCAGTATTCGCAGCAGTTTCAGAATACCTTTCAAAAGGTGAAAAAGTTCAATTGATCGGTTTCGGTAACTTCGAAGTTCGTGAACGTGCAGCTCGTAAAGGTCGCAACCCACAAACTGGTAAAGAAATCAAAATCGCAGCTTCTAAAGTTCCAGCATTCAAAGCTGGTAAAGCTCTTAAAGAAGCAGTTAAATAATTGCATTTTGAAAAGCCATCCTAGATTTCTAGGGTGGTTTTTTTGTTGGACAGCTCTATAGGATAAGGGTATAATAGGAAAAAAGAAAAAGAGGATCCGCTATGCGCTTGATTTTAGGATTACTAGCCTTCTTATTTATCCGACCTATTTTGTATCTTCTAAAAGGACTGTGGTTCGTACTGGAATTCTGTTTTATGATCCTCGTGGTTAAAATGATCCTAGGAACCGTACGGTGGATGACCAGTTGGATCGGCTGAGAGTAAGGTAGAATAGCTGTTTTTAGGTATTTTCTCACAGCTAAACATTTCGAACCACGAAGATTGAACGATAGAGATTAAAAAAATCATTCTAACTAGAGAATTTAGCTTGAAACATGTTATAATAAAGTGATCGGTTGAACCAAACAAACTTTAGGAAGGGGGAAACATAGTGAACGCATTGCATCGTAAGGAAGAAGAATGTGTAGAAGAAGTCTTGCAGAGTCTGCGTACCAAGGGCATTCGGATAACGGATACCCGCAGAGCCGTTCTAGCTTACTTAGTAGCTAGTCATGAACATCCAAGTGCTGAGAAGATTTATCGCGATTTGTTGCCTCAATTCCCAGGTATGAGTTTGGCTACCGTATATAACAACATCAAAGTTTTGATAGACGAGGGTGTTGTTTCTGAGATCAAGGTTCGCAACGATACCACGACCTATTTCGATTTCATGGGCCATGAACATTTGAATGTTGTCTGTGAAAAATGTGGCCGCATTGCCGATGTTGAAATCGATGTGCCTGATCTTCGTGAAGAAGCCGCCAGTCAGAGTGGCTATTTGATCACCAAGACCCAGATGACGGTCTATGGCATTTGCCCCGACTGTCAGAAAGATTAAAGTGAGAGAAACCAGAGCCATCGGGCTCTTTTATTGTGCAATGATAATTCACATTTTTTTATACCGGAAGAAAAATAGTTTTAATCATGATATAATAATTAGAATAACCAATGAGAGGAAGAAAAAGATGAAAAAGCTGGAGAACTTTTCTTGGAAAATGTGGCATATTTTTTCCTTAGTTGCCGTGACTATTCTACTGGTTGGTGGTATCTGGTCTTTCTTTTACCTAAAAGAAGCAGCTTATGTTGTTAATGAGAGAAATTATGATTATGTTGGCAGAGGACAACGGTTGACGGATTACGTCACCATTGATGAAGAGGAGATCGGATTTCCAATTATAGCTCTTTCGTTTAAAAAAGATGATAAAGATTGGAACAGTTTGGACTATGCGGTAGGACATCAATATTTAGCTTTTCAAGATTCTAAACTATTCAGTGGCGAAGAAAAGAAAAAAGATGCAAATCAATATTTTAGAATTCGGTATTATAAATTGGGTCAAGAAAAAGGAGAGGGTCATACCATCGATGTCTTAAAACTCGTTCAGAAAATGGGCTACGACACGATTGAAGGAAATATGCGAAGTACCATGTTTACAGATGGAAAAGATGAGTATGTAGCTTTCAATGTTACAAAATATAATCTCCTATTTGTGAATCTGAACAAGGGAGAAATAGCAAAGACAGATCCAAAAATGATTGTTAATTTTGATTACGGTGGCCTTTATCAAATCCTGCCTATACCAACTTTCGAGACAAAAAAATACAGTCAGGATAATAGTCAAACGACTGTAGGGCTGCCTTGGATAAATTATAAATATGATGAGGATGAAAAAGTAGAAACTTCCTCAAGTTCTACGGAGAGATTAGATCGCAATGGTGTGAAGGTGAAGGATAGTAAACTCTTAACCCTACTAAAAAAATATCGTCATTTCTTGATTCTAAAGCAAAACCTCACTATGGAGGAGGAAAAAACTGTCATCAAGAGTTTGTTTCCTGATGCAGATCATTTCAGTTGGTCTATTAGTGCTCCTTATACAAAGAGTGGGCAGAAAGAAATCATTCAGAATGCTGAAGAATTTAAAAAAGTTATAAAGGAGAAAAGAGTTGAAGAAGAGTTGGAACGTGAATTTGAAAAAACATTTCAAGAAGGGCCAGACGACGATTAGTGATCGGTCAAAAGCTGTTCTAGTAGTTGTCTGCTTCCTACTGTTTCTAGGATTCTATTTTTATAGAAATTTAGATGCTAACCTAAAAGGTTTCTATGATAGTAGAAATTTTCGGGGAGATATACAGATTACAGGTTTCTCTTGGACTCGGCCCAATGCCGGTCCGGATGTGAATTTTGTCTATTCTGAAATGATCGAAGGGAAAAAAGTTTCAATTCCCTTGAAAAAATCAATCAGATTTAAGCACTTGGTGATGCCTTATTTCAATAAGATCGATATGGCTGAAAACCAAGGAATAGAAAATACCTATGATGATTTTGAAAGATCCTATTTGCCCATTATTGAGAAGGGTTTTGAATTCAGTACTGAGCGACTCGAGCTTGAAGCAGAATTAGATAAAAAAATGAACGAGTATAGTGCTTTTAGCGGCTCTTTGATTGAAATAAGCTTACCCCCTTTTAAGAAACGAGATAACAATTATTTCAGTTTGATGGAGCAATATGAGAATGGCATACCTCATACTGAGTCAAAAATTCTTGGTGGATGGTATGATGTTTCGTTTAGTAGTTTTATCGAATCTGGGGATATTTATGTAAAAATTATTTCACCTGAAAATTTGAGTCGATTTAAAGAATCTGGGAATGATTTTAAATCGGTTTTGAAGCATTACTTGGCAATTAGGTCTCTACCAGATGGGTGGTATGGCCTGTTCGATGATGGTAAACAAGTATCTGAGACTGTTGAAATTCGGAATGGAAAGGTTAGGGGGTGAAAGTAGACATGGTAAAAGGAAAAATAAAATTTAATCATCATTTAATGAGTCAGCTTGGCTTATTTACGGCCTATGTTTTGATCCTATTGATGTCACCGTTTTATATACATCCAAAAATAGGGGAAAATGATTCGTCTCAGTTTACGATCTTCCTAGGTGACCATTCTCTCTACAATGCCAAAGAGTTCGAAGGCCTTCTTAATTCTTATTTCACCATTTCACTCGTGATTCTTTTTGTATTTCCGGCCGTTGCAATTGTATTTCGGTCTATTCTCACTAAAATAGGACTTCCTATACTGGCGCACCTTCAATCGCTCTTGCTTTTTGTTTCCTGTAGCATCATCCTGATCTACACTCTATTTTCATTAACGGTTCAAATTGACCTTCTTCAGTTGTATTGGGGATTTTACTTGTGTCAGGCTTTTTACTGGATGTTTATCCTTCGCGAGTGGTGGCATTTAAGTGGGATCGTGTATAGCCGAAATCACCCTTCAGGAGATGAAAGGGCTGAAGAGCATCCAGCAGCTGAATAGCCTGTCTCAAAAAAAATAAACCTTCCTCTTTTTGTGACAAATTGCACTTTTCCAACGTCGGGACTAGCTTTTTCATGTGAAATCTAGTAAAATAGAATAGAAAAACGGGGACAACCTCGAAGAATAAAAGGAGATCCATCAAATGGTAAAATTGGTTTTTGCTCGCCACGGTGAGTCTGAATGGAACAAAGCTAACCTTTTCACTGGTTGGGCTGATGTTGATTTGTCTGAAAAAGGTACACAACAAGCGATCGACGCTGGTAAATTGATCAAAGAAGCTGGTATCGAATTTGACCAAGCATACACTTCAGTATTGAAACGTGCGATCAAAACAACAAACCTTGCGCTTGAAGCATCTGACCAACTTTGGGTTCCAGTTGAAAAATCATGGCGTTTGAACGAACGTCACTACGGTGGTTTGACTGGTAAAAACAAAGCAGAAGCTGCTGAACAATTTGGTGATGAACAAGTTCACATCTGGCGTCGTTCATACGATGTATTGCCTCCTGCTATGGCACATGATGACGAACATTCAGCACACACAGACCGTCGTTACGCTTCACTTGATGACTCAGTCATTCCAGATGCTGAAAACTTGAAAGTTACCTTGGAACGCGCTCTTCCATTCTGGGAAGATAAAATCGCTCCAGCTCTTAAAGACGGTAAAAACGTATTCGTAGGAGCACACGGTAACTCAATCCGTGCCCTTGTAAAACATATCAAAGGCTTGTCAGACGATGAAATCATGGGTGTAGAAATCCCTAACTTCCCACCATTGGTATTCGAATTTGACGAAAAATTGAACGTTGTGAAAGAATACTATCTTGGAAAGTAAGTTCAAAGTGAGTCTATAGACTTAAGATTAAGTGTTTTATTGTCAACTACAGTGGTTGATGATAAGCTGATATTGAGAGAGGACCAGTTTGGTTCTCTCTTTTTAATTTAAGAGTTGTTTTCCTGTAAAATAGGAATATGACTGAACTAGGAGACTGTAATGAAGTTTTTACATACGTCAGATTGGCATGTGGGTCGAACCCTCAATGGCTGGTCTTTATTAGAAGAGCAGGAGTGGGCTTTTCAACAAATTGTGGATTTGGCTATTAGCGAAAAAGTGGATGGAGTCATCATTGCTGGGGACCTCTATGACCGTGCGGTGCCCCCTGTGGATGCGATTAAACTTTTTAATAAAACCTTGGCCCGCTTGGTCTTGGAAGAACAGATTCCAGTCTATGCTATCAGTGGTAATCACGACGGGGCTGAACGTTTGCATTTTGGGCGTGACTTCTTTCAACCTCAGGGCCTTCATTTAAGCACTCGTTTGGAGGAGGCTTTTGAGCCACTTGAGTTGGGGGATTGCCAGATTTTCCTGCTTCCCTTCATCGACCCTATTGATGCCCGTATTTACTATAAGGACGACAAGGATAAGGAAATTCAGAGGATTGGTGATGCCTTGACCTACATTATAAAGGATATGGAAAAAGCTTTTGATCCTAAAAAAGCCCATATTTTGGTGACGCATTTCGCGGTTTCTAAGAAGGATGATAGGGATGGTCAAAATCTACGGGAATTGATGTTGTCTGAAACTAGCAATACGGTAGGTGGTCTTACCAATGTGACCAGTGACCTTTTCAAAGCTTTCGATTATGTGGCCTTAGGGCATATCCATACGCGCTTTGCCAGTCCTACCAAGCGCGTGCAATATTCAGGCAGTCCAATCGCCTTTAATGTCAAGGAAGCCAAGCGTAAGGAAGAAAAGGGTGTCTACATTCTGGATTTGGATGCGTCTGGTGATTTGTCTCAGACCTTCCATCCTCTAGAGGTCAGACGGCCGATTGTGGTCTTACAAAAGCCTTTTGAAACCTTGATGTCACCTGAATTTTATAAGGAGCAACCTTGTCAAAAAGCCTGGTTTGCCTTTGATATTCAACTGTCCAGTCGTAAGGAATTAGAGGGCATCAATGTGCGTGCCCGTCTGGAAGAAATTTATGGGACAGACATTGTAGAAATTACTTTCAGTCGTCTAGGTGATGTTAGGGAAGAAAACTTGACTGTTAATCATCACTTAAAAGATTTGGAAATGCAGTCACCTCAGGAAATCGTATTTGATTTTTACCAGACAGTGACTGGGGGCGATGTCTTGTCTGAGAGACAGACTGCCCTTGTGGAAAGTATTTTTGAGGAGATTGAGAGGAGTCGACAATGAGACCAGTTCAGTTAGAATTGACCAATTTTGGACCTTATCGTAAGGAAGTCATCAATTTCACTCAGTTTGACCATGCTCCCCTCTTTTTGATTGGTGGGGACACGGGGGCTGGTAAGAGTACCCTCTTTGATGCCATGACAGTAGCTTTGTTTGCTACGACCAGTGGTGATCGTAATGTCGAAGAGATGCGGTCAACCTTTGCTGGTTCAGAGGATGATTTGACCAAGGTGACTTTCTATTTCCAACAAGGCAACCATCTTTATCGCATCGAGCGTATTCTCCAGCAAGAGAAGACCAAGCGAGGCGGTGGTACGACCATGCAAAAAGCGACGGCTTCTCTAGTCATTGTGGATAAGATTGGAGGTCAAGAAATTGAAAAACTTGGGGATAAAATCAAGGAAGTTGGTGAACAGATTGAGCAGATTTTAGGACTCAATGCCGAGCAGTTCAAACAGATTATCCTCCTACCTCAAAATGATTTTAGTCGTTTCTTGAAAGAAGATTCCAAGACTAAGACTCAAATTTTAAAGAAAATCTTTGGAACGGGTATTTTTGACCGTTTTCAAAAGAGCTTGGAAGACCGTCTTCGTCAGAGCAATAAGGATATGGATAAGCGCCAGGCTCAGCTAGATGGTCATTTTGCCAGTCAGATTTGGTCTGGGGAAGAATTGGCCGTCTTGGCCCAAACGCCAGTCTCTGAAAAATTGGCACGTCTTGAAGAGTTTCTGTCTCAACGTCAAGAAAATCTTGAAGAGCAGAAAAGCATCTTGAAGGATGCCCATGAGGATTTGGCCAAACTGCATAAGAGCTTGCAAACTGCGCAAGATGTGGCAAAGATATTCCAAGAATTGGAGCAAGCTAAGGAGCGTTACCGTCAGGAAATCGAAGAGGGGGCTCAGGAACAGGCAGAGGCAAAAGCGCATCTGGAAGAATTACAGTTCGCTCAAGGTCTACAGGGAACCATTCAGACCTTGAAGCAATATCAGAAACAGTTGAATCAATTAGAGCAGGATTTTGAAATTGCTCAAGAAGCATTAAGTGAAAAGCAGCAGGCGTTTGAGGACGTTAAGTCTAAAAAAGAGAAACTTGCTGCTCAATTTGAGGACGTTAAGTCTAAAAAAGAGAAACTGGGAGCGTGGAAAGAGGATATTATCTATGCCCATAGTCTTGCCCAAGAACAGGAGAAAATCAAACGTTCAAGTATTAACTACAAGCAGTTGGAAGAAACCTATCAGCAGGCTAGGAAAGAGATTGAGATGCTTAACAAGTCCTTGTCAGACTTGGAGGCTAATCGTCTTAGTTTAGAGAGTTTGCATGAGGCCGAAAAACTCCTCCAGATTGTGGACTACAGTGTGGAGAATCAACTGGCTCAGGACCTGAAAGAAATAGAGGACTTGAATCAGGAGTTGACGGAGACTGAAAAACGTCACCAAGCCCGGTCTTTGGAGATTACCAAAGCCCAAGAAAGCCTCAGAAAACTGGAAGAGGAGTTAAGAACGACTTTGGCTTCCCGCCGTCAACTCATGATTGCCCAACTGCAAGCAGAGTTAGAGGAGGGGCAGCCTTGTGTGGTTTGTGGTGCTCTGGAACACCCTAATGTTGGTGGAGCACAGGCTGATGAAGTGGCCTTGAAAAATCTCATGAATCAGGTGGAGGAGCTTCAAACTCAAAAAGAAAAGCAAGCCGCTACTTTGTCAAATCGTCAGGCTACCTTGAGCGAGGTCGAATCTAAACGTCAGGATTTGCTTGACCAAGTGGCAAAAGCTAAGCTAGCATTGGAACAGCATTACCAAGAACTGAAGGGGAAAGTTGCAGGACAGTTTGATTTTGATTTTTCAGAAGACTATGAAACTGACCGTGGGCAAGCCCTACTCCTGAAGGTTAAGAAGTATTATCAAGAGTTACAAAAACGTTATGATAAGGAAGAGACAGATTATGTCCGATATCAAGAAAAGATAGGTAAAGCTCAAGAAAAAGCGACAGATTTGGCTAAAACCTATCAAAAGGCCAAGGTAGTGCTTGACCAAGCTAAAGAGCGCCTAGAGGACTTGCAGGAAGCTCACCCAGAGCTTGAGTCTGTTGAGGTATATCAAGAACGGATTTCCCTTGCTCATCAGGAGCTAGACATCTATGAGAAACAGGTTAAGGAAAATGGTGAAGCCTACAACCAACTTCATGCTGACATTCAAGGCATCAAGGGGCGGCTTGAGAGTATAACTAAGCCTAAAGATAAGGCAGAACAAGACGTTAAGCAATTATCTGCTGAATTAGAGCGAAGTCTCAAGGCCGAAGGGGCCCTCACCAATGACTTAGAGCAGGTCGAACTCTGGCTTGATGAAGTAGATAATCAAGATATTCCTAAGCTTCAGGCTCAATTAACGACCTATGCAACGCTCAAACAAGAATTACAGACCCAGATTTGTAGGGGGCAAGAACTTCTCCAAAATCAAGAACAACCAGATCTCGATAGTCTAGCGCAAGCAGTAGAGACTTGTCAGGAAAGCTATAATCAGCAGCATGCTCAGGTTTTGGTAATAGAGAAGGGGCTTGAGGATGCGACGACTACTTACCAAGCGGCTAAGACCCTTCAAGACAGCAACCAGGAGGCCTTTAAGGCTCATCAAGAGCTCAGTGATTTGGTCAAGGTGGTTAAGGGAGAAAATACAGCTCTAACTGGGCGACTCAATCTTGAAGTCTATGTTATCCGTCAGTATTTCCAACAAATCTTGGATTATGCCAATGCCAACTACATCGGTCTCTTAACGGATAATCGCTATTCCTTTGTCTTGAGTGAAGAAGGACGTAAAGCGAGTGATCACTTTGGTTTAGACATCAACGTCTATGACCAGTTGACAGGTAACGAGCGTTCCGTCAAATCCTTGTCTGGTGGTGAAACCTTTATCGCCGCACTGGCTATTGCCCTATCCCTTTCAGAGGTGGTGCAAAATACCAGCAAGGGTGCTGTTGTCGAAGCTCTCTTCATCGACGAAGGCTTTGGCTCACTGGATAAGGAAGCCCTGACCAAGGCCATCGCTGTTCTGGAACAAATCGGTGAAAACCGAATGGTCGGTGTCATCAGCCACGTGGATGACATGAAAGAAGGCATCGCCCAACAACTCGCTATCATCAAGTCGCATGATGGCAGTAGCCAAATTAAGGTTATAAAGAAAAATTAGAATCAATTGTATAAAGTTTAATTATGAGTTGGTAATATACAAGTATATTGGCTAATTTTAGTGATGAACTGAGTTAGAAGTTTGATCGATTAAATATTGTTCATGCCCTATTATTATTAATGATATGCAAAATGTTAATGTAAAAAAGCTGACTTCGGTCAGCTTTTTTGTTTATCTTGTCTAGTCCCCTAGCTGGTTTTGGGTTTTCAGGGTCTTCTAAAAATGTTATAATAGAGTGTTACTAAATTGGGTTCCATTAGCCCTGAAAGGAAAAGAAACATGACAAAATCATTCTACATCACAACCCCTATCTATTACCCATCTGGTAAATTGCATATTGGTTCAGCTTATACTACGATCGCCTGTGACGTCTTGGCGCGTTACAAACGCATGATGAACTACGATGTGTTCTACCTGACTGGTCTTGATGAGCACGGGCAAAAGATCCAGCAAAAAGCAGAAGAAGCTGGGATCACGCCGCAAGCTTATGTAGATGGGATGGCAGTTGGAGTAAAAGAACTCTGGCAATTACTCGATATCTCATACGATAAATTCATCCGTACGACAGACGACTACCATGAAAAAGTGGTGGCCCAGATCTTTGAACGCTTGCTGGCTCAAGACGACATCTACCTTGGTGAATACTCTGGTTGGTATTCAGTCTCTGATGAAGAGTTCTTTACGGAAAGCCAATTGGCTGAGGTCTACCGTGATGAGAATGGCAAGGTCGTCGGTGGGGTAGCCCCATCAGGCCACGAAGTAGAATGGGTTTCTGAAGAATCTTATTTCCTTCGTCTCAGCAAATACCAAGACCGTTTGGTTGAATTTTTCAAATCCCAACCTGATTTCATCACGCCAGATGGCCGTCTCAATGAAATGTTGAAAAACTTTATCGAACCCGGTTTGGAAGATTTAGCGGTATCTCGGACTACCTTTACCTGGGGAGTCCCAGTTCCATCCAATCCTAGACACGTTGTCTACGTTTGGTTTGATGCCCTTCTTAACTATGTGACAGCTCTTGGTTATGGCCAAGAAGATCATAAAAACTTTGACAAATTCTGGAACGGAACCGTCTTCCACATGGTCGGAAAAGACATCCTTCGTTTCCACTCCATCTACTGGCCAATCCTTCTCATGATGCTCGATATCAAATTGCCAGAACGTTTGATTGGCCATGGTTGGTTTGTCATGAAAGACGGCAAGATGTCGAAGTCTAAAGGAAATGTCATCTACCCAGAAATGTTGGTGGAACGCTTTGGCTTGGATCCGCTTCGTTACTACCTCATGCGCAGTTTGCCAGTTGGTTCAGATGGTACTTTTACACCAGAAGACTACGTGGCCCGTATCAACTATGAATTAGCCAATGACCTTGGAAACCTCCTCAACCGGACGGTAGCCATGATTAACAAGTACTTTGGTGGTCAAGTTCCAGCTTATGTCGAAAACGTGACTGCATTTGATGCAGATTTGGCTAAGGTGGTTGAAGAAAACATCGCTGAATACCACAAGCAAATGAACGCGGTTGATTACCCACGCGCTTTGGAAGCTGTATGGAATATTATCTCTCGTACCAACAAGTACATCGATGAGACAGCTCCATGGGTCCTTGCTAAAGAAGATGGTGATAAGGAACAATTGGCAGCGGTCATGGCTCACTTGGCAGCAAGCCTTCGTGTCGTAGCTCACCTCATCCAACCATTCATGATGAACACGTCAAACGCCATCATGGAACAACTTGGCTTGGGCTTGAACTTCGATCTTGAAAACTTGACTCTAGCAGGTTTCCCTGAAAATATTACAGTGGTGGCCAAAGGAACTCCTATCTTCCCACGTCTGGATATGGATGAAGAAATTGCCTACATCCAATCGCAAATGACTGCTGGTAAACCACAAGAAAAAGAATGGATTCCAGAAGAAGTGGAACTCAAGTCTGAAAAAGACGAGATCAAATTTGAAGACTTTGATAAGGTTGAAATCCGTGTGGCAGAGGTCAAAGAAGTGGAACGCGTCGAAGGCTCAGACAAATTGCTTCGCTTCCGCCTAGATGCAGGAGATGGCGAAGACCGTCAAATCCTTTCTGGTATCGCGAAATTCTATCCAAATGAACAAGAATTGGTCGGCAAGAAACTCCAAATCGTGGCCAACCTCAAACCACGTAAGATGATGAAGAAATATGTCAGCCAAGGTATGATTCTTTCCGCAGAATACGGAGATCAATTAACAGTCTTAACGGTTGATCCATCTGTACCAAATGGAAGCATCATTGGGTAAACGATAGACAAAGAAAAAGTCATCTAAAAAACTTTCCTTAGGTGAGTACGGACGTCAGCGAACTTCGAAGAAGTTCCAAAACTCCCGAGTGCTAGAAACACAATTGTTTCTAGCACTTTTCTCACGGCGGAAAGTTTCAGTAGATGATTGAATAATTCTAAAGAATGAATTTTTTTATTTTTATAGAATTTATTTGATGTGTAAGGAAGTACAGATTGTCTACACTCTCAAGCACTCCCGCGGGAGTGCTTTTCTTGTATCAATATAGTTCCCATCATTGGGTTTTACAAAGATGATAGATGAGTTCTATTCGTAATAAATGTTAATGGAGACTTCCGCAGTGAGAAAAGAGTCTGAAACATTTTTGTTTCAGACTCTCGGAAGATTTGAGACAGTAGGCTCAAATCTTAGGTATGGAATCTCAGAGGGATTCGCTACCATCCGTCCTCACCCAAGGAAAGTCTCCAATGACATTCTGAATATGGTTCCTATTCATCTGGCCGGTATTCTAGGATATCTCCGGGCTGACAGTCCAGTTCTTTGCAGATGGCTTCAAGAGTGGTGAAGCGGATGGCTTTGGCCTTGCCGGTCTTGAGGATGGAAAGGTTGGCTGTGGTGATGCCGATTTTGTCAGCTAGCTCATTGGACTTCATCTTTCGCTTGGCCAGCATGACATCTAGATTGACGATAATCATAGCCCCCTCCTTAAATAGTTAGCTCATTTTCTTCTGCGATCGCTATCCCTCTCTCTAAAATCTTGCCAAGCGCCCAGACAATTGGGACAGAGAGGAGAAGTCCCGTGTTAAAGGTCAATCGGAAGGTGAAGGGAAGAAGATGAGCATTGCCACTAGTTTCGATTGAGCCAGACAGAAAGGACAAGACCAATAGGATCTTCCAAGCTCGGTTACAAAGATCAATATTGGAGTGAGAAAAGATCTTTTCTTGGTAGAGATTTTGGAGGAAGTTGCGAATGGTGAGGAGAAGAAAAATATAGATAGCGCTTGAAGCTAGTGGAAAGAGCAACTGCCAGAGGGGCTGCGGAGTTTTTGGGAAGAGCTGGATGCCATTGACATCAAAGGACAAGCGACCTGTTTGAATGAGATCTTTGAAAAGGCCCATGCGGGAAAGTAGGTGGACAAGCAGTGCAAGGACTGTTGTAATCCCGCAGAAGTAAATGAAGGCAGTAAGAACGTCGATAACGTTCTTTAAGGTTTTAGAGTTTTTCATGGCAAACCTCCTTGGGTAATTTATTGTTCACTTATAGTATACCTGTTTTTTTAAAATAGTCAAGAGAAAATATCGAAAAACAATAAAAAAATAACGTAAAACAAAATATATTGTTTGAAAAACAATGAATTCTCCAAACATAAGAGAAAGATAGCTTACCAGCTAAAAAAACACTACATGGAGGGGAATTTTACTATACTTTGGATTTAGGGTATACTAGTGTATAGATCGAATTCCATGGAGGTAGAAAAATGAATCTTAAATGGAAGAAAAAATACTTGATACCGATTCTGGGGCTTGCCGGAGCAGCTGTTCTGATTGGAGGAGTTTATCTCTACTCTAGCTCCAACATCCAACCAGATCATCAAAAGGAGTTTAATCAAACCACTAAAAAACCGACCAAGCAAAAAGAAAAAGCGATCGATTTGAGTGGTGACTATGTTTCCAATGAACGGGATACGGCTAAAATCGAAAAGAAGGACAAGTCTTGGAAGATTGACTACCAGACGGATGATGGCAAAGTCTCTGCGACCTTTAGCACGGATTGGAAGGTTGAAGGGGCCAATAAAATCTCGACAGGCAAGATGAAGAAGTCAGATGGCAACACTGATTTCACAGTCACGGTTCGTGTCTTCAAATACAAGACGGACAAGAAGCCCTTGATCACGGTGACCATGACTGATAAAAATCCTGACCACGAGATGGTCTTTGCCAACCGGGAGGATTTTTTCAAATCGACGGATCCCAATGATGTTGTCCTTGATGGCAATCTCACGCCGTTTGAAGGGAGCTATTCTAATGACTCCTATGAAAAAGAAATCGCGGCTTCCGGCTTTAAGCTCTATGGTTTTACGCCGGATGAATATTACCAAAACAAGACCAGTGCCTTCCCTAGTATTGTAAATGGAGAGACAGGTTGGACTTTCTGGAGCGGAGGAACTCGGGCTAATTATCTTCTCAACAAAGACAAGGAACCGAAGAAGCGAAAGGGCTATTATGAAGTTTATTTCGTAGGGGCCAATGCGACGGCTATCCAAGGGCAGGAACAAACCCTGTACTTGATCCCTGCGGGTGTAACTGGTCCTGATGGAGTGGTTTCGCAAGAACGTCGGATCTTCTTTGGTCAGGTGGCCTTTCGGGATTACCATCAAGAGTGGTGGAAAGCCTACCCACAACCGAAAAAAGAGAAAGACTTGGATATTGGAGCCATTAACGGTGGTGACTTCTCTAGCTTGGCCGGAACTTGGCGCAATGGCAAGGGAGCTGAAATCGTCATCCAAGCAGATGGAAAAGTCAGGGGTCAAGGAAGCCTTAAGGCTGTAGCAGACTCAGATAAGAAGAGCAAGATCCCTTATGTTGAGATGAAGATGGGTGAGACCGGTGCAGCGATCGGACTGCTGAAAATTGGTTTCCAAAATCCAGATGGTGACCAGTCTGATACCAGCAAGCCACGTCTTGTCATTACCCAATCAGCAGGCAACTATCCATCCGATCAATATTTCTACCGTCAATAATAGACGATTGCTAGTGAGTGATAGGTCTGGAACATAGTACAAAAAAGAGAGTGGGACAGAAATCGGTCATTCGTTAGAATTCGATTTCGTCGTCCCATCTCCGCACAGTTGAGTAGGGCTGTAAAAGCTGATGAAATCAGCGTAGTAGAGCCCACTCAACCACTGCGCCTTGCTCGACAATCCAAAAACAATTGAGAGGCTAGGACTTTTGTCCCAGCCTCTTTTTTTCTGCAAGGAAAGGTCGTGGAGGCTAGTAAAAGGTTAGTCCCTAGCATTAAAAGGAAAAAAATGTAAAAAAGACTTGACAAAGCAAATGATTAGCAGTATTATTAACTAGTTAATTAACCATTTAATAAACTGGTTAACAAATGAAAAAGAGGTGAAGGATGAAAAGGAGAAAAATGAAGGTGCTGGGAATCTTGTTCCTCAGTTTCTTTCTGCTTGCAGCTTGTGCTAGTCAAGGAAATGCAGGCAAGCCCCCTTCTCGAAAAGGTCTCAAAATTGTCACGAGCTTTTATCCTATCTATGCCCTGGTCAAAGAAATTTCTGGGGATCAAAATGACATTTGGATGGTTCAGTCCGGTGCAGGGATCCATTATTACGAGCCCTCAACCAAGGAAGTGGCTCAGATCTATGATGCGGATGTATTTGTCTATCATTCTCAGACTCTGGAATCATGGGCTGGTCGTTTAGATCCTAATCTACAAGGTTCCAAGTTACAGGTGATCGAAGGCAGTCATGGAATGACCCTCGATAAGGTAGCTGGCTTAGAGGATGTCGAGGCTGGGCAAGGAAAAGAAGCCAAGCACTTGTATGATCCGCATACCTGGTTGGACCCTGCGAAAATTGCAGAAGAAGGAAAGATCATCGCTCAGCGCTTGGGAGAGATCGATCCAAAGAATAGGAAGCTTTATCAGGCCAATGCCCAAAAGCTTGAAAAGCGCTGTGAGGAACTAGTAGCCCGCTACCAGCCTGTCTTTGACAAGGCCAAGCAAAAGACTTTTGTGACCCAGCATACGGCCTTTTCTTATCTGGCCAAACGCTTTGGTCTCAAGCAATTAGGGATTGCAGGGATTTCTCCAGAGCAAGAACCAACCGCCCGGCAATTGGCAGAGATCCAGCAGTTTGTTAAAGATTATCAGGTGAAAACGATCTTTGTGGAGAAGCATACGTCATCAAAGGTGGCAGATAGTATCGCCAAGGCAACAGGGGCACGTGTCAAGGTCTTGGATCCACTGGAAGCTGATCCGCAAAACGATAAGGATCTATTAGAAAATTTAGAAGAAAATATGGCGAGTTTAGCCAAGGAATTAGAGGAGTAAATCAAGGATGAAGAAAAAGGGAACGATTGGAATTCTAGCAACTTTGGGAATAGGGCTATGTGCCTATGCACTCAGTCAGCAACCACAAGCTAAGGAAGAGAAAAAGAATCAGATTCAGTATCTACAGGCAGAAAAGAAAGCGTCATCGACTGCCTCCAGCAAAAAGGAAGACAGCATCGAAGCAGTCAATGCCAAGGAAAAGACTCAGGCGGAGCAGATTGTCATCAAGATTACGGATGACGGCTTTGTCACTTCTCATGGGGATCATTTCCATTACTATAGTGGTAAGGTCCCATTTGATGCCATCTTTAGTGAGGAGTTGATTTTGCGAGATCCAACCTATCAGCTCCAAGAAGCTGATATTGTCAGCAAGGTCAAGGATGGCTATATCATTAAACGCGCTGGGAAATACTATCTCTACTTAAAGGATGCGCAGCATACGGTTAATGTGCGCTCGATCGAAGAGATCGCTCAACAGCAAAAAGGAGGCGCTAAAGAAGAAGGGGAAACGGGAACGGTACAGGCGAGCTCCTCGCACAAAGGGGTTAAAACTCGAGATTTCCGTCAGCCAAGTCAAGCGCTAAAAGAGGGGAAGACCCTTGAAACGCTGACTGCTAAAAACCATTCAGGAGGTGGCTATCGTACGGACGATGGTTATGTCTTTAGCCCTGGAGATGTTATTTCAGATACAGGGGATGGCTTCATTGTGCCCCATGGAGGACATTACCATTATATCCCAAAGAGTGCCTTATCTGCTGGCGAGTTAGCAGCAGCCCTCTCTGTCCTAGGTGGTCAAAGTGGCCATCAGGCTGGAAGCTCGTACTTAGCTAGCCCAAGTGTAGAAGCAGGTAAGAACCAAGGAACTCCAGATCAAGCCTCTCCAAGCCTTGGGAAGCAAGCAAGCAACCAGGTGTCACCAAGTCCAACCAATTCCCATGTGACACCAACGACTTCTACACCGTCAACATCCAAACCGAGTCCAACGCTCAGCAATCTGATGGAAGAATTGCAGAAAACCCCTCTATCTTCTCGTCATGTGGAGTCTGATGGTTCTGTCTTTGATCCAAGTAGGATTACTAAGTGGACCGATCAAGGGATTGTCTACCCTCACGGGGATCATTTCCACTTTATCCCTTACAGCTCCCTATCTCCTTTAGAGCGTGAGTTGGCTCGGCAATTCCAACTGCTTCGGGCTCAAGGCGCTACTACACCTGCAGAAATAAGTCCAAGCCTCCCTTCAAGTCCAAGTACAAAACCAGTTGACCATGATCACAAGCATGAAGATGTAGAGCATCACGAGCATGAACATGGGGACCATCATGATCACGAGCACGAAGAGGAGCACGATTATGGTTTCCATGCAGACATGGTCATCAGTAAGGACGAGGACGGTTACATGGTCGCTCATGGCAACCACGCTCATTATTTCTATAAAAAGGACCTCTCTCCTCAAGAGATTGCAGCAGCAGAGGCAACTCTGGCAGGTAAGAAAGAAGAGGACAAGGGACAGCCACTGACAGATGATGTCGCCAGCTATTCTCGCGATGCCTCAGATGAGGAAAAGATCCAGTACATCAGCAAGACCTACGGCGTCCCTCGTGAGGCCATTAAGATTTCCAATGGTTTCTTTGTCTTTAACAACCCAGATCAAGAATACGATCCGACCCACATCCACCCTTATGCCGTTCGAAAGGAACATGTCCGTATCCCACTTGAGACGGGCAATCCTGAACTAGACTTTATCAATGAACTCTATGCAACAGCGCTTCGCTCAGGGATTTCTCCGTATAGCCTCCAGATTGAAAATGGTCAGTTTGTCATCCCACATGGCGATCACAACCACTACATCAAGGTGCGCTCAGCAGGACTAGCAGACTACTTAGCCCATCGCCTTCCTACTATCCAATCGCCTTACAAAAAAGGAGACTTGAATAAAAAAGCAGTAGAAGACAGGGTCAACCAACTTTTAGCAGAAAGCCGGACTCTTTACGCTTCTGATCCATTGCAGCAACGACGGATTGAGCTCAACTTGGGCCACTTCTTGGAAAATGTCAAGAGTTTCCCAAGCAACTCGACGGAAGGCTACCTAGCCAGTCTTAAGCAGGTTGATGAACAATACATCCATGCGACTCAAGCGATCAAACCAAAAGAAGAGACAGCCCTCGATCGTCGCTACCAGGAATTGCTGGAACAAGTGCGCTTGCTAGACACAGAAGCCTTCCAACTCAAGAAGGAAGGGTTGGTCGCTCAACTGCAGGAAGCCTATGCTGCCAAGGACAGCAAGCGTCTAGAGCAGGAAGGGAAGTTATTAGAAGCTGTTCAGGAGATGCAAGATCGGACGGGTGTGACATCGGTCGACTATCTCAAGTACTTCTATCAAAGCTTGAGCGATGCGCGCTTGACACCAGAACTGCGCACCAAGGCGGCAGATCTAGCTTTGAAACTCTATCGGGCCCAAGCCTTTGAAGAAGCCTGGGATGCTAAGGCTCACTTTATGGAACTCTACCAAACCAAACAGGCAATTGACCAGCTCTTCTCTCAAGAAAAAGGCCAAACCTATCCTATTGAAAAAACAGTTTTAGATCAAAAAGGAAGTCAGTCCCCTTCGTACAACTTAGCGGTCTATGATTTCCTCAAGGGCTTATATGGAGAGTTGGACAAGGCGACAGAATCCCGTCAACGAACCAGCATCCTGACAGGGCTCTCCGAGCAAATCCAGTCGCTCTTGCCACAAGTCGAAGACCAGGCCAAACGAACTGCCTTTGAAAAAGGCTTGGCTCTGCTTGGAAATGAGACGGATCCAGACAAGGCTATTGCAAGTGGACAAGCTCTGTTACGCGAAATCAGTGACACCATTGAAAAGAAAAAACAAAAGCAAACAGAAGAGCCTCAGATTGGGGATGTCGCCCTTTATCAACAGCTATATAACCAATTGATGGCGCTTCACCAACAATTGCAGGACAAGGGGGCTAGTGATGCTGTATTTGATCGCTTAGAAGCTCTCTTTGACCAATTGGCTAATCCAAAGAGTGACAAAGCAGCCTTACTACAGGCTATCCAAGCCTTTCAGTCAGAGTTAGCAGCAATGCCATCTGCAACCGAAGTGACCAAACCAGCTACCACAACTGAAACGCCTGTAGCTACAGAAACTCCGGTAGAAAAAGAAGCAGCCGCTTCAGAAGGAAGCAAGCCTGCCACAACTGAGACAGAAACAGAGCCTGCAAGATCAGCTTCCATAGAAGAAGGCACGCCAGATGCTCCAGCTTCTCAGGACCAATAGAAAATAGAAAATCATCTGAAAGACATTTCAGATGATTTTTGAGTTCTAGTGAATAGAAGAGGAGGTCTCTTTTTTCAGTTGT
This sequence comes from Streptococcus parasanguinis, assembly GCF_901875555.1. Classification (GTDB taxonomy): domain Bacteria; phylum Bacillota; class Bacilli; order Lactobacillales; family Streptococcaceae; genus Streptococcus; species Streptococcus parasanguinis_H. The sequence goes on from NZ_CABFMD010000011.1 coordinate 88,364, forward strand.
TGAGTCTCATTCCTTGTGCTCTAGGAGCAGTGGTGAGGAGGACTCGACTGCTTTTTTGCGCTTGAAAAATGCAGTCATTTGAACTAGAATACGGGGAACCGTCTGCCATTTTTTCCAGGCTTTGACACGGGTATCGAGGAGTTGTTTGGCTAGACGTTCCAGCATTTCTCTTTCCGTAGGATCTAGGTCTTGAGCATTTTGAAAGATCTCTTTGATCTTGGAGAAATTTTTCAAGTTCCTCAAATCATTAATCGAAGTGATGCCTGCGTCTAAGAAGAGGCCGAAGAAGGTATCGAAGAACTTCTTACGATCATCCGCCGATGTTTCGCGAACCCACTGCTTCAGGGTCTCGTCGGTCTGCTGGCTATCGGGACTGGTTTCAGAAACGGTCACAAAGCTATGATCCTTGATTTCCCATGTGAAGGCGTCGTGCTGGGCAAAGCCACCAAAAGCGCGACTTTTGACAATGGTCGTCGGTTCTGGAACCTCCAACATCATGCCAACGATAGACCCTTGAGGGACAAAGCGACGAATTTTAGGGGAGGTGCGCTGGTAGCCTTCGGTCTCAATAATAGCCCTGTTGAGGCCAGGAGCATCGAAGCTGTAGATAGTGTCGACCCGTTCAAATAGATGATTTGGAAGATAAGAGCAGGCGTAGGCTGCGAGATTGCCCCCCTTGGAGTGGCCGGCTACTAAGAAGCGCCCTTTCGGGAATTCCTTCATGACGTTTTGCAGGTAGCTGGCTGCGCGCCTCTGAGCTGGGACATGATCCATATAGGTCATGTGGAAGTCTTCCTTCCAGCCGATCAAGGTGTCATCGGTCCCTCTGAAAACGACCAAATAGACATCTAGGGAGAGCCGATAGGTCATGGCCGCAAACTGTTTTTGCACATCCGGATCGTACTCGTCGACATAGTTGAGGAGTTTGATGTTCTTAAAACGCATAGAAGTAGCGAGCTCATCAACTAATTGCAGGTGCTGGTTGCTTACGATGAAATTGGAGGTCCGGTCGATAAGGTCCATCGCATCAGACAGGCGCACTTGGATCCCTGTTGTATCTCCTTGAGGCACAATGTGTCCAAAAGGCAGATAGGTCAGCTCTGTCAATGCGAGGACATCCAGTTCCTTGAAGGGACGGTCATAGATGGAATCGTAGGTCACTTCTTTTAGGTAATCAAAAATCGTCGACATCGGTGCCTCCTGTGTGGTATTTTCTATCAGTATAGCACAAAAATGGGACTAGAAAAAGCGCCTCCTGTTAAGAAGATTACGCTCAATCTTTTTCTCTGCTGCTTAATCTGTTATAATAGGAAGAAGAAAAAAAGAAGGAAAGAAAGCCATGCATAAAATTCTCTTAGTCGAAGATGATAACATTATCCGCCAACAGGTCAAACAATTATTGGAACAATGGGGCTATGAAGTGGTCGCAGTAGAGGATTTTATGGATGTCCTCGGGATCTTTGTCGAAACCGACCCCCACTTGATTCTCATGGATATTGGCCTTCCGCTCTACAATGGGTACCACTGGTGTCAGGAGATTCGCAAGGTTTCAAAGGTTCCGATCATGTTTCTTTCTTCACGAGATCAAGCCATGGATATTGTCATGGCCATCAATATGGGTGGAGACGATTTTGTCACCAAGCCTTTTGATCAAAATGTGCTCCTTGCCAAGGTCCAAGGGCTCTTGCGCCGCTCTTACGAATTTGGGACCGATCAAAATCTGCTGGAGCATCGGGGTGCCATCCTCAATCTCAAGTCTACGGACTTGGTCTATGAAGGAGAAGTCATTAAGCTGACCAAGAATGAATTTCAGATTTTGCGGGTCCTGTTTGAGCATGAGGGCAGTATCGTGGCCCGAGATGATATGATGAAAGAGCTCTGGAATAGCGACTTCTTTATTGATGACAATACCTTGTCTGTCAATGTAGCTCGTCTACGCAAGAAATTAGAAGAGGCTGGCTTGTCAAACTTCATCGAAACCAAGAAAGGAATCGGTTATGGGTTGGTCCATGAATAAATATGGAAAGATCTTCTGGCAGTATGTGGTATCCCGCAGGCGCCTGCTCTATCTATTGCTCATCTTTTTGATCGTTGATTTGGTCTTTGCCTATCTCTTTCCAGAGACGGGGAAGGTTTTCCTCTATGCGACCCTGGTGCTAGGATTTTTTACCCTCTGTATCTTAATCTGGGATTTCGCTATGACCTTTCAAGACTACCGCAAAGCCTTGCTGTATGAGGAAATAGAGGTTGCCTCGCCACTGGAACATCTCCTTTATGAAAAATACACGGAAGAAAAGCAGGCGCGCCTGGAGGAAGGCAAAACAGCCCAGGCTAAGTTCAATGACTTGATGGATTACTACACCCTCTGGGTTCACCAAATTAAGACGCCCATTGCGGCTAGCCAGCTCTTGGTCCAAGATGTCGAGACACCTATTGTCAAGCAGCAGATGGAGCAAGAACTTTTCAAAATTGATTCTTATGCCAATCTGGTTCTGCAGTACCTGCGATTGGAGAGTTTTCATGACGATCTGGTCTTAAAGCGCGTGTCACTAGAGGACTTGGTCAAAGAAGTAGTCCGCAAACATGCCCTCTTTTTTATCCAAAAGAACTTGACAGTGAACCTGCATGATTTGGATGTCGCCGTCATTACCGATCGTAAGTGGCTCTTGGTCATCATCGAGCAGCTCTTGTCCAATAGCCTCAAGTACACCAGCACAGGTGGAATTGAAATCTATTTCAAAGACCAGACCCTCTATATAAAAGACAGCGGGATTGGAATCAAAAATAGCGATGTCCTCCGTGTCTTTGAGCGGGGCTTCTCCGGCTACAATGGCCACATGACCCAGCAATCGTCAGGTCTGGGCCTCTATCTGTCTAAGAAAATTGCAGAGCAATTGGGCCACAAGATTAGCCTCCACTCAGAGGTTGGCCAAGGCACAACCGTCGCTATTCGCTTTGAAGAGAAGAAGTTGGTCATGGATTAGTTTTTCTCCATCTTACAAAAATGTAAGAAATAAACGGCAAAATGAAAGGTTAGGTTATGGTAGCCGCCTTTTATTTTTTGTACAATAGTCTCATCAAATGAAGGAGGTCAAGAAAATGAAACTCTTGAAATGGATGAAAGAACTCAAAAAGACTGAGAAACCTTGTAACCAAACCGATTTGGAAAAGGCGGAATTTGGTCGCCAAGTCCTACACCAAACCCAAGAATTTTTCTTGATCTACTAGTAAAAGGAGAAAAGTATGTCATTACTAGACGTTCAACACATCAAAAAGATCTACAAAACGCGCTTTCAAGGAACGCAAGTTGAAGCCCTAAAGGACATTCATTTTACCGTGGAAAAAGGGGAATACGTCGCCATCATGGGGGAATCAGGGTCCGGGAAATCGACCCTCCTCAATATCCTAGCCATGCTGGATCAGCCGACCGAAGGGCGGATCTACCTCAATGGCACGGACACCTCAACCATCAAGAATAAGGATGCTTCGAGCTTCCGTCGGGAAAAACTAGGATTTGTCTTTCAAGACTTTAATCTGCTCGATACCTTGTCCGTCAAGGACAATATCCTTCTCCCTCTCGTCCTCTCCCGCAGACCCGTCAAGGAAATGATGAGCAAAGTGGATAGCGTGAGTCGGGAATTGGGCATTCACCAACTCTTAGAAAAATATCCTTACGAAATCTCTGGTGGGCAAAAACAACGGGTGGCTGTTGCACGGGCCATCATCACCTCACCTGAAATCCTCCTGGCTGATGAGCCAACAGGGGCGCTGGATTCCAAATCTTCGGCTGCGTTGCTCGACGTCTTTGAAGACATCAATAGCATGGGCCAAACTATCCTCATGGTGACCCACTCAACCGCAGCCGCAGCGAGGGCCAAGCGCGTGCTCTTCATTAAGGACGGGCTCCTTTACAACCAGATCTTCCGCGGGGAAAAAACAGAACGTCAGATGTTCCAAGAAATCTCGGATACCCTGACGGTCATGGCAAGTGAGGTGGAGTAGATGTTACGATTAACCACTAAATTAGCTTGTTCTAATCTCATCAAGAACCGCAAGCTCTATTATCCCTTTGCGATCGCGGTCATTCTCGCAGTGATCATCGCCTATCTCTTTGACTCCCTGACCTTTAATCCCCACATTCACGAGCTTCGAGGGGGCGATTCCATGATCTTTACCCTCGTCTTGGGACTGTTCGTGGTCAATGCTGCTGGAGCCATCATCGTGCTCTATGCCAATAGCTTTGTCATGAAAAACCGCTCCAAGGAGCTGGGCATCTACAGCATGCTCGGTCTTGAGAAACGGCATCTCATCAGCATGATTTTCAAAGAACTCTTGATTTTTGGATTTCTAACCATCTCAGCCGGTGTCTTGATCGGAGCTCTCTTTGACAAGCTGATCTTTGCCTTTCTCTTGAAACTGATGAAGATGAAGGTCCAGCTAGTATCCACCTTCCAACCAGGAATTGTAATTTTGGTCTTTGTTACCTTTGGCCTCATCTTTGCCCTCTTGGTTCTTCTCAACGCTTGGCGCATTCTTCGATTGAATGCTCTGCAATTGACGCGTGAAAAGGCCAGTGGTGAAAAGAAAGCTCGCTTTTTGTGGCCCCAAACCATCCTGGGCTTAGCCTCTCTCGGTTTTGGCTACTACCTAGCTTTGTCCGTCAAAGACCCCATCATTGCGCTTGTGACCTTCTTTCTAGCCGTTATCCTGGTTATGGTCGGGACCTACTTACTCTTTAATGCTGGGATCACCGTCTTCTTGCACCTGCTTAAGAAAAAGAAGGGTTATTATTACCAACCCAACAACATGATCTCGGTCTCTAACCTCATCTATCGTATGAAGAAAAATGCGGTGGGCCTTGCGACCATTGCCATCCTCTCGACCATGGTGCTGGTGACGATCTCTGCTGCCACCAACATCTATGTCGGTGGCGAAATGTTCAAGAAAATCATCGCTCCTCATGATTTTTCTGTTCAAGGGAAAGGGGTAGACCTGGAGCAAATCAATCAGAAATTTGATGAATTTGCTTCTGAGCATCATCTTGAGATCAAAAATCGTGACCTGATGGCCTATGCCAACTTTGGGGTTAAATCACAAAAGGGTACGGATTTCACCGTCTATCCAGCTGATGAACGCGGCGTCACTCCTAAAACTGTCTTTATGGTCTTTGATGCAGCTAGCTATGAGCAAATGACCGGAGAAAAGGTCGATCTGACCGGCAACCAAGTCATCCTCTTTGCTCATAACAAGGCTCTGACAGGGCAAAAGCAGTTCACTATCAATGGGCAAGACTTCCAAGTCAAGGAAGAAGTGAGCAAAGATTTTATCACCGATCATGTTCCAAATCAGTTTAACATGCTAACAGAGGATTTCAATTACCTGATTGTGCCTGACCTTTCAGCCTTTGTCGCCCAGTTTCCAAATCTTGCCATCTATACCAATATCTACGGTGGCATCAATGTCAATGTCGATGAAGAGCAGCAGCTCAAGCTAGCAGCTAGTTATGACAAGCTAATCGATGAATTGAGCAGCCAACAAGGCCAAGGAACATTTATCTATGGAGGTAACCGTGCCAATGATGTTGCAGAGATCAATAGCCTCTTTGGTGGCATCTTCTTTATCGGGATTTTCTTGTCACTGATCTTTATGGTCGGAACCGTCATCGTTATCTACTACAAGCAAATCTCAGAAGGCTATGAAGACCGTGACCGTTTTGTCATCCTCCAACAAGTGGGGCTTGATGAAGATGAGGTCAAACGGACCATCAACCGTCAAGTGCGGACTGTCTTCTTCCTCCCTCTCATCTTTGCCTTTGTCCACCTGGCCTTCGCCTACCATATGATTCGTCTCATCCTCAAAGTGCTCGGTGTCATCAATAGTGGACAAGTCCTCATCGTGACCCTCAGTGTCTGTGGAGTCTTTCTCGTCACCTACCTGATCGTCTTTTGGATCACCTCTCGGAGTTATCGGAAGATTGTGCAGATTTAAGAAAAGAGAAGCTCGCTTATAGCGGGCTTTTTGTTCAAAATCTGATCGCAGTTGTCTTTTGGTTGTTTAAAGGGCTACACAAAAAAAGACCGAACCAGTAGAGTTCAGTCGTTGATCGATTTCTATTAAAGTGATGTTAGGAAAGTCAATCCACCTAGGATGACACCTGCCGAATTCGGAATAATCAAAATCCAGTCTTTTTTAGGTTCCTTTGTCCAACCATAGATGACCCAAATCAAGCAAGATATAGCTGCTGACAAGGGTTGGAAAGGTTGGGCCTTGTTTCCCTGTAAATTAGCAATAATTTGTGGGATGTAGGCAATGAAAACGATAATACCAATAAAGGCACCGATCGAGCCAACGATTTGGTTGATTTTTTGTTTATTCATTTATTTCTACCTCTAATCATTACTTTACCATAAGAACAGGTCTTGTGCAATAAAATAGCATAAGATTTCGCTTGAAAACTATTACATTTGGACAAAAACTAGACAATATGTCTTTTTAAAATCTTAGAAACAAGAAAAAATCATGGATAAGAAATGGCTTTTTGTGGACTTCAAAATCACAAGATTGTGACACTTTACAGTTTGGTAACATTTGAAAAAAGACTTGAATTTTAAGTGGGGAAGAGTTAGAATAGTGCGTACTTAAAAAACGAAAGGTATCATGAAAATGAATGAAAAACAAATGAAAATTCTTGGTTGGGTTGCGACCTTTATGTCTGTGATGATGTATGTCTCTTATTTCCCACAAATTATGGATAATCTCGCTGGTCACAAAGGAAACTTTATTCAACCTTTAGTGGCAGCCATCAACTGTAGTCTTTGGGTCTATTATGGACTCTTCAAAAAAGAACGCGATATCCCACTTGCTGCAGCCAATGCTCCAGGGATTATCTTTGGTTTGATCACAGCCATCACATCCTTGTAATCAATGAAAGAGAGAGTGGGACAGAAATCGGTCATTCGTTAGAATTCGATTTCGTCGTCCCACCTCCGCACAGTTGAGTAGGGCTGTAAAAGCTGATGAAATCAGCGTAGTAGAGCCCACTCAATCACTGCGTCTTGCTTGACAATCCAAAGAAAATTGAGATGCCAGTACTTTTGTCCCAGCCTTTTTTTGATGGAATGAATCATTTCCATGGTATAATGGGAGGACTATTCATAGAGAAGATCAAAAGGAGACAAGAGTGGATCAAAAACATCACTGCCAAGCCCTATGGGCGAAAAATAAATACCTGGTGCTGAGTCATTCCAGCAACATTTACAAGGAAATCCGGGAATACCTCAAGCAAGACCAGGTGGAGGTCAGCCACGTCGAAGACCTGATCCAGCAAGCGCTGGCCTTGCAAGAAAATCGTGGCCAGGTCTCCAATGCCTTCCAGCATATCTGGGGTTATTTTAAAAAGCAGGCGACTGCAGAGGAAAAGGCGGACTTTATGTTGCTACTTGAGAAGTACCAGCATGAGCAAGCTAGCCAAGAGGATCTGATCAAGGGCATCCAAACCCTCCTTGAGCGCTATCCTAATCGCTACTTGCAAGACTCGACACTACTAGGAGGGCAATAGATGAGACTGTGGCACCAAGACTTGATTCCCAAACTCCCTCGTCCCCAACTCCTGGGCCAACACCGGGAATGTTGCGCCCTAAGGGGTAATGGCTGGGGCAAGAAGCACGCGACGGTCAACTATGTCTTTGACTACTCGCCCTATCGCCTCTATGCCTATCACCGCCTGATCATGGAGGAGATGGCCGCTCGTGGCTACAAGGTCAGTCCAGAGTGGTGGGAGCCGACATACCGAGGAAAGACCTGCCCAGCTTATTCAGAACTGGAAGAGGAAGCCTTGAGTACTCCCATCTATCCAGAACATCATGCGGGTTACCTCAAAGAATGTTTAGACAATCTAGCAGAAAAAGGGATCCATTTAGACTAAGAAAAACGAACCAGACCAGGTTCGTTTTTTTACGCGAAATCTCAACAAAATGCTTTGAAAACGTTAATTTATTTCCCAAACATGCTATAATAATAGGAGATTATGCACAGGAAAAGGATAGACGGATGAAAGAATTAATCGATTTAATTAATCAATTTAGAGATGAACGTGACTGGAGAAAGTTTCATAATGAAAAAGATTTGGCTATTTCGATTTCATTAGAAGCAAGCGAATTATTGGAACTTTTTCAATGGAAACAATCAGATGAGGTAGTTGAAAAGTCATTACAAGAAATCAGAGAAGAGCTTGCAGATGTTTTTATGTATTCCTTTATGCTTGCAGATAATTTAAATCTGGATGTAGAAGAAATTATAAAAGAGAAAATTGACATAAATTCAAAAAAATATCCTGTAGAATTAAGTAAAGGAAATAATAAAAAATATACGGACTTGGAGAAAAAATGAGTAAGATTCAACCACCCGTAGTCATAGAAATCGATTATTCAAGTCGAACATTTGATCAATTAAAAGAAACGATTGCACCAAAACATTCTAAGCTTATTTTTGATTATCCAACTGTATATATCGTAAATGATGAAACTAAAAATAAGTACAGCGTATATGTTGGGGAAACAACAGATATCATTCGAAGAACAAATCAGCATTTGTCAGACGATATAAAGAAGGACAGAGAAGACTGGCGACAATTTGAACAATCCAAAACATCGAAAATGTTTGTTATTGGGCACAACCATTTCAATAAATCTTTGACATTGGATATTGAGAATAGGTTAATGCTCTATCTTTCAAGTGTTGACCAAGTTGAACGGGTTCAGAATAGAAGAGGAAATCCTCAAAATCAATATTATACTTCTGAGGAGTTAGACGAGATTTTCTCAAAGATATGGAGATCTCTAAACAATAAAAACCGTTATTTATTTCCAGCTGAAAGTTTTATTCGAAATTCGGCGATCTTTAAATCTTCCCCATTTCACAAGTTAACGGATGAACAAGTAAAGGCCAAAAACGAAATATTGCTCAAAATCACCTCTGTCATTAGTAAAAATGAAACAGGAGTTTTAATTTTAGTAAAGGGTGATGCTGGTGCAGGAAAAACAGTCTTGATGAGTTCTCTCGTTGACGATTTATTGAATTCTGAAGATACACAGATGATTCGTGAAAACAATGATATCAATTTAGTTGTGAATCATGATGATCAACTCAGTGTTTACCAAGAAATTGAGAAAAAATTGGAATGGAAGAGTGGATCGAATATTAATGTTGTGATGAAACCGACTCAATTTTTGAATGCTCTGAAAAAAGAAAATAGCGATGCTGGAATTGTAGTGGTTGATGAAGGCCATTTATTATTGACTGCAAAAAATCAAGCTTATTTAGGTGGGAATCATTTAAATGATTTACTTGCTAAATCAAAAGTAGTTGTCCTTGTTTATGATGAGAATCAGATCATGAACAAATCTCAAATATGGACAGATGATTCTTTCTTGAAATTAGAACATGAAGCCAATTTAAATGGAAATCTCATTACACTACGTAATCAAATGCGTATCCATGCAACAAAGGAAACAGTAGAGTGGATAAGAAATCTGATTGATGTTGGAGTTGTAAATAAGGTTCCAATTGATAATGATTATGATATTAGAGTTTTTGACTCACCTGAGGAACTACAAAAAGCAATCATAGAAAAAGATGATGATCAGAAATTAGGTATTTCTCGCTTAACAGCAACTTACGATTGGGAATATAGCAGCAAATCGAAGCCAACAGATTCTGATTATTGGTGTGTTCGTATCGGGGACTGGTCTTGTCCATGGAACAGACAACTTGCAAAAGAAAAAGACTCCAAGCATTTATCCTGGATAGAACAGCCTCAAACGATTCATGAAGTTGGGTCAACTTTTACTGTTCAGGGATTTGACCTAAATTATGTGGGAGTCATCATTGGTCCCTCAGTAAAATATAGAGATGGTAAAATTATTTTTGATATAAGTGAAAGTAAAAATAAAAGTGCTGTTCAAAACAGAAAACTTGAATCTGGTGAAATGATAAACTATGGAGAAACATTATTACGAAATGAGTTAAATGTTTTGCTGACACGTGGAGTAAACGGTTTATACGTCTATGCCGTAGATGAAGAACTCCAACAAGCATTAAAAAATGCAGCAAAATAAGATGCTTCATACTTCCCAAATTTTTTTCGAATAATATAGATAGAGGGACCTTCCCTCTATTTTTTATCAAAAAGGAGCAGGGATGCAGAAAAGACACGCGCATGTATCGCCGACCTTGGACATCATGGCCAAGAAGATTTTTAGTTTGCCGGAGGTGACGGCGGCTTTTATTCGAGACATTTTGGAGCTGGATGTGGCGGACGCTCAGATTGTGGAGGGAAGCCAGCCCCATAGCATGGCCTATGAGGAGGATGACTTGTTCTCCACTGCGGTGGATGTGAGAGCCAAGCTCCATGATGGGACCGAGGTGATCATCGAGATCCAGATTCGCAAGCAGCAGTATTTCTTGAACCGATTCCATTATTATCTGGCCAATCAGCTGGTGGAGAATGTACAAAAACTGCGCCAGCAAGGACAGACACATAAGATGTACGAGCAGATGGAGCCTGTCTATGGGATTGCGATTTTGGAGAAGTCGCTCTTGCTGGACGAGGAGGCAGCCATCAACAAATACTGGCTGACCAATAGCCGGTCTGGCAAGCAACTCAAGGCCTATTATAAAAATGGCAAGCACCAAAATCTTCTGCAGGTTGCCTTTTTAGAGCTAGACAAGTATAATAAAGATGAGAACCTGACAGATGCAGGTAGACAGTGGCTGGAGTTTTTTGGGAATCTTCCCTTTACAAAAGCTCCCAGTCAGGCCGTTGCCCACGCAGATTCATTATTAGATTCATCTAGCTGGACCAAGGAGGAGAAGACCATGATAGACGAGCGTATTCGTATTCAAGAAAATTATGATATGACTCTGGAGACGGCGATTGATGAAGCGCGTGAAGAAGGTCGTAAACAATTGGTATGCGAGATGGTCTCACGAGGAATGACACCTGAGCTTATCTCGGATATGACGGGCTTAACCATTGAAGAGATCAAATCTATGTTAGCGTAAGATCTAGCTGGACCAAGGAGGAGAAGACCATGATAGACGAGCGAATTCGGATTCAAGAAAACTATGATATGACCCTGGAGACAGCCATAGACGAAGCGCGCGAAGAAGGTCTGGAACAGGGTCTGGCACAAGGCTTGGAACAAGGTCTGGAACAAGGTCTAGAACAAGGTTTGGAACAAGGTCGTAATGAAGAACGTCTGCAGTTAATCCGCAAAATGATCTCACGAGGAATGATGCCTGATCTTATATCGGATATGACGGGTTTGTCCATTGAAGAGATTGAGTCCCTTCTTTCCTGAGTCCTAAAAAGAGGCACTGCCTCTTTTCCTTTTGAAAAAAACTTGGAAATTTTTCTATTTTTTTCATCCGGCTTGCTGGAATTGTGGTAGAATAGAGTCAACAAAGAGCTATCCTCACCAACAGTGTGATCGATACTAGAAAAGAGGATTCTGATGACAAGAAAAATTGGTATTATTGGTTTGGGTCATGTGGGTGCAACCTTGGCTCACAGCATGGTTTTGAAACATACTTGCGATCATTTGGTCTTGATTGACACGAATGAAAAAAAGGTCAAGTCGGATGCTTTGGACTTTTGTGATATGGTTGCCAATACAGGTTATCCAGTGCATATCACGGTCAATGATTATGCTGCTCTTCAAGATGCGGATGTGGTAGTCTCTACTCTGGGAAATATCGAGCTTCAGGCAAATAACACGAATGATCGTTTTGCGGAACTTCCATTTACCAGTAAGCAAGTGGTACAAGTGGGACGTGATTTGAAAGCTTCTGGATTCCACGGTGTCTTGGTCGTGGTGACCAACCCGGTGGATGCGGTGACGCAACTCTACCAACAATACACGGGTCTTCCTAAAGAACAAGTCATTGGGACAGGAACATTGCTGGATACCGCTCGGATGAAACGCGCCGTCGCTGATCGGTTGCAAGTGAATCCTGCTAGTGTCTCTGGCTATAACCTTGGTGAACACGGAAATTCTCAATTTGTCGCTTGGAGCCAGGTTCGTGTCAAGGGACATGCGATCACGGATCTCTTCTCACAAGAAGAGCTGGATGCTATCAACTATGAATCCTTGCGAGGTGGCCACACTGTCTTCTTTGGTAAATTCTATACCAACTTTGGGATTGCAGCAGCAGCGCAACGTCTAGCAGAAGCTGTGATCAATGACAGCCATGAAGAAATGCCTGTATCCAATTATCGTCCAGAATATGGAACTTACCTGGGTTACCCAGCGATTGTTGGGCGCAAAGGAATTGTCGAAAGAATTGACTTGCAGTTAACAGAAGAAGAAAAAGAAAAATTGCTCCATTCAGCTGAAACCATCAAAGAAAATACACGAAAAGGTTTGGAGCATGCATAGCCCCAACGGTCTAAGAGGCTATTGAAGGTTGCAGATAAAGGAAACAGTGTTTCGATTCTTATAGGTCATCTTAGAGCTAAAACGTGAAGAAAGATTTGAGAAAGGCTGATCCGCAACCGGAAAGTTGTGTTAGAGCAATCAACCGCTAGGTCATACAGTTCGTTCTATCAACCATCGAAGAGGCTAGGACAAAAGTCCTAGCCTCTTCTTGTTTTTGGATTGTCGAGCAAGACGCAGTGGTTGAGTGGGGTCTCATCGTAGATCTTACTTAGTAAATTTCATAAAAGTTAGTGAAATCTGAGTTGTAATAGTTGACATTACATTTCAAATCCGTATAATAGTTTGTGTAATAAAAAAAGTTACAACAGAAAAGAGGAACTCACAATGACAAACTTTACTGACTTACAAACAAAACGCCGATCAATCTATGCATTAGGAAAAGATGTGGAACTTTCAAACCAAGAGTTGATTGAAACCATTCAAGGAGCAGTTCTCAACACACCAACTGCCTTTAACTCCCAAACTTCCCGTGTAGTGATTTTGTTGGACGATGAATCAGATGCTTTTTGGAAGGAAATTGCCTACTCAGAACTGGAAAAAGTGACACCTGCAGAAGCTTTTGAAGGTACAAAACAACGCTTGGCTGGTTTTGCCCAAGCCAAGGGAACTATTCTCTTCTATGAAGATCAAGAGGTGGTAAAAGGGCTTCAAGAGCAATTCCCTCTGTATGCGGACAATTTCCCAATTTGGTCAGAGCAAGGTCACGGCATTGCTCTTTATGCAAGTTGGTTGGCTTTGGCTGAAAAAAATATCGGTATGAATGTGCAACACTACAATCCACTTGTGGATGACCAATTGGCTGAAAAATATGCGATTCCAGCCAACTGGAAACTTCGTGCTCAAGCACCTTTTGGACAAATTCTAGCACCAGCTGGAGACAAAGAGATCCAGACAGAAGGACGTTTCAAAGTCTTTGGCGACCAATAAGAGACTTAGAAATCGCATTCCTTAGAAAATAATTGCATGAAAAAACGCATGATAATAAGGTTCCTAAGTACCTGTTATCACGCGTTTTTTGGTTTTTTAAAATGATTAGAGCATGCAATCTCAGTTACAGGAACATGCTCGAATTAGAGAGTAAAGAGTTGTCCGAAGAAGTAAGTCACAGCCATGGTGAGGAGGCCAATGATCAGGTTGCGTAGCATGGCCTGTTTGGTTGGGGCTTTTCCCAGTTTCGCACTGGTATAACCAGTGAAGATCAGGGATAGTCCAACAACGAAGACTGTCACTGGAATGCGATAGGCAGTTGGAAAGAGAATGATAGAGAGCATTGGAGGAAGGGAACCAACAGAAAAAGCAAGGAAGCTAGATGCAGCAGCATGCCAAGGATTGGTAAACTCCTCATATTCGATACCATATTTCTCTTCGACCAGGGCTTTGAGGGGGTGTTTGAGAAAGGCGCGCTCTGTCAAAATTTTTGCGGAAGTTTCGCATTCTCCATTTTGAAGATAAGCATGGTAGAGAGATTCTCTAGCTAACTTTGGATCGCGATCCAAGAGGGCTTGTTCGCGGTTCACAGCGGCTTCTTCCGTGTCTTTTTGTGTGGAAACAGAGACATATTCACCTCCCGCCATCGAAAAGGCACCTGCCAGAATAGCCGATAAGCCAGAAAGAAATATGATCCAGACGTTTGGTGTGGCACTGGCTACCCCGATAACCACCCCAGCAATAGAAATGATCCCATCATTAGCTCCGAGAACAGCAGCTCTTAAGATATTCAAGCGGTCGTTAAATGATTCATCTACTCCATGTTTTGTTTCAGTCATACTTGTCTCCTAATTTCTTATTTAGAATGATTATAAATAAATCTTAAAAAGAAAGCAAGCATTTTAACTCAAATGATAAAAGTTCGACAATTTAATGAAATATGAGTTGTCATCATTGACATTACAACAAAAAGAGGTATAATGTAATATATATAGTTACAACAAAAAGGAGAAAGAATATGGTATACGCCTATCGTAGCAAGATTCATTTAGCAGAAGTGGCCTTACAAGTGAAAGACTTGGAGCGTCAAACAGCTTTTTATACACAAGTCATTGGACTCTTGATTTTGTCTCAAACAGATCGGGAAGTTATTTTGGGAGCTGGGGGAAAAGCCTTGGTGCACCTGATTCAGACGAATCGTGAGGAAACGGTTAAGTCCAGTTATGGCCTTTACCATATGGCCATTTTGTTGCCATCTCGTGAGGATCTAGCAGATGTGTTTAAACACATTGCGGAATTGAACGTTCCCTTTGTCGGGGCGGCAGATCATGGCTATAGCGAAGCTCTTTATCTGGAAGATCCGGAAGGAAATGGCATCGAACTCTATAGAGATAAACCTGTCACTGACTGGGATATCCGGGAGGATGGCCGCATTATTGGGGTGACAGAAGAACTCTCTGCGCAAGAAATTTATGAAATGGGTCGTCAGGTGGATCCCTTTGTCATTGCTAGGGATACTCGAATGGGGCATATTCATTTATCGGTCAAGGATAGCAAAGAAGCGTCGTCTTTCTACCAAACAGTTTTGGACCTAGATGATAAGTTTACCATTCCATCTGCTAGCTGGATTGCTTCAGGAGACTACCACCATCATTTAGCGGTCAATGAATGGGGTGGCAAGCACTTAGCTAACCGTGAAAAAGAACTGCCTGGCCTTGCCTACTATGTGGTAGAAGTAGCAAGCAAGGATGACTTGGTTGCCATAGCAGAGAGGGCAAAAGGAAATGGCGCTCCTGTCAGCTGGATGACCTCTAGTGAGTTGACGTTTCAAGATCCTGATGGTATTGTAACGAGAGTAAGAAAAGGATAAGAAAAGAGAGTAGGACAGAAATCGGTCATTCGTTAGAATTCGATTTCTGTCCTACTCTCTTTGATGAAAAAAGTTAGTTCGTTTCATTTTCTTTTCCCACGACCCAAAATAAGAGAAGGAGTTGGAAGATGGCCAAGGCAAATAAGACCATGAAACCGTTGCGACTGCCTTTAGCAGTGGCTTGGATAAAGTCCATCTTTTGATTGGCTTGGCTCATGGCAACGATCAAGGAAGCCAGGGTTGTTCCAACAGCACCAGCAAATTGTTGCAAGGTATTAAAGATCGCATTGGCATCGGGTTGCTCTTCCAGAGAGAGTTGTTTTTGTCCGTTGGTCATGATATTGCCAAAGGCAAGCCCCATACCGGTCATGAAGATCATGTAAAAGATGAGGATCAAACTATTTGATAGCTTCAGGGCAAAGAGGGTGAAGTGAAAGTGGGCCAAAAGGATGAAAGCAGCTCCAAGAAGAATCGGTTTGCGGGCCCCCAGTTTATCTAGAATCATACCGGAGAAAGGAGCAAAACCAGCTCCAATGAGGGCGCCTGGAAGCAACATCAGAGCTGCAAGCGTAGTGCTCGAGTGGTTGACCAATTGGACGTAATTCGGCAAGAGGAAACTCAAGGCAAGGGAGCCCAATTGGAAGGTGAAAAAGGCCAGAAGGTGACCAGTGAGGAAAGGGTTCTTTAAGATAGCTAGGTTGATAATAGGAGTTTCCAACTGATTAGATCGCCAGACCAAGAGGACCAGTCCCAAGATCCCGATCACTAGCCAACCAAGTACGAAGAAACTCAAGAAAGGATGATCTGCCAGGCCATGAATGCCCAGAATCAAACCGACAAATAAGGCAATAATAGAAAAGAGGCTCATCAGATCAAGAGATTCCCGCTTGACCTTACTCATCTGCTCAATGGAGCGAAGCCCTGCAACTAGCGAAGCCAGAAGGATCGGGAATTGCACCAAAAAGATGGAGCGCCAACCGAAGGTGGCCGTCAAAAGACCACCGACAGTTGGACCGATGGCTGGAGCGATGGCTGTAATCAGGGTACCCACTCCCATCATGAGACCGATTTTTCGTTTTGGAACCTGCTCCAAAATAATGTTAAACATCAGAGGAAGGGCAAAACCAACCCCCATTCCTTGGACCAATCGACCCAGGACAACAAAGCTAAAACTTGGGGCAAGGAAGTCAATGAGAACACCTAAAACAGAGAGAAGGTTTCCAACTAAAAAGATGGCCTTCATCTTAAAGGAGCGCTTAAGATAGGCGGATAAGGGGACCACACAGGCGACCACTAGAAGATAGATGGTGGTAACCCACTGGACTGTTGCGGTATCGATCTCAAATTCCTTCATCAATATAGGGAAGGTGATATTCATAGCAGTTTCTCCAGCCACCCCGCAAAAGGAAAGGATCCCTGTCGCAAAGATCGCGAACAAGACCTTGGCTGAAATTTTATCTTGTGACATAGACGCTTGATTCCTCCTAAATCTTCCTATCATGTTGTAAAATGGAATGAACATCCATCGTAGCGATCTGATTTTCTGTCAGACTCGATTGCTATAAGTAGAGCAAGTCCGACATCAAAATGAGTTATCATTGTACTAGCTAAGAAATAGTATAGTGGAAATGAAGACCCCTGTCAAAGAGTTTTTGAAAAATTGCGAAAATTTTAAAAGTATTCTCAAAAGATGCTGTTTCTTCAAATGAAAGGGATTGCCCACCAGTATGATATAATAAGAAGAAATAAATAAACTTGAACCATTCCGGAAAACTAAACAGGAGGCCCTATGACCAAGTATTTTGTCCAGAAGTTTTTTTGGTTACGAGAAAAAAGTTTTATTCAGATTTCCCAGAAAACTCTCGTTTCCTTATTTCCATTTTTCCTATTTTCAGGAATTATTCGGGTGATTGCTCTATCCGTATTTTCGGATAGAGGTTATATTCATCAACTCTTTTCGATGGATAGTTGGTTACCATGGGATCAGGCCATGAGCCAGGTCCTCATTAATTTTTCTAACTTTCTAGGAGGTTTAGCAGGGCCTTTAGCGACTTACTTCGCTGGGAAATATACAGCTGGCCACTACGGGAGAAGTACAGGAACAGCTGGTGTTACAGCTCTTTTAGTCAGCCTCATTGTGGGTTCTCAGGAATTATTGGTAGGTCCACTCAATGATGGGCAACTGACGCGGATCAATCTCCCTGCAACGACCAATATTGTTTTGGCCATCTTTTTAGGTTATCTAATCGGACAGATCTTCCGCCTTTCTAAGGCAAGTGATGACCAGATTGTGGACAAGGATTTCATCTATCAACCCAAGACGGTACGCCCTATTTTCTTATCTTTGATTCTCGGTGTTAGTATCAATATACTTCTTATTTTGGGCTATCGTTTCAATGTTTTTCAGACCATTGGTCAGCTTTTCAGTTCTCTAACTGTCAGCAGTCATCATCTCTTGTCCACCTTTGTCATGGGGCTCTTCAGTGGCTTATCAGCCTGGGTGGGCAACAGTCAAGCTTTTGCTCTAAACTCAATTGAGGATGATAGTTTTGCGTTAGAAAATCTGACTTACGCTGTGACCCATCATACAACGACAGGGATTCCCCACCTCTATACCTTGACCAACTTGTACCGGAGCTTTGGGATGGTAGCAGGAGTAGGCGCCGTCCTGGCCCTTTTGGTAGCGATCTTACTGGTATCTCACAGTCAAAAGGACAGAAAAGTTAGTCTCCTCAGTATTTTTCCCGGACTCTTTAACAACGGTGCCCCCTTCATGGTAGGGATTCCGGTCCTTCTCAACCTGCTATATGTGATTCCCTTCTTATTGATTCCCTTGGTGAATATGGGGATCGCAGCGGTAGCCTTGTGCTTCAAACTGATGCCAGCGGCTGTCTATCCAGTGCCAGATGGGACTCCGAGCCTTCTCTATGCCTTTATCGGGACAGGCGGCAGTCTTCGGGCCCTTTTTGTCAGCCTGCTGTGTTTTGCAGTGGATGTGTTGATCTATCTCCCATTTGTTCGTATGGGGAATCGTATCCGAAAAGATCTAAAAGTGAAAGGAGAAAGCGATGAAAGTCTCTAAAAAAACCGTGATCGTCCTCACTTTGGTCAGTCTTTTCTTGATCGGTTTAGCCATTCCATCTTATAGTTGGACCAGAAAGAATGTATCAAAAATCGAGAAATTCTATAATTCAAAACTGTCTCCCATCATTATGATTCCGGGAAGTTCAGCGACAGAAAATCGCTTTGATGGTTTGGTTACCAAACTCAACCAAGATCGGCGTGGCACCAAACACAGCCTGCTCAAGGTCAAGGTCTGGAATGATGGCCGCATTACCTATAGCGGTAGTATTGATAACAAGGACAATGAACCGATTATCGTCATTGGATTTGAAAACAATAAGGACGGCTATAGCAATATCAAAAAGCAAGCCAAAATGGTCAATCAAGCCTTCAAAGCTCTTCAAGAAAAATACAATTTCAATAACTTTAAAGGGCTGGGGCATTCCAACGGTGGCTTGATCTACACAGCCTTTATCGAAAATTATCTGGGAGATTATGATATCGATCTGAAAACCCTCATGACCATCGGCACGCCCTACAACTTTACAGAGACCAATATTAAAAACAAGTCTGAGATGTTGGCCGATTTTATCAAGGGAAAAGAAGCCATTCCTAGTACCCTCCATATGTATTCAGTAGCTGGGACCATTACCTATGATTCAGATGAGTTAGTCCCAGATGCCAGTGTCTCTGCTGGGAAATACATCTATCAAAACCAAGCTGCTAGCTATACAGAAATCACTGTGACAGGTGAGGATGCCCAGCACTCGGACCTTCCAACCAATAATGAGGTGGTTGCCTTGGTGAAAGAGCATATTGAAAGTCAAACGGATCGTAGAAAGAATCCGAATAAAGAAAACTAAGTGTGAAGAAGGGATTCCTTCCTCACTCTTTTTTTAGTATAATAAATATTAGTATGAAAATAAGGGAGACTAAAGGAGATCAGATGAAAAGAAAACACTGGATGCAGTTGGGATTAGCGGCTTCGAGTATGGTCTTGTTAACAGGATGTTACCAAAGATACCAGCGCCAGTCCAGTCCTAAAAAAGAGATTGCAACTAGCCAGACTTCAGCAAAGAAACAAGCGAAAAAAGCAGACAACAAACAATTATACCAGTCTGTTTTTTCAGACTACCAAAAGATTTTTGCCACTTCAAAGGATTTGGATGCCATTTCCAAATTGAATGATGAATTAGCCAAAGAAGATCGGATGATCAATAGCTGGGTAATCGAGACTGTCATCAATCAGCCAGCAGCTGTTCGATATGCTTTTAAGGACCTAAATAGCGATGGAGTAGACGAGATGATCATCGCCAATCAGCAGAGTAATGGGAGCTACTTTGTGACGGGCGTCTATTACCTCAAGGACAAAAAGCCGACCTTACTAGCAGAAGGTTTCGTCGCTGGACACGGAGGAGCACGCAATGCAACAACGCTCTACAAGGGAGGAGAAGTCCTAGAAGTTAGCTGGTTGTCAGGGACGGGCCGTGGTGAAGCAGTACTCTCACGTCTCGAAAAGGCCCCACAGATGGCAAGTAAAGTCAAGGAAGAGGAAGTCCAGGTCCCTGGATCGGATCTCAATACCATTTTTGGCAAATCAGATGAAGAGAAACTCGATCTTGAGAGTTTTGATTGGCAAAGTTTTGACAGCACACCTTCAGGAAGCAATACCCAAAGTCAGGAGAAGAGGCCTTGGAATGCTGAAAAATCAGCCAAATTAGCGGACTTTATGAAAACCTGGGGTCAAAAGATGGGGCAACCCAATTATCAAAAAGGCATCGCAGGTGGTGATGTGGGAGCCGACAATCTTTATACTCTTGGGGACAATAGCAAGATGGATGCCATTTACACAGACACGGGTCAAGGAAATGCCAAGTACCGTATCGTAGAACGCTATAGCAATTGGGATAAGTATCCAGATGTGCATAGTTATTTCTTTGCCATTACTGATACAGGAGAGGGGATCGTCTTTCATTCCCCAACGACCAATGGTGGAAAGATGTACCTAAAACCAACGGACAACAAGGAACTTCAAGAAAAATTCACTCAATTGCTCCATGAATAGGGAAAGAGAACAAAGCCAGAGAACGATCTGTTTTCTAGCTTTTTTTATTCAATTATAGAATAAATATACAATATAAAATATTGTTATTTAGTAAATAAAAAATGTTAAAAGCTAGTAATAAAAAGCCTAGAGAGTTACTGGCTTTCTGTAAAATGGTTGACAGAAATGAAAAAATATTTTAAAATAAATTCAACCATACATTATAGGAGAATACAAATGAAAAAAATTCTTACAGCCGGTGTAGCACTTTTATCAGTTGCAACCCTAGCAGCATGTTCTGGTAAAACTGCTTCAGACTCAAGCAAAAACGCAAGTAAAGCTTCTTCTAGCAAAGTAGAAAAATCATCTACTTCAGAAAGCAAATCAAGCAGTTCATCAAAAACATCAAAATCTTCTGTTGATGTTCCAGAAGTTGTCTTGTTGACAGATGAAGAAATCGATAACGCCAAAACAATTGGTGATTTTAAAAATCTTTATGGTAAATTAGTAGATAGCTATAAAAAATACGCACAAGATATCGGTCAACAAATTCCAGAAGCACAGAGATCTGCTTACACTCAACAAGTAGAACCAGCTATCAAGGCTATGGATAACTCAAAAGCTCAATTCAATACCATGCTATCAAGTGCAGGTTCAGATGATACAGTTGTTCCTGAGCAAGGTCGTACACCTTTCTTGCAACAAATTAGAACAGCTCGTGACTCAATGACAAATATTCTTAAAGGTGTCTACGAATCTCTTGAGAAAGCTACCTCTTCATCAGCTGAATAATTCATAAATGAAAATAGAGAGTGGGACAGAAATCGGTCATTCGTTAGAATTCGATTTCGTTGTCCCACCTCCGCACAGTTGAGTAGGGCTGTAAAAGCTGATGGAATTAGCGTAGTAGAGCCCACTCAACCACTGCGTCTTACTCGACAATCCAAAAACAATTGAGAGGCTAGGACTTTTGTCCCAGCCTCTATTTTTGCTTTCTTACAAAAATGTAAGAAATAAAGAGCAAAATGTAAGGTTATGTTATGGTGAAAGCGTTCTTATTTTAGTACAATTGATTTGTAAAAAAACAATTGAAGCTCTTTCGAGCTAGAAAGGAATGGACCATGACCCTACTAGACGTTCAACACATCAAAAAGATCTACAAAACGCGCTTTCAAGGAACGCAGGTTGAAGCCCTAAAGGACATTCATTTTACCGTTGAAAATGGCGAGTACGTCGCCATCATGGGGGAATCAGGATCCGGGAAATCGACTCTCCTCAACATCCTAGCCATGCTGGACCAGCCGACGGAAGGACGGGTCTACCTCAATGGTACCGATACTTCAACTATCAAGAACAAGGATGCATCCAGCTTCCGTCGGGAAAAACTAGGCTTTGTCTTTCAAGACTTCAACCTGCTCGATACCTTGTCCGTCAAGGACAATATCCTTCTCCCTCTCGTCCTCTCACGCAGACCCGTCAAGGAAATGATGAGCAAGGTGGATAGCGTCAGTCGGGAATTGGGCATTCACCAACTTCTAGAGAAATACCCTTACGAAATCTCTGGTGGGCAAAAACAAAGGGTGGCTGTAGCACGGGCCATCATCACCTCACCTGAAATTCTCCTTGCTGATGAGCCAACAGGGGCGCTGGATTCCAAGTCTTCGGCTGCTTTGCTAGATGTCTTTGAAGATATCAATAGCATGGGGCAAACCATCCTCATGGTGACCCACTCAACCGCAGCGGCAGCTCGGGCCAAGCGCGTGCTCTTTATCAAGGATGGAATTCTCTACAACCAAATCTTCCGCGGGGAAAAAACAGAACGTCAGATGTTCCAAGAAATCTCGGATACTTTGACGGTTATGGCGGGTAAGGAGGATAGCGATGTTTAAATTAACTAGTAAATTAGCTCTTTCCAACCTCAAACAAAATCGTAAGCTTTATTACCCTTTTGCTATAGCTGTCATTTTAACGACTATGATCCTCTATAGCTTTATCGCCTTGGCATCGACCCCTCATCTAGAGGATTCTTACGGAGGGGGAGCGGCGAGAACTGTTCTTGGTTTTGGTAGTTTCGTCGTCCAGTTGGTCGTCATCATTTTGGTGGCTTATGCCAATGGCTATGTCATGAAAAATCGTTCCAAAGAACTGGGACTCTACAGTGTTCTGGGAATGGAGAAGAAGCACCTCCTCGTCATGACCTTATGGGAATTGCTTATCTTCTATATCCTCACAGTTGGAGCGGGGCTGGGCTTGGGTCTCTTGTTTGATCGCTTGATTTTTGCCTTGCTCTTAAAATGTATGGGACTTCCAGTCGTCATTCAATCAACCTTCCAGCTAGGAGCTGTCCTTGACACTTTACTTGGGTTAGCCTTAGCTTTTGCCCTCATACTTTTGCTGAATTCTTTCCGCCTCTTGCGCTACAGTTCCCTAAACCTCATGCAACAGAAAAAGGCAGGAGAGAAGAAGGGACGCTTCTTGCTGGTTCAAACTCTTTTAGGACTAGGGTTCTTAGGAATTGCCTTCTATTTGGCGCTAACCGTTGAGCGTCCAGTTGCAGCGGTTCAAGGATTCTTTATTGCTGTCATCTTAGTCATTCTGGCGACTTATCTCTTATTCAACGCAGGATCCATTACCTTCTTAAGAATGCTCAAAGGTCGGAAATCCTACTATTACAAGCCGGAGAATTTTATATCCGTCTCCAACTTAATAGCACGGATGCGAAAAAATGCAGCGGGTCTTGCGACCATTAGTATTCTTTCCACCATGGTCTTGGTCACCTTAACCGGGTCGCTCAATATCTTTATTGGAGGACAGAACTACCTAGATACTGTTTACCCTTCTGATTACATGATTAGTGTGGGGCATATGACTTCAGATGCTGAAACAGAACCAGTTATTGAGGATGTTCAAGCCCAAATTAAGAAAACAGCCGATGCGACACATCTATCAGATTATCAAGTGACTCAGACAACATACTGGTCGGCTGAAATTCGAAAGATTGATGGAAAGGTCTTAGAGGTGAATGACCAGTCCACTCCAGCAACTGATCAGGAGATGAAGACAGAGGGAACAGTCTATTTTTTTGATCAGGCGACTTACGAGCAACTGACGGGTCAAAAAGTTGAGCTTGGGGAAAATGAAATCCTAGCCTATGGGTATCAGTATCCAGGAAAATTAGATTCGCAATTAGAAATCAATGGGAAGACCTTCACGATTAAACAAAAACTAGATTCCAATTTTATCCAAGGAAAACTCCCTCAATCCGACCTGTTTCAACACCAAATGGGTTTGTACCTGGTCCTCCCTGACTTGAACCAACTGGGACTAAAAGTTGATAAAAATTTGGAATTCGCTATTACTGCAAAAGATAAAGAGAATCAAGATTTCATCAGTGGCTTGATCAAAGACCTTTATTCGACAGACAAAATGAGTCAATATGGTGCGACTTTCTTTGGTGGATTTGAACGATACAGCATAGAGAAAGAGTGGCGTGAATCAGCAGGGACTCTTCTCTTTATTGGGATTTTCCTATCTGTGATCTTTCTATTAGCCACGGTTCTCGTCATTTACTACAAACAGATTTCAGAGGGCTATGAGGACCGGGAAAATTTTGTGATTTTGCAACAAGTAGGATTGGACCAGAAGCAAACGGCTACTACGATTCGCAAACAGATTCTCACCGTCTTTTTCCTTCCATTGTTTTTCTCCTTCCTCTACCTAGGAGTGGCCTACAAGATGATTGCAAAAATCGTTGCTCTCTTAGGAGCGAACAATGCGGGCTTGGTCCTTCAAACAACCTTAGCAATCTGCGCTGTCTTTTTCATCTCCTATGTCCTCGTCTTTCTTCTGACTTCTAGAAGTTATCGGAAGATTGTCGTGAGATAGATTTTGAATCTATAAAAGATTGAGAAATGAATAAGCCGATAAGTAGACAAACTGTTTTTTACATAGAACAAGTTAAGTGTTGCGGAAAGAATTACAATAATGTATGTTATTAAGATTATTTAAACAGATACTGAAACTTTCCGCCGTGAGAAAAGAGGCTGGGACAAAAGTCCTAGCCTCTCAATTGTTTTTGGATTGTCGAGCAAGACGCAGTGGTTGAGTGGGCTCTACTTCGCTGATTTCATCAGCTTTTACAGCCCTACTCAACTTTGCGGAGGTGGGACGACGAAATCGAATTCTAATGAATGACCGATTTCTGTCCCACTCTCTCGGGAGTTTTGAGAGTAAAACAGTTCGGGGAACTGTTTTAGCCTGAGCCTAAAATTTAAAAAGCGAAGGGGTTCAAAACTAAGTTTTGGAACTTCCTGGATTGCTGAAATCATCCACTGGATAATTTCACCTAACGTCCGTACTCACCTAAGGAAAGTTTCAAAGATAGGTATTTCCTTAACTAAAAACACCGAGGATGTAATCCCCGGTGTTTTTATCGTGATTATTTCACGTGTTTTGCAAGTTCTTCTTGAGCTTTCTTGTTTGACTCTGCTTTATCTTTGAGCCATTGTTTGTAAGCTTTTTCGTAGTCAGCAGTTGTGACTGTCTTGTCTTGAACTTTTTGGTATTTGAAGAAGCTTGTTTCACCTTTAATACCAATTGCAGAATTTGCTGCTGAGAATGGGGTTACCTTGGTGATAGATGGAACTCCACCCTTAGAGTAGATTGGAAGAACCATAGCATTTTCTGTCAACCAAGCTTGAGCAGCAGCGTATTTTTCATAACGTGCATTGGTATCCAATTTTTCAGCATTGGCATCATCGAGCAAGGCTTTGTATTCGTTCAAACCAATTTTCTCGATGAGCGCTTGGTCTTTCTTAGGATCAAGTCCCATACCAGTCAAGGTTGAACCATCTGTTGGGTTTAAGATATCCAAGTAAGTAGATGGGTCTTGGAAGTCAGGTCCCCAACCAGTGATATCCATATCAAAGTCTTTTTGGTCTGGTGATTGGGCAAAGTAAGTAGCGTTATCAGCATCGTCTGTAGACAATTTTTGTACATCGATCACGACATTGTCTTTACCAAGGGCCGCTTCGATTGAGCTCTTCATAGAGTCTGCTTGTTGGACAAGAGCATTAGAAGATTGATCTACAACATAGTCGATATGGATTGGGAATTGAACACCTTGCGATTGCAATTCAGTCTTAGCTTTTTCAAGTTCTGCTTTGGCTTTATCCGCATTATGCAAGCTATCTTGAGCATCTGCGAAGCTAACACCTTTCCACTCATCTCCTGTTGCGGCAAGTTTTTCTTCAACGAGAGTACCGAAGTCTTTCCCGTCTGCTTGCACAAATGTCGGTGGAACTAGAAGGGTACGAAGGGTTTTGGTTGCTCCGTCTTTCCCGTTAACTTGAGCGCTGTAGGAAGTTCTATCTAAAGCAAAGTTCAAAGCTTGACGGAAGTTTTTGTTTTGAAGGGCTGTCTTAGTGCTGTTCTTTTGCTCATCAGATGTCTTCTTCGTATGGCCGTAGTTTTGACGGTTGACGTTGAAGTAAGCGTAGTAAACAGTAGAATCTTGTGGGGAATAAACGATGTTATCCTTGAATTTCTTCTCAATTGTACTGTAGGTTGAGCTTGTTGGGAAGAGGCGAGCAGTAGATAGGTTACCATCTGAGAAGTTACGAGCAAGATAGTCTTGGTCGGATCCATCGAAGTACGTTAATTTAACCGTATCGATGTGAACATTTTTCTTGTCGTAGTATTCAGGGTTTTTATCCAACTCAATTTGTGATTTTGAAGTGAAGGACTTCAAAATGTAGGCACCGTTGTAAAGGATACCATTTGGTTTCACGCTACCGAAGTCTTTCCCTGCTGATTCCAAGAATTTTTCATTGACCGGCATCATGGTAGAAGTGGTCAATTTAGAATTCCAGAAAGATTCTGGTTGGTTCAAAGTATATTGAAGAGTGTGATCATCAACAGCTTTGACCCCAACAGTTGAGAAGTCTTTGGTTTTTCCGTTCACATAATCATCCAAGCCTTTGACTGAGTTTTGAACCAAGTAAAGAGCATCGGATTTTTTATCGGCTACATATTTCAGAGCTGTCACGAAATCATGTGCAGTGACGTCAGCGTATTCATTTCCTTCTGAATCATACCACTTCGCGTCTTTTCGAAGCTTGTAGGTATAAGTCAGACCGTCTTTTGAAACGGACCAGTCCTCAGCAAGAGCAGGCACTAGGTTACCGTATTGGTCGTTTTCAAACAAACCATCGACCAAGTTGGTAGTAATGTCGCTTGTAGTTGAACGATTTGAAGTCAAATAGTTCAAGGAATCAGGGTCTGTAGCATACACGTAGTTGTAGGTTGTTCCCTTTGATGAGTTAGAAGATGAGCCACATGCAGCAAGGAAAAGTGTTGATGCTGCGGCTACACCTGCTAAGAGAGCAAGCTTAGATTTTTTCATATTCACAACTCCTTTTGAATAATTACGTTTATTATACTCCAATCAATTGCCAAAATAAAGTGTTTTTTGTACTTTTTTTGTATATTTACACACTAAAGGGCTGGAAAGCCTTTATTTTAAGGCATTTTTAAGGATTCAAAAAATTTTTACTATTATGCTTTACATACTAGTTAAGAAAGAGTATACTAAGAGTGAAAGGACTAGTATGTAAAACAAACTAGTAAGGTAGTAAACAAAGAGGTGAGAAGGATGAAAGAGTCCCAATTACTAAAGGGAATCCTGGAGGGCTGTGTGCTTGAGATTATTTCCAAAAAGCCCATTTATGGTTATGAATTGATCCAAAGTCTCAAAGAGATGGGATTTGACAAGATTGTTGCGGGGACCATTTATCCCTTGCTTCAAAAATTGGAGAAACAAGGGGTTATTCATGGGGAAATGAGACCATCTCCAGATGGTCCCGATCGCAAATATTTTTCACTGAGTGATGCTGGGAAAGAGCGCTTAGGGGAATTTTGGGACCAGTGGCAGGAGCTAGTTACAAAAGTAGAACGTATCAAGAAGGAGGGGGAAGAATGGTAGAAAGTTATACAGAAAAAATGTCAGATGAATTGATTCATTTAAATAAAGAGGATCAAGCCTATGTGAAAAAAATGGTCGCTTATATTGGGGCTAAGTCCTATTTTTATGATGATGAAGCACTCGGTGAACAGCTCTACAATATGGTTTGCGATCTAAAAGTTGCTGAGAAAGAAGGCATTCGAGCAGTGGATTATTTTGGAAAGGATCCACGAGCGATGGTGGATCAAGTGTTTGCTGAGTTACCTAAACGTTCTTTAGGATCTTATGTGGGACTCGTCTTCATCCTTGGAGTGATCTTAGTTGGCATGCGTTATTTAATGGATTTTACCTGGATGATGCCACTGAAAATACAACCCTTAACATATGTTGTCATTCTACTTAATTTCTTGGTATTCAATCAGTTCATCCTGTGGCTTTGGTCCAAACAGAGCTATGGAGAAATGAAGCGTCCTTGGGCTATTTTTATCAGTGTGATCAGCCTGCTAGTGTTTCTGAACATCGTACGACTATTTTCGACCTATTTTGGCCACATTGGGAGTATTTTCTTATCAGATGGTTGGGCGATTGCTCTTGCTGTCCTAGTCCTACTTGGGTTTGCGGTTATGGCTTATAGAAGTAGAGATCGTCTGATGTCGAGTCTGCTAGTACTGGGGCTGACTTTCCTTGTTACTGGATGCTGGATTCGTCTTGTGAATCAGGAAACTGCTCATTTAATAGGCTGGCTACTTCCTCTTATAGGACTAGTCCTGTTCCTCCTTGTATTTCGTCTCCAAAGAAAGGGGAAAGCAATATGACATCAGTTATTTATTATGAAGAAACGCAGGCTTTGGTTCAAACCTTTCGTCAGGAGGACCAAGCTTATTTCCAAGACCTCTGGGATTATTTCAATTTTGCCGGTTTCTTATATGAGGAGAAGGCTTTGAGAGAGCAGGTCTATAATCTAGCGCTAGATTTTTCGCAAGCAGGAGCGGATGGATTGACAGCAAAGGACTATTTTGGTCTCGATCCAAAGGAAATGGCAGACCAAATTATCGAGAATATGCCTAGAGAATCGGCTCGGTCTATTCTGCAATATGGGGCGATTGTCCCAGGAATAGTCATTTTTTATCGCCTCTTAAGTGATTTTGCTTCTCAAGCGGTCCTTGTGCTCAAGCCTCTAGTCTATTTTACCGACATCATTTTGGGACTCCTAGCAATTGGGCTACTCTTCTATCTCCTTCGTCGCCTCATTTTTGCAGAAGAAAAGTCGAAAAAAGCAATCCATGTGGCAATCGTTTTGGTTTTAGGATTCTATTTTGTCGGTGAAATAGTGGGCGTCCGCTTCTTGCCTGCTTTTGCTTGGTTGACAGTGCCGAATCCATGGGATACTCTCCTTATGACAGGGGCTAGTGGCGCCCTCATTTTGTGGCAGTGGAAAGAAGAGATTGGCAGAGCCTTCATCTTTCCTATCGTCGCCTTTTTAGTGGTTGGATTCTTACATCGCTGGACCTTGGCACAAGGGATTCAGAATCTTGGTACGACAGTTCTTCTGCCCACAGTGATCATTGGTATAGGATTGATGATTTACTATTGGTTTATGATTCGTGACTTGAAAAAGGACAAGGAGAAAAGTGGTGAATAGAAAGAAAAGGGGGAGGAAGCTCTCCTTTTTCTGTTGGAAACCAACGAGCAAGCCTGATTTTTGGTATAATGAAAGGTGTAACTAGGAATGATAATAAAGGAGAACACCATGACATTTGAAGAGATTTTACCAGGCTTAAAGGCCAAGAAAAAATATGTACGAACAGGATGGGGTGGAGCAGAAAACTATGTCCAATTGTTTGATACCATTGAGCAAAATGGAGTAGCTCTAGAAGTGACGCCTTATTTCCTCATTAACGTCTCTGGAGAAGGCGAAGGATTTTCTATGTGGAGTCCAACCCCTTGTGATGTCTTAGCGACAGATTGGGTGGAAGTCCATGACTAAACGAGTCTTGATTACGGGCGTAAGCTCCGGGATTGGCCTGGCGCAAGCTCGCCTGTTTTTAGAAAAAGGTTATCAAGTTTACGGAGTGGATCAAGGAGCGGATCCTCAGTTGCCAGGGGGTTTCCATTTTTTGCAACGGGACTTGACCCTAGATTTGACGCCGATTTTTGACTGGTGTCCTGAGGTAGACGTCTTGTGCAATACGGCTGGGGTCTTGGATGATTACAAACCGCTTCTTGAGCAAAGCGCTCAGGAGATTCAGGAGATCTTTGAGATCAACTTCGTGACTCCAGTAGAGCTGACACGGCATTATCTGACTCAAATGTTGGAGAAGAAGCAAGGGATCATCATCAATATGTGCTCCATTGCCTCCAGTCTAGCAGGCGGGGGTGGTCACGCCTATACCTCGTCTAAGCATGCTCTAGCAGGTTTTACCAAGCAGTTGGCTCTAGACTATGCAGAAACTGGCATTCAGGTCTTTGGCATCGCGCCAGGTGCAGTCAAAACTGGTATGACCGCAGCGGATTTTGAGCCAGGTGGTCTAGCAGACTGGGTAGCCGGTGAAACCCCCATCAAGCGCTGGATTGAGCCAGAGGAAGTAGCAGAAGTCAGCCTCTTTTTAGCTAGCGGGAAGGCATCCGCCATGCAAGGACAAATCCTGACGATTGACGGTGGCTGGAGTTTGAAGTAGGAGGATTTGATGGAAATCAAACATCACTTTGGGGTATATGGAGTTTGTCTTCAAGAGGGGAAACTGCTCTGTATTGAAAAAACAAGAGGCCCTTATCAACAGCGCTATGATCTACCGGGTGGTAGTCAAGAACTAGGTGAGGGACTGACTGAAACCCTCAAGAGAGAAGTTCTGGAAGAGACGGGCTATACGCTTAGCCGTTACTTAAATCCTAGGATTTATGATGTGCTGGTTCATGAAGAAGGGCAAGGCTTCGCAGTGCACCATATCATGGCCTTTTATGATATGGTACTCGATTTCGAACAATCTCAAAAACCACTTCTTCAGGAGGTTCATGATGGAAGCAATGATTCAGCAAACGTCATTTGGTTGAATTTGGAAGAAATTACCGAAGACAATGCCTCGCCTTTAGTATTAAAAGTGAAGGCAGAGTTACGAGGATTTCCTGAATTGGACAAGACCTCTTACACGAATTGGAAGGTAAAATAGAGGGATAATGGAACTATTTAAAACATGGAAGAAATATATGGTTCTCTATGGCCTTAAATCTCAAATCGGGACTGTTTATCGAAACAGTGATAGGACAACGAGTTTTTATGATATTGGGAATTTTCTATACCTAGCAGGGGAGTTGGATTCCAGATTTTGGGAAGATTTTGTTAGGCAATATGGTTTAGATGATAAGATTATTATTTCAGAAGACACTAAGTGGCAAGATTTTCTGCGTCAGAAAGTGGAGCTAATTTCTTTTACTCGCTATTCTTTTAAAGATAAGGCAAATTTTCAAGTTGAATTTCTAAATGATCTAGTTAGTCAGTTAGAGAAAGGTTGCAATATTGTGCCTATTGATAATCGTATTTATAACTGCCTTTCTGAGGAAGAATGGTCACAAGATTTACAGGGGGATTTTGAGTCCTACCAGGATTTTGCTTTAAAAGGTGGATTTGGCTTTGTGATTCTTAAAAATAATGAAGTGATTGCTGGGATTTCCTCAGGGTTAGTTTACCATGGAGCAGTTGAAGTGGAAGTTGCAACTAGACCAGATAAACAAGGAAATGGATTTGCTAAAAAACTTGGTGCTGCAATGATTCTAGAGAGTTTAAATAGAGATATATTTCCACTTTGGGATGCTCATAACGAGGCTTCCAAAAAAGTAGCAGAATTTTTAGGATATGAGTTAGTTGAACCTTATGAAGCTTTTGAACTAGAGGAAAGTGTCGTATACTGATATCTGATATTGTATCTTTTAAGACGAGGTGAATGAACATGCAAAATCAACTAGCTCTTAGTGGCGAAAAAATTGTTGAAAAAGTTTATCCCCATTTATTGCACAACGTCGGCTTGATTCGTGGGGAATACTTGTTGAGAGAACTAAACCAAAACATACTATTACCAAATTGTCAGCAATTCGTAAAAGATTATCTAAGCTCAATTTGCTCCTTATACTCAGATGAAGAAGTCTGGTATCGCTTTTCAGAGTTAACAAATGCAGAAGCAAATATTCTAGACGGGACTAAAGAGTATTTTGACGAACGCCACCCCTTATTTGGATACAGAGGCATCAGGCGTTTGTTGGCGTGTTCAGATGAATTTCAGGCTGAGACAAATGTTGTTACAGAAGTTTTTCAAACTAATCCCAATCTGTCTGTTGTTTTTCCTTTTGTCAATGGTGCCGAACAATTAAAACAAGCTATTACAGTATTACGTCAGTATGGTTTTACTGGGAAAGTCGGCACGATGATTGAATTACCATCAGCTTATTTCGACTTGGACAGGATACTGGAAACGGGCATTTCAAAGATTGTAGTTGGAATGAATGATTTAACTTCTTTTATTTTTGCGACTGTAAGAAACAGTCAATGGCATGATATGGAAAGTCCCATTATGTTAGAAATGCTGAGACAGATGCAGGATAAAGCAAGGATGAAAAAGATAGATTTCGCTGTAGCAGGCTATCTGAATACTTCTTTCATACAAAAAATGAATCAGATGGGTATCGAATGTATTCTCCATTACAGCTCTATTCCAGAGATTTTTGATTTAGAAATTGACCATCCAGACCATCTTAAACGTATAAAAGAAGAAAGTAAAAAATTACAAAGGAGCAACCTATGACACCTCAAGAAATGTGGAATGCCTACAAGCAAATGAACCCCTCAATTGGAGATGAGATAGATGCCTGGGCCTTTGGAGTGGATCCAGACCTTTTAGCGGATCTGGTCTATAAAGGCGAAAAAACAGCAACAACCTCAGCCTACGACCTCTATGCAGTGGAGGATGAACCTCTTCCGCAAGAAGGGTCCTTTGATGTTGTTTTAGACAGTCAAGATCAAGCTGTCTGCATTATCGAAATTACCAAGGTTTCTGTTCAGCCTTTCAAACAGGTTTCAGCCGACCATGCCTATAAGGAAGGTGAGGGAGACAAATCTCTGGCCTATTGGCGTCAGGTTCATGAAGATTTTTTCAAAGACTGCTTTGGAGAAGCGGGTCTGACGTTTACACCTGACAGCAAGGTTGTTTTAGAGGAATTTCGCAAGGTTTATCCATTGCAGGACAAGCTTAGAATGTAGACAAATTATTTCAAAATAAGTTAAGCGATTCTGAAAAGAAATAAAAATTGTTCTATTTATTAGAATGAATCAAAAAATCCCGAAACTTTCCGCTGTGAGAAAAGTTCCTGAAACAATTTAGTTTCAGGAACTCGGAATTATTGAGACCTTAGGCTCAATAATTAGTCATGGAACTTCGAAGAAGTTCGCTGACGTCCGTACTCACCTAAGGAAAGTTATTAAGAAGACTTTGACTTCAATCAGAGCTCTCCTATCAGGAGAGTTTTTTGGTTTGGGTCTTATTTTCCAAAAGGGGTGAAAAATGGTATAATAAGTACGATATCGTACAGAAAAGAGAAATGTTATGCCAAATTATGCCATTATTTTAGCAGCGGGGAAAGGTACCCGTATGAAATCTGATCTGCCCAAGGTTCTTCACAAGGTTGCAGGGATCTCTATGTTGGAGCATGTCTTCCGTAGTGTTGGAGCCATCTCACCGGAGAAGACTGTAACGGTTGTGGGCCACAAGGCGGAATTGGTAGAAAAGGTATTAGAAGGTCAAACAGAGTTTGTCAAGCAAACTGAGCAATTGGGAACAGGTCATGCGGTCATGATGGCAGAACCAGTCTTGGAAGGTCTTGAAGGCCACACCCTTGTCATTGCAGGTGATACTCCTTTGATTACGGGTGAAAGCCTCAAACACTTGATCGATTTTCATATCAACCACAAAAATGTGGCAACGATTCTGACAGCTGAAGCAGCCAATCCATTTGGCTATGGCCGGATTGTCCGTAATGACAATGCGGAAGTGCTTCGAATTGTTGAGCAAAAAGATGCGACAGATTTTGAAAAGCAAATCAAGGAAATCAATACAGGGACGTATGTCTTTGACAATGCCCGCCTTTTTGAAGCTTTGAAAAATATCAACACCAACAATGCCCAAGGAGAATACTATATCACAGACGTCATCGGTATTTTCCGAGAAGCAGGTGAAAAAGTTGGGGCCTATACGCTCAAAGACTTTGATGAAAGTCTTGGGGTTAATGACCGCGTGGCCCTTGCAACAGCAGAAGGCATCATGCGTCGCCGTATCAACCAAGCTCACATGGTCAATGGAGTGAGCTTTGTTAATCCAGATGCGACCTATATCGATGTCGATGTTGAAATCGCTCCTGAAGTGCAAATCGAAGCCAATGTTACCCTCAAAGGAAACACAAAAATTGGGGCTGAGACCGTCTTAACCAATGGAACTTATATCGTGGACAGTGAAATTGGGGTAGGTGCTGTCATTACCAACTCCATGATTGAGGAGAGCACGGTAGCCGACGGCGTGACAGTAGGGCCATATGCTCATATTCGTCCAGCTTCTAGCCTCGCCAAAGATGTCCATATTGGGAACTTTGTCGAAGTCAAAGGTTCGTCTATTGGCGAAAATACTAAGGCAGGTCACCTGACCTATATCGGTAATAGTGAAGTCGGTAGCAACGTCAATTTTGGTGCGGGAACCATCACGGTGAATTATGATGGCCAACACAAGTTTAAGACGACCATCGGAAACAATGTCTTTGTTGGTTCAAATTCGACCATCATTGCGCCAGTTGAGCTCGGGGACAATTGCCTAGTTGGTGCTGGATCTACCATTACCAAAGATGTGCCAGCTGATGCGATTGCCATTGGTCGTGGCCGTCAAGTGAACAAAGAAGAATATGCTCTTCGCTTGCCCCATCATCCTAAAAATAAATAGGAGATTCGTATGAATTTTGAAGAAAAAACCCTTGAACGCAAGGAACTCTATCAAGGACCGATTTTCAAAGTGGTGACTGATCAAGTAGAGTTGCCTGATGGAAAAGGTCAAGCGCAGCGCGATCTCATCTTCCATAATGGAGCTGTAGCTGTCTTGCCCATCACAGAAGAAGGAAAGACCATCTTGGTCAAACAGTACCGCAAGGCGATCGAAAAGACCTCTGTAGAGATTCCGGCTGGAAAGTTGGAAAAAGGAGAAAATGCAGATCCCAAAGCGGCTGCTCTGCGTGAATTGGAAGAAGAAATTGGCTACACAGCGGATTTAGAGTTGCTCTATGATTTTTATTCAGCCATTGGATTTTGTAACGAACGGATCAAACTCTATGTTGCGACCAACTTAAAAAAGGTGGAAAATCCTCGTCCGCAAGATGCAGATGAGACCTTGGAACTCTTAGAAGTGACTTTGACGGAAGCAAAAGATTTGATCCAGTCTGGCGAAATCTGTGATGCCAAGACGATTATGGCGATCCAATACTGGGAATTAACCAATAAATAGAGGAGGATCCGATGGGAAAACCTTTATTAACTGATGAAATGATTGATCGGGCACGACGTGGTGAGGATGTCAGAGGGCCAAGAATGGTCGATGAGGAAGAGACAAAAATCATTCGGACAGACCATAGAGGATTTGGCTATGAACGTCCCGTGAGAGAAAAACGTGTGGAACGCCCAAGGGCCAGTTATTCGCAAGATACCTTGCAGATCCAAGTGGAACCAACGGTTACAAAGAGCCGTCGCATTGAAGAGCAAAAAGAAAGTGTGCTTCAATCCAAACTCAATACCATTTTATTTTGGATTATTGCGCTCCTCATTGTCTTGATTTTGGCTATTTGGCTATTGTAAGGTCGTCACAAGGAGAAAACGAATATGAAAATTGGAATTATCGCAGCCATGCCACAGGAGTTGAAGATCCTGGTTGAAGCCCTTGAAAATGGGGAAAAGCATCTGCGTCTTGGGAAGGTCTACTATACGGGATCGATTGGTCGCCATGAAGTGGTTCTGGTGGAAAGTGGCATCGGAAAAGTCATGTCTGCTATGAGTGTAGCGGTCCTAGCCAATGATTTCAAAGTGGAAGCCATTATCAATACGGGTTCTGCAGGTGCTGTAGCACCGGGAATGGCCGTTGGGGATATCGTCCTTGCGGACAAATTGGCCTTTCACGATGTGGATGTGACGGCTTTTGGCTACAAGTATGGTCAGATGGCAGGCCAACCACTTTACTTTGAATCCAGCCGTTATTTCGTATCAGAAATGAAAAAAGTTCTGGAAGAAGAAGCTGCAACCACACATGTCGGCCTGATTACAACTGGGGATAGCTTTATCGCGAGCGAAGAAAAGGTCGCTGCGATTCGGGAGCAGTTCCCAGAAGTATTGGCAGTTGAGATGGAGGGGGCAGCTATTGCCCAAGCGGCGCACGCAGCTGGACGTCCCTTCATGGTGATTCGCGCCATGAGTGATACAGCAGATCATGCAGCCAATATCTCGTTTGATGAATTTATCGTGGAGGCTGGCGAACGCTCTGCTCAAACATTAATTACCTTTTTGAAGAGATTGGTATAAAACAACCAATAGATAGAAGTGGGATTGGATGAATTTTTTTACAATTCATTTTGTCCCGCTTTTTTGAAGCCGATTCTTTTAGAAATAGGGAACTTTCATGCTATAATAAGGACTAGTAACGTAAAGGAGAAGTTATGGTGTTATCAAAGAAACGGGCGCGCCATGTGATTGAAGAAATTATCGCCCTTTTTCCGGATGCAAAACCGAGTCTGGATTTTCGCAATCATTTTGAATTACTAGTAGCGGTCATGCTCTCTGCCCAGACGACTGATGCGGCTGTTAATAAAGCAACCCCAGGTTTGTTTGCGGCATTTCCAACCCCACAAGCCATGGCAGCAGCTAGTGAAGCAGACATTGCCAAGCATATTTCTAAATTAGGCCTCTATCGCAATAAGGCTAAGTTTCTTAAAAAATGTGCCCAACAACTGCTAGACAACTTTGATGGGCAAGTCCCTCAGACACGTGAAGAGTTAGAAAGCCTGGCAGGAGTGGGACGCAAGACGGCTAATGTCGTATTGAGTGTAGGCTTTGGAATTCCAGCCTTTGCTGTCGACACCCATGTGGAACGGATCTGCAAGCACCATGACATTGTCAAGAAATCAGCGACTCCCTTGGAAGTGGAAAAGCGGGTTATGGATGTTCTGCCAAAAAACGAATGGCTAGCGGCCCATCAAGCCATGATCTATTTTGGTCGGGCCATCTGCCACCCCAAAAATCCAGAGTGCGATCAGTACCCACAACTCTATCATTTTGATTAGGAATCAGTTCCTCTGTTCAAAAAAGCAGAGGTTCTTTTTTGTACTAAAACGCATATTTATTAAAAGAGCGTTCAAGAGGCTAGTTGATCGGATAGGATGTCCTGATTTAGCTAACAATGACTATTTTTATTGCGACCGATGTCATCCTTTCTTTCTTGACATCTTATTATATTCATTCATAAAAAACGAACATTTTCTAAAATTATTTGGTTTTTTTTAAGAAATAGTGTATAATGATAAAAAATCTAACATAAGGAGATCGTGATGAAAGCAAAAAAACTGTTAGCTCTTGCAGGAGTTTCTATTGCAGGTGCTTTTCTCTTAGCAGCATGTGGCGGTGGTAGTAGTAAACAAGCAACCTACTCGTTTGTTTATTCGGCTGATCCAAATACCTTGGATTACATTACAGCGACTCGTACAACAACTTCAGATATCACTAGTAACCTGGTGGATGGTCTTCTTGAAAATGACCAATACGGGAACTTTGTGCCAAGTCTAGCAGAAGATTGGACTGTCTCTGAAGATGGATTAACCTATACCTACAAACTTCGCAAGGATGCCAAATGGTATACCAGTGAAGGGGAAGAGTATGGAAAAGTGACGGCTCAAGACTTCGTGACAGGGATCAAACATGCCGTTGCAGCAAAATCAGAAGGTCTCTTCTTGATTCAAAATTCGATCAAAGGTTTGGATGCTTACGTCAAAGGGGAAACCAAGGACTTTAATACCGTTGGAGTGAAAGCTTTAGATGACCACACCATCCAATATACCTTGGTCCGTCCTGAAAGCTTCTGGAACTCTAAGACAACCTCAGGTGTTCTTTTCCCTGTCAATGCGGATTTCTTGAAATCACAAGGAAAAGATTTTGGTTCCTTGAAACCTAGTAGCATCTTGTACAATGGTCCTTACTACTTGAAATCATTAACTTCTAAATCTGAAATCGAGTTGGTGAAGAACAAAGACTATTACGATGCTAAAAATGTTCACATTGACAATGTTAAATTGACCTTCAATGATGGATCAAACCCAGATTCAATTATCAAAGGCTTTGAAAAAGGTCAATACTCCTTTGCGGGTGTGATGCCAAACAGCTCGACTTATAAGAATGTGAAGAAGAACTTTGGCAACAATATCGTCTATGGCTTGCAATTGGGTACTTCTTACTATCTTGGTTTTAACTTGGATCGTCAAAAGTATGATCACACCGCTAAAACAACGGATGAACAAAAAGCTTCTACCAAGAAAGCAATCTTGAACAAGGATTTCCGTCAAGCAGTGAACTTTGGATTTGACCGTAAATCGTATGCAGCGCAAGTTTCAGGTTCAGATGCTGCTGAGAAGACTCTCCGTAGCACTTTGGTGCCTCCAACTTATGTCCAAATCAATGGAGAAGACTTTGGTAAAGCCGTTGAAAAACAATTGGTGACTTATGGAGATCAATGGAAGGGTGTTAGCCTAGAAGATGGTCAAACAAGCCTCTATAATCCTGAAAAGGCCAAAGCTTCATTTACCAAAGCCAAAGCTGAATTGCAAAAACAAGGGGTTCAATTCCCGATCCATTTGGACTATATTGTCAGCCAAGTGGACAGCAGCATGGTCCAACAAGCTAGCTCTTTCAAACAGTCTGTAGAGTCAACTCTTGGTGCGGAAAATGTTGTGGTGGATCTTCAAAAAGTATCAGATGATGATTTCCAAAACATCACCTACTTCAGTGATAATGCAGCAGCTAGAGACTATGATATCTCAGGTGGTGGCTGGCAACCAGACTATCAAGACCCATCAACGTATCTTGAAAGTATCAGTCCAGTGAACGGTTCAGTTTCATACTATCTTGGTATTGATGCAGGATCAAATAACCCAGCCATTGCAGCAGTTGGTTTGGATCAGTACGCTAATATGCTGAAGGATGCGGATGGTGAATTGTTGGATCAAGCAAAACGCTATGAAAAATATGCCGCAGCCCAAGCTTGGTTGACAGATAGTTCCATTACGCTTCCAACCGTTTCAAATGGTGGAGCACCAATGCTTCAACGGACAGTACCATATAGCCGTGCTTCTTCATGGGTTGGTACAAAAGGAACAGGAAGTAACTACAAATATCTGAAATTGACCGATGGTGTAGTGACCACAAAAGAATTTGACAAGGCCAAGGAAACGTGGTTGAAAGAAAAAGCCAAATCCAATAAAAAAGCCCAAGAAGATCTTAAAGATCATATCGAAAAGAAAAAATAAATAATCCATCATTGTTCCATCAATGAAGATAAAAAAGTCGGAGCCGTTATGTGAGGGCTCCGGTTTTTTTGAAATTATCCTTAGTTAGGAACAAACTTTTAAATAAGAGGTTTTTCCTGTATAATAAAAGAATTAATGTTTATTATAGAGGTGTACCATGATAGTAGGAATAGATTTAGGGACAACAAATTCATTGGCTGGTATTTTTCGAAATGGGAAAGTTGAGTTGGTTCCAAATGTTTTTGGTGATTACCTAACTCCTTCTGTAGTCGGATTAGACGACGACGGAGAACTGATCGTTGGTAAACTAGCGAAGGAACGTCTTGTGACGAAGCCGGATCTAACTGTTTCACAATTCAAACGTTTTATGGGAAGCAAACATCCTATCCAGCTGGGAGAGCGAACCTATCAAGCAGAAGAATTGAGTTCCTTTATCATTCGTAAGTT
Organism: Streptococcus parasanguinis; assembly: GCF_901875555.1. Classification (GTDB taxonomy): domain Bacteria; phylum Bacillota; class Bacilli; order Lactobacillales; family Streptococcaceae; genus Streptococcus; species Streptococcus parasanguinis_H. The sequence continues at coordinate 127,753 of NZ_CABFMD010000011.1, forward strand.
GATTGAGGATACAGAACGCTATACAGGCGAAAAGGTAGAAGAAATTATTGTCAGTGTTCCAGCTTACTTTAATGATGCCCAGCGCTATGCAACTAAATTAGCTGGACAATATGCAGGTGTTAAAATCGATCGCATCATTAATGAACCTTCCGCTGCTTCATTGGCCCAAAAAATGAACAACGAAATGGAAGACCAAGCCTTTATTGTTGTCGACTTTGGGGGTGGAACCTTAGATATTTCTGTTGTCGAATCTTTTGACAATATTGTAGAAATTCTTGCAATTGCAGGGGATAATCGACTAGGTGGAGAAGATTATACTGCAGCAATTGCCCAAGAATTTTTGTTAGTTAATGATTTAAACAAGGACTTTATCTCAAATGAGTTCTATTATAAAGTGCTGGTCGAATCTGAAAAGGCGAAACTTACGTTAAATTCCCAGGATGAAGTGCAATTATCAGTAGCAGATCAGAACACTCAATATGACATGACTCTTAGCTATAAGCGATTTTATGAAATTAGTCAACCCTTGCTAGCACGAGTCAAGGCAGTTTTGGATCGAGCTCTTTTTGATGCGAATCATTCTCATGTGCATGCGGACGATTTTGTCTTGGTCGGAGGGACCTCTAAGCTCCGTTTGGTGCAAGAATTTTTATCTTTTTGTATTGGACAAGCTGTGACCACTACTGATGACCCGGATTTGATGATTGCTAAAGGTTGTGCATTAGTGGCTGGTATTAAGGAACGTCAAGGAGAAGTCCGTGATCTCTTGTTGTCAGATATTTGTCCATTTTCTTTGGGAGTCGAAGTTGTTGGGGATAAATACTCACCGATTATCGAACGGAATTCAAGTCTTCCTTCTTCTCGTGTAGAACGCTACTATGCACAAAGCCTTGGGCAGACCCAACTTCGATTTAATATCTATCAAGGTGAGCGGATGAGAGCATCAGAAAATTTGTTGCTTGGAAGCTTAGTGGTTGATGTTCCTGAAAATTACCAAGATTATGAAGCAGCAGATGTCCGTTTTACATATGATTTAAATGGAATTTTAGATGTCGAGGTGACAGTTCTTTCTACAGGTAAAGTTTCAAATAAAATCATTCTGCAAGATAGTATCAACCTGTCTGAGGAGGAAATTGCTAAGAAAAAAGCTGAGTTGGAAAAATATAAGATCAATGTACAAGAAACTGAGGTTTATCGCTACCTTATAGAACGAGCAGATCGTTTGTATAGTATGATTTTGGGCGTAGAACGGGAGAATTTGATGGAGAGAACCCGCTTCTTTGAGCAAGAAGTTGCAAAAGCGTCACTGCCACATCTACCAAAACTCTATGATGAATTTTCAGCTTATTTAGATCGGTTGGAAAGAGGCGATAGAGCCTATTACGAAAGATAAAGGAATGACATGAATATTTGGGACATATTAGGAATTGAGCCGACTAATAATGTAAAAGAGATTCGAAAGCGTTATGCAGAATTGGTCAAGGAGTACCATCCTGAGGAGCATCCAGAAGAATACCAACAAATTATGGAAGCTTATCAGCTCGCCATGGCCTATGCAAGAAAATCAAAAGTATCGAGCTCTTCTGAAGAAGTGACTGAAAAGCCAGGAAAGAAGGATACCAGATTTGAAAACGAAGGTGTTTTACCTTTTGACAAGCTTGCTGCATCTAAACCATTTCAAACGAAAGCGGAAGATCAGAGTGAGCTAGCCAGCTCATTAGACTTTTCTTCGCTCTTTTTTGAAAGTCAAGAGGAGCAAGAGGAATTTTCAGAAGCATCATCAGCCTCGGAACTTGATTTTAATGCATATAAACAGTTTGATCGATCAGTCATAGAGGAAGAACTAGAGGAATTGCTTCAACTGAATGTGTCTGACCTCGAACTTTTACGGGAATGGAAAGAGTTTTTCAACCGTTATCGATCCTTACCTTATCTCTTGATTCAGTTGCTGGACGAATTGGACGTCTATGCAATTGTGAATCCGAAAGTAGTCCATTTTTTAATCAATCAATTGAGTTCTTTTACTTTGGCACAGAAAGAACAGTTTTATTTGACTAAACTGAAGATGTGGTATCTGGTTTTGACAGACTTAAAACTGGATGCTGAAGTGGTCGAAAAAAGAAGAGAAACCATTGAAGAATGGATGAAATTTTCAAGGCTATTGTCCCAGTTTTTGGCAACAGAATCCTTAATCAATGATCCGGATAAGTGGAAGGAATTGTATACCTTACCTCATTTGAAGTTGGACACCTTTGCACAAATTAGTCAGCATTACCATAAAATTTCAAATGCAGAAGCATTGAAAAGCATGCTAGAGCCGTTTGAAACCTCAGCTTTAGGTTATGAGTGGATGACAAAAGAGATGGACCAGACATTAAGAGAAATGTGGGACTACTATCTTCAATTGCGTTATCCGAATAGTTCAAAAACCTTACAGAAAAGAAAAAAAGAAGAGGTTGGACAGCATGCACTACGAGCTCTTATCTTATTCTTTATGAGTTCCTTGTCTTATGGAATGAGCATTATGACAAGGGTTGAAAAACCATGGCTGCAGATTTCTTTTCTTACCTTTTTCTACTGTATCCGTTATGTTTGGTTGATCTACTATTCGAAAAGGAGTCCAAAAATTAAAGAGACTGGTTTAGCCAACCTATGGAGTGAATTTCGTTATTTTGTGTATCTCCTATTGGCTATTTTGATTCTTCCGACATTTTTATCTCCCTTTGTCTTGGTGATTTATTATGGATGGCTCAATTCTGGTCCCGTAGAATCTGTTGGTACAAAATGGAAGCAACACTTAGATTTCTCCATTCCAGTGTCAGTAGCGGTCTTGTCTTTCCTCTTTAGTAGTTTATCATTTATAACACTAGACGTCTTTGTCAATCTAATGATTTGTTTTTGGATGGGATTTATTGTTTTGGTTTTCCGATTTGTATTTGTACCAGTGACAGAAAAATCTTACCAGCCACTACCAAATCGATTTATCGGCTATTATCTTTTGCCAATGGTGACAGGCTTTGGACTAGCATATGGCATCAACTACTGGATAAACTGGCTTCATTTAACAGCTACTTTTGACCAACAGTTTTATATTATGAGTATTTTCTTGCTCTTGAATGCCTTTTTACTTGGAGATATCTCTGTTCAAAAACGATCTTATTATCAAGTAGCCCTTCTTTTTGAACCCTTCATTTTTCAACTTTTCATCATTATTAAACATTTTATCCTTGTTTATTATTTTGAGTTGAATCCAGAGGAAGTCATGTCTATCGGGGACAATCTTGTGGGGGGATGGATTCTCTTTTACTTATTGGAAGTCTTTTTACTAGCTAGATTCCGCACGGTTTTTCGTGCTATGACTAAATAAAAAAACGAAGTCGAAGACTTCGTTTTTTAGCATCAAGAGAAACAGATGTTTCTATTCACTAAATCTTAAAAAATAGCCATCTGGGTCTAAAACTGCAAATTCATGAGGATAGATATAATGGTCGCCAACCAGAAATTCTCTTTTGGTCAAAGGACGATAAATAGGATAGTTGGCTTCTAACAATTTCTGATAGAGCCTAGGGACATCCTTGATGCCAAAGGAGATGTTGACTCCACGACCAAAGGGGTAGTTTAGTTCAGCTAGTTCCTCCTTACTCCCCTCCTCTAGCATTAGTTGGCAATCTTCAAGAGATAGGAAGAGAAAGTTTTCTTCTGGTCGTTCGTATTCGATCGTAAAACCGAGTAAATCGCAGTAGAAGGAACGGGACTGTTCTATATTTGAGACCATAAACTCGGGAATTACTGCATTGTAGTTCATAAAGCAAATCCTTACAATTCAATCTCCAAGACAATCGGGGTGTGGTCTTGGCGTGGGCCTGAGTCAATCATGTCTGACTTGGTAACCTTATCTGCTACACGGTTACTTGTAAGCCAGTAGTCGATTCTCCAGCCAGTGTTGTTAATTTTTGATGTCTTGCTGCGTTGTGCCCACCAAGTATAGCGTTCTGGCACATCGCCATGGATATGGCGGAAGGTATCTGTAAATCCTTTGGCTAAAAGGTTTGTAAATCCTTCACGTTCCTCGTCTGTGAAACCTGGTGAACGGTGGTTGCTTGCTGGGTTGGCAAGGTCAATTTCCTTGTGGGCAACATTGTAGTCTCCTGTTGCTAGGACAGGTTTTTGCTTGTCTAGTTGAGCCAAGTACTCCGCATATTTAACATCCCAGACTTGACGTTCTTCCAAGCGTTTGAGTCCATCACCAGCATTGGGAGTATAGACTTGTGTCACAAAGAAGCCATCAAATTCCAGAGTAATGATCCGACCTTCCAAATCCATGGTTGAAGGAGCACCGATCTCCGGGAAAGTCACAACGGGAGTAAGCTCTTTTTTATAGAGGAACATGGTCCCAGCATAGCCTTTGCGAGCTGGCTCTTGAGAAGAACGCCAGGTGTTTTCATAGCTAGGGAAGAGTTCTTCCAGTACTTCAAGGTGTTTTTTAGTAGGGCCCTTAGCTGAGAGCTTGGTTTCTTGGATAGCGATGATATCTGCATCCTCAGCGACCAAGGTTTGAAGGACTTCTTGAGAGAGTTTAGCGCGTGCCGAATCGCTGGTCAATGCTGCGTTTAGGGAGTCGATATTCCATGAGATCAGTTTCATTGTATTTCCTTTTCTTGACAAAATAGATAATTTTATTATAACAAAAATTTAGTTTTTTTCTGATCTGAATGCCTTGAAATCTCCATTGAAATCATTTATAATAGTTTGAATTCACTGAATGAAAGGGTGTCCCCTATGAAATTTTACTCTTATGACTATGTATTGAGTCAGATCAGCCAGCAAAATTGGGTGACTATCGGGATCTCGATTTTTCTGATTGTACTGACTGGTTTTTTTGCGGTGAAAGCCTATCGGGAGAAACACGATAGCAAATTCCGCGAATTATCTATTATCTCCATTTTAACTCTGGTTGCGGTTGTCTTAATCGGGATCAGCAATTTCCAAATTAGTAAAAGTAATAATGACCAATTCCAACGCTCACTGCATTTTATTGAAGTGATTTCAAAAGAATTGGATGTTAAAAAAGAAACCGTCTATGTTAATACTTCTGCAGCTACAGATGGAGCAATTCTAAAAGTTGGGAAAGATTACTATCGGGCGATCGCTGGATCGGATCCAGATAGCTACTTATTAGAAAAGATAAATCTGTATAAGACAGATGTAGAACTCGTGGAGGTCAGCAAATGACATATAATTTTATTGAAATTTTTATCAAATTAGCGCTAGGTCTGATTTCATTGGTGTTTGTTATCAATGTAACCGGTAAGGGAAATCTTGCTCCCAATTCTGCCACAGATCAAATTCAAAACTATGTTCTTGGTGGGATTATTGGGGGTGTCATCTATAATAGTTCGATTACGATTCTCCAATATGTGGTCATTCTCTTGATGTGGACCATTTTAATTCTACTTTTGAAATGGCTCAATACCAACGTTCGTTTTATGAAACATTTGATCGATGGAAAACCAACGGTCATCATTAAAAATGGAAAGCTTGATCCAGAAGCTTGTCGTTCCAAAGGACTTTCTGCTTCGGATGTTGCCTTGAAATTACGTGGACAAGGTATTTTTCAATTAAAAGATGTGAGGCGTGCTGTGATTGAACAAAATGGTCAATTGATCGTTGTCCGTGCGGGGGATGAAAATCCTAAATACCCGATCATTACTGATGGCGTGGTTCAGCTTGAAATTTTGGAAACAATTGGGAAAAGTGAAGAGTGGTTGCTAGCTGAATTGAAAAAAGAAGGCTATGACAACGTTTTGGATATTTTCATTGCTGAGTATGACAAAGGAACGATCAACGTTGTGACCTATTAGTGAGGAGTCGAAAGACTCTTTTTCTATTGTGAAATGATAAAAAAATAATGTAAATTGCTCTTCCTTTTCTTGAGATACAGATCGAAAAATAGTAAAATGGAAGGTAAGTGTTACAGAGAATAGAAGGGCAAAAAGTTCATGAAGAAAAAAATACGGAAGTTTGAAAATCATTCGATTACACGCAGACTTTATCTGTTATTTAGTTTGATTTGTCTTCTTTTTTTGGTTCTGATTGCCCGGCTTGGCTACATGCAGATTACCCACCAAGCTTATTACACGGATAAATTAGCTAAGGCAACGAAAAAGACAGTCAAGCAAGGAAGTGTGCGAGGACAAATCTATGATGCCACTGGGAAACCCTTGGTAGAAAATATTGGAAAGCAAGTCTTGACCTTTACGCGGGATCGGAAAATGACGGCCCAAGAAATGAGAGAGACAGCTGGAAAACTCTTGCAGTATGTTGATGTAGAGAATCCCAAGGTGACTGAACGCCAGGAAGTGGACTATTATCTTGCCAATACCAAGGTATACAAAGAAGTGGTCGACCACCTGTCTGACAAAAAGAAATTTGATACTGATGGGAATCGTTTGCCGGAAGCCAAGATTTATCAAGCAGCCGTGGATAGTATTGACCCTTCAAAACTTGGCTATACAGACGATGAAAAAAAGACCATTTATCTTTACAGCCAGATGAATGCTGTGGAGAACTTTGCGACGGGGATTATTTCAACGCAGCCACTAGGGGCTGAACAAATCGCAACGATTGCTTCAGATAGTCAGAACCTTCCAGGTATTGCGATTACCACTAGCTGGGACCGTAAGGTTCTGGATACGCCCCTTGCTTCTATCATCGGAAGTGTCTCGACCGAGCAGGCTGGGCTTCCTGCCGAAGAGGTCGATCAGTATGTTAAAAAAGGCTATGCACTCAACGACCGTGTTGGAACCTCTTATCTCGAAAAGGAGTATGAGGATGTCCTTCAAGGAAAACGAAGTGAAAAAGAAATTCTCCTAGATAAAAATGGCAACATGGAAAAGGTAGTCGACATCGCAAAAGGGGCCAAAGGGGAAAACCTCAAGCTCTCGATTGACTTGGATTTCCAAAAAGGAGTGGAGGACATTCTTCGCTCTGCCTTTAGCTCTGAGTTACAAGCTGGAAATGCCACCTTCTCCGAAGGCGTCTACGCGGTTGCTTTAGAGCCTGATACGGGGAAAGTCCTTGCCATGGCTGGTATTAAACACCAAATCGGCAACCAAGATTTATCAGCAGATGCTTTGGGAACTGTGACCAATGTTTTTGTCCCAGGTTCTGTAGTCAAAGGAGCCACCTTGACTTCTGGTTGGGAAAATGGTGCCATTTCCGGCAATCAGGTGCTGACCGATCAGCCCATTGTTTTTGCAGGATCTGCTCCTATTAATTCTTGGTTCACTCAATACGGTAGCCGTTCCATCAATGCGGTGGAAGCTTTGGAATATTCTTCCAATACCTATATGGTCCAAATTGCCCTCAAGATGATGGGACAACCTTATCGTCCCAATATGACCTTACAAGTTGATCAGGTCGATCCGGCCATGAAAAAATTGCGTTCAACCTTTGCCGAGTATGGTCTTGGAACGTCAACGGGGATTGACCTTCCCAATGAATCGACAGGCTTTATTCCGAAAGAGTACACAGTTGGTAATTATTTGACCAATGCCTTTGGTCAGTTTGACAACTATACACCAATGCAATTGGCCCAATATGCGGCAACGGTTGCCAATGATGGCAAGCGGGTTCGTCCTCATGTCGTCGAAGGTATCTATGACAATAATGCAGAAGGTGGACTTGGTCAGTTGAAAAAGACGATCGAACCCAAAGAACTCAATCAGGTACATATTTCGGCTGAAGATATGGCTTTGATCAAGCAAGGATTCTACCAAGTGGCCAATGGGACGAGTGGGTTAACGACAGGGAAAACCGTTGGTCGTGGGGCCAATGTTTCCATCAGTGCTAAAACTGGTACAGCCGAAACCTCTGTAGACGGTGGCAAGCAAGCTATCAATACCAATGTGGTGGCTTACGCCCCTTCAAACAACCCCAAGATTGCGGTCGCAGTGGTCTTTCCGCATAATACCAATCTCCAAGCGACGGTCAGCCATTCGATTACGCGCGATATTATTAACCTATACAACCAGAAGCACCCCATGAATTAGAAAGGAAACTATGCTCTATCCAGCACCTATTGCAAAATTAATTGACAGTTATTCGAAGTTGCCGGGAATTGGGATCAAAACAGCGACCCGTCTCGCTTTTTACACCATTGGCATGTCGGATGATGATGTCAATGAATTTGCCAAGAACTTACTCAATGCCAAGCGTGAGTTGGGCTATTGTAGTATTTGTGGCAATTTGACCGATGAAGAGACTTGCGAGATTTGCCGAGACGAAACGCGAGATCCATCCATTCTTCTTGTTGTAGAAGATAGCCGGGATGTCTCTGCTATGGAAAATATCCAAGAATACCACGGCCGCTATCATGTCTTGCACGGCTTGATCTCACCCATGAATGGTGTGGGACCCGATGATATCAACCTCAAGAGTTTGCTCAGTCGCTTGATGGATGGAACGGTTACGGAGGTGATTGTTGCGACCAATGCGACGGCAGACGGGGAAGCAACATCCATGTATATCTCACGTGTCCTCAAACCTGCAGGGATCAAGGTGACTCGTTTAGCGCGGGGACTAGCAGTTGGAGCCGATATCGAGTATGCGGACGAAGTGACCCTACTTCGTGCGATAGAAAATCGGACAGAATTATAAGGGTCGTCCTTTCACAAGGACGGTCATTGTGGTATACTATCAAGTAAGAAATCAAGGGAACAATTAGGGAGAAACTATGAGTAAACAAGACTTAATCCTATTGTATGGTGGACGCAGTGCAGAGCGTAAAGTATCTGTTCTTTCAGCAGAAAGCGTGATGCGCGCGATTGATTACCAAGCATTTTCAGTTCAAACCTACTTTATTACGCAATCAGGAGATTTCATCCAGACGCAAGCTTTTGAAGAGAAGCCAGCGGATGATGAGAAATTGATGACCAATGAGACGATCGATTGGTCTAAAAAAGTGGCACCATCAGCGATTTATAAGGAAGGGGCGGTTGTTTTTCCGGTTCTTCACGGACCGATGGGGGAAGATGGTTCCATTCAAGGATTTTTAGAAGTCTTGAAAATGCCTTATGTTGGCTGTGGGATTCTAGCCTCTAGTGTAGCGATGGACAAGATCACCACCAAACGGGTCTTGGAATCTGCAGGGATTCCGCAAGTTCCTTATGTAGCTGTGGTAGAAGGCGATGACCTAGATGAAAAAATTGCTACAATTGAAGCGACTCTCTCTTATCCCGTCTTCACCAAACCATCCAATATGGGTTCTAGCGTCGGCATTTCAAAAGCTGAAAACCAAACAGAGCTTCGGGCTGCTCTCGAGTTAGCCTTCAAATACGATAGCCGGATTTTGGTTGAGCAAGGGGTCAATGCGCGTGAAATCGAAGTTGGTCTTCTTGGAAACTATGATGTGAAAAGTACCTTGCCTGGTGAAGTTGTCAAAGATGTGGCCTTCTATGATTATGAAGCCAAATACATTGACAATAAAATTACCATGGCTATTCCAGCTCAATTGGACCCTGAGGTTGTGAAAATAATGCGAACCAACGCAGAAAAAGCCTTTCGTGCGATCGGTGGTTTGGGCTTAGCTCGTTGTGATTTCTTCTATACGGATAAAGGAGAGATCTTCTTAAATGAGCTCAATACCATGCCAGGCTTTACCCAATGGTCTATGTATCCCTTACTTTGGGACAATATGGGACTCAACTATACAGATTTGATCACCAAGTTAGTAGAGCTTGGAAAAGGAGTCTTCCAAAAACACGAAGCGCATTTGTTGTAAAAATAGGGAGAGTGGGACAGAAATCGGTCATTCGTAGAATTCGATTTCGTCGTCCCACCTCCGCACAGTTGAGTAGGACTGTAAAGCTGATGAAATCAGCCTAGTAGAGCCCACTCAACCACTGCGTCTTGCTCGACAATCCAAAAACAATCAAGAGGCTAGGACTTCTGTCCCAGCCACTTTTTTTGTGGTCTAGAATATGGTATAATGAGAAGAATTTGATAGGAGCGTCCCCGTTATTGTGGGCGCAATGAAAGATTGAGGAGTCGGATATGAATCTCACCTTACATGAAGTTGCTCATCTTGTACATGCAAAAAATGATATCAGCCAATTTGAAGATGTGGCCCTCGTCAAGCCTGAATTTGACAGCCGGTTGATTGGGCCTGGAGACCTTTTTGTTCCGTTAAAGGGAGCGCGTGATGGCCATGATTTCATCGAGACAGCTTTTGAAAATGGCGCTGTCGCTACCTTTTCAGAAAAAGTGATTGAAGGGCATCCGTATATTTTAGTGGAAAATGTGTTAACTGCTTTTCAAGCATTGGCTGCAGCCTATCTTCAAAAAACGAAAGTAGATGTGTATGCAGTGACGGGATCTAACGGGAAAACAACCACAAAAGATATGCTGGCCCAGCTCTTGTCCACCACCTACCTAACCTATAAAACACAGGGAAACTATAATAATGAAATTGGTCTGCCTTATACGGTACTGCATATGCCAGAAGGGACGGATAAACTCGTCCTTGAAATGGGACAAGACCATCTAGGAGATATCCATCTTCTCTCAGAAATTGCCCATCCAAAAGCAGCAATTGTCACCCTCATTGGGGAAGCCCATTTGGAATTCTTCAAAGATCGAAGCGAGATCGCAAAAGGAAAACTCCAAATTGCGGATGGCATGCCAGAAGGTGGCCTTCTGGTGGTTCCAGCGGATCCGATCGTAAATGCCTACCTCCCTAAAAAGCAAAAAGTGGTCCGCTTTGGTCCAGATGAGGAGATTTTCCTTACCGAATTGGTAGAGCGAAAGGATAGCTTGACTTTCCGAACGAATTTCCTAAAAGAAGCTATTGATCTTCCTGTCACTGGAAAATACAATGCAACCAATGCCATGATTGCAGCTTATGTTGCCTTGCAAGAAGGAGTGAGCGAAGCGGCGATTCGGGATAGTTTTGCGACCTTGCAATTGACCCGCAATCGAACAGAGTGGAAGAAGGCCAGTAATGGAGCAGATATCTTATCCGATGTCTACAATGCCAACCCGACAGCCATGCGCTTGATTTTAGAGACCTTCTCGACTATTCCAGCCAATCCAAATGGCCGGAAGCTGGCAGTTCTGGCCGATATGAAAGAACTAGGGGAGCAATCGATTGATCTCCACAACCAAATGATTCTTAGCCTCTCACCAGATGTCTTGGATACCGTTATTTTCTATGGACAAGACATTGCAGGATTGGCCCAGTTAGCGAGTCAGATGTTCCCACTCGGACATGTCTATTATTTCAAGAAGACCGCTGAGGAAGATCAGTTTGAGGACATGGTCAAACAAGTCAAGGAAACCTTAAAAGAGCAGGACCAAATCCTCATCAAGGGAAGCAATTCGATGCATTTAGCCAAATTGGTAGAGGAGTTGGAGAAAGCCTAGCAAAAAGTGAAGGAAGTTTTCCGAAGAGAGACGTATATAAACTAAAGGAATAGAAAGATGACACTTTGGGATTTATTGTTTACCAACCAAAAATCAGCCCCGCCTGAGTTCGGACTCTGGTACGTTTTCATGCCAGTTTCTTTGATCGTCATTGGCTACTTTTCAGTCAAATATGCCCAGTCGAAAAGTTACCAACGCTTTTGGTATTGGGCGCAATTGATTCAAGTCTTGAGTATCAATACTTGGTATATGTGGGCGCACATGCCGTTGTCCGATAGCCTTCCTTTTTACCATTGTCGCTTGGCCATGCTAGTGATCCTTTTTGCACCGAAGCGAACAGTGGTAAAACAGTATTTCGCCCTTCTTGGGGTGTTTGGGTCAATCGCTGCTCTGCTTTATCCAGTATTTGATCCTTTCCCATTCCCACATATTACGGCACTGAACTTAATCTTTAGCCACTGGGCTCTTTTTGCCAATTGTTTGCTCTATTTGCAAAGGGATTACCAACCCATGCGTGTTACAAGTTGGTCCATCTGCAGGATTACTTTTGGTTTGAATGCTTTGATTTTTCTAATCAATAGCTTGACGAATGGAGATTATGGTTTTCTTCGCCATCCGCCTTTGATTGGAGATCAAGGCCCACTCCTCAATTACGTGATAGTTAGTAGCGTGATGTCAGTGGCGATTGTTTTGGTTCATGTTTTATGGAAATCTAGATTTGTAGAAGAAAACGAATTGTCTCGCCTGAATTAAGGAGGTTATATGCATCATTTTTTCACTACGGAAGCAACAGCACCACCAGCTATTTCAGTACTTTGGTATAGTATCATGGTTTTGTTCGTTGTGACAGCGATTTTGGTGTCACTGCGTTTTTATCGAAGCGACCAATTTAAGAAATGGTTTCAATACTTACAGGCTTTTCAGTTGATCAGCTTGTATCTGTGGTATTTTTTCTATCAGATTCCTTGGTCCAATAGCCTGCCTTTCTATCATTGTCGCTTGGCCATGTTTGCGGTCTTGCTCTTGCCAGACCGTTGGAAGAGCAAACAGTATTTTGCCTTGATGGGAGTGAGTGGCGCGATCTTTGCCTTGGGTTATCCAGTCTTTGATCCCTATACCTTCCCTCATATTACGAGCTTTTCCTTTTTACTTGGGCATTACTGTCTCTTGATCAATTCTTTGGTTTATCTCTTACGGTGGTATGATCGAAATCTCTTAAAAAAAAGTCAGATTGTTCTCTACACCTTTGTTTTGGATTTGTTTCTGGTTGGGGTCAATCAACTAACGGGAGGAAACTATGGCTTGATGGCTCGCCCACCGATTATGAGAGGGGATAAGGTGTGGCTCAATTATCTCGTTGTTTCGAGTATATTGGCCTTGGCCTTGGTCCTCTTTAATCAGATCTTCCAAAGAAGAAGTGAGCGGGTGAAAGTGACCAAATAAGAGTGGAAAGGTTGGGATAGTAAGTTCTCAACCTTTGTTCGTTAAAGGAGAAAACATGAAGCGATTTTTACTGATGATCAGTCTCTTTTTAGGATTTGTTGGCTCCATAGTAGTAGCCAAAGCAGATGAGCAGGTTCGCTATTCGATTGAATCCTATGTGGGACACCTTCAATTGCAGGAAGATAGCCAAGCTATTTTTACACAGGAAATTACCTATCAGTTTCAGACGGGTTACAATGGCCAGTATGTGACCTTAGGAAGTGCAGACCCGCTGCCAAAAGGGTTTAAGATTCATCGAAATCCTCAGGTGGAAGCCTATGTGGACGGGGAGAAGCGTGAGATTCGTGTAGAGGAAACGGATCTCAAAGACGGCCGGCAATTAAAAATATACAATTCCAGAATTGTAGGAGGAAAGGTTCAGATCAAAGTAATCTGGAAGATAGACCATCTCTTGAATTTGTACAATGATATTGCAGAACTAAATTGGTTTCCCATTTCAGATGGAGATGAAAAAGTTGCGAAATTAGATTTTTATGTGGATGGTTTGGATGCCAAGCAGGGAGACTTGTATGCTCATACCGGTTATTTCAATCCGCCAGTTCAGGTCGAACGGACTGCAACTGGTTATCATATTTGGACAAAGGACTTTCCTAAGAATGGAAAGCTTGAACTGCATGCTTATTGGCCAATGACGGATTCCCTTCGTCAGTCTCAATCGCGTTCGATTCAAAAAGAAAATAGAAAAGACACATTCCTAAAAAAAGAAACATCCATACAACAAAAAACAGTCATCTACAAGACATTGTTTCTCAAAGTCGTTCCAATTGTATCGCTTCTTTTATTTGTTCTAGCTTTCATTCCATGGATCCGCTATATGATCAGTACCAGAACTCGTCGGATTGCAAAAGGAGTACGGTTATACGAACCCCCACAGAATTTGCCACCCTTTGTCCTAGCTAAGGCCTTGTATCAACTTGATTTTGAACAGATGGTGATGTCTAGAGAGAAAGGGCAACTAAAATTTAATCATCTCATTCAAGCAACCATATTGGATCTTATTGATCGAGGAAATCTTCGTTTGACGAGAGATGAAAATGGGGAAACCTTAACTTGTCTCCATTATGAAGGTTTGGCTGATTTTGAATTAAAGTTTATCGAAATGATCTTTAATCAAAAAACTGAAATCAGGATCAGCGAGGTATTCTCAAAGTATAAAATTAATCAAGCGGCCCTAAAAAAAGATTTCCGAGCTGCTAAAACAGACACACAACGAGACCGTATTCGAAAGGTCGGAAGTGATGTTCGATCCCTTTTAAAAAAGGATGCCCAGCAATTGTCAAAAGGTGTCGACAAGGAGATTGCGAAATTAGGATTGCCCTCTTATTTTAGAGACTTAACTGAGAAAGAAGAAGCCCTTTCAAAAACAGGCTGTGCCTTACACTTTTGGGTCTTACTGATCTTATTTGTGAGCATGTGTTTCTTATCTTTTGGATTTGGTTCACATCTATCTTCCTTCTATTTTTGGATGATTGTATTGTTGATCGTCTTCTTCATTCCGTTTTATATTGTTGTAAAACTTCGTGAAGATCATCTACAATCTTTAGAAAACTTGGATGCACAATTTAAATGGATGGCCTTTCGAAATATGATCGAAAGTATTCCAAATTTCAACCAAGCAGAGCTTGAGAGTATTGTCCTATGGAATCGGATCTTAGTCTATGCGACCCTGTATGGTCAAGCTAAAAAAGTGAGCCAGGTACTCCAAAATCACCGAATTGCTACACCATATGAAGACTGGGACACTGTTCTTTGGCTAACGACCTCTTCAAATTCCTTCCTAGATGGCTCGACCTTAATGAGTTATGCGGCTGATTCCTATAGTGTTTCAAGCTTTTCTGTTAACTCCTCAGATGGGAGTGGTGGTTTTGACGGCGGTGGATTCTCTGACGGCGGTGGTGGCGGAGGATTCGGGGCTTTCTGATAGCCGTGGTAAGAGGAGGCTGGGACAGAAGTCTTAGCCTCTCAATTGTTTTTGGATTGTCGATCAAGACGCAGTGGTTGAGTGGGCTCTACTACGCTGATTTCATCAGCTTTTACAACCCTACTCAACTGTGCGGAGGTGGGACGACGAAATCGAATTCTAACGAATGACCGATTTCTGTCCCACTCTCTTTTTTGTTTCCCCGAAAAGATCCATCATTGAAAAAAGTGCCTCTTTTCGCTATAATAGAAAAGATAGAGAAATTGAGGAGAGATCCGATGTAGAGATGAATTTGTAAATTTATCAAAAATTAAAAAGAGAAAGAATTAGGAACATGAACGTACAAGAAGAAATTAAAAAACGCCGTACCTTTGCCATTATCTCCCACCCGGATGCTGGAAAAACGACGATTACAGAGCAGTTGCTCTACTTTGGGGGGGAGATTCGTGAGGCTGGTACCGTAAAAGGGAAGAAAACAGGAAACTTTGCCAAGTCCGACTGGATGGATATCGAGAAACAACGTGGGATTTCGGTAACCTCATCTGTCATGCAGTTCGACTATGATGGGAAGCGTGTCAATATCCTAGATACCCCAGGGCACGAGGACTTCTCAGAAGATACTTACCGTACCTTGATGGCGGTGGACGCTGCCGTCATGGTCGTAGACTCTGCCAAGGGGATTGAGGCCCAAACCAAGAAATTGTTTGAGGTTGTCAAACACCGTGGGATTCCCGTCTTTACCTTTATGAATAAGCTAGACCGTGATGGACGTGAGCCACTGGACCTCTTAGAAGAATTAGAAGAAGTCTTGGGTATTGCCAGTTACCCAATGAATTGGCCAATCGGGATGGGGAAAGCCTTTGAGGGACTTTATGACCTTTATAACCAACGCTTGGAACTCTACAAAGGAGATGAGCGTTTTGCGAGTCTAGAAGACGGGGACAAGCTTTTTGCTAATAACCCATTCTACGAGCAAGTAAAAGATGATATTGAACTCTTGCAAGAAGCAGGAAATGAATTCTCAGAAGAAGCGATTTTAGCGGGTGAATTAACTCCAGTCTTCTTTGGATCAGCTTTGACGAACTTTGGTGTGCAAACCTTCCTTGAGACTTTTCTCAAGTTTGCTCCAGAACCTCATGGACATAAGAAGACAGATGGTGAACTTGTCGATCCTTACGACAAGGATTTCTCAGGTTTTGTCTTTAAAATCCAAGCTAACATGGACCCTCGTCACCGTGACCGTATCGCCTTTGTACGGATTGTATCGGGTGAATTTGAACGTGGTATGAGTGTTAATCTCCCTCGTACTGGTAAGGGCGCTAAGTTATCTAACGTGACTCAATTTATGGCCGAAAGCCGTGAGAATGTTAGCAATGCCGTAGCAGGAGATATCATTGGGGTCTACGATACGGGTACCTATCAGGTCGGAGATACCTTGACAGTTGGCAAAAACAAGTTTGAATTTGAACCACTGCCAACCTTTACGCCTGAAATCTTTATGAAGGTGTCTGCCAAGAACGTTATGAAGCAAAAGTCCTTCCATAAGGGAATTGAGCAATTGGTGCAAGAAGGAGCCATCCAGCTCTATACCAACTACCAAACGGGTGAATACATGTTGGGTGCTGTCGGGCAACTCCAGTTTGAAGTCTTCAAGCACCGGATGGAAAATGAATACAATGCCGAAGTGGTCATGAATCCAATGGGGAAAAAGACCGTTCGCTGGATCAAGCCAGAAGACTTAGATGAGCGCATGTCTTCAAGCCGAAACATCCTAGCTAAGGACCGTTTTGACCAGCCTGTTTTCCTTTTTGAAAATGACTTTGCCCTTCGCTGGTTTGCGGATAAGTATCCAGATGTTGAGCTGGAAGAAAAAATGGGTTAAGAAACCATTCGTTACCGATGTATTAAAATAAAAATACGAAAACAGAAACTAATCTGTTTTCGCTTATAAAGGAGAAACTATGGGATTACTAAGTGGTTTGATGGGCAATGCCTCTCAAAAAAATGTCGACAAGGTGGAAAGAGATCTGGAAGATATCTTGGTGCCGGGAGAGCAAGTGACCCTTGCTTTTAGCTTGATTCGGGACCTCATTGTCTTTACAGAATATCGCTTGATTTTGGTGGATAAACAAGGAGTGACTGGGAAGAAAACGTCTTACAAATCCCTTCCTTATCGCTCCATCTCTCGCTTTTCCGTTGAAACCTCTGGTCATTTTGATTTAGATGCGGAATTAAAAATCTGGGTCTCTTCTGCAGTGGAGCCTTCAGAAATCTTGCAATTCAAGAGTGACAATAGCGTCATTGAAATCCAGCAAGCTTTAGCCAGTGCTGTTTTTAAATAATCAGCTGCACCAAACCATTGATAAATAGTAGGGAAAGGAGTCAACATGTTTATCGATAAACAATTGGGTCAAGATCGGAAATGGATCAATATCGATTCAGATAGGATCACAGAGAATTCCTATCTCTATAAGAAATACGATATTGACAAAGAAACGATTGAGTACGCTCTGGATAAAAATGAACGAGCGCATATGGACTACAATCGAGAAAACGGGACGATCACCTTTATCTACAATGTCTTGAACCTGGAAAAAGATAAGGAATATTACGAAACAATTCCTATGGCTTTTATTGTTCAGGATACCCGTCTGGTCACGATCAGTAACCAAGAAAATGTTTACATCATTGAACAGATGATGAGCTACTTGGAAGCTCATGGAGAGTTGTCCATTTTTAAGTTGCTTTTTGCTGGTCTTGAAATGATCAGTAATGCCTATTACCCGATTATAGACCGTTTAGATAAGCACAAGGATGACCTCAATCGCCTCCTTCGAAAAACCACAACCAGTAAGAACCTCTATGCCCTATCCGACCTTGAGACCGGTATGGTTTACCTCCTTGCTGCAGCCAAGCAAAATCGGATGTTGCTAGAACATATCAAAGCGCATGCCATTTATCGCAGGATGAATGATGTTGAAAAAGAGCAGTTTGATGATGCTATGATCGAAGCGCGTCAGTTGGTTTCCATGACCGAGTTGATTTCGAATGTCTTACAGCAGTTGTCTGGATCCTACAACAACATCCTAAACAATAACCTGAATGACAACTTGACCACCCTAACCATCTTTGAAGCCTTGTTGGCGGTCTTAGCCGTTATCACTGGTTTCTTTGGGATGAATATTCCCCTTCCTATGACAGAGGATCCCAATGCTTGGATCTATGTATCCGTATGTAGCTTTATATTATGGCTCATTTTGGCAAAGGTTATGCGGTGGATTGTGAAAAAAAGATAAAAAGAGGCTTGGAGAAATCCGAGCCTCTTCGTATCTAAAATAATCTGAGAAATAGGAACCATCTAGACACCTGCCCTCCTCTCCAAAGAAGGGGCAGTGTGAATAGTTCATCGACTGTACAAAATCTTCTTGGAAATAGTAGGAGTAGATTTAATAGTACTGAGTGGTTTCTAAATAAATTAGAACTTAGAATAAATCGTTGAATCAGATAAAATGATCCTATTTCTTTATACAGAAATATTTTAGATACTAACTGTATTATACATATTTATTTGTAAAAACGCAAGATAAGACCTACCAAAAAATAAAAGTTTTTCCGAATTTTTTATACTCCTATGATGAAGTATATGAAATGGTTACAAGAAGAAAACCAGTTCTGGCTAGGTTTAGGGGCACTTTAATAATCTTAAGCTATCTAAGATTTTTTCCTAAAAAATAAAATTAGTCTCCTGTGACTATCATTTACCTCTTCATTGTGTTATACTAGATAAGTTGCAAACTTGTATGAGAGAAATGGTAGGGAGACTGAACAGATGGAAGGATTCTGTTCGAAAGAAGACTCCCGCAAGTAGGATCATGTTGCCTATTTGTTTGAAAAAACAATTCTAGTCAACAACATCCGTTAGGACGCAAAACATTTTTCTCTAAAGAAAATGTAGTCTCAAACAGACAAACTGATTTTTTCTTTAGATGAGTCTTGCGACAGGTAACCGGGAAGGTGACTTCCTATGCAATCAGTGCGTTTTCGCATTGAACGAAGTGTGATAAAGTGGCTTCGCACCACTTTTTAGAAAGAAGAAAGAATTGAAATTCAATGAATTTAACTTATCTGCTGCATTATTAGCAGAAATTGAAAAAGCTGGCTTTGTAGAAGCAAGCCCGATCCAAGAACAAACCATTCCTTTGGCCCTTGAAGGAAAAGATGTCATTGGTCAAGCGCAAACAGGGACCGGTAAAACGGCTGCTTTCGGTCTTCCAACTTTGGAGAAGATTGATGTCGATAACACAGTAATCCAAGCCCTAGTTATTGCCCCAACGCGTGAATTGGCGGTTCAAAGTCAGGAAGAACTCTTCCGCTTTGGACGTAGCAAGGGTGTCAAAGTCCGCTCAGTCTATGGTGGGTCAAGTATTGAAAAGCAAATTAAAGCCTTGAAGTCAGGCGCTCACATCGTTGTGGGAACACCTGGACGCTTGCTAGATTTGATCAAGCGCAAGGCCTTGAAACTCAATCATATTGAAACCTTGATCTTGGACGAAGCAGATGAAATGCTCAACATGGGCTTTTTGGAAGATATCGAAGCTATCATTAGTCGTGTTCCAGAAACACGCCAAACTCTTCTCTTTTCAGCAACCATGCCAGAAGCCATCAAACGCATCGGTGTTCAGTTTATGAAAGAGCCCGAACACGTTAAGATCGCAGCCAAAGAATTGACCACCGACTTGGTCGATCAATACTATATTCGTGTCAAAGAAGGCGAAAAGTTTGATACCATGACTCGATTGATGGATGTCGAGCAACCGGAGCTTGCCATTGTCTTTGGTCGGACTAAACGCCGGGTTGATGAATTGACGCGTGGCTTGAAGATCCGTGGTTTCCGAGCAGAAGGGATTCACGGAGATTTAGATCAAAACAAACGTCTTCGTGTCCTTCGCGATTTCAAAAATCGGAATCTGGATGTTCTTGTAGCAACGGACGTTGCGGCACGTGGTTTGGACATTTCAGGTGTGACCCATGTCTATAACTACGATATTCCACAAGATCCAGAAAGCTATGTTCACCGGATCGGACGGACAGGTCGTGCTGGGAAAACAGGACAATCCATTACCTTTGTATCGCCAAATGAAATGGGCTATCTCCAAATTATTGAAAACCTCACCAAAAAGCGGATGAAGGGAATGAAACCTGCAACAGCAGAAGAAGCCTTCCAAGCGAAAAAACAAGTAGCACTGAAGAAAATTGAACGTGACTTTGAGGATGAAAGCATCCGGACCAACTTTGAGAAGTTTGGTAAAGATGCTCGCAAACTGGCAGCAGAATTTACTCCGGAAGAATTGGCCATGTATATTTTGAGCTTGACCGTTCAAGATCCAGACAGCCTTCCAGAAGTTGAAATTGCACGTGAAAAACCATTGCCATTTAAACCATCTTCTGGTGGATTTGGTGGAAAAGGCAAAGGTGGTCGTGGAAATGGATACCGTGGAGACCAACGCCGTGATCGAAACCGTAGAGAAGACCGAGATGGTGGACGCCGCGATTTCAAACGGAAGTCCAATAAAAACAGCCGCGACTTTGAAGGGAAGGGCAATAAACGTCCTCATCGTACATCCAATGAAAAGAAAAATGGCTTTGTCATCCGCAATAAAGGGGATAAATAAAGCCTAAGAATGGTCTAGCAATAGGCCGTTTTTATATACCGGAAATCAAAAATACAAGGGTTAACTAGCTGTTAACCCTTGTATATTTATAAGGAGACCTAAATGATAACTGACTCTTTTAGAAAAATGTATCATGATAGGGGGCATCCAAAAAAGTCAGACAACAGAAAGAATTCCTAAAATAGAATATTTCTGTTAACATATTAATTTTACAATTATTTCTGAGCGTTGTCAAGGATTTTTTATTATTTTTTTAAAATTTTTGACTAGAAAATAAAAATTGACAATCAAATTTAATAGGTTATAATGAATATAATAACTATGCTAATTATAAAGAGGTGTTGGCCGTGGTGATTGCATTAAAGAATGATGATTTAGAAGTACAATGTAAGATAATTGGAGGGGAATTGAACTCCATTCGAAGTAAAGAAGGCATAGAATATCTCTGGCAAGGGGATCCAGAGTATTGGTCAGGACAAGCGCCGGTTCTGTTTCCAATTTGCGGAAGCGTTCGTAATGGCCAAGTGCAGTACCATCTACAAGACAGGGTGAAGACAGGTCAGCTTCCAAGACACGGTCTCATTCGCAAGAGAGAGTTTGAACTCAAAGAACGAACAGACAATTGTCTTGTCTTTGAAATCACCTCTAACAATGAGAGCTTACAAAATTATCCCTACCATTTTCGAGTGGAAATTGCTTATGAATTGAAAGGAAAAGAAATCACCATTACCTATCGCGTGCAAAATCTAGAGTCTGATCAAGTCATGCCTTATTTCATTGGGGGGCATCCAGCCTTTCGTTGTCCCCTTTTAGCAGATGAAGACTATGAAGACTATGAGTTGATTTTTGAAAAAGAAGAAAGCTGTAGCGTCCCTCTCTTGTTCACAGAAACCGGTTTGGTTGATCGCCTGCAGCGGATGCCATTTTTAGACCATAGTCGTAACCTACCTTTGCGCCATGAACTGTTTGAAAAAGACGCCATTATTTTAGATCAATTAGCCTCTAAATCTGTGCAGCTTCTCTCGAAAAAATCCGGTAAAGGTTTGGAATTTTCCTTTGCAGATTTTGAAAATCTGGTCCTTTGGTCTACTAATAACAAGGGCCCCTTCATTGCCTTAGAGCCTTGGACAGGGCTACCAACATCTGATGAAGAAGGGGATTTCTTCGAAGATAAGAAAGGGGTCATTCTCTTGCGACCACAAGAACTGCGAACTCATCAATACCGTATCACCATTTTGTAAATGAAAAACCGTTGGACTATGGAGTCCGACGGTTCTTTTTGATATAGTTTAGCTTTGCCTGGCGTGATTTCTTTTTAAAGAGAGCCTCGGCAGACATGGCAGAGGGTTTATCTGGATAGGATTCTTGGTAAAGAAGTTTAACGGGGAGACGAGCCCGTGTGTATTTGGCGCCTTTTCCAGCATTGTGCGTCTTTAGGCGTTTTTCGACATCTGTGGTGTAACCAGTGTAGAGGGAGCCATCCGCACATTCTAAAACATACATGTAAGCCTTAGTTTCCATAGTAGATCTCATGAATCTCGTCTGTATAGCTGCCATCTTCATTGTGAATAAAGAGAGGTGGCAGAATTTTTAAACCATCCAGTGAGCCATCCTTGATCGCCTCAATCAATAACATATTGGCCTCTTTGGTCACTTTTGGATAGACAAACTGGATCCGCTTAGGTGCAAGATTGTAATGCTTCATGGTTTCGATGATATCTAAAAAGCGATCTGGACGATGGACCATCGCTAAGCGACCATTTGATTTGAGAACTCGCTGGGCCACATGGCAAATCTCATCTAAATTGGTGGTAATTTCATGCCGGGCTAAGAGGTAGTGTTCGCTTTCATTGAGATTGGAATGTTCATCTACCTTGAAATAAGGAGGATTACAAAGGATAATATCCACCTTACTGCCCTTGATATGTTGAGGCAAATGCTTGAGGTCATCGGTGATCATGGACATTTGCTGGTCCAAGCCATTGAGGGCAATCGAGCGGGTAGCCATATCCGCCAAACGTTCCTGAATCTCAACACCAATGATCTGAGCTTCTGTCCGAGTGCTCGCAAAGAGTCCCACAGCTCCATTTCCAGCGCAGAGATCCACGATCAATCCTCGCTTGGGCAATTTTGGAAAACGCGAGAGCAGGACGCTATCCACGGAGTAACTAAAAACTTCCCGATTTTGTATGATTTTTACATCACTTGAAAAGAGTTGGTTGACGCGCTCGCCGTCTTTTAATTCGATATCTGTCATGGCTCTATTATAGCATGAAAAAAGGCTCGGGGAAAGATGGGCAGAATAGAAAAAGAGAGTGGGACAGAAATCGGTAATTCGTTAGAATTCGATTTCGTCGTCCCACCTCCGCACAGTTGAGTAGAGCTGTAAAAGCTGATGAAATCAGCGTAGTAGAGCCCACTCAACCACTGCGTCTTGCTCGACAATCCAAAGACAAGAAGAGGCTAGGACTTTTGTCCCAGCCTCTTTTTTAATCAAATTCATATTTTTGTAGAATCGTAGTGAGGATAAAGACTCCTGTAAAGACGGCCATCAATGCCAGATAAACTGGGAAAGTAGTGGCTGTAAGGAGGGAAATCTCGATCAAGTTTTTCAACACGACCGCAGATGCGTAGAATCCTACTACAGAGAAGAGGATGAGGAGGAACCGCCAGATATTTAGTGGCAGGCAAGCACGGATAACGGATAGGAAACCGATGGATCCAAGTAAGTAGTAGGATACAGTAGACATATCGGCTGCAGACCAACCATGGCTTGCTCCCCAAAGGCGAATGAACAAGACGCTAAAGACGACCATCAAGGCGCTTGGTAAGGCTAACAGAAGGGAACGTCTTAAGAAGTGTTTTTCAACCGGTTTGATATTGCGTTCAAAGGTCAACACAAATGGTGGGAAGCCTTCGACGAATTGGTCGATCAAGGTGATTTGAATAGGGATGAAAGGGAAAATCAGCAAATAATTGACGTTGAAGAAGAGGGCACTAGCGATACAGATGATAGCCAAGAGGAAGGAATAAATGGTCTTAATGAAGAAGATTGGAGCGATTCGTCCAATATTATTCACCACACGACGACCTTCAAATAGAATTTCTGGAACGTCATTAAAGTCAGAGTTCAAAAGTACAATATTTGCAATTTGACGGGTTGCAGGATCTCCTTCAGCCATCACGATCGAGCAGTCAGCTTCACGAAGAGCGAGGATATCATTGACCCCATCTCCAGTCATAGCCGTTGTCCGGCCAGCTGCTTTCAAGGTCTGAATGAGCAGTTTCTTTTGGTGAGGGGACACGCGTCCAAAGATAGCTGTTTCTTCTGCTTGATCCACTAATTGATCATCAGAAATTTTTGAACAATCGACGTAGTTCTCATAATTTTTAAAGCCAGCTTGTTGAGCAATATAAGAGACCGTCACAGGGTTGTCACCGGAGATGATTTTGAGATCCACTCCTTCAGAACGCAAATACTCAAGAGTATCTGAAGCCCCTTCACGAATAGGGTCTGTAATCTCAATAACCGCAATCCCTTCAAGATTTTCAGGCAGTTTCAATTCCTGCATGCTGATCAGTTCTGAACTGTGGGCCAAGACGAGAACGCGCGATCCGCGGGCTTGTGCTTCGACGACAGCAGTTGGATTTTCTTGAAGCAGCATTTCAGGAGCACCGAGAAAGACAGTTCCGAGGTTAGATAGGTGCATAGCTCCCCATTTTCGATCACTCGAAAATGGAATGATGTTTTCAGCAGAATAGGCGTGCTCCAACTCCCCATAAGCCTTGCGAATAGCTTGAGCAGTAGGATTGGTGTCCTCACTATTTTGCATGTAAGCAGAGAGGATGACCTGGATCGTCTGTTCGGAAAAATGATCCGTTAAGCTATGGAGAGCTTCGACTGTCATCTTCCCTTGAGTGATGGTACCGGTTTTATCCAGACACAAGGTATCCACACGCGCTAGGGTTTCTACTGAGTACATTTCTTGAACTAGAACCTTGCGCATGCCGAGCTTAATCACCGCCGTCAAAAGAGACGTAACCGTCAGTAGGGCAATTCCTTTTGGCAACATTCCTAAGAGAGCAGTGGAAGAATTCACAACGGAATCCTTGATGGGCAACATTTTAATCAACAGAGCTTCAAAGAAGAGGGCAAGACCAAATGGGATGATAATTTTTCCAGTGAAGCTAGAGATTTTCGCTAAGTTATAGAGAATGCGCGAATTGATGGGCTTCAAGGTTTTGGCTTCCATCATGAGTTTGTTGGCATAGTTGTTTGCTCCAACTCGTTTGACACGGGCATAGACTTGACCACTGGCAATATAACTACCAGAAAGCAGTTCATCACCAACTTCTTTTAAGACCAGGTCACTCTCACCTGTTAGCATCGCTTCGTTGGCTTCAGCAATTCCAGACATGACCTCAGCATCACTAGGGATCTGCTCACCCGAAGACAGAAGCATTAAATCACCCAGAACAAGCTTTTCTGGAGGAATCGCATCTTTTTCCCCGTCTCGAATGACAGCCACCAACTCACGACTCATGAGATTGAGTTTATCAATCATCCGCTTGGCGCGCATCTCAGTCATGATCCCTGTAATGGCATTGAAGCAAATAACCGCGAAAAAGATCATATTGCTCCAGGCCTGTACAGCAGCTAAGGCTACGGCAATTACAAAGTTTAAGGTATTAAACAAGGTGAAGACGTTGCGCTTAATGATTTGCCAGGTACTGGTACTGGTATTCGTTGTAAAATCATTGGTTTGTCCGCGATCCGTTTTCTTGCGGACTTCACTGAGGGATAACCCCTTTAATTCATTCGTTTCCATAGACAATATGATATCATTTTTTTGCGAAAAAGACTATCTAGAATCGGTCCGCTGACATATTTTTTATCTAAAAAAGTTTGCGGTCAAAATAAGGATACGGTATAATAAGAAAGAACGTTTTACATGATGGAATATCTTGTAGAGATTAATGAAATGGATTTGAGGAACAACTATGTTTTATACCTATTTACGTGGCCTTGTTGCCTTTATTCTTTGGGTTTTAAATGGCAATGCCCATTACCATCATAAGGACAATATTCCAGATCGGGAAGAGAACTACATATTGGTATCGCCTCACCGGACATGGTGGGATCCAGTCTATATGGCCTTTGCGACCAAGCCAAAGCAATTTATCTTTATGGCGAAAAAAGAACTCTTCACCAATCGTATTTTTGGCTGGTGGATTCGCATGTGTGGGGCTTTTCCGATCGACCGTGAAAATCCGGGAGCAGAAGCCATTAAGTATCCTGTCAATATGCTAAAAAAGAGCAACCGTTCCTTGATTATGTTTCCAAGTGGAAGCCGTCATTCTCAAGACGTCAAAGGTGGTGTTGCCATCATTGCCAAAATGGCTAAGGTCCGTATCATGCCAGTGACATATACTGGTCCAAGAGACTTGAAAGGGTTGGCAACGGGTGAACGCATTGATATGAACTTTGGACATCCGATTGATATTTCGGATATTAAAAAGATGAATGACGAAGGAGTGTCAGAAGTTGCCCGTCGTATTCAAGAGGAGTTTGACCGTTTGGATGCGGAAGCGCAAGCGATCAACACTCCAACAAAACCCTTTATCTTGATTCGTTTGTTAAAAATCCTTTTGATTCCACTTGTCTTAGTCGTGGGCATCTTAACCTTGCTCTTTAGTTACCTAGCCAGCTTTGTATGGGATCCGGACAAACATCGAAAAAACAAGTAAAAAAACTGAGATTTTTTCTCTGTTTTTTTTATTTTTACGAATAATAAAAGTGAGAGGAGGTTTCTTATGGAGGATATCATCGAAAAAATTAAAGAATATAAGCTCTTTTTAGCTCTTACTGCTATTGGACTCTTACTTGGAGGGTATTTTCTTTTTCATCGACCTCAGTCAAGTGCATCCACCATACCGGATCTTTATCAGTCTTCTAGTTCAACTTCGAGCAAAGAAAAGGTGCAGACCAATAGTTCCAAAGAAGAAAAGACGGTTACTTCAGTGTCTGATACACCCGAGATCATTACGGTCGATGTCAAAGGAGCCGTCAAACAACCAGGTGTCTATGAGTTGCGCTCAGATAGCAGAGTCCACGATGCCATTCATAAGGCGGGTGGGATGACAGCAGATGCCAATAGCCAATCGGTCAACTTGGCGCAAAAACTCTCTGATGAAGCAGTGATCTATGTTGCCAAAGTAGGGGAAGATGTTCCAGCACTTGGAAGTTCAGAAAGTTCCGCAACTTCGTCAGCATCAACAGATAAAACAGGCAAGGTTCATTTAAATCGAGCGACAGAGACAGAGCTTCAAACAGTATCGGGAATTGGTCAGAAACGAGCCCAGGATATTATCGCTTATCGCGACGCAAATGGCCCTTTTCGATCAATCGATGATCTGAGGAATGTTTCAGGAATCGGAGAGAAAACACTGGAGAAACTAAGAGATGCTTTCACGGTGGATTAAAGTACTTCCATTTTCTCTTGTCCATCTTGCTTTCTTGCTCCTATGGCTGTATTTTAGTTTCTATCAACCATCTTGGCTTTCGATCAGCGGTCTAGTAGTAGTGGTAGTTTTAGCGGTTCATCACTATAAAGGGGATCGCTCAAGTTTGCTAGGGCTTGGTTTAGCAACCCTTTGTTTTGCGGCCTTCTTTGTTTTTCAGCGACTACAGGATCATCCAGTACAAGTAGCAAGGCAGATCCCACCCCAATTACAACTGATTCCAGATACTATCAAGATCAATGGGGATGCCCTGTCTTTTCGAGCAAAAAATCAGGGTAGAACTTACCAAGTCTTCTACACTTTAAAATCAGAAAAAGAAAAACAGCAGTGGCAAAGTCAAACCCACTTGCTGGAGTTGACATATAAAGGTGTTATAGAGGAGCCAGAAAGGCAGCGAAATTTTAGAGGATTTGACTACCGGTCTTATTTGAACACACAGGGCATTCACTATCAAATAAAAATCGAAGAGATCCAATCCGCGCTTCCCATCCAAACGTGGAATGTTTTCGATTGGCTATCTCAATGGAGGCGCCAAGCCATTGTTTGGAGCAAGGAGCACTTTCCACAGCCAATGAACCAGTATATGACCGGCCTTCTTTTTGGTTATTTAGATACGGATTTTGAGGAAATGGATCAGCTTTACACGAGTTTAGGAATTATTCATTTATTTGCCTTGTCTGGAATGCAGGTCGGCTTTTTCATCAATGGGATCCGAAAAGCTCTCTTACGTCTAGGAATCTTGCAAGAGACAGTCGATATCTGGATGTTTCCAATCTCTTTGATCTATGCTGGCTTGACAGGTTTTTCTGTTTCAGTGGTTCGCAGTCTCTTACAAAAACTCCTCTCTCAAAAGGGCATCCGAGGGATGGAAAATATGGCGGTGACCTTGATGCTCTTAATGATTCTCATGCCTAAGTTTCTCCTGACAGCTGGAGGCGTCTTGAGTTGCGCCTATGCCTTTATTTTGACCTTGGTAGATGCTAATTCTTATTCAGGAATTAAAAAAGTGCTAGTGGAAAGTTTCTGGATTAGTCTGGGGATCTTGCCGCTTTTGACCTATTATTTTAGTGTCTTTCAACCATGGTCACTCCCTTTAACCTTCCTCTTTTCTTTCTTATTTGACCTTGTCCTTCTTCCAGGTTTAACGGTGCTATTTATCTTATCGATTCTAAAGCCCCTTACAATTTTTAACAGTTTTTTTCTTCTCATAGAGGAGTGTATTCGTTGGATTTCAAAGCTCACGTCGGTACCTTTGGTATTTGGTCAGCCGACGGGACCAGCTCTAATTGCTCTCTTCCTTCTTTTAGGGATCTTGTATGATCTTCGAAAGAAAAAGAACGTTCGTTTCCTGTTAATGGGCATGATCCTACTGATCTTTTGTTGGACCAAGCATCCTTTAGAAAATGAGATCACAATGGTGGATATCGGTCAAGGAGACAGCATCTTTTTACGCGATTGGAAAGGAAGAACCAT
Organism: Streptococcus parasanguinis; assembly: GCF_901875555.1. Lineage (GTDB taxonomy): Bacteria > Bacillota > Bacilli > Lactobacillales > Streptococcaceae > Streptococcus > Streptococcus parasanguinis_H. The sequence goes on from NZ_CABFMD010000011.1 coordinate 156,265, forward strand.
TTTGATTGATGTCGGAGGACGCATCACTTTTAAAAGTGGAGACAAGTGGCAAGAACGCAGTCAATCTGCCAATGCTGAAAAAACTCTGATTCCCTATCTCAAGAGTCGAGGTGTTGGAAAACTCGATGCTTTGGTCTTGACTCATACAGACCAGGACCATATGGGCGATATGGTGGAGGTTGCCAAACAAATCCCGGTTAAAAAAGTGTATGTCAGTCCAGGTAGTCTAACCAATTCTCAATTTCGGGAGAAATTGAAACAGCTTCATAGTACAGTTAAAGTAGTCCAGAGAGGGGATCAACTTCCAATTTTTGATCATCATCTCGAAGTCTTATCTCCTGATGAAGTGGGGGATGGTAAAAATGATGATTCGATTGTCCTCTATGGACAGTTCTATCAGAAACGATTTTTGTTCACAGGTGATCTTGAAGAGGCTGGAGAGAAAAAACTATTGGAAAACTATCCACAATTACAAGTGGATGTCTTGAAAGTAGGGCATCATGGATCTAGAGGTTCCTCTAGTGATGTATTTTTAGACCAGTTACATCCTCAATTGGCCTTGATCTCTGTTGGAAAGAAAAATCGCTACCAGCATCCTCATAAAGAATTGCTCGATCGTCTAGAGGAACGATCCATTTCTTATCTTCGTACCGATGAAAGGGGAGCGATCCGCTTGATTGGATGGGACCATTGGAGGGTGGAAACGGTTCGCTAGGTATGAGGAGAGGTTTGCTTTCTATGCTGAAAATTGCTATTATAGAAAGTGAAATCAATGTAAAGGTAGAATCGTATGAACGCATTTAAGCAATTTTGGATACAGTATGCAGATTTTTCAAGTAGGACCAGTCGGGCTCATTTTTGGCTAGCTTTTTTCTGGAATTCCCTGATTTCTTTGCCTCTTTGGGTTTTTTACATCGTGACCTCTTTGTCCCATCAAAATGCTCAAGAAGCATTCAATTTTTCAGCTGTTCATTCTAAGACAGGTTTATGGGCGCTTGCTTTCTTAGCATTCTTTTACTTCCTCATTTTGGTACCCAGTCAAGCCATTTGTGTGCGTCGCTTGCGGGATGCTGGGATCCATTGGTCTTGGATCTTTTTGAACCTTGGTCCGGTCTTGCTCTATTTGTTGACGGGTCTAGATATTTTTCTATTTCTTTGGGTGATTACAGTTGTTTCTCTCCTGATTCTCATGATGCTTCCAGGAAAAAATACCTTCCCACAACCAGTAGAAACTCCTAAGGGAGTAGCTTCTGAACCACAGGTCACCGCGACAGGGGGGAGCTTTGGAGGCAACTCGTTTGAGCAAATTCCTAATTTTGTAGGAGCACCTGATTTGTCCGATGAAAAACCACCATTGGAACAAAAAATGGCTGCTGAACACGAAATCCACTAAACGGATAAAGATAAGAGAGTTTCATGCAAGCAATTACCGACACTAAACATCTGACGGTTCAAACTCTGCCTTCTATTCTTGTCTTGACAGGCGAGGATGTAGGTCAATTTGAATGGTTAAAAAAAGACATTTTAAAAAAAATAGGCTATGATCCCTCAGATTTGAATTATTCTTATTTTGATATGAAGGAAGCCTCCTATGCTGAGGTAGAGCTGGATTTGGTCAGTCTTCCCTTTTTCGCTGATGAAAAAATTGTGATTTTGGATCACTTATTGGATCTGACTACTGCCAAAAAGCGTAACTTAACAGATGACGACCTGAAGCAATTTGAAACCTTTCTGGAAAACCCTTCTGAATCGACCCGTTTGCTGATATTTGCAGAAGGAAAATTAGATAGTAAGCGTCGCTTGGTCAAACTCCTAAAACGGGATGCCAAAATCATTGAAGCGATAACTCCTAAAGAGCAAGAGGTAAAGAGTTATTTTGCAAGTCAAGCACATGAATTGGGCTTGCAGTTTGTGGGCGATTCCTTGGACCAACTACTATTAAAATCTAGCTATGATTTTGGAGAGTTACAGAAGAATCTCGCACTATTGCAGGCCTATAAAGAAGATGGTCAGATTACCCTCGAAGATATCGAGGAGGTTGTTCCCAAAACCTTGCAAGATAATATTTTTGATCTGACCCAAATGATTCTCAAACGCCAAATCGATCAAGCCCGGAATTTGGTGAAAGATCTCCGCTTACAAGGAGAAGATGAAATAAAATTAATTGCCATTCTGTTGGGGCAATTCCGAATGTTTTCTCAAGTAAAAATATTTTCAGAAGAAGGTCAATCCGAAAGCCAAATCGTAGCGAGCTTGTCGGAGTTGTCAGGACGAAAGGTCAATCCATATCAGGTGAAGTTTGCCTTGCGGGATAGCCGCAAGCTTTCCCTGTCCTTTTTGAAGCAGGCCATGATGACCTTCATCGAGACGGATTATGCAATTAAAAGTGGAACGTATGATAAAGACTACTTATTTGATTTGGCACTTTTAAAAGTGGCAAACAGCGTCTAAACATGAATGAAATTGCAAGCAGATTAGTTGAATAATTTAGCTGTTTGCGTTATCATCAAGTCAGTAATAAAGAAAAGAGGACCATAAAATGGCTATCATTTTACCAGAATTACCATATGCTTACGATGCATTGGAACCATATATCGATGAAGAAACTATGCATTTGCACCATGATAAACATCATCAAACATATGTAAACAATGTCAATGCGGCTCTTGAAAAACATCCTGAAATTGGAGAAGACCTTGAAAGCTTGTTAGCTAATGTTGAATCTATTCCAGCTGACATTCGCCAAGCTGTGATCAACAATGGTGGTGGTCATTTGAACCACGCTCTTTTCTGGGAATTGATGACTCCAGAACAAACAGCTCCTTCAGCAGAACTTGCTGCAGCTATTGATGCCACATTTGGTTCATTTGAAGACTTCAAAGCAGCCTTCACAGCAGCAGCAACGACACGTTTTGGTTCTGGCTGGGCATGGTTGGTTGTCAACAAAGAAGGTAAACTTGAAGTTACTTCAACAGCAAACCAAGATACACCAATCTCTGAAGGAAAAACGCCAATCCTTGGTTTGGATGTTTGGGAACATGCTTACTACGTGAAATACCGTAACGTACGTCCTGACTACATCAAAGCTTTCTTCTCAGTGATCAACTGGAATAAAGTTAATGACTTGTTTGCAGCAGCAAAATAATAAAATAAAGGAATCTATAAGAGCGACAATTCGCTGTTATAGATTTTTTTGTGCTTTTAACCTAAAATCTAAGTAGAATTTCTTGCGTTTGGACAGGAAAATGATACACTAGAAGAAGTGTGTGTCTTGCTTGTCTGAGCCTATTTTGGGGGCTAAGAAAAGGAAGACAAAAGAAAAATCTAGGGAGAAATGAAATGACGACTATCACCATTACCAAAGGAGCGGTTGAGACGCCTATCTACTTACGGATGCTGAATCGCCATGGATTGATTGCAGGAGCGACAGGGACAGGGAAAACCGTTACCCTCAAAGTTTTAACAGAGAAATTAAGTAAAGAAGGCATTCCGGTCTTTCTAGCCGATATCAAGGGAGATTTATCAGGCTTAGCCAAAGCCGGGCAATGGACGCCAAAATTGGAAGAACGCTACAAACTTCTTGGTATCACAGATCCTTTTGAGCCACAAGCTTTCCCAGTACGATTATGGGATGTCTTTGGGCAAGCAGGTCATCCTGTTCGTGCGACTGTCGAAGGAATGGGGTCATTGCTTCTTTCTCGTCTGCTTGATTTGAATGAAACTCAATCAGGAATTCTTGCAATTGTCTTCAAAGTGGCTCAAGAGAAAGATTGGCCCTTGATTGATTTGAAGGACCTGCAAAGCCTTTTAAAGGAAGTCTATGAACACAGCTCAGACTATTCTGCCCAATATGGTAATATTACCAAACAATCTGTCGGTGCGATCCAAAGAAGCCTCTTGGTTCTTGAAGAAGAAGGAGCGGATCAGTTTTTCGGAGAGCCTTCCCTTGATTTAAATGACTTTATGCAACTCGATGCATCAGGGCGTGGGTATATCAATATTCTTTCGGCTACAAAGCTCTTTCATTCACCAAAATTGTATTCAACCTTTTTAATTTGGATGTTGTCTCGTCTCTTTGAAACACTTCCCGAGGTTGGGGATCCTGAAAAACCTAAATTGGTCTTCTTCTTTGACGAGGCCCATCTCCTTTTTAAAGATGCAAGCAAGCTCTTTCTTGAGAAAGTTGAGCAAGTGGTTCGCTTGATTCGTTCAAAAGGGGTAGGAATCTACTTTATTACCCAAAATCCTCAAGATCTACCAGAATCTGTTTTGGCACAGCTTGGAAATCGTGTACAACATGCTCTTCGAGCTTATACACCAAAAGAAATGAAGGCCATCAAGGTAGCTGCCCAAAGTTTTCGTCCGAATCCAGACTTTGATACAGAAACAGTGATCACAGAATTAGGGACAGGGGAAGCCTTGGTTTCTTTCCTGAATGAGAAGGGGCAACCTAGTGTTGTTGAGCGTGCTTATATTCTCTCTCCTCAATCGAGTTTTGACCTCTTAAATGAAAGTGAACAATTGGCCTTAATCACGACATCACCTTTCCATCAAAAGTATGCGACGACGATTGATCGGGAATCTGCCTATGAAAAATTAGCAGCTAAAGCAAGCAAGGAAGCACAAGAAGAGGATAAAAAAGAAGCAGAAAAAGAACAGGCTGCAGCAGGTAAGGCAGCTCAAAAACGTGGTCCAGGTCGTCCAAGAAAATCTAGTCTTGAAAAGGCAAAAGATTCCTTCTTGAGTTCCTTATTCCGGACGATTGCGCGTGAGATCGCTAAGCTAATTATGGGCTCCTTTAAACGGAAATAAACTTTTTAAAAAGAATCCGTTTTCTCTTTCTGATAATTCTTGTTATTTTCAGTAGAATCTTTTATAATTAGTCTCGTATGAAAAAATATTTTAATCTACGCTCGATCATGATTGCGATCAGTATTTTATTATGCTTAGTGGGAACAAGCGCACTGGGCTACTTGCATGTTACGCAACCAACAGCATCAGCAATTGAAAAAAAAGCAAAGAAAACAAAAGAAGCAAAAGAACAAGATATAGAAAAGTCTACGCCTGAGACGAGAAAACCACGTGTCAAATCTCCTGAAGCCAAGCAAGCAGTAGTAGATGCAGACATGGAAACCATGAGCGCTTATGGCCTTGTCTATGATTATGCGAATAAGGGTTTGGTAGAGGTTGTCCAGGACTTCCTAGCGGAAAGTGGAATTGATCCGTCACAAGTTGCCTTCACGTATCGCAATGCCATTACTGGAGAGCAATTTGCCATGAATGATCTTCAACCAATGACAGCAGGTAGTACCTATAAGCTACCCTTGAACATGTTGGTGGTAGATGAGGTCGCAAAGGGCAAACTCAATTTAACAGATCGATTTGATATTACCAATACCTACTATGAATATGTAGGAGAACATGACAATTACGTTGCAGCCTTTGATGGAGCTATGTCTATCCCTGACATGCAACGCTATTCATTGGTTTACTCTGAAAATACACCAGCCTATGCCTTGGCAGATCGTTTAGGGGGGATGGAGCAAGCGCGCAAATTGTTCAGTCGCTACGGTCAATCGCGTTCACCAGAAGTCAAAACCTTTAGCGAAGATAATAAAACGACAACGGATTATTATATCCATGTCTTGCAATATCTTTGGAACCATCAAGAAAAATATGCAGATTTGCTGGAATTGATTGGGGAATCTTTCCCGGGTGAATACTATAAGAAATTCTTGCCAGACTTGCTCATTCAACAAAAGCCAGGTTATGTTGCTGAAGCGCTAAATGTGGACGCCATTGTCCATGAATCGACTCCTTATTTGGTTGCCATCTATACTGCGGGACTTGGAGGAACGACTCCAGAAAGTTCGGAAATCAGTGGTGTTGGTCTTTATCAGTTGGGAGAACTAGCTTATGTCATCAATGAATGGCATCGAGTGAATATGAATGAATAATTGACGGAAGAGGCTGGGACAAAAGTCCTGGTCTCTTCAATTGTCTTTGGATTGTCGAGCAAGACGCAGTGGTTGAGTGGGCTCTACTGCACTGATTTCATCAGCTTTTACAGCCCTACTCAACTGTGCGGAGGTAGGACGACGAAATCGAATTCTAACAAATTACAGATTTTTGTCCCACTCTCTTTTCTTCTATCACAGTAGCATAAAATTCACTTGGTGTTTCGAAATACTTTTCTGTTTTAAAGAGGCTTCTTTCCCTCTTCTATCAAAAAATATGTTATACTAATTAATAGTAATAAGAGGAAGTATAGACATGATTACAAAGGAAGATTACCAGTTGGTCCGCTCGCATCCAGCCTTCTCTGCGTTGCCAGTGGAGCTATTTGATAAATTAGCTGTTGAAATTCATGCTAGGGATATCCAAAAAGGACAAATTTTATTTTATGCTGGAGATAAGCGGGATCGCATTTTTCTTCTTGCAAAAGGCTTTGCTCGCATTGAGCAATTCGATTCGTCTGATCAATTTTCTTATATGGATTATATCAAGAAAGGGGCCCTATTCCCTTATGGTGGGATGTTTCAGGATGAGCGTTACCACTATACAGCTAGTGCGGTGACGGATTTGCGTTGTTTCGTTATCCCCGTCAACCTCTATGAATTATCTGCCCAAGAGAGTAAGGAGCAGTTGCTCTTCATTACGAGAAAGCTCTCATCAATTTTAGAATTTCAAGAGTTGCGTCTACGTAATGTCGTGACCGCCAGTGCCAGTGAGCGTGTGGTTCAATCTTTAGCTATCTTGTGCAAGGACTATGAAAGTATAGGAAATCAACTTCCATTTCCGGTTAGTATGAAGGAAATGGCCAAATTAGCGGCCACAACCCGAGAAACCGTCAATCAAGTTTTAAAGAAACTCATCGATTCTCATAAGATACAGTATGAGAGAAAACAATTAACCTTTCTAGATACAGCTTACTTTCTAAGAAGTTTTGAAGAGATCAACTAATTTTGTTGATCTTTTTTATATTTTACAAAAAAATATATATTCATAAAAGTAATATAAAAGACAAAATATGCAAAGAAAACGCTTCATATTAACTAAAAAATAGGAAGAATTCAAAAAAATGCCAAATTCTTTGCATTAAAAAAGCAGAATCCTTCATGAAAGCGGTAACAATAAAGGATATAATAACAATTGTAATAAAGCTTGTGAACAAGCTCGAATAAAAAGGAGGATGACAGATGTCAACTAAACCAATTCATGTTTTCTCAGAAATTGGAAAACTGAAAAAAGTAATGTTGCACCGCCCAGGTAAAGAGTTGGAAAACTTGATGCCTGACTATCTAGAGCGTCTTCTTTTTGATGATATTCCATTCTTGGAAGATGCTCAAAAAGAACACGATAATTTTGCTCAAGCGCTTCGTAATGAAGGGGTTGAAGTACTTTATCTTGAAAAATTAGCAGCTGAGTCATTGACTACTCCAGAAATTCGCGAACAGTTCATCGAAGAATATCTTGATGAAGCAAACATTCGTGGACGCCAAACTAAAAATGCTATTCGCGAAATCCTTCGTGGTATTGAAGACAACCAAGAATTGGTTGAAAAAACAATGGCAGGTTTCCAAAAAGCTGAGCTTCCAGAAATTCCAGAAGCTGATAAAGGCTTGACAGACCTTGTTGAATCTGACTACCCATTTGCGATTGATCCAATGCCAAACTTGTACTTCACACGTGACCCATTTGCTACAATTGGGAATGCAGTATCATTGAACCACATGTATGCTGATACACGTAACCGTGAAACTTTGTATGGTAAATACATCTTCAAACATCATCCAGTATATGGTGGTAATGTAGATTTGGTATACAACCGTGAAGAAGATACTCGTATCGAAGGTGGGGACGAATTAGTCCTTTCTAAAGATGTCTTGGCAGTTGGTATCTCACAACGTACAGATGCTGCATCAATTGAAAAATTGTTGGTAAACATCTTCAAGAAGAACGTTGGCTTCAAGAAAGTATTGGCCTTCGAATTTGCGAACAACCGTAAATTCATGCACTTGGATACAGTATTCACAATGGTAGACTACGATAAATTCACGATCCACCCAGAAATTCAAGGCAACCTTCGCGTCTTCTCTGTAACCTATGAAAATGAAGCATTGAAGATTGTTGAAGAAAAAGGTGATTTGGCAGAATTATTAGCTGCAAACCTTGGTGTGGAAAAAGTGACTCTTATTCCATGTGGAAATGGCAATGCCGTTGCTGCTGCTCGTGAACAATGGAACGATGGATCTAATACTCTTACAATTGCACCTGGTGTAGTAGTCGTATACGACCGTAACACTGTTACCAACAAAAAATTAGAAGAATACGGACTTCGTTTGATCAAGATCCGCGGAAGTGAATTGGTTCGTGGTCGTGGTGGACCTCGTTGTATGTCTATGCCATTTGAACGTGAAGAAATCTAATAGAGAAGACCGAGAGCTGGTCTCTGGAGATCAGCTCTTCCTTCTTACTGATCAATACTAAAAAGAAAATAGGAGATAATTAGAATGACAAATTCAGTGTTCCAAGGACGTAGCTTCTTGGCAGAAAAAGACTTTACACGCGCAGAGTTAGAGTACCTCATCGGACTTTCAGCTCACTTGAAAGACCTTAAAAAACGCAACATTGAACACCACTATCTTGCTGGTAAAAATATTGCGCTTTTGTTTGAAAAAACTTCAACTCGTACTCGTGCTGCCTTCACTACAGCAGCTATCGACCTTGGTGCTCACCCAGAATACCTTGGTGCAAACGACATCCAACTTGGTAAAAAAGAATCTACAGAAGATACTGCTAAAGTTCTTGGACGTATGTTTGACGGTATTGAATTCCGTGGTTTCAGCCAACGCATGGTTGAAGAATTGGCAGAATTCTCAGGTGTTCCAGTATGGAATGGGTTGACTGACGAATGGCACCCAACACAAATGCTTGCAGACTACTTGACTGTTCAAGAAAACTTTGGACGTTTGGAAGGTTTGACACTTGTTTACTGTGGTGATGGACGTAATAACGTTGCAAACAGCCTTCTTGTAACAGGTGCTATCCTTGGTGTGAACGTACACATCTTCTCACCTAAAGAACTCTTCCCAGAAAAAGAAATCGTTGAATTGGCAGAAGGATTTGCAAAAGAAAGTGGCGCTCATATCTTGATCACTGAAGATGCTGACGAAGCTGTGAAAGGTGCTGACGTACTTTACACTGACGTTTGGGTATCTATGGGTGAAGAAGACAAATTTGCAGAACGCGTTGCCCTTTTGAAACCTTACCAAGTAAACATGGAATTGGTTAAGAAAGCTGATAATGAAGACTTGATCTTCTTGCACTGCTTGCCAGCTTTCCATGATACAAACACAATTTATGGTAAAGATGTTGCTGAAAAATTCGGCGTAGAAGAAATGGAAGTTACTGATGAAGTGTTCCGCAGCAAATATGCCCGTCACTTTGACCAAGCTGAAAACCGTATGCATACCATCAAAGCGGTTATGGCAGCAACTCTTGGTAACTTGTACATTCCAAAAGTTTAAGACTTTTTAACCGTATACCAACAGCTATAGGGGCTGGACTGCTAGCTTTAGTCCTGCTCCTATTTTTTATAGAAAGAGAAAACGTATGTCAAGAAAAATCGTCGTTGCTTTGGGAGGAAATGCTATTCTCTCATCTGATCCTTCTGCACAAGCTCAACAAGAAGCACTTGTAGAAACAGCTAAACACTTAGTCAAATTAATCAAAAATGGGGATGACTTGATCATCACTCATGGAAATGGTCCTCAAGTAGGTAACCTCTTGCTTCAACACTTAGCTGCAAATTCTGAAAAGAACCCAGCTTTCCCACTTGATTCATTAGTGGCTATGACCGAAGGAAGCATTGGCTACTGGCTTCAAAATGCTCTTCAAAATGCTCTTCTTGAAGAAGGAATTAAAAAAGATGTGGCTTCTGTTGTGACACAAGTCGTTGTGGATAAGAACGACCCAGCTTTTGTTAACCTCAGCAAACCAATTGGTCCATTCTACTCAGAAGAAGAAGCAAAAGCAGAAGCTGAAAAATCAGGTGCAACCTTCAAAGAAGATGCTGGTCGTGGCTGGCGTAAAGTTGTGGCTTCACCAAAACCAGTGGATATCAAAGAAATCAATACCATTCGTACTTTGTTGAACGATGGTCAAGTCGTTGTAGCTGCAGGTGGTGGCGGTATCCCTGTTGTGAAAGAAGCAGATGGTAGCTTGACGGGTGTTGAAGCTGTTATCGATAAAGACTTCGCATCTCAACGTTTGGCTGAATTAGTAGAAGCAGACCTCTTCATCGTCTTGACTGGTGTCGATTATGTCTTTGTGAACTACAACAAACCAGACCAAGCAAAATTGGAACATGTGAATGTGGCTCAATTGGAAGAATATATCAAACAAGACCAATTTGCGCCAGGAAGTATGCTTCCTAAAGTGGAAGCTGCCATTGCCTTTGTAAATGGTCGTCCAGAAGGAAAAGCAGTTATTACGTCACTTGAAAACCTTGGCGCTTTGATTGAGTCTGAAAGTGGAACAATTATTCAAAAAGACTAATGAAAGATTAGGAAAAAACTAGTGTTTTGAAACTTATTATGATAGAATAAACCTATCGGTAAGCGTTTTACAAGATGTTCTTGTAAAATCTCACTCACACTTTGTTGCGTTAGGAGGAAGACAAATGAGTGAAAAAACGAAAAAAGGATTTAAGATGCCTTCATCTTTTTCCGTGTTGTTGATCATCATTGCCATTATGGCAGTGTTAACTTGGATCATTCCAGCTGGTCAATACAAAGTTGATAAAGCTGGTGCCATTATCGCAGGTAGTTATGAATCTGTGAAACAAAATCCTCAAGGGATTTGGGATGTTTTGATGGCCCCAATCAATGCCATGCTTGGTAAAGCACCAACCAATGCAGCGATTGACGTAGCTTTCTTCATCTTGATGGTTGGTGGTTTCCTTGGAGTTGTGAACGAAACAGGTACCCTCGATGTAGGGATTGCTTCTATCGTTCGTAAATACAAAGGTCGCGAAAAAATGTTGATCTTGATCTTGATGCCTTTGTTTGCCCTAGGTGGTACAACTTATGGGATGGGTGAAGAAACAATGGCCTTCTATCCACTTCTCGTACCTGTTATGATGTCTGTTGGTTTTGACAGCTTGACAGGGGTAGCCATTATTCTCTTAGGATCACAAATCGGATGTTTGGCGTCAACATTGAACCCATTTGCGACAGTTATCGCTTCTGATACTGCGGGTATCTCAAGTGCTTCAGGTCTCTTGCTCCGTGTCATCTTCTGGTTTGTCTTGACAGGACTTAGCACCTACTATGTATACCGTTATGCAGATAAGATCCAAAAAGATCCTACAGCATCTCTTACATATGCAACTCGTGAAGAAGATTTGAAACACTTCAACGTAGAAGGTGGCGAAGAAATTCCTTCACAAATGAACAAGAAACAAAAACGTGTCTTGCTCGTCTTCATTTCAACATTCGTCATCATGGTTGCTGGATTTATCCCATTCAAAGATTTGGGAATTAAATTCTTTGAAAACTTTAACGAATCTCTCCATAAAGTTCCAGTGCTTGGTCAATTGATCGGTAACACAGATGCTCTTGGTACATGGTACTTCCCTCAAACAGCTATGCTCTTTGCCTTCATGGGAATCCTTGTTGGTATCATTTATGGCTTGAAAGAAGATAAAATTATTTCATCCTTCATGAATGGTGCAGCTGACCTCTTGAGTGTTGCTCTTATCGTAGCAGTAGCACGTGGTATCCAAGTCATCATGAACGACGGTATGATCACTGCAACAATTCTTCACTGGGGTGAAGAAGGACTGAAAGGTCTTTCATCTCAATTGTTCATTGTCTTGACTTACATTTTCTACTTGCCAATGTCATTCTTGATCCCATCATCATCTGGTCTTGCCAGCGCAACAATGGGTATCATGGCACCTCTTGGTAAATTCGTCAATGTACCAGGTAGCTTGATTGTCACAGCTTACCAATCTGCATCTGGTGTCTTGAACTTGATCGCACCAACTTCAGGTATCGTAATGGGAGCTCTTGCTCTTGGACGTGTTGACTTAAGTGCATGGTGGAAATTCATGGGTAAATTGGTCGTAGCGATTGTTGTGATCACCATTGCCCTTCTTCTACTCGGAACTATGGTTCCATTCTTGCAATAGAATAAAGTAGGTGTTTCATGAAAAAAAGAATTAAGGACGATGTGAAAGAGCAGTTTTTAAACTCTCTTCAAACCATCATTTCTTACCCTTCTGTATTAAATGAAGGGGAAAATGGAACACCGTTTGGACAAGCTATCCAAGATGTCCTAGAAAAAACCTTAGAGCTTGCTCAAGAATTAGGTTTTCAAACTTATATAGATCCTGAAGGATACTATGGATATGCAGAGATCGGTCAGGGGGAAGAACTCCTGGCCGTTCTTTGTCACTTGGATGTTGTTCCAGCCGGTGATCTAAAAGATTGGCAAACGCCACCCTTTGAAGCGACTGTTGTCGGTGACTATCTAGTAGGTCGTGGTGTGCAGGATGATAAGGGGCCCTCACTCGCTGCCCTCTATGCAGTTAAGAGTTTGCTGGATGATGGCATCCAGTTTACCAAACGAATCCGCTTTATCTTTGGGACGGATGAAGAAACCTTGTGGCGCTGTATGAACCGCTACAATCAAATGGAAGAACAAGCAGATCTTGGGTTTGCACCAGATTCCTCTTTCCCCTTAACCTATGCTGAAAAAGGCTTGTTACAAGTGAAATTGCATGGCCCAGGTTGGGATGATCTTCCTTTACAGGCTGGACAGGCCCTCAACGTCGTCCCAGATAAGGCGACCTATGCAGGTCATCGTTTAGAAGAATTGCTTCCTGTTTTGGATCAAAGTGGGGTTCAGTATAGCCAAACAGCAGATTCTGTAACGGTTATGGGTGTTTCCAAGCACTCTAAAGATGCAGCCGAAGGAGTGAATGCTATTGTTGGTTTAGCGGAAAGTCTGTCCCTCATCCAACCCCATCCAGCCTTGCTCTTTATTGCAGATGCTGTTGGTGAGGATGCAACGGGAGAAGCTCTATTTGGAAAAATTACAGATGAACCAAGTGGGGATCTTTCCTTCAATCTTGCGACCCTTGTGATCGATCAAGAGCAATCGGAAATCGGAATTGATATTCGAATTCCGGTCCTAGCAGATAAGGAGAATTTAGTGGCTCGTTTGCAAGAAATTGCAGCTAGCTATCAGTTGGAATATGAAGAGTTTGATTATTTGGCTCCTTTATATGTTCCTTTGGATAGTTCTTTAGTCAGCTCTTTGATGGCCGTGTATCAGGAAGAAACTGGGGATAGGACGCCAGCTATGTCTTCTGGTGGTGCGACATTTGCGCGTACTATGGAAAACTGTGTAGCTTTCGGCGCTCTTTTCCCAGGTGCAGAACAGACCGAGCACCAGGCCAATGAACGAGCAAAAATTGACGATCTCTACGCTGCGATGGAAATCTATCGAGAAGCCATTCAGCGCCTAGCGACAACATAAAAAGTTTGGAAACTTAGTTTCCAAACTTTTTATTTACTAAAGAAGAAGGGGGGAGTGAATTCTTTTAATTTTTCAAAACAATCTAAAGCTCCTTGGTTGTCTTCGCAGATGATCAAACAGACATCATCTCCACAGATGGTGGCTACGATTTCTTGGAGTTCCAGTGCATCTAAGATAGCTCCAAATGATTGAGCGAGTCCTGGAAGAGTTTTTACAATGACCTGGTTTTGAACGGGCCGCAACATGACTAAGGCATCTTCCATATACATCCGCAGGCGCTTTTCCCAACGGGAAGGAGCGATGGTGTTCATGGCATAGTAGGAACTATCCCCCTCGTTAATTTTCACTAGATTCAAGGATTTAACATCCCGTGAAAGGGTGGATTGGGTAACGAGAACCCCATTGGCTTCAAGGGCTTCTTGAAGTTCTTGTTGGGTATGAATCCTACGCTCAGAAATAATAGAGCGGATCAAGCGGTGGCGGCTTTCAATTTTATTCATGAGAGACTCCTTTACTTGATGAACATAGCATCCCCAAAACTGAAGAAGCGGTACCGTTCCTGAATAGCATGGTGGTATGCTTCTAAGGTTAATTCACGGCCAGCAAAGGCAGAAACCAACATGACTAAAGTTGATTTTGGAAGATGGAAGTTGGTCGAAAAGGCATCGACGACTTTCCATTCATAACCCGGTTTAATGAAAATATTGGTCCAGCCAGAATCGGCTTGGATATCACCTGCAAATTTATTTCCGATCGTTTCAAGCGTCCGGATAGAAGTTGTTCCAACAGCTACGATGCGCTTCCCTGCAGATTTTACCTGTCGAAGGGTTGCAGCAGCCTCTTCTGAAAGTTGGTAAAATTCAGAGTGCATCTCATGGTCTTCGAGATTGTCCACTGATACTGGACGGAAGGTTCCTAGGCCCACATGCAGAGTCAAATAGACCAGGTGGATCCCTTTTGCTTCAATCTTTTGGAGCAATTCTTGGGTGAAATGAAGTCCTGCTGTTGGGGCTGCAGCAGAACCGTTTTCTTTAGCATAAACGGTTTGGTAGCGTTCGCGGTCAGCAAGCTTTTCGTGAATATAGGGAGGAAGTGGCATTTCGCCAAGGCTTTCTAGAACTTCTAAGAAGATCCCTTGATAGTGGAAGCGAACGATGCGGCCCCCGTGTTCCAATTCTTCTTCGACAGTTGCAGTCAAACGACCATCTCCAAAGCTGACTGTGGCACCTACCTTTAAGCGTTTTGCAGGTTTTGCCAAGACTTCCCAACAGTCATCTTGAGTATTTTTAAGGAGAAGGAATTCGACGTGACCACCTGTTTCTGGTTTGACTCCATGAAGACGGGCAGGTAGTACGCGCGTATTGTTCATGACAAGAGCATCTCCTGGCTCCAATTCATCCAAAATGGCATCAAAATGACGGTCTTGGAATTGCCCTGTTTTTCGATCCAGGATCAAGAGTTTAGAGGCATCTCGTTTTTCAAGAGGGGTTTGGGCAATCAGTTCTTCAGGCAAATCAAAGTCAAAGTCGTTGGTATTCATTTGCGCTCCTTTTATAATAAATTTGTGAGTAAATAGATGGCTGTCCCGATAGCTAAGAGCATCAGGCAGATTCCCATCAAAAAGATCAGGACCTTGAGAATCTTTCTTTGATGAATCAAAAAAGATAAGAGAAAGACAAGGAGTCCGATCAGAAAAATGATGAATAATAGTGATACAATCATACCTTTCATTATATCACGAATCGACTTGAAAATGAAAAAAATGCCAGAAAAAGATAGCGGTTTCACTTGACAAAAATTGGTCTATACCATATAATAAAAGTATAGAGAAACAGGAGGTCTATCCAATGAAAATTATTGAAGTAAAGGACCAAATTGAGGGTGGAAAAGTTGCCTTTGATATATTGAAAGAATCCTTAAAGGAAGGTGCTCAAACCTTAGGTCTTGCGACAGGTAGCAGTCCCCTTGAGTTTTATAAACAAATTCGTGAAAGTGATTTGGATCTGTCCAATCTAATCAGTGTTAACTTAGATGAGTACGTAGGGTTAACAGGAGATGATCCTCAATCTTATCGTTATTTCATGGAGAAACATCTCTTTGATGCCAAACCATTTAAAGAAAGCTACCTCCCATCAGGTGTAGAAGAATCTGCCGATCAGGAAGTAATCCGTTATAACCAAATACTCAAAGACCATCCAGTGGACCTTCAAATCTTGGGTATTGGGCGCAATGGGCATATCGGTTTTAATGAGCCTGGAACATCCTTTGATAGTCAGACACACCTAGTTCAGTTGGATGCCTCTACGATTGAGGCCAATTCTCGTTTCTTTGATAAGATAGAAGATGTACCAACTCAAGCCATTTCGATGGGGATTGCCAATATCTTAGCTGCCAAATCAATTGTCTTGTTTGCCTATGGGGAATCGAAAGCCCAAGCGATCAAAGGTACGGTAGAAGGTGAAAGGACAGAAAAAGTGCCAGCTAGTGCCCTTCAAGGACATCCAAATGTGACCATTATTGCAGATAAGGAAGCCTTGAGCTTGTTGAGTCGTTAAATGAAGGGACCTATCGCTGATTTTGCAGGGGTGATAGGTTTTTTTATACTTCAAAGTATGGTACAATACAAGTAATTATCTGCTGTGATTAGCTCTTTTCATCTACTGGGAGACAAGAGGAAAGGGCGTGAGGGCTAGAAGCTTATTTCAGCCTCTAGCTGATTAGTCTGTAATAAAGGAAAAGTTTATGATAAAAAAATATTTGATCCATATTTGCCTCCTTTTGAGTCTCTTATGCCAGCCAATTCTAGCGAGTGCGGATGAATTGGTGGATATGGCGCAAAAGATGTATCCAAATGACCATGTCCAAGCCATTAACCGTCCACACTCTTCGCTCATTATTGACGGAAATACGGGAAATGTTCTTTGGAAAGACAATATCGATGAAGTCAGAGATCCGGCCAGCATGAGTAAGCTCATGACGCTCTATCTCTTGTTTGAAGATATGGCAAATGGCAAGATCAGTAAGGATACAGTGATCAAGGCGACCGCTTCAGATCAAGCGATCGGAAAGATCTATGAGATCTCCAATAATAATATTGTTGCTGGAGTAGACTACACAATTCCTGAGTTAATCACCATGACAGTGGTTCCATCCTCAAATGTATCGACCCTCATGTTGGCCAATCTCATTTCCAACAATGATCCAGACGCCTTTATCGAGCGAATGAATGCCAAGGCTAAGGAATTAGGGATGACCAATACGGTCTGGAATAACCCGAGTGGGGCGGCCATCTCCACCTTGCAAGGCTACTATCAGGTAAATAATTATCCTAATGATGCGGCCAACCAGACAACTGCACGTGATTTGGGAATTTTGGTCTATCATTTCATCAACCAATACCCAGATATCTTAAGCTATACCAATCAAGCACAAGTCACGGTCAAAAAAGGAACTCCGTATGAGGAAACCTTTGATACCTACAATTATTCATTGCCAGGAGCAAAGTATGCCTTAAAAGGGGTGGATGGTTTAAAAACCGGATCGAGCCCTCGTGGAGCCTTTAACTACATCGCAACGATTAAACGGGGTGATCAACGTTTAATTGCTGTGATTATGGGAGTTGGGGATTGGGCAGACCAAGATGGGGAATACTACCGTCATCCATTTGGGAATGCCTTGATCGAAAAAGCCTATAAAGATTTTGGCTATAAAAAATTGTTGGATGCAGGTGTCCAGAAGATTGACGGCAAGACCTATACACTCGAAAAACCCTTCTATGCAACGGTCAAAAAGGGTGCTAAAGAACCAACCCTTGCAGTAAAAGATGGGTATTTGACAGCGGATAACGATCTCTATACTTTGTCTGAAGGAATCCGAGATGACATGAAGGTGGAAGAAGGAGCCAAGCCAGAACTGGTCAAAGAAACAGCAAGTGGGAAAAAGACAGCTGCTAAGCAAAGTAAATGGCTTTCGCTAGATCACTTCCTGATTTTGATTCCGATTCTCATTCTTGTCATCATTCTCTCGATTGAAAAACAAAGTCGTGAGAGACGCAAAAAAGAGGCTCAAAAGCGCTATAATAAAGAATAAAATAAAACCTAACTGATTGTCAGTTGGGTTTTGTCATTGTCTCATTCCGATATTTTTAGAAAGGATTTATATGAAAAAATTCCGAAATTCTTATTCGGCTTATATGTTGCTCTATAGTTTTTATTTTATGTCCACATCTCTCTTTACGACCCTCATATCCGTCTATTTGATGGGGAAACACTATAGTGCCACCCAAGTGTCGACCTTAGTATCGGTTGCCTTTTTCTTATCCATGGTAGCCCAACCCTTCTTTGGCTATATCAATGAACGATTTGGAATCGTAAAAATGACAACCCTCAGTCTGAGCATTATCATAGGTGGAGTTTTAGGTTTTCTTTGGGCTCCCAATCTCTTTTGGCTGACAGCTTTTTATGGAATCGTTTTAGTCTGTTTGAATGGAACAGCTCCCATGATGGAAGTTTTTGCAACGCAAAGTCCATACGCTTTTGGGAAGATTCGCGTTTGGGGAACGATTGGCTACTCAGTTGGAGTACAAATCGCTGGCTGGGTTTATCATCAGTTTAGCCCTCAAGCGGTCTATTATACTGTTTTAATCACTATTGTCCTAAGTATTTTCTGTCTGAGTGCCGTTCGAATGAAGAAAAAAGAGACAGTTATAGAAAAGGAAACAGAGCCCGTTTCTATTTGGCCTCTTCTTCACAACGGTCCTTATCTCTTCTTTATTATTCTGATTGGCTTGGCTTCAGGGGTTGGTAATATCGGTCACACCTATATTCCTGAGTTGCTCATGGATAGTGGTCTACCGGTTCATATTGCCTCTACGGTTGTGGCTATCTCAGTTGTAGTAGAAGCTCCTTTGATCTTTTTCTCCGATCGATTCATGGACCACTGGCCTTTACGGGTTTTGATCGCTCTTCCAATCGGGATTATTTTCGCTCAATATGCCGTCTATGCTCTTCCAAGTCCTGTCTTCTTAAAAGTACTCCTGACACTCTTATCCAAGCATACGACGGGCATGGTTTTGATTATGGTATCCTTGCGTTTTATTGCCCAACAGGTGAAGGGGAAAGACTTGGTTCTTGCTATGGCTATTGTACAGGGGGCACGCTACCTAGGTACGATTCTATTACAACCGATAGCAGCCCACTTTATTGAAGTAGGTGGCTACCAACTCATGAGCTTCTTTTTAGCAGGAGTTGTTGGTCTTGCCTTTCTTCTGAGTTTTGCCTTAAAAATGCCCCAAGGAAGATCTCACAGCCTTTTTGGTGGCAATGTAGAATAATTTATTTGTTAGAATTGTACGACTAGCTCCTGAGGAATTGGACAGAAACACTGATTTCATCGTGTTTTGTCCAATTATTTTTGCTATTATCAAGAACTAGTAATTAATTTGACAATCAAAGTATTCGATGATAGAATGAGGTGAAATAAAAATAAAGGAGACCATTTTATGAAAAAAATGATCTTATCGACTGCCGCACTTTTGACTCTTGTCTCGCTTGCTGCTTGTTCAAACAAGCAAGAAACAAAGAAGGAAACTTCCAATAGTCAAACAACTTCAAAAGTCACCAGTAAGTCTTCTGGCACTTCAAAAAGTAAAAATACGGCAACAGATTCTGAAGAAGGATCTGCTTCAAGTGTTGTGACAGATGATGACATCAGTAAGGCAAAGACAGTTGGCGACTTCAAAAAGCTGTTTGCAAAATTAATGGATCAATCTGTTTCTATTACTGAAGAAGCAGGTACTTCTGTGACAGGTTCTGCAAAAGAACAATACGATGCAACTGTTAGCGCCTTGAAGCAAGAATTGGAAAATCAAAAAGAAATCTTTAATGAAGGCTTGGAAAGCATAGGTTCAGATAGCACTGTCGTTCCTAAAGAAGACCGTGAAGCTCTGATCGAAAGCTTGAAAGATGCTCGAGAAGAGTTGGAAAGTACTCGTAAAGAGATGAAAGATATGCAGAAAGAATTGAGTAAATCACCTGTTGCAGATGACGACAGTGATGATTCAGATTCTGAAGAATAAAAGGAAGAAAAGGTTGGAATTTCCAGCCTTTTTCTTATTTTTTTTCGAATGATATAGATGAGGAGGTGGGCCTATGTTTATTGCCGTGGATAAAAATCAAAAGCGGTGGAACTGTATGGAAGAGATCCCACCTGTGGCAGCAGGGCCCTTTTATTGCTTAGCTTGTCAGAGTGAAGTGCGGTTGAAAAACGGTACGGTGCTACGGGCTCATTTTGCCCATGTAGAATTACAACAGTGTCCCTACCATCATGAAGCTGAGAGCATGGAACACCTGGAATTAAAAGCCAGTCTTTATGACTGGGGATCAAAGGAAGCTAGAACAGAAGTCGAATATTATTTGCCAGAGTTTCAGCAAATTGCGGATCTTTTGGTTGTGGATAAGAAGTTGGCTTTGGAGGTGCAGTGCAGTCCCTTATCTTTGGAACGATTAAAAGAGAGAAGCGATGCATATCGAGCCCACGGTTATCAGGTTTATTGGTTGCTGGGAAAAAAGCTGTGGCTCAAGGAAAGACTGAGCAACTTACAAGCTGGTTTTCTTTATTTTAGTCAGAATCGTGGATTTCATCTTTGGGAATTGGATCTTGCAAAGAGAGAAGTGCGGTTGCAGTACCTCATTCATGAGGATTTACGGGGACGACTGCATTATAAAACAGAAGTATTTTCTTTTGGGAAAGGGCCCTTGCTTGAAATGCTACGGACACCTTATCTAAAGCAACCCTTGCAGCAACTACCAGTAGACCTGGATCGGCAATTTTTATCTTACGTAAGGCAGCAACTATTCTACCGTCAGCCAAGGTGGATGAAGTTACAGGAGCAACTCTATTTGCAGGGACACCATTTACTTGAGAAAGATCTAGATTATTTTTATCCTATGTGTCGTCCCATTGTTTCAGACCATTTGATTCAGATTGAGGGCAATCTCAAAGATTATTATCAGCAATTTCTCGCTTATTACAAGGAGCAAGGAATAAAGCCGGTTCAAACTCTTTATTCTCCCTGCTTTTATAGGTGGCAGAAAAGATAATTTTCTGTGTTGGAATTCCCCACCAAACACTATTTTTATAACGGCAATTATCGAGTTTGTCTATTATAACGGCAATAAAAAAAGCCCTCGGGCTCGTTCTCTCAATTGTGCGGGCAATGAATACGATTTTGAATACGATTTTTTTCAATTATTGAAAAATGACGAAAACGATATTTTAACAAAATACGCGTTTTTTAAACGTTTGAGAATGTATAGCGCAATAATGGCAACAGTTTTTGAAATATGCTAAAATAGTACTTTGGAGGATGAATTGAAATGGTAAAACAACGTAATGAAATTGATGAAAAATACCAATGGGATTTGTCGACGATTTTTGCGACAGATCAAGCTTGGGAAGATGAAGCAGCCAGCTTAGCTGCGGATATGAAAGCAGCCAGCCACTATGCTGGTCATTTATTGGATTCGGCACAAAGCTTGTTAGACACCACCGAAGCTTATTTGGAATTGAGCCGTCGTTTAGAAAAGGTCTACGTTTATGCTCATATGAAAAATGACCAAGATACACGAGTGGCTAAATACCAAGAATACCAATCAAAAGGGATGTCTCTTTATAGCTTGTTAGGCGAAACTTTTGCCTTCTATGAGCCTGAGTTCATGGCCATTACGGATGAGCAGTACAAAGCTTTTGTGAGTGAGGTTCCAGCCTTGGAACAATATGGTCATTATTTTGATCGTTTGCTAGAGAAAAAAGAACATGTCTTGTCCCAAAAAGAGGAAGAATTACTTGCAGGAGCTGGTGAGATCTTTGCTGCTGGTGGGGAAACATTTGAAATTTTGGACAATGCAGATATTGTTTTTCCAACTGTGCATGATGACAAGGGTGAAGAAGTTCAATTAACACATGGGAACTATATTTCTTTGGTAGAGTCAAAAGATCGTGCCGTTCGTAAAGAAGCTTATGAAGGGCTCTACAAGGTCTATGAACAGTACCAACATACCTATGCTAAAACCTTGCAAACCAATGTAAAAGTTCACAACTTCAATGCCAAAGTGCGCAAATTCTCTTCTGCTCGTGAAGCAGCCCTTTCTGAAAACTTTGTGCCAGAAAGCGTTTATGAACGCTTGGTAGTCGCAGTCAACAAACACTTGCCACTCTTGCAACGTTATATTCAGTTGCGTTCTAAAATTCTTGGAATCTCTGACTTGAAGATGTATGATATGTATACCCCATTATCAGATACAGACTACAAGTTTAGCTATGAAGAATCATTGGCAAAAGCAGAAGAAGTCTTGGCTGTTTTGGGTGAGGATTATCTGTCTCGTGTGAAACGGGCCTTTAGTGAACGATGGATTGATGTCCATGTTAACCAAGGAAAACGCTCAGGTGCCTACTCAGGTGGTTCTTATGATACCAATGCCTTCATGTTGTTGAACTGGCAAGATACACTGGATAATCTCTTTACCTTGGTTCACGAAACTGGTCACAGTATGCATTCGAGCTATACCCGTGAAAATCAACCCTACGTCTATGGGGACTACTCTATTTTCCTTGCTGAAATTGCCTCTACGACCAATGAAAATATCTTGACAGAACGTCTCTTGGAAGAAGTAGAAGATGATCAAACCCGCTTTGCCATCCTCAACCATTTCTTAGATGGTTTCCGTGGAACCGTCTTCCGTCAAACTCAGTTCGCTGAATTTGAGCATGCGATTCATAAGGCTGACCAAGAAGGGACTGTTTTGACGAGTGAGTTCTTGAACAACCTTTATGCAGATCTCAATGAGAAATACTATGGTCTTTCAAAAGAAGACAACCCTGAGATCCAATATGAATGGGCTCGCATTCCTCATTTCTACTATAACTACTACGTTTTCCAATATTCAACTGGTTTTGCGGCAGCTTCAGCTCTAGCTGAAAAAATTGTTCATGGAACCCAAGAAGACCGTGATAAATATATCAATTACCTGAAAGCTGGAAACTCTGATTATCCACTTAATGTCATCCGCAAAGCAGGTGTGGATATGGAAAAAGAAGACTATTTGGACGCAGCTTTTGCAGTCTTTGAACGTCGTTTGAATGAATTTGAAGCCCTCGTAGAAAAATTAGGACTCGCATAAAATGGTAGAGTCTTATAGTAAAAATGCCAACCACAATATGCGCCGGCCAGTCGTTAAAGACGAGATCGTTGACTTTATGCGGACCCGTCAAAAACCGGTAGCTGGTGCCCTCAAGGAATTAGAAGCATTCGCTCGCAAGGAAAATATTCCCATCATCCCGCAGGAGACGGTCGCTTACTTTCGATTACTTCTGCAAAGCCTACAACCAAAGAAAATCCTTGAAATTGGGACGGCCATTGGTTTTTCGGCCCTCTTGATGGCGGAAAATGCCCCCAATGCGCAAATTACCACCATTGATCGAAACGAGGAAATGATCGGTTTTGCCAAGGAAAATCTGGCTAAATTCGATCAGAGAAAGCAAATCACCTTGCTGGAAGGAGATGCGGTGGATGTCTTACAGGATTTAACCGAGACCTATGACTTTGTCTTTATGGACTCAGCCAAGTCTAAATACATCGTCTTTTTGCCACGGATCCTAGAGCTTCTAGAAGTTGGAGGTATCGTGGTGCTAGATGATATTTTCCAAGGGGGAGATGTTGCCAAAGACATCCTGGAGGTCCGTCGTGGACAACGAACCATCTATCGAGGTCTGCAGAACCTCTTTGATGCAACTCTCAATCATCCAGATTTGACCGCTAGCTTGGTGCCGCTTGGTGACGGCATCTTGATGATCCGAAAAAATGCAGAGACAGTTACCTTGCCAGAGCCTGGCTCATTTTAGGTAAATTTAAGGTATTCTCTCTAATTTGTGGTAAAATAGAAGAAGTTTAAAAAAGGAACGGAGAAATTTCATGAAGAAAAAACTTGTAGCAGGTGCTGTGACCTTGCTATCAGTCGTAACACTAGCAGCATGTGCCAATGGCACAAACAAAGATATCGTGACCATGAAAGGGGACACGATTACAGTTTCTGATTTCTACGATGAAATCAAGAACAACCAAGGAGCTCAACAAGTTCTTTTCCAAATGACCATCAATAAGGTCTTTGAAAAAGAATATGGATCAAAAGTTTCTGATAAAGAAGTCGATAAAGAATTGGCTAAACAAAAGAAACAATTGGGGAACCAATTCGATGCTTACTTGGCACAACAAGGCTTGACGGAAGAAACAGCGAAGAAACAAATCCGTAGCAATATGTTGTTGGAATATGCAGTCAACCAAGCTGCTAAGAAAGATATCAAAGATTCAGACTACAAGGCGGCTTTTGAATCTTACACACCAGAAGTAACAGCACAAATTATTAAGTTGGATTCTGAAGATAAAGCAAAAGAAGTGTTGGAAGCGGCTAAAGCTGAAGGTGCAGACTTTGCTCAAATTGCCAAAGAAAATTCAACAGATACTGCTACAAAAGACAAAGGTGGCGAAGTCAAGTTCGACTCAGGAACAGCAGATATTCCATCTCAAGTCAAAGAAGCTGCCTTTAAGTTGGATGAAAATGGCATTTCAGATGTGATCACCGTATCAGCAGGCCAAAACTATTCTGCTAGCTACTATATTGTGAAATTAAACAAGAAGAATGAAAAAGGTTCTGACTGGAAGAAATACGAAAAACGCTTGAAAGAAATCATTGTCGAAGGTCGTAAGCAAGATACTAACTTCATCCGTAGCATTATTGCCAAAGCGATGACCGATGCCAATATCAAGGTCAAAGATGATGCCTTCAAGTCAACCTTTAACCAATATTTGCAAAATATCGGTGTCCAAACGAGCGATAGCAGCTCATCATCTAAAAAATAGTTGACGGTTCCTTTTGGAACTTGTATAATGAAATAGTTGAGAATAAATCATTGTTACTCGGAATCAGAGAAGTGGCGGGGGTGCGAGCCATGGAAGAGAAATGATTTTGCTACTCGGCTGAGACAATTGCATACAAAATGAAGAATGACAAGTTCATTGAATGAAGGTGGTACCGCGGTTTTTCGCCCTTCGTTTGGTGGCTTGTCTTTTGTTTATGCATGCCTGTTAGCGTCTTTTCAAAGGAGATAGAAAATGAGAACCTATCAAGTGAAACAAAAATTTCGATTGGGTGGTGAACGCTTCGATATCAAGGATGAGTTAGGAAATATTGAATACCAGGTTGAGGGATCCTTTTTTAAAGTTCCTAAAACTTTTACCATCTATGATAATGAGGGGCAAGAAGTCAGTCAGATCACGAAAAAGCCATTCACCCTTCTTTCAAAATTTGAGGTTAGCTTGAAAAATGGGGATCGCTTTTTTATCACTAAAAAGCTTACGCTTTTGAGAGACAAATACGACATTGAAGATTTGGGACTGCGGGTTCAAGGAAATATCTGGGACCTGGATTTCAAATTGTTGGATGATCGGGATCAAATTGTTGCTGAGATTAGCAAAGAACTCTTTCACCTTACCTCAACTTACCAAGTATCGGTTTATGAGGATGAATACGCTGATTTAGTCATTTCACTGTGTGTCGCTATCGATTATGTCGAAATGTTAGAAGCTGGCGCAAATTAATCTTAAAAAAATAAGGAGATAAATATGAAACAACTATCTAGTGCACAAATTCGCCAAATGTGGCTTGATTTCTGGGCAAGCAAGGGACATTCTGTAGAGCCATCTGTTAGCTTAGTTCCAGTTAACGATCCAACCCTTTTATGGATCAACTCAGGGGTTGCAAC
The DNA here is from genome assembly GCF_901875555.1 of Streptococcus parasanguinis. GTDB lineage: Bacteria > Bacillota > Bacilli > Lactobacillales > Streptococcaceae > Streptococcus > Streptococcus parasanguinis_H. The sequence continues at coordinate 181,630 of NZ_CABFMD010000011.1, forward strand.
TCTTAAGAAATACTTTGATGGAACCATCAAACCCGAAAATCCACGGATTACCAATGCTCAAAAGGCTATTCGTACCAATGATATCGAAAACGTAGGGAAGACTGCTCGTCACCATACTATGTTTGAAATGTTGGGGAACTTCTCCATCGGAGATTACTTTCGTGATGAAGCCATTACGTGGGCTTATGAGCTTTTGACAAGTCCGGAATGGTTTGATTTCCCTAAAGACAAACTTTACATGACCTATTACCCTGACGATAAGGATTCATACAACCGTTGGATCGCTGTTGGTGTAGATCCAAGTCACTTGATCCCAATCGAAGACAACTTCTGGGAAATCGGTGCGGGACCTTCTGGACCAGATACAGAAATCTTCTTTGACCGTGGAGAAGCCTTTGACCCTGAAAATATTGGTCTTCGTCTGCTTGCAGAAGATATCGAAAACGACCGTTACATTGAAATCTGGAACATTGTCTTGTCCCAATTTAACGCAGATCCTGCTGTACCTCGTAGTGAATACAAGGAATTGCCACACAAGAACATTGATACGGGCGCTGGTTTAGAGCGTTTGGTAGCTGTCATTCAAGGGGCTAAGACCAACTTTGAAACAGACCTCTTCATGCCGATCATCCGTGAAGTTGAAAAGATGTCTGGTAAAACCTACGATCCAGATGGCGACAACATGAGCTTCAAGGTCATTGCTGACCACATCCGTTCGCTTTCATTTGCGATCGGTGATGGGGCTCTTCCAGGAAATGAAGGACGTGGCTATGTCCTTCGTCGTCTCCTCCGTCGTGCTTCTATGCATGGCCAAAAATTGGGTATCAATGAACCTTTCCTTTACAAATTGGTTCCAACTGTTGGAAAAATCATGGAAAGCTATTACCCAGAAGTGCTTGAAAAACGTGACTTTATTGAAAAAATCGTTAAGAGCGAAGAAGAGTCATTTGCTCGTACCCTTCACTCAGGTCAACACTTTGCTCAAGGTATCGTAGCTGACTTGAAGGCCAAAGGTCAATCAGTTATCGATGGACAAGACGTCTTCAAACTTTATGATACTTATGGATTCCCAGTTGAATTGACAGAAGAAATTGCTGAAGAAGCTGGTATGACTATCGATCGTAATGGTTTTGAAGCAGCTATGAAGGAACAACAAGAACGTGCGCGTGCATCAGCTGTTAAAGGTGGATCTATGGGCATGCAAAATGAAACTCTTCAAAACATTACAGTTGAAAGTCACTTTAACTATAATGCTAGCCAATTGTCTTCTAAGTTGGTAGCTATCGTAGCGGACAATACAGAAGTAGAAGCTGTTTCAGAAGGAACTGCATCTCTCATCTTTGCTGAAACTCCTTTCTACGCTGAAATGGGTGGACAAGTAGCTGACCACGGTCAAATCTTGGATGCGGCAGGAAATGTCGTAGCGAATGTAACAGATGTTCAAAAAGCACCAAATGGTCAACCACTCCATACCGTTGAAGTATTGGCACCACTTTCCTTGAACCAAGAATACACCTTGGCTATCGATACCAATCGTCGTCATCGTGTTATGAAGAACCATACAGCAACTCACTTGCTCCATGCGGCTCTTCACAATATTCTTGGTAACCACGCAACCCAAGCAGGATCTCTCAACGAAGTAGAATTCCTTCGCTTTGACTTTACCCACTTCCAAGCCGTAACGCCTGCAGAATTACGCGCTATTGAGCAACAAGTCAATGAAAAAATATGGGAAGCTATTGCAATCAAGACAATTGAAACGGATATCGATACAGCTAAAGAAATGGGAGCAATGGCCCTCTTTGGTGAGAAATACGGTAAAGAAGTCCGTGTTGTCACCATCGGTGACTACTCAGTGGAACTCTGTGGTGGTACCCATGTAGGCAATACTTCTGAAATCGGTCTCTTCAAGATTGTCAAAGAAGAAGGGATCGGATCAGGAACTCGTCGTATCTTGGCAGTGACTGGTAAGGAGGCCTTTGAAGCTTATCGTGATCAAGAAGATGCTCTGAAAGCAGTCGCAACAACCTTAAAAGCCCCTCAACTCAAAGAAGTCCCTCACAAGGTGGAAGGCCTTCAAGAGCAACTCCGTCAATTGCAAAAAGAAAATGCAGAATTGAAGGAAAAAGCAGCGGCTGCAGCAGCAGGTGATGTCTTCAAGAATGTTCAAGAAGCAAATGGTCACAGCTTTATCGCAAGCCAAGTTTCTGTATCAGATGCAGGTGCTCTTCGTACCTTCGCGGATAACTGGAAACAAAAAGACTACTCTGATGTGCTTGTCCTTGTTGCAGCCATCGGTGACAAAGTGAACGTCCTTGTAGCCAGCAAGACAAAAGAGGTCCACGCAGGTAATGTGATTAAAGAATTGGCTCCAATCGTTGATGGACGTGGCGGTGGTAAACCAGACATGGCCATGGCAGGGGGAAGCAACCAAGCGAAAATCCAAGAATTGTTGGATGCAGTAGCAGGTAAATTGTAATAATAGGAGAGAGTGGGACAGAAATCTGTAATTTGTTAGAATTCGATTTCGTCGTCCCACCTCCGCACAGTTGAGTAGGGCTGTAAAGGCTGATGAAATCAGTGTAGTAGAGCCCACTCAACCACTGCGTCTTGCTCGACAATCCAAAGACAAGAAGAGGCTAGGACTTTTGTCCCAGCCTCTTTTTTCAAATAAGAAGCAGATCCAATCAGTAAAAGATTGCAACAAAAAACCTCTCCGTCTGGAAAGGTTTTTCTTCTTATAATCCGTAATTGTAATCATCATCCTGCATGGCTTCTACTTCACCGAGAAGGTAACCATTTCCGACTTGAGAGAAGAAGTCGTGGTTGGAGGTTCCGGTTGAGATTCCGTTCATGACGATTGGGTTGACATCATCTGCTGAGTCAGGGAAGAGCGGATCTTGTCCCAAGTTCATGAGGGCTTTATTGGCGTTATAACGAAGGAAGGTCTTGACCTCCTCTGTCCAGCCCACACCGTCATAGAGGCTCTCTGTGTAGCCTTCTTCATTCTCATAGAGGGTGTAGAGCAGGTCGTACATCCACTCTTTGAGTTTTTCTTGCTCGTCTTCTGGTAATTCGTTAAATCCAAGTTGGAACTTGTAGCCGATATAGGTTCCGTGAACAGATTCGTCTCGAATGATCAACTTGATAATCTCAGCCACGTTAGCTAACTTGTTGTTCCCAAGATAGTAGAGAGGTGTGAAGAAACCAGAGTAGAAGAGGAAGGTTTCAAGGAAGACGCTGGCGACTTTCTTTTCAAGAGGAGTCCCATTGAGGTAGATTTCGTTGACAATCTCAGCTTTTCTTTGAAGATATGGATTGGTGTTGGTCCATTCGAAAATCTCTTCGATTTCTGACTTGGTATTCAAGGTCGAAAAGATAGAAGAGTATGACTTAGCATGGACTGATTCCATGAATTGGATGTTGTTAAAGACAGCTTCTTCGTGGGGAGTACGAATATCTGCACGAAGAGCTTGAACACCTGTTTCAGATTGCATGGTATCCAACAGAGTCAATCCACCAAAGACTTTACCAACGAGGTCTTTTTCCTTATTAGATAACTTTCTCCAGTCATCCAAGTCGTTTGACAAAGGGATACGCGTATCCAACCAGAATTGCTCGGTTAGTTTTTCCCAGGTCGATTTATCGATGACATCTTCGATAGCATTCCAGTTAATGGCTTTGTAGTATGTTTCCATTTGCATCACTTTCTTTTTCTATTCATTCAATCGTTACTATTCTACCATAAATTGATAGAATACCGCACAAAAAGTCGGCGAACCGACTTTTGATAGCTATCTAGGATAGCGGATTAGATGACACAGCTTTCACATTGGTTGGCACCAACTTCTCCACCATCATCTGTAAAGGTGCGAACGTAGTAGATAGACTTGATTCCCTTGTTAAAGGCGTAGTTGCGAAGGATAGACAAGTCACGAGTGGTTTGTTTGTTTTCGGTTTTCCATTCGTAAAGACCCTTTGGAATATCGCTGCGCATAAAGAGAGTCAGTGAAAGACCTTGGTCTACATGCTCAGTAGCGGCAGCATAGACATCGATGACTTTTCGCATATCCATGTCGTAGGCAGAAGTGTAGTAAGGAATCGTTTCTGTTGACAATCCTGCTGCAGGGTAGTAGATCTTACCGATTTTCTTCTCTTGGCGTTCTTCAATCCGTTGTGTGATTGGGTGGATAGAAGCAGAGACATCATTGATGTAGCTGATAGATCCATTTGGTGCGACAGCCAAGCGGTTTTGGTGGTAAAGACCATCTGCTTGAACTTTAGCACGCAGTTCTGCCCAGTCAGCAGCGCTAGGAATAAAGATATCTTTGAACAATTCTTTGACACGATCGGATTTTGGAACAAACTCTCCAGTCACATACTTATCAAAGTAAGTGCCGTTAGCATAGTCTGATTTTTCAAAGTTGTGGAAGGTAACGCCTCGTTCACGCGCGATGTTGTTTGATTCTACGAGAGTCCAGTAGTTCATGAGCATGAAGTAGATACTTGTAAACTCAACAGACTCCGGTGATCCGTATTCAATCAATTGTTGCGCAAGGTAGCTGTGAAGTCCCATAGCTCCAAGACCAAAGGTATGGGCTTGTTTATTACCATGATCAATAGTTGGGACGGCCACGATATGGGAGCTATCTGTAACGAAGGTTAAAGCACGCACCATGGCACGAATCGAACGACCAAAATCAGGTGACGTCATCATGTTAACTACGTTGGTTGAACCAAGGTTACATGAGACGTCGGTTCCCATTTGGACAAATTCTTGAGCATCGTTGATCAAGCTTGGTTCTTGAACCTGTAGGATCTCTGAACACAAGTTACTCATGATGATTTTCCCATCAACAGGATTTGCGCGGTTAGCTGTATCAATATTGACGACATATGGATAACCGGATTCTTGTTGCAATTTAGAAATTTCAGTTTCCAAATCACGCGCCTTGATCTTTGTCTTGCGGATATTCGGATTTGCTACTAATTCGTCATATTTTTCAGTAATGTCGATGTAGTTGAACGGCACACCGTATTCGCGTTCGACAGAGTATGGGCTGAAGAGGTACATCTCTTCATTTTTACGTGCCAATTCATAGAATTTGTCTGGAACGACGACGCCTAGTGAAAGCGTCTTAACACGAACTTTTTCATCGGCATTTTCTTTTTTAGTTGAAAGGAAGGCGATGATGTCTGGGTGAAATACGTTGAGGTAAACAACTCCGGCACCTTGACGTTGACCTAATTGGTTAGAGTAAGAGAAGCTATCTTCAAACAACTTCATAACTGGAACGACACCTGAAGCAGCACCTTCATAGCCCTTGATGGGTGCACCACCTTCACGAAGGTTGCTGAGGGAAATTCCCACACCACCACCGATACGTGAAAGTTGAAGAGCTGAGTTGATAGAACGTCCAATGGAGTTCATATCATCTGTTACCTGGATCAAGAAACATGACACCAATTCACCACGACGTGCACGACCTGCATTTAAGAAAGAAGGCGTAGCAGGCTGGTAGCGTTGGTGGATGATTTCATTTGCGATATCTTTGGCAATGGCTTCATTTCCATCAGCGAAGTAGAGAGCATTAAAGAAGACCCGGTCTTCCATGCTTTCAAGGTAAGCATCCCCATCATTAGTTTTCAAAGCGTACTGGTTATAAAATTTATAAGCTGCCATGAAGGACTTGAATTGGAAGTGTTGGTCTTTGATAAATTGGACCAATTCTTCCAAAAATTCTGGACGGTACTTCTCGATAAAAGCTCTTTCAATGTAATTATGCTCTAGAAGGTACTGAATCTTGTCAGTGATTGAATCAAAGGCCAAAGTATTTGGCACTACATTTTCTTTAAAGAAGGCATCCAAAGCTTCTTTGTCTTTATGAAGCATGATTTGGCCGTTTACTGGACGGTTGATTTCATTGTTAAGACGAAAATACGTCACATCTTCGAGAGATTTTAATCCCATAATAATCCTTTTCTAGTTCAAAAAAATGAAGAGGAGAAGTCCTCTCTTTACAAGTAAAAAGTCTAGTGTTAGGTTGCTAACGCTAGACCCCTATTTCAGCAAAATACTGCGTTTATTAAGAAAGTTTCTTCAACTTAGCTGGTTGAAAACCAGAAAATACTTCATCCGGTGTTTGAATAACTGGAGCTGCATTGAAGCCAAGGTTTTTAACATGTTCTACAAATTCTGGCTGTTCATCTAAGTTAATTTCGCGGTATTCCACGTGATTACTATCGAGGAATCGTTTGGTCATTTTGCACTGAACACAATTATTTTTTGAATAAATGGTTACCATTTCTTTTTCCGTTCTCCTATCAAAATATAAATCTGTAAACAGTATAAACAAAATCCTGCAACTTGTCAACAAAATAAAACTAAATATTGTGCAAAGAAATGAATTGGGGTTTTTAAAACACAATATATTGTGGTGGACGGAAATTGAGAAATTCCAAGAAATGGGATAGGAATAGGCTTTAAAGCATCTTTAATTAGTTATAATTTTTTGGTGAATCAATATCCTGTGGTACAGTTGCTTCTTTTTATTTGAAAGCGGAGGAAAATGTTACTTATAATATAGTAGAAAATTGAAAAGATATTTTCTCCGTTCTTCAGTAGCTTCTTAGAATGTATCTAAATTGGGATTTTTCGCAGTCTTTTTCTGTAAGTCAGTGATAAAAATCTTGAAAAAAATTTCAAAAGATGATATAATACCAAATTGTAAGGGTTATCAAAAGGTAACTCAAAAACTATTTTTAAAAAGGAGAGTCCAATTATGGCTTCTAAAGATTTCCACATCGTGGCAGAAACAGGTATCCACGCACGTCCAGCAACTTTGTTGGTTCAAACTGCTAGCAAATTTGCATCAGACATCACTCTTGAATACAAAGGTAAATCAGTTAACTTGAAATCAATCATGGGTGTTATGAGCCTTGGTGTTGGTCAAGGTGCTGACGTTGTGATCTCTGCAGAAGGTGCTGACGCTGATGATGCGATCGCAGCTATCTCAGAAACAATGACTAAAGAAGGATTGGCTTAAAATATGACAAAAATGCTAAAAGGAATTGCAGCATCTGACGGTGTTGCCGTTGCTAAGGCATATTTGCTCATTCAACCAGACTTATCATTTGAGACTGTTTCAGTCGAAGATACAAGTGCAGAAGAAGCTCGTTTGGATGCAGCTCTTGAAGCTTCACAAAACGAGCTTTCTCTTATTCGGGAGAATGCAGTAGCAAGCCTTGGTGAAGAAGCAGCGCAAGTTTTTGATGCGCATATGATGGTTCTCGCTGACCCTGAAATGATTGGTCAGATCAAAGAAACGATTCGTACGAAAAAAATCAATGCAGAGGCTGGCTTGAAAGAAGTCACTGACATGTTCATTGCAATCTTTGAAGGAATGGAAGACAATCCTTACATGCAAGAACGTGCAGCAGACATTCGCGACGTTACCAAACGTGTGCTTGCCAACTTGCTTGGTAAGAAATTGCCAAACCCTGCTTCTATCAATGAAGAAGCAATCGTGGTGGCGCATGACTTGACACCATCTGATACAGCTCAGTTGAACAAAAAGTACGTAAAAGCCTTTGTTACTAACATCGGTGGACGTACCAGTCACTCAGCTATCATGGCGCGTACACTTGAAATCGCAGCTGTTCTTGGTACAAATAATATCACAGAACTTGTCAAAGACGGTGATGTTTTGGCTGTTTCAGGGATCACTGGTGAAGTGGTCATCAACCCAACTGAAGAACAAATTGCAGCCTTCAAAGCAGCTGGTGAAGCTTATGCGAAACAAAAAGCTGAATGGGCTCTCCTTAAAGATGCTCAAACGGTAACAGCTGATGGCAAACACTTCGAATTGGCTGCTAACATTGGTACTCCTAAAGATGTTGAAGGGGTCAACGCAAATGGTGCAGAAGCAGTTGGTCTCTACCGGACTGAATTCTTGTACATGGATTCTCAAGACTTCCCAACAGAAGATGATCAATACGAAGCATACAAAGCAGTTCTTGAAGGTATGAACGGTAAACCTGTTGTCGTTCGTACAATGGATATCGGTGGGGATAAAGAACTTCCTTACTTCGATCTTCCTAAAGAAATGAACCCATTCTTGGGTTACCGTGCTTTGCGTATCTCTATCTCTGAAACTGGTAATCAAATGTTCCGTACACAATTGCGTGCTTTGCTTCGTGCATCTGTTCACGGTAAATTACGGATCATGTTCCCAATGGTTGCTTTGTTGAAAGAATTCCGTACAGCTAAAGGTATTCTTGAAGAAGAGAAAGCAAAATTGGTTGCTGAAGGTGTTGCAGTTGCAGATGATATCCAAGTAGGTATCATGATTGAAATCCCAGCTGCGGCTATGCTTGCTGACCAATTTGCCAAAGAGGTTGATTTCTTCTCAATTGGTACAAATGACCTTATCCAATACACAATGGCTGCTGACCGTATGAACGAACAAGTTTCATACCTTTACCAACCATATAACCCATCAATCCTTCGTTTGATCAATAACGTGATCAAGGCGGCTCACGCAGAAGGTAAATGGGCCGGTATGTGTGGTGAAATGGCTGGTGACCAAACAGCTGTTCCGCTTCTTGTCGGAATGGGCTTGGATGAGTTCTCCATGTCAGCTACTTCAGTACTTCGTACACGTAGCTTGATGAAGAAATTGGACACAGCTAAGATGAAAGAATACGCTAACCGTGCTCTTACTGAATGTTCAACAATGGAAGAAGTTCTTGAACTTTCAAAAGAATATGTGAATGTAGACTAAGAGTCGAATAAGACTAAGACAAATCTGTCTTAGTCTTTTTTGTGAATTTTTTTCATGCTCACTAGTGCAAATGTTTGTGTTTGTTTGCAATCAACTAGTTAGTGATAATTTTTTAAACAGAAATGTTCGGTTTCTTGTTTAATTTTACTAAGATATATAGTATAATCGTAAGTAAGATGAAGAGGATGACCAAGGAAGGATAGAAAAGGTTCAGGAAAGAAAATGAAAAAATTTTTCCTGATAATTTTACATGATTTTACAGGAATCAACTTGAAAATTAAGTGATTTTATAGTAAAATAAAAACAAATAGAAAACGCTTTCAGAAGGTAAAAGAGGTGAGTATATGGATAGAAGCACAGATTTATGGACATTTGGAAGAGGGGATAATTTCCAGCTTCAAGAGTATTTAGGTGCTCACAAGGAAACAAGGGGAGAACAAGAAGGGTATACTTTCCGTGTTTGGGCTCCCAATGCCCAGGCGGTCGATCTGATTGGTGACTTTACTGATTGGGAAGCCCGGAAAATTCCAATGGTTCGTAATGAAGGAGGCGTCTGGGAAGTCTTCTGTTCAGATGCAAAAGAGGGAGATATATACAAATATTTGGTGACACGACATAATGGTCATCAGGTTCAAAAAATTGATCCCCTAGCGTTATGGATGGAAAAACGCCCCAATACAGGGTCTATCATTAAGACCATTCCGGAAAAGAACTGGAAAGACGGTCTTTGGAGAGCACGCCGAAAGAAATTTGGTTTTAAGGAACGACCTGTTAATATCTATGAGGCTCACGCAGGATCGTGGAAACGAAATGAGGATCACAGTTCTTATACTTTCAAACAACTAAAAGAAGAACTCATCCCTTATTTGGTTGAGATGAACTACACCCACGTAGAATTTATGCCAGTGATGGCCCATCCATTGGGACTGAGCTGGGGGTATCAGCTCATGGGCTATTTTGCCCTCGAGCAGACTTATGGTAGCCCAGAAGAATTTCAAGACTTCGTGGAAGAATGTCACCTCAACAATATCGGAGTGATCGTGGATTGGGTGCCTGGCCATTTCATCATTAATGATGATGCTTTGGCATATTATGATGGAACACCAACCTTTGAATACCAGGATGAACATCGGGCTCATAACTATGGTTGGGGGGCTTTGAACTTCGATTTAGGAAAGAATCAAGTACAGTCTTTCTTGATTTCTAGTTTGAAGTTTTGGATTGAAACCTATCATTTAGATGGAATTCGGGTCGATGCTGTGAGCAATATGCTCTATCTCGATTATGATAGCGGTCCATGGACTCCAAATATTGATGGAGGAAACCTCAATTATGAGGGCGTTCATTTCCTTAGACGTTTGAACGCGATTATAAAAAACGATCATCCAGATGTCATGATGATTGCTGAAGAAAGTTCTGCTGGTCAAAAGATCACAGGCCCTGAAGAAGAAGGTGGTCTTGGTTTTGACTATAAATGGAATATGGGTTGGATGAATGATATTCTCCGATTCTATGAGGAAGACCCGGTCTACAGGAAATTTGATTTCAATCTGGTGACTTTTAGCTACATGTATGCATTTTCTGAAAATTTCCTTCTTCCGTTTTCACATGATGAAGTAGTGCATGGCAAGAAGAGTTTGATGCACAAGATGTGGGGAGATCGCTACAATCAATTTGCTGGACTTCGTAACCTCTTGACCTATCAGATCTGCCACCCTGGTAAGAAACTACTCTTTATGGGTTCAGAATTTGGTCAGTTTTTGGAATGGAAGTCTGAAGAGCAACTGGAATGGGGCAATCTAGAGGACGAAATGAATGCTAAGATGCGTCGTTTCACTTCCCAGCTTAATCATTTCTACAAAGAACACAAGGAATTGTGGGAGATTGATGATAGCTTTGAAGGCTTAGAGATTATTGATGCAGATAACCGGGATCAAAGCGTCTTGTCTATGGTCCGGAAGAATCGTAAAGGTGATCTTCTGGTATGCGTCTTCAATATGGCACCAGTAGAACGCAAGGACTTTACGATTGGTGTGCCTGTATCAGCGGTCTATGAAGAAATTTGGAATACAGAATTAGAAGAATGGGGAGGTGTCTGGAAAGAGCACAATCCAACAGTTCAGTCTCAAGAGGGACTGTGGAAGGATTATGAACAAACCTTGACCTTTACCTTGCCGGCTTTAGGAGCTAGCATTTGGAAGGTAAAACGCAAGGTGCGTAAGACAAAATCTAAAACATCAGATAAGAAATGACGATCGGTTGACTCTATGGGAGTCCAAGCTTTAAAAAGAGGAAGTAGTCAATGAAGAATGAAATGCTCGCTTTAATTCTTGCCGGTGGGCAAGGAACACGTCTTGGAAAATTAACCAAAAACATCGCAAAACCTGCGGTTCAATTTGGTGGGCGCTATCGGATTATCGATTTTGCGCTATCAAACTGCGCCAACTCAGGAATTCACAATGTTGGTGTGATTACACAGTACCAGCCACTTGCCCTCAATAGTCATATTGGAAATGGTTCAAGCTGGGGCTTGGATGGAATCAACACAGGAGTGTCTATTCTCCAACCTTATTCAGCTAGTGAAGGAAATCGGTGGTTCGAAGGAACTAGTCATGCCATCCTCCAAAACATCGACTATATCGACAGTATCAATCCTGAATATGTCTTGATTCTTTCTGGTGACCATATCTACAAGATGGACTATGATGATATGCTTCAATCTCACAAGGATAATAATGCGAGCTTGACTGTTGCCGTCCTAGATGTACCTTTGAAGGAAGCAAGCCGTTTTGGAATCATGAATACCGATGCCAATAATCGGATTGTTGAATTTGAAGAAAAACCAGCTGAACCAAAATCTACCAAGGCTTCTATGGGGATTTACATCTTTGACTGGGCTCGTCTCCGCAATATGTTGGTTGCTGCTGAAAAGAGCGATATCGATATGTCAGACTTCGGTAAAAATGTCATTCCAACTTATCTAGAATCAGGCGAAAGTGTTTATGCTTATGAATTCAATGGTTATTGGAAAGACGTTGGTACGATTGAGTCTCTTTGGGAAGCCAATATGGAATATATCGATCCGAATAATGCCTTGGATAGTCGCGATCGTCACTGGAAAATCTATTCACGCAACCTCATTTCTCCACCGAACTTCTTTGGGGAACATGGCCACATCGAAGATTCTCTTGTCGTCGACGGTTGTTCGGTAGACGGTACAGTCAAACACTCCATCTTATCAACAGAAGCTCAAGTTCGTGAAGGAGCAGTTGTCGAAGATGCTGTCGTGATGAGCAATGCCATTATCGGTAAAGGAGCTGTTGTGAAACGCGCGATTATCGGAGAAGGCGCAGTCATTGCAGAAGGTGTCGTGATTGATGGAACAGAGGAAGTACAAGTTGTCGGTTACAATGAAAAAGTGGGGGTAGCAACAGATGAAGATTGATAAATATTCAGCCATTTTAGGAAATACAGTTGGGTATCATGATATGTCCACTTTGACCAGCCATCGTCCGGTAGCATCCCTACCGTTTGATGGGAAATACCGCTTGATTGACTTCCCATTGTCTAGTCTTGCGAATGCTGGTATTCGCAGTGTTTTTGGAATTTTCCAACAAGAAAATATTAGTTCGGTCTTTGACCATATTCGTTCAGGTCGTGAGTGGGGCTTGTCTACTTTATTGAGCCACTATTACCTCGGAATCTATAATACTCCAGTTGAAAATACAACGGTAGGGCCAGAATACTACCAACAATTATTGACCTATTTGAAACGGTCTGGTTCGAACCAAACAGTTGCTTTAAACTGTGATGTTTTGATGAATATTGACCTCAACCAAATTTTCCACCTTCATAATACCATTGATCGTCCGATTACAGTGGTTTATAAAAAATTACAACCTAAAGACATTTCAGAGGTTAACGCTGTTTTAGAAATTGATGAAACAGACCATGTTACAGAGCAAAGACTTTTTGATGGCAAGGATCCTGATGAAGTCTACAACATGTCCACAGATGTCTTTATTGTGGATACTCCTTGGTTGATTGAAAAAATTGAAGAAGAAGCCAAGAAAGAATACCCACAAAAATTGCGCTATATCTTGCGTGATTTGGCGGTAGAATACAATGCTTTTGCTTTTGAATATACAGGCTACCTAGCCAATATTCATTCAGTTGAATCTTACTACCATGCAAACTTAGATATGTTGGAAAACCAAAAATTCATGAAGCTCTTTTCTCCAAACCAAAAGGTTTACACGAAAGTGAAGAATGAAGAGCCAACTTATTATTCCAAGACTTCAAGTATAAAAACTTCTCAATTTGCTTCTGGTAGTATTGTGGAAGGAACCGTTGAATGTTCTGTTGTTTCTCGTCGAGTATATCTCCATGAAGGTTCAGAGGTCCGTAGTAGTCTTCTCTTCCCTGGTGTTGTGGTTCATAAAAATGCAATCGTTGAACATGCCATTCTGGATAAGGGTGTCGAAGTAGCCGCTGGTGTGACGATCCGTGGGACAGAAGAAGCACCTCTCGTGGTTAAAAAAGGAACGATTGTTACAGAGGATATTGTCTAATGAAACTATTATTTGTTGCAGCTGAAGGAGCACCGTTTTCGAAAACAGGTGGTTTGGGAGACGTTATTGGTGCTCTTCCTAAATCCTTAGCTAAAAGTGGTCATGATGTCCGCGTAATTCTCCCATATTATGATATGGTAGAGGCAAAATTTGGAGATCAAATCGAAGACGTCTTGCATTTTGAGACCAAGGTTGGCTGGAGAAGTCAATATGTGGGTGTGAAGCGCATTGTACGCGATGGAGTGACTTTTTACTTCATTGATAACCAACATTATTTCTTTAGAGGTCATGTTTATGGTGACTTTGATGATGGCGAACGCTTTGCCTTCTTCCAGCTCGCAGCCTTGGAAACGATGGAACGAGTTGACTTCATTCCAGATGTTCTTCATGCCCATGATTACCATACAGCGATGATTCCTTTCTTACTTAAGGAAAAATACCGTTGGATTCAAGCTTATCATGGAATTAAAACAGTATTGACCATCCATAATTTGGAATTCCAAGGTCAGTTCGACCCAGGAATGTTGTGGGATCTATTCGGAGTGGGATTTGAACGCTATGCAGATGGAACGCTTCGGTGGAATGATTGCCTGAACTGGATGAAAACCGGCATTCTATATGCCGACCGTGTGACAACTGTTTCTCCTAGCTATGCGCATGAAATTATGACATCTGAATATGGTTGTGGCTTGGATCAGATTCTTCGAATGGAATCTGGCAAGGTAACTGGAATTGTTAACGGAATTGATGCAGATCTATATAATCCTGAAACGGACCCACTCTTGACGTATCATTTCAGTCTCTCAGATCTTTCAGGTAAAGCAGCTAGTAAACGAGCTCTTCAAGAACGTGTCGGTTTACCTGTTCGTGATGATGTTCCTTTGTTTGGGATTGTCTCTCGTTTGACACGTCAAAAAGGTTTTGATGTTGTGGTAGAAGAGTTGCATCAACTCTTGCAAAAGGATATTCAGATTGTCTTGCTCGGTACAGGAGATCCTGGATTTGAAAATGCCTTTGCTTGGTTTGGTCAAGCCTACCCAGATAAACTTTCAGCTAATATCACCTTTGATATCCAATTGGCCCAAGAAGTCTATGCGGCGTCGGATGTCTTCTTGATGCCAAGCCGCTTTGAACCATGTGGCCTTTCTCAAATGATGGCCATGCGTTATGGAACCCTTCCTTTGGTGCATGAAGTCGGTGGACTTCGAGATACGGTCCAACCGTATAATGCTGTTGATGGAAGTGGAACAGGTTTTAGCTTCAATAATTTATCTGGCTATTGGTTTAACTGGGCAGTTGATGAAGCCTTGGCTGTCTACTATAATGACAAACAGGCTTGGTATGGCCTGCAAGAACAAGCTATGACGCGTGACTTCTCATGGGATACGGCTAGTCAACGATACAACGATTTGTACCAGTCCTTATAAGTAAATCTTGTGTAAAAACGCCTTTCGAGGCGTTTTTTGTTTTGCTTTCTTCCTATAAAGAAAACGGTTTATTTTTTTGAGTTTTAGAGCTTGCTAAAATAAAAGAAAAAAGATAAGATAGGTAAAGGTAAAAAATCCCGGGAAGGTTTTTATTTCTGGAAAGGGTCTCATCCTCTCTAGAAACAATCAGGTCCCTGTTTGAGGATTAAATATTACTATATAGGAATTTTAGAATGAAAAAAGCGAAACAAACGTTTGAAAAAATGACCAAATATTCGATTCGGAAATTATCTGTCGGGGTTGGTCCTGTTGCCATTGGAGCCTTTTTATTAGGGGGAACTCTCTTAGGAGCTCGTCCTGTACAAGCAGATCAGGTGACCTCACCTGCGAATGTGCACTTAGGTTATGTGACAGAAGAAGAGCTAACCGCTGAAGAAAAAGCACAGGTGATTCATGCAATTCCTGAAGACTATCAAAATGAAGATACCTTCTTTCTAGTTTATAAGAAGAAGGAGGCAACTCAGCCAGTGCTTCCCCAAACAGGAAGTCAGGAAGTGGCCCTCTTCGGTCTAAGTATAGCCACTGCTTCTTTTGCTGTGCTCTTACTTTCTAAAAAGCAAAGAAAGAAAGTCATGGCTGTTCTTTTGATTGGAGCCATGGGACAAAGTCTTCTGCTACCAAATGAAGTTGCAGCTTTGCAAAACCAAGTTTTACGCGCTTATAATCAGGATCTTTCGCTCTCATCTAGTAAAGATCTGGCAAATGGCGTGATTCATATTGACGGCTATGACTATGTTGGCTATCTGCGCTACCCGTCTATCCAAAAACAGAACTCACAAGAACCAAAAGCTATTCAGAGAATCCAACCATCTGCAGAGAGTTCTATCAAAACAAGTGCAGGGATTGCACAAATGGAACCACAAGCGCGTGTGACGCCAGAAGTCGCTCCAGCCTTTCCTCAAGTTGAAAAACCAAGCCTTGAAGTCTCTACTGAGCCTGTGCCGTTTGAAATTGTCAACCAAGCTGATCCTACATTAGCCAAAGGGCAAACCAAGGTGCTGACAGCTGGCCAAAATGGAGAGCGGACTATCTTGACGGAAGTGAGTGTAGTAGATGGACAAGAAGTTCGCAGAGTAGTTGAAAGCAAGCTCACTAAAGAACCGGTTTCGCAAATTATTGCTATTGGAACAAAGGAGGAGATTCAACAAAGTCCTCTACCTGCTCCAGTTGTAACAGCTAAGGGGACGCAGGAAGAAGGTCACGTGGGTGAAGCTCCTGTTCAACCTGAGAACCCAGCCTTTACAGGAGTATTGGAAGCCAAGGGAACGCAGGAAGAAGGCCATGTTGGCGAAGCTCCAATTCAGCCTGAGAACCCAGCCTATACAGGAGTAGTGGAAGCTAAGGGGACGCAGGAAGAAGGTCACGTGGGTGAAGCTCCAATTCAGCCTGAGAACCCAGCCTTTACAGGAGTAGTGGAAGCTAAGGGGACGCAGGAAGAAGGCCATGTTGGCGAAGCTCCAATTCAGCCAGAGAACCCAGTTTACCAAATAACGGAAGGAACAGTTACAGAAACAGAAACGGTGCTCCTTCCTTATGAAACTGAATATGTACCAGATGCGGACCGCTATACTGATGAAGAAAGTATCCTTCAAAAAGGAGAGGCAGGTAGCCAGGAAATTCGTCGTGTCTATAAAACGGTCAATGGTGAGAAAGTTGGAGAGCCTCTCAGCACGACAACTGAAACGGTAAAAGCTCCTGTGACAGAAAAAATTAGTCGTGGGACTAAGGCGATTGAAGGCCAAACAGAGGAAGTTGATTTTGAGGAAATTCCATTTAAGACGGTAACCGAAGAAGATGCCACCCTGCTAAAAGGAAGCGAAACGGTTTCTCAAGCAGGAAAAAATGGAAAGAAGAAAATCAGCAAAGTTTATAAGACCATTAAAGGTGTAAAAACTGCGGATGCTCCAACGGTTTCGGAGGAAGTCATTGAACAAGCCCAAGATCGGATCATTCAAAAAGGAACCAAAGAACTAGATAAGCCAACCTTGACTCTAACCAACCTTGATAAGGAAGAATTGAAGCGCAGTGCTAGGGCTTCCTATCATTTGGATAAACCAGAGGGGGTGACCATCAAGTCCATCCAGGCTGTATTGAAAAAGGGCGATCAAGTGGTGAAAACGTTCGCCCTTTCAGAGTCTGATTTAGCAGCTGCCTTAGCGGACTTGGACTACTACAAGGATTATACGCTGGCAACGACCATGGTCTATGACCGTGGAAATGGGGATGAAGAAGAAGTTCTCAAGGAAGAACCACTAAGACTTGACCTTAAAAAAGTTGAAGTCAAAAACATCAAGGAAACTAGTCTGATTAGCGTGGATGACCAAGGCCTTGAGACTGATCGTAGCCTCTTGTCAGAAACACCTTCAGATGTGAAACCTTATTACTTAAAGGTTACCACCCATGATAATAAGGTCACAAAACTGGCTGTTGATAAAATTGAAGAAGTGACGGTAGATGGAGCGACCTTATACAAAGTAACAGCCAAAGCTCCAGATCTGATCCAACGGACTGCGGACAACCAGTTTAGTGAGGACTATGTTCACTATATTGCGAAGCCCAAAGCTCATGAAGGAGATGTCTACTACAATTTCAACGAACTTGTAAAAGCTATGCAAGCCAATCCGACTGGTATCTTTAAGCTTGGTAGCAGTATGAATGCAAGTAATGTGCAACCAGCTGGCAAGTCTTATGTAACCAATGCCTTCAAGGGAATATTGGAAAGTACAGAAGGCAATACATTTGCCATCCATAACATTACGAGACCGTTATTTGGTAACATCGAAGGTGGTACTGTTAAGAATCTCTTGCTTGAAAATGTTAACATTGACATGCCTGGATTTGATCGAGTAGCACCAATCGCAGGTGTCATCAAAAATAATGCGACTGTCGAAAATGTTAAAGTAACAGGAAACGTTGTTGGAAACAACGATGTAGCTGGTATTATCAATAAAATTGATGGTAGTGGGAAGGTCAGTAATGTTGCCTTCATCGGGAAACTGCACGCTGCTGGCAATAAAGGTGGTTATCTGGCAGGTGTTGTTGGCGAGAACTGGAAAGGTATTGTCGAAAAGGCTTACGTTGATGCTGAAATTACTGGGAATAAAGCAAAAGCTGCAGGTTTAGTTTATTCTTCTCAAAATGGTGGGAATAACAATACGCTAGGTAAAGAAGGAGTTCTCAGAAATTCAGTTGCTAAAGGTTCTATTGAACTGAAAGAAGCGGTCCAATCGGGTGGATTACTAGGGACTAACTGGGCCTTAGGTGCTATTGAAGACAACATCACCATGATGAAAGTCAAAACTGGTGAGATGGTCTTCGGACACTCGGATATCGACGCAGATGATTACTTTACTTACTCAAGAACCAAACGCAATTACAGCGTGGAAGGCGTGAGTGAAGGGAAGAAAACCTATAACAACTCCCGTAAAATTCCTAGCATCTCTCTGGCAGAAGCTGAGCAGAGAATCGATGCAATGGGAATTACGGCTGATAAATTTACCAGCAGCAAACCGATTGAAGATACGCTCAATAATCTCGTTAACAAAGACGATCAATACAAGGCGATCACTGCTTACGATGCGACTCGTGAGCTAGCATACCGCAATATCGCTAAATTGCAACCTTTCTACAATAAAGAGTGGATTGTCGACCAAGGGAATAAATTGGCTGCAACTAGTCCTCTCTTGACCAAGGAAGTCTTGTCTGTGACCGCTATGAAGGGCAATGATTTTGTAACAGAATTGGCTGATGCCGACCACATTCTGATCCATTACTCGGATAAGACAAAAGATATCTTTAGCATTTCACCGAAAGATTCAAAAGTTAAACAAGTGAAAGAGTACAGTGTAGCTGAGCTAGGAGATGTGGTCTACACGCCAAATATGGTTGACAAAGACCGTAGCGATCTTATCAATGCTATCGTTGAAAAATTAAGCCCTGTTGAATTGCAATCAGATCCTATCTACACACATCTAGGTAGAACTGGTCCAAATAAAGTCAATGCCATTAAGAACCTTTACCTGGAAGAAACATTCAAAGAAGTCAAGGATAATCTGGCTCACTTTGTCAAACAACTGGTTGAAAATGAAGACCATCAATTAAACACTGATGAGGCTGCAAAACGTGCGCTGATCAAGAAGATTGATGACAACAAGGCTGCTGTTCTTCTTGGTTTGTCTTACCTCAATCGTTACTACGGAGTTAAGTTTGATAACTTCAATATCAAGCAACTCATGTTGTTCAAACCAGACTTCTATGGTAAAAATGTAAGTGTGTTAGACTTCTTGATTAAGATTGGTTCTAAAGAAAATAACATTAAAGGTGATAGAACTTTAGAAGCTTATCGCGAAACTATCGGTGGAGTTATCGGTATAGGCGAGTTAAACAGTTTCTTAGACTATAATATGCGCCTATTCACAGAAGACAAAGATCTAAATGATTGGTTCATCAAAGCCACGAAAGACAATGTTTATATTGTGGAGCCTGAGACTTCAAATCCAGCATTTGCTTCTGCCAAACACCGGGCATATGAAGGCTTAAATAACGATATCCACGGTAAAATGATCTTGCCGCTCTTGAATCTTAAAGATGCGCATATGTTCTTGATTTCAACCTACAATACCTTGGCCTATAGTTCCTTTGAAAAATATGGTAAAAATTCAGAAGCAGAACGGACTGCTTTCAAGGCTGAGATTGATAAAGTAGCCAAAGCCCAACAAGACTACTTGGATTTCTGGTCACGATTAGCAGCTGATAATGTTCGCAACCAGCTCCTAAAGAGCAATAATATGGTGCCAACACCGGTCCTTGATAATCAAAACTACAAAGGCATTAGTACAGACCGTTATGGCCATACGAATAGTGGTAAAGATGTCGCTCCAATCCGTGAATTGTATGGTCCAACCGATCGTTACCATGCGACAGATTGGCGTATGGGAGCAACTGCTCGCGTCTATGGAAATCCTTATAAAGATGATTCGGTCTTCTTCATGGTGACGGATATGATCAGTGATTTTGGGATTTCTGCTTTTACCCATGAAACGACCCACGTCAATGACCGGATGGTATACTTGGGTGGCTGGAGGCACCGTGAAGGAACGGACTTGGAAGCCTATGCTCAAGGCATGCTCCAAACACCATCCGTATCCAATCCAAATGGGGAATACAAAGCCCTAGGTCTCAATATGGCCTATGAACGACCGAACGATGGGAACCAATGGTACAATACCAATCCAAATGACCTCACCTCACGCGAGGAGATTGATCGGTATATGAAAGGCTATAATGACACCCTCATGCTTCTAGATTATCTAGAGGGAGAAGCTGTCCTCAACAAAGGAAGTCAAGACTTAAACAATGCTTGGTTCAAGAAGGTGGATAAACAATACCGAGGGGCTAACACCAAGAATCAATTTGATAAGGTGCGACCTTTGAGTGATGAGGAAAAAGCCATCACCTTACATTCAGTAGATGATCTCATCACCAACAACTTCATGACCAATCGTGATCCTGGAAATGGAGTCTATAATCCATCTGACTTTGGTTCAGCCTATGTGACTGTGCCGATGATGACAGGGATCTATGGAGGAAACACCAGTGAAGGAGCTCCAGGAGCCATGTCCTTCAAACACAACACCTTCAGAATCTGGGGTTACTATGGCTATGAAAAAGGCTTCCTAGGATATGCTTCAAACAAGTATAAACAGGAATCGAAACAAGCTGGACATGCCACTTTAGGAGACGACTTTATCATTCAAAAGATTTCTGATGGAAAATTTAACACTCTTGAAGACTGGAAGAAAGCTTACTTCAATGAAGTAGTGACTAGTGCCAAAAATGGACTTCAATCAATCGAAATCGATGGTACAACATACAATAGTTATGAAGACTTGAAACGTGCATTTGCTGAAGCAGTTGATAAAGATAAGGCTACTCTAAGTAACGGATCCGTCAAATTTGACAACACCGTATCACTGAAAGAAAAACTCTTTAAGAAATTACTTCAACAAACAGATAGCTTTAAAACTTCTATGTTTAAATAATCAATGGACTCTCATCTGCCTAGCAGGTGGGAGTTTACTTTTTAGGAAAATAGCATCGGGTGTATTGTATCAGAAGGATAGAAGGGGCGGAAGTATTTCAAAATAGGAGTTGATTGAAAAAATAAGGGTGAAGTTTCCCCCGTAGAATAGGACTTTTATAAAAGTAAAACGCTTACTTTATGAGGAAATATTTGACTATTAAATTTAATAGGAGTAAACTAATAAGGTAAAATTTATAAAAGGAGAATTCATCATGAATTTAACATTTTTAGGTCTTTGTTTAGCCTGTTTTGGTGTATCACTGGCAGAAGGTTTGATGATGAGCAGCTTATTGAAATCTGCGTCTCGTCAACCAGAAATTATTGGTCAATTGCGTAGCCTCTTGATTCTTGGTGTTGCCTTTGTCGAAGGTACTTTCTTCGTAACCTTGGTTATGGCCTTTATTATCAAATAGATGCTTCTGTTTTAGAAAAGGAGGTGTCAAACCTTGGAAGAAAGTATCAATCCAACGATTACTCTTGGACCTGTAACTTTTAATTTGACCCTACTTGCTATGACCTTGATTGCTGTTTTGGTGGTTTTTGGCTTTATTTATTGGGCCAGCCGTAAAATGACGATCCGACCAAAGGGCAAACAAAATGTGCTGGAATACGCATATGACTTTGTCGTAGGTTTCACCAAAGGAAATATTGGGGAACATTATATAAAGGACTATTCCTTGTTCTTGTTTGTTCTTTTCCTATTTCTTTTAGTGGCCAATAACATTGGATTGATGGCTAAAATCGAAACGACCAATGGTTACAATTTGTGGACATCACCAACCGCTAACCTTGGTTATGACTTTGCCTTTTCATTTTTGATCACCTTGATCGCCCATGTAGAAGGAATTCGCAGGCGTGGTGTAAAGGAATATTTGAAGGCCTTTGTGACACCTGGATTTATGACCCCCATGAATATTTTGGAAGAATTAACGAACTTTGCCTCCTTGGCACTTCGGATCTTCGGAAATATCTTTGCGGGTGAGGTACTAGCAAGCTTGCTTGTGACTTTATCGCATCAAGCTGTTTATTGGT
Organism: Streptococcus parasanguinis; assembly: GCF_901875555.1. Taxonomy (GTDB): domain Bacteria; phylum Bacillota; class Bacilli; order Lactobacillales; family Streptococcaceae; genus Streptococcus; species Streptococcus parasanguinis_H. The sequence continues at coordinate 203,585 of NZ_CABFMD010000011.1, forward strand.
ATCCATTTGCCTTTATTGGAAGCATGGCGTGGACAGCGTTTTCGATTTTCATTTCATGTATCCAAGCCTATGTGTTTACCATGTTGTCATCAATCTACATTGGTAAGAAAATTAATGGCGAAGAGTAAGTAGAGGAGGAGTAGAAGAATGCATGTATCAATGAGTGAAATTATTGGTAACTTTATTCTCATTGCTGGTTCCTTCCTATTATTAATCTTTTTAATAAAGAAATTTGCATGGAACAATATCAATGGAATTTTAGAAGCGCGTGCCAAAAAGATTACAGATGATATTGATGGAGCAGAATCAGCTCGTCAAAAAGCTGAGGAACTAGCAAATAAACGTGAAGAAGAGTTGGCGGGTAGTCGCAAAGAAGCTGCGTCTATCGTAGAAAATGCAAAGGAAACTGCTGAAAAGAACAAATCGCAAATCCTTTCAGATGCCACTCAAGAAGCTGTACGTTTGAAAGAAAAAGCGCAACAAGAAATTGCGCACAACAAAGAAGAAGCATTGAACAGTATCAAAGGCGATGTGGCGGATCTTACTGTGCATCTCGCTGGAAAATTGTTGAGCCAACAGCTAGATGCTGAAGCTCAACGCCAACTGATCGATCGCTATCTTGATGAATTAGGAGAAGCCTAATGGACAAAAAGCAACTGATGGTGATTGAGAAATATACCCAGCCTTTTGTTCAATTGGTCTTTGAAAAAGGAGAACAAGACCTGGTCTTTGAAAAGTTAACCCAAATCAAGGGTGTTTTTGAGGAGACGGGACTTGCTAACTTCTTAGCTCATATCGGTGTAGAGGATGAAGAGAAAGCAAAAAGTCTACGACTTTTTCAACCCTCGGATTCACAATTACTCGACCATTTGATTGAAGTGGTTATTCTCAATCATCGTGAAGCCTTATTTTATGACATTGTAACGATCTGTTTGGATCAGATCCAACGACTGAGTAATGCTTTCGTCGTGACGGTTACGACAGCTACAGCCTTGGATCCAGCTCAAGAGCAAAAATTGGTACCCATTATCGAAAGAAAATTTGGCATTCAGGTTCGCTCAATCAAACAAAAGATCGATCCAGATTTAATTGGTGGCTTTGTCGTGACAGCCAATCATAAAACATTGGATACCAGTCTCAAACACCAATTGCAAGTCATAAAATCTAAATTGAAATAGAAAGTGGTGTGAATTTTGGCGATTAACGCACAAGAAATCAGCGCTTTAATTAAGCAACAAATTGAAAATTTCCAGCCAAACTTTGACGTCACTGAGACAGGTGTTGTAACCTACATTGGTGACGGGATTGCCCGTGCTCATGGTCTTGAAAATGCCATGAGTGGTGAGTTATTGATCTTTGAAAATGGCTCATACGGGATGGCTCAAAACTTGGAAACAACGGATGTCGGGATCATTATTTTGGGTGATTTCACAGATATTCGTGAAGGGGATTCGGTTCGTCGTACGGGTAAAATCATGGAAGTCCCTGCAGGGGATGCCTTGATTGGTCGTGTTGTCAACCCACTTGGCCAACCAGTGGATGGTTTGGGTGAGATTGTGACAGATAAATTCCGTCCAGTTGAAACACCAGCTCCTGGCGTTATGCAACGGAAATCAGTCTCAGAACCACTCCAAACTGGTTTGAAAGCCATTGATGCTTTGGTCCCAATTGGACGTGGTCAACGGGAATTGATTATCGGTGACCGTCAAACAGGGAAAACTTCGATTGCCATTGATACCATCTTGAACCAAAAAGGTCAAGATATGATTTGTATCTACGTGGCAATTGGACAAAAGGAATCAACGGTTCGTACCCAAGTAGAAACTCTCCGTAAATATGGAGCCATGGATTACACGATTGTCGTGACGGCATCTGCCTCTCAACCTTCCCCATTGCTCTTTATCGCACCTTATGCTGGGGTTGCCATGGCAGAAGAATTCATGTATAACGGTAAACATGTTTTGATTGTCTATGATGATTTGTCAAAACAAGCCGTAGCCTATCGTGAATTGTCCCTTCTTCTTCGTCGTCCACCAGGTCGTGAAGCCTTCCCAGGGGATGTCTTCTATCTTCACAGCCGTTTGTTGGAACGTTCCGCAAAAGTTTCAGATGAATTGGGTGGTGGTTCCATCACTGCGCTTCCAATCATTGAAACCCAAGCAGGGGATATCTCCGCTTATATCGCAACCAACGTGATCTCCATCACAGATGGCCAAATCTTCTTGCAAGATAGTTTGTTCAACTCAGGAATTCGTCCAGCCATCGATGCCGGATCTTCTGTATCCCGGGTAGGTGGATCTGCTCAAATCAAGGCCATGAAGAAGGTTGCTGGTACCCTTCGTATCGACCTTGCTTCCTATCGTGAGTTGGAAGCCTTCACGAAATTTGGTAGTGATTTGGATGCGGCCACTCAAGCTAAATTGAACCGTGGTCGTCGGACAGTGGAAGTCTTGAAACAACCTGTTCATGAACCATTGACAGTCGAAAAACAAGTCTTAATCTTGTACGCATTGACACATGGTTACTTGGACAGTGTTCCAGTGGATGATATTCTTCGTTTTGAATCAGAATTGTTTGATTATTTTGAAGCCCATCATGCAGGAATTTTTGAAACTATTCGGACAACGCTCGACCTTCCAAATGAAGAAGAACTGGATGCGGCCCTTACTGAATTTGTCAACCAGTCAAATTTCAAATAGAAATAGGAGTGGAAGATGGCAGTTTCATTAAATGATATTAAAAATAAAATTGCATCCACAAAAAACACCAGCCAAATCACCAATGCGATGCAGATGGTGTCCGCTGCCAAACTCGGTAAGTCTGAGCAGGCAGCCAAGGATTTTCAGGTTTATGCTGCTAAGGTTCGTAAGCTCTTAACAGACTTGCTCCATGGCCATGAAACAGAAAATACCAAGTCCCATCCTATGCTTGCGAGCCGTCCAGTCCAAAAGACAGCTTATATTGTGATTACATCAGACCGTGGTTTGGTGGGAGGCTATAATGCTTCTATTTTGAAAACCATGATGGAAATGAAGGAAGAATACCATCCAAACGGAGATGACTTTGAAGTGATCTGTATTGGAAGTGTCGGTGCGGATTTCTTCCGTGCGCGTGGGATTCAGCCAGTTTATGAATTGCGTGGCTTGGCGGATCAGCCTAGCTTTAAGGAAGTTCGTAAAATCATTTCAAAAACCGTTCAAATGTACCAAGAAGGCTTGTTTGATGAGTTGTACGTTTGCTACAACCATCATGTCAACAGTTTAACCAGCCAAATGCGGGTGGAGCAAATGCTTCCCATCATTGACTTGGACCCCAATGAAGCCGATGAAGACTATGTCTTAAATTTGGAATTGGAATCCAGTCGTGATGCGATTTTGGACCAATTGCTTCCTCAGTTTGCAGAAAGCATGATCTATGGGGCCATTATTGATGCCAAAACAGCTGAAAATGCTGCAGGTATGATGGCCATGCAAACTGCGACAGACAATGCCAAGAAGGTCATTGACGAATTAACGATTCAATACAACCGTGCTCGTCAGGCTGCGATTACTCAGGAAATTACTGAAATCGTTGCTGGTGCGAGTGCTCTTGAATAGGTGTCGGATACAATTTTTAATACAAAAAAAGCTTATTGTTAAGCAGTAGAAATTAGTTAGAATAGGAGAATGACATGAGTTTAGGCAAAATTTCTCAGGTCGTAGGTCCCGTCGTTGACGTTGCCTTTTCCGTAGGAGATAAACTTCCTGAGATCAATAATGCACTTGTAGTCTATAAAAATGACCAACAAAAATCAAAAGTCGTTCTTGAAGTAGCTCTTGAACTTGGTGATGGTGTCGTTCGGACCATTGCCATGGAATCAACCGATGGTTTGACACGTGGAATGGAAGTCTTGGACACTGGTCGTCCAATCTCAGTTCCTGTCGGAAAAGAAACCTTGGGACGTGTCTTCAACGTTCTGGGAGATACCATTGACTTGGATCAACCTTTTGCAGAAGATGCTCCACGTGAATCCATCCACAAAAAAGCCCCATCTTTTGATGAGCTTTCTACTTCAGAAGAAATTCTTGAAACAGGGATCAAAGTGATTGACCTCTTAGCCCCTTACTTGAAAGGTGGGAAGGTCGGCCTCTTCGGTGGTGCCGGAGTTGGGAAGACCGTCTTGATTCAAGAATTGATCCACAACATTGCCCAAGAACACGGTGGTATTTCCGTATTTACAGGTGTTGGGGAACGGACACGTGAAGGGAATGACCTTTACGGAGAAATGAAAGAATCAGGTGTTATCGAAAAGACTGCTATGGTCTTTGGACAAATGAATGAACCACCTGGAGCACGGATGCGTGTGGCTTTGACTGGTTTGACCATTGCGGAATACTTCCGTGACGTGGAAGGTCAAGACGTGTTGCTCTTCATTGACAATATCTTCCGTTTCACCCAAGCCGGATCTGAAGTATCAGCCCTTTTGGGACGGATGCCATCAGCCGTTGGTTACCAACCAACCTTGGCAACTGAAATGGGTCAATTGCAAGAACGGATCACGTCAACCAAGAAAGGTTCTGTTACATCGATCCAAGCCATCTATGTGCCAGCCGATGACTATACAGACCCAGCGCCAGCAACCGCCTTTGCCCACTTGGATTCAACCACCAACTTGGAACGTAAATTGGTACAATTGGGGATCTACCCTGCGGTAGATCCATTGGCATCAAGCTCTCGTGCCCTTTCTCCAGAAATCGTAGGAGAAGAGCACTATGCCGTAGCTTCTGAGGTCAAACGTGTCCTTCAACGGTACCATGAATTGCAAGATATCATTGCCATCTTGGGGATGGATGAGTTGTCTGATGATGAAAAAACATTGGTTGCTCGTGCTCGCCGGATCCAATTCTTCTTGTCACAAAACTTCAACGTTGCCGAACAATTTACCGGTCAACCTGGTTCATACGTACCTGTTGCTGAAACTGTTCGTGGCTTTAAAGAAATCTTGGACGGAAAATATGACCATCTTCCTGAAGATGCCTTCCGTGGTGTTGGTTCAATCGAGGATGTCATCGCCAAAGCTGAAAAAATGGGATTCTAAGAAGAGGTGAAAGATGAGTCAAATGAACGTCCAAATCGTGACACCCGATGGACTGGTTTATGATCATCATGCCGCATTTGTATCTGTCAAGACAATTGATGGTGAATTAGGGATTTTACCTCATCATATCAATACCATTGCGGTTTTGGCTGTAGACCAAGTAAAGGTTCGTCGGATAGACGATGACAAACATATTGATTGGATTGCAGTCAATGGTGGGATTATCGAAGTAGCAGACAATGTCATTACCATCGTTGCCGATTCTGCTGAACGCGCTCGAGATATCGATATTAGTCGCGCAGAACGGGCTAAACTACGAGCTGAAAAAGCGATTGAAGAAGCCAAAGATCAGCATTCGGTTGATATGGAACGTCGTGCTAAAATTGCTCTTCAACGCGCCATTAACCGGATTAATGTCGGAAATCGTTTATAACATATTCAAAATAAGGTGGAGGTACGTCCTCACCTTATTTTTGTTGGAAGTCAAATCAAAAGAAGAAACTAGAAAGCAAATATGATATAATAGCGATATGATTCAAATGATATTTAATCTTTCCAGCCATTTATTGTTTATCTTTTTTTCCTATTATTTACTCTTCAACTTGGTAAGATGGGAAAAATTTTTAAAAGTTAGTGCGGAAAATGCGATCAAAATTCGCTTCTTAATTCTGCTGTTCAGTGTTGCCTTAGGCTATTTAGCCAGCTCATTTTTTATTAGTATTTACGAGATGAGTCGGCAAATTTTTATTGGCCAATTCTAGCCACATTTTATAAAAAATATGGTATGATAGAAAGCGTGACTTTAAGAAATTGGAGAACAATCCCGTATGGAAAAAATAATCGTTAATGGTGGAAATAATCGACTAGTTGGAATCGTTAAAATTGAAGGGGCAAAAAATGCGGTCCTTCCTCTTCTTGCCGCAACCGTGCTTGCAAGTGAGGGTGTGACAACCTTGAAAAATGTGCCGGTTTTATCAGATGTCTTCACAATGAACAATGTCGTTCGTGGGTTGAATGCACAAGTGACCTTCAATGAAGGAGAAAATACGGTTGTCGTAGATGCGCAAGCAAAGTTGTCTGAGGAAGCACCCTACAAATATGTGAGTAAGATGCGGGCATCAATTGTTGTCTTGGGGCCAGTCTTGGCACGTAATGGCCATGCTAAAGTTTCCATGCCTGGAGGTTGTACGATCGGTAGCCGTCCGATTGACCTCCACCTCAAAGGTTTAGAAGCCATGGGAGCTGAGATTACTCAAGCCGCTGGTTATATCGAAGCCAAAGCAGATCGTCTTAAGGGGGCACATATCTATATGGACTTCCCATCAGTAGGGGCGACACAAAATATTATGATGGCCGCAACCTTGGCAGATGGCGTGACGGTCATTGAAAATGCAGCTCGAGAACCTGAAATTGTTGATTTAGCACTCTTGCTTAATAAAATGGGTGCGAATGTCAAGGGTGCAGGAACAGAGACTCTAACTATCGTCGGAGTGGAGAGCTTACATGGGGCAGTTCACAATGTGGTTCAAGACCGGATCGAAGCAGGAACCTTCATGATTGGGGCAGCCATGACCGGTGGAGATGTCTTGATCGAAGATGCCATTTGGGAGCATAACCGTCCGCTTCTTTCGAAGATGCAGGAGATGGGCGTTACGGTAACCGAAGAAGACAATGGCATTCGGATCCAATCAGATATTAGTAAGCTTCGTCCAGTATCCGTTAAGACCCTTCCTTACCCAGGATTTCCAACAGATATGCAGGCGCAATTTACAGCCTTGATGGCGATGGCCAAGGGTGAATCGACCATGATTGAAACGGTCTTTGAAAATCGCTTCCAGCATCTGGAAGAGATGCGCCGGATGGGGGTTCATTCTGAAATTATGCGGGATACAGCCCGTATCGTCGGTGGTGAAAGCTACCAAGGTGCTGAGGTCATGTCTACGGATTTACGCGCCAGCGCAACCTTGGTCTTGATGGGCTTGGTGGCTGAAGGAGAAACCAAGGTCAGCAAATTGAATCACCTGGATCGTGGCTATTACCAATTCCATGAAAAATTGGTAGCACTTGGTGCAGATGTGAAACGTGTAGAGGAAGTAGACGATGAAAACGAATCTTAAATATGTTGCAAAACAGCTAGGGATTGTCCTTCTTTTAGTTGTAATCGGAATCATGATTTTTGCGGTAGGATTGGTCATTGGCTATGGGGTGATTGGAGATGGAAAAAATCCATGGTCCATTCTTTCGCCTAGTACTTGGTCAGAGATTATTGGAAAGCTAACTGGCAAATAAGATTTAAATGAAATTGAGAAAAAGGAGAGCAGCGAATCGAGTCAGTGACCCATCTAGCGCTGCTCTTTTTTGGAGAAAGATATGACAAAACAAAAAGTAACCAAACGTACCAAACAAACCTTGGCAGGCTTTTTGGTCGCTACAGTCCTAGCAATTGGTGGCTATTTTATCCATCAACCAACTCAGAAAGGTGGAGGTGACCAGGTTGTTTCCGTGGTGACCAGTAGCCAAAATGAAACCCCTAGTAAGGAATTAGCCAGTTCTGTCCTGACAACTTCCGCTCGTTCACAATTAGGAGATCAGTTAGAGTGGAATGGAACGGGAGCCTTTGTGGTCAAGGGGAATCGGACCGATCTGGATGCCAGTGTCGCTAGTCAACCCTATGCGGATAACAAGACGAAAGAAGTACAGGGAAAGACTGTACCGATGGTTGCCAATGCCTTGATGAGCAAGGCAACACGACAATACCGGGATCGGGAAGCAACAGGGAGTGGTCAAACCGATTGGAAACCAGCAGGATGGCATCAGGTTCATAATCTATCAGGTGAATATGACCATGCGGTAGATCGGGGGCATTTATTGGGCTATGCTTTGATTGGCAATCTCAAAGGCTTTGATGCTTCGACCAGCAATCCAAAAAATATTGCTGTGCAAACTGCCTGGTCCAATCAGGCCAAGGACGAGGATTCTACAGGACAAAACTACTACGAGACCCTAGTCCGAAAAGCACTGGATAAGAACAAGCGGGTCCGCTATCGGGTAACCTTGATCTATAATCAACCGGATGATCTGATACCTCTAGGTTCTCAGATTGAAGCCAAATCGAGTGATGGGACGCTGGAATTTAATGTCTTTGTGCCCAATGTTCAAAGTGGGATCAGCCTGGATTACCAGACAGGAAAAGTAACCATCCATCAATAAGCAAAAAAGCAGGTTTATTTAAGTTATTTTTAAGTATGGAGTGGTATAATTGCATACCTTCTTTAAGAGAAAGGAGAATGTATGAGAACCATTTTTCGGTTTTTCAGAGGAATCCTTCGTATGGCTTGGAGTCTCTTTTGGGGATTTTTCTGGACTATTGCGATCAGTTTTCTCGTCCTAGTGGGGATCATCTATTTCACAGATTCTCCTAGTTCTGGTATGGATGGGGTTGGGCGAGCTGCCCAAAAGGTTGTCTATCAAGTCGGGAATTTATTTGGTGATCAGGGCTTTGCATCGCGCTTTGGAATGGCACCTAGCTCACAGACGACGCAGACGGACAATCATGAGCATAGTGGGGCTCGCTGGGACAAAGCAGAGGCCACGGTTTATCTAGATCCCAATATCAGTCAAACTTTTATAAAAGCCTATCGGGATGCCATTGAGGCTTGGAACCAAACAGGTGCCTTTACTTTCAAGCTGGTCACAAATGAAAAAGAGGCCAATGTGGTCTTGACCGAAATGGACAACGCATCCGTTTCTGCAGCAGGAGAAACTGCCTCTCAAACTAACCTCTTAACCAATCGGTTCACCCACATCACAGTTCGCCTCAATCGCCATTATCTGTTAAATTACGTTTATAACTATAGTTATGAACGAATTGTTAATACAGCTGAACATGAGCTAGGGCATGCCATTGGTTTGGACCACAATGATGGAGAATCCGTCATGCAACCGGCTGGCTCTTTCTATAGTATTCAGGATACAGATGTGGAAGCAGTCCGACAATTATACAAGGAATAATGAGTTTTAAAATACTTGCTAAAAGTTCTGGGCCTCAAGGGGCTCGGGATTTTTTGATGCTTCGTCTTCCCTTGTTTAATCCGTAAAAAGATAGTAAAATAGGGACATGATTATTTTACAAGCCAACAAAATTGAACGCTCTTTTGCAGGGGAGGTTCTTTTTGATCATATCAGCCTGCAAGTGGATGAACGGGACCGGATTGCCCTGGTCGGAAAGAATGGAGCCGGCAAGTCGACGCTCTTGAAAATCTTGGTCGGAGAAGAAGAGCCGACTTCTGGGGAAATCAATAAAAAGCGCGACCTTTCTCTCTCTTATCTAGCCCAGGATAGCCGATTTGAGTCGTCCAATACCATCTACGATGAGATGCTTCATGTCTTTGACGATCTCAGAAAGACAGAGAAAGCTTTGCGTCAAATGGAGCTTGAGATGGGGGAAAAAACTGGAGCCGATTTGGAGAAACTCATGCAGGATTATGACCGGCTATCGGAAGAATTCCGTCAGGCTGGTGGCTTTACCTATGAGGCGGATATCCGCGCTATTCTAAATGGTTTCAAGTTCGATGAATCCATGTGGCAGATGAAGATTGAGGAGCTGTCTGGTGGGCAAAATACCCGTCTGGCTCTGGCCAAAATGCTCTTAGAAAAGCCAAATCTCTTGGTACTGGACGAGCCGACCAACCACTTGGATATTGAGACCATTGCCTGGTTGGAAAACTATCTGGTCAATTATAGTGGGGCCCTTCTCATTGTTAGCCACGACCGGTATTTCCTAGATAAGGTCGCTACCATTACTCTGGACTTGACCAAGCATTCTTTGGACCGCTATGTCGGCAATTACTCCAGCTTTGTCGAACAAAAAGAGCAAAAACTTCTGACCGAAGCCAAGAACTACGAGAAGCAACAAAAAGAAATTGCAGCGCTCGAAGACTTTGTTAATCGCAATTTGGTTCGGGCCTCAACCACCAAGCGGGCCCAGTCTCGTCGCAAGCAGTTGGAAAAAATGGAGCGCTTAGACAAGCCTGAAGCTGGGACCAAGTCTGCCCATATGACCTTCCATTCCGATAAGACATCGGGAAATGTTGTCTTGACAGTAGAAGAGGCCGCTGTTGGTTATGACGATCAAATCCTGTCCGAGCCGATCAATCTGGATATCCGCAAGATGAATGCGGTCGCCATTGTGGGGCCAAATGGGATCGGGAAGTCTACTCTTATCAAGTCTATCGTCGGACAGATTCCTTTTATCAAGGGGGAAGCTCGTTTTGGGGCCAATGTCGAGGTGGGCTACTATGACCAAATCCAAAGTAAACTAACTCCTCATAACAGTGTCTTGGATGAACTTTGGAATGACTTTAAACTGACGCCTGAAGTGGAAATTCGCAATCGCCTAGGAGCCTTCCTTTTCTCAGGGGACGATGTCAAGAAAACCGTCGGCATGCTGTCAGGTGGAGAGCGGGCGCGCTTGCTTCTAGCCAAGCTGTCCATGGAAAATAACAATTTCTTGATTCTCGATGAGCCGACCAACCACTTGGACATCGATAGCAAGGAAGTACTGGAAAATGCCTTGATTGATTTTGACGGGACTCTTCTCTTTGTCAGCCACGACCGCTACTTTATCAATCGGGTGGCGACACAAGTCTTGGAACTCTCAGAAGAGGGCTCAACCCTTTATCTGGGAGACTATGATTATTATCTGGAGAAAAAAGCAGAGTTAGAGGTCCTTGCTGTAGCGCAAGCAGAAGCTGAGCCGGCTTCTTCAACGGAAGAAGTTACCAGCAATGACTATCACTTACAAAAGCAAAACCAAAAGGAACTCCGTAAAATCACTCGTCGCATTGAGCAATTGGAAGCGGAGATGGAAGAGTTGGATCAAAAAATCCAAGCCATCACCGAAACCATGCATAACACCAATAATGCAGAGGATTTAGTTCAATTGCAAAGCGAGCTGGACCAACTAACTGTCCAGCAGGAAGCGGTCATGGAAGAGTGGGCAGAACTGTTAGAGCAGGTAGAATAAATGGAAGATTTAGGCAAAGTTTTTCGTGAATTTCGAATGAGCAAAAATTATTCATTGAAAGAAGCTGCAGGAGAAGCCTGCTCGACCTCTCAGTTATCCCGTTTTGAATTGGGCGAGTCGGATCTGGCTACGTCGCGCTTCTTTGAAATTTTGGACAATATCCATGTGACTGTTGAGAATTTTATGGATAAGGCCAGAAATTTCCAACACCATGAGCATGTGGCCTTGATGGCTCAGATTATTCCGCTTTACTATGCAAATGATATTGCTGGTTTTCAAAGGCTTCAAGAGGAGGAACTTGAAAAAGCTAAGAGTTCGACCAATCCCCTCTATTTTGAATTGAACTGGATTTTGTTACAAGGGCTGATTTGCCAGAGAGATGCCAGCTACACGATGAAGCAGAGCGATCTGGACAAGGTGGCGGACTATCTCTTTCAAACGGAAGAATGGACCATGTATGAGTTGATCCTCTTTGGCAATCTTTATAGCTTTTATGATGTGGATTATGTCACTCGGCTTGGTAGAGAAGTGATGGAGCGGGAAGATTTCTACAAGGAAATTGGTCGCCATCGAAAACTGGTCTTGATTCTAGCCCTCAATTGTTACCAGCATTGTTTAGAACACCGTTCTTTTGAAAGTGCTAGTTATTTTGAAGCCTATGTGGAAAAGATTATCGGCAAGAGCATCAAACTCTACGAGCGCAATATCTTCCATTATCTTAAAGGTTTTGATTTGTACCAAAAAGGACAGTGTAAAGAAGGCTGTAGCCAGATGCAGGAAGCCATGCATATTTTTGACTTACTAGGTCTTCCGGAGCAGGTAGCCTATTATCAAGAGCACTTTGATAAATTTGTAAAACACTAATTTTCCCAAATAGGGGACAAAATGAAAACCTCTTTCATGTACTGATACAATAGTTTCAGAAAATGAAGGAGGTTTTTGTATGAATCGACATGCAGTCCAATTAATTGCTCGTGGAGCTATCGATAAAATAGGGAATATGCTCTATGATTATGGGAATAGTGTTTGGCTGGCCTCGATGGGGACGGTGGGAAAGACAGTATTAGGGATTTATCAAATTTCGGAGTTGGTGACAGCTATACTAGCTAATCCCTTTGGAGGCGTGATTTCAGACCGTTTTTCCCGTCGCAAGATTTTGATGACAACAGACTTGGTTTGTGGGATTCTCTGTCTGGTCATTTCTTTTATCAGAAATGATAGCTGGATGATTGGCGCTTTGATCTTTGCTAATATTGTCCAGGCCATTGCCTTTGCTTTTTCTCGGCCTGCCAATAAAGCTATTATCACAGAGGTGGTAGCAAAGGACGAGATAGTGACCTATAATGCACACTTGGAGTTGGTCTTGCAGGTTGTCGGTGTTAGTTCACCTGTGCTCTCTTTCCTTGTTTTACAATTTGCCAGTCTTCATATGACGCTCTTACTAGACGCTTTGACTTTTTTCATTGCTTTTGCTCTAGTGGCTTTACTTCCAAAAGAAGAACCAAAGGTTCAAGAGCATAAGAGTTTTACAGGGAAAGATATTTTTGCGGATATCAAAGATGGCTTGCACTATATCAGGCATCAAAAAGAAATTTTCTTTCTCTTGTTAGTGGCTTCTAGTGTTAATTTCTTTTTTGCAGCCTTTGAGTTTTTGCTCCCTTTTTCAAATAAACTTTATGGTGTAGACGGAGCCTATGCGACTATCTTAACTATGGGTGCGATTGGCTCCATCATCGGAGCCCTCATAGCCAATAAATTTAAATCCAGCATGAAGATGCTTTTATTCTTAATGATTTTAACAGGAGTAGGAGTTTTCGTGATGGGCTTGCCACTGCCCAATTTTCTAACTTTTTCAGGAAACCTAGTTTGTGAACTTTTCATGACAATTTTTAATATTCACTTCTTCACGCAGGTACAGACCAAGGTTGACGGAGAATATCTGGGGAGAGTCTTAAGTGCTATTTTTACCCTAGCCATTCTCTTTATGCCTGTGGCTAAAGGCTTGATGACCTGGTTACCAAGTGTCCGAGTAGAATCCTTTCTCCTAATTGGAGCTGGAGTTATTCTCTTTTCACTCCTAGCTCAACTAGTAGCCAAGCAGCTACAAGCAAAAAATCATTAGAACTACATCAAAAAAGCACCGATTGGTGCTTTTTTAGTCTTTTAATTTTCTTCTTTTGCCATTTTTTGTCCCAACTGCTTTTTGGCTGACTTGAGTTCATTTTTTAGTGAAAAGTCTTTTGGGAGGCTAACCAAGAAGGTAACCAAGGAACCCAACAAAACACAGATTAAGATCAAAATAATTAATGGCAGTTTGAATTGGATCAGTAGAAAATTTACTGTCACAGTCTGCATATTGGCTAGTGAAATGATCGCAATCAATAAAATGGATATCAACAGTGCGACATATTGAACTTTCTTTTTCGTCATTTGTATCTCCTCATAAATGGTGGCTTTATTCAGCCTTGCTCTTCACATCCGCATATTCTTCCGGCTGTTCTAGACTTAGAATCTCCTCGTAAGACGGTAGGGAAAGGTCCTTGCCATATTTATTTTTTAGGGCAGTGCTCACCAATCGATAGGCCAAATTGGCATTTCGAGACAGGATAGGGCCGTGGAAGTAGCTGCCAAAGACGTTCTTGTAGTGAAGTCCTTCGCACCCATCTTCTTTGTTGTTCCCATTTCCATAGACAACCTTACCTAGCGGTTTTTCATCCTCTGCCAAGAAGGTCCGACCTTGGTGGTTCTCAAAACCATAATAGGTTTCGTTAAATTCTTCGTTATGGATTTTGATATCACCAATATAGCGGTTGTTGACTTGGTTGAGCGTATAGTGGCCCATGATACCAAGGCCCTCAATGCGTTTGCCAGAAGCTTCAATGTAGTACTGGCCTAGAAGTTGAAAACCTCCGCAGATAGCTAGCATCACCTTATCTTCTTGGATAAAGCGGTCGAGGTCTTCTTTTTTATCGGGTAGGTCCTCTGAAACAATGGTTTGTTCAAAATCTTGGCCTCCACCGAAAAAGGCAATATCGTAGGTATCTGGATCAAATCGGTCTTTGAGGGAGACGATATCGACTGTCACATGAGCCCCTAGTTTTTCTGCTACATACTTGAGCATGAGGATATTTCCATTGTCTCCATAGGTATTCATCAAGTTGCCATAGAGATGGGCAATGCGTAGACTATAAGGGTATTGAACCTGATGAGAAGATTCGAGGGAAGTATAAGTCATTAGTGCATCTCCTTTTCAATCAGGTGTTCTTGAGCTAAAAGCTCGCGGAATTCTAACATAGCTGTATAAGTCGCTAAAATATAAGCATGCGACGTTTTTTGCTGTTTGATTCGTTCATAGACCTCCGTTAAGGCAGCGACCTCTGTGATCTTTTCGGCAGGATAGCCAGTGACCCGAAGGCGACGAGCAATTTCAGAGTGACGTACTCCACCTGCATTGATCTCAGGAATGTCCATCTGGGTAATTTGCTCAAAATCTGCATCCCAAATCCAACTGGTGTCGATCCCATCCGCATAGTTTGCATTTAAAAGGACTGATAAACTAAATGGATAGGGCGCCAGCTTAATCATTTCAATGGCTTGCGTCGCACCGACAGGATTTTTAATCAGGACCAAGGTACATTCCTTGTCCCCGATTTTAAAGGTTTCCTGACGGCCAAAGACGGCCCGACTACGGTCAAATCCTTGCTTAATCACTTCCGGTTGAACTCCAAAGAATCCTGCAACGGAAACAGCAGCCAAGGCATTGTATATGTTGTAAAGGCCACCAATATTAATGTGGTAATCTTGGCCTTGGATTCGGAAATGCGAAGAATTCTGAGTGAGAGAGAGCAGATCCGATAGCGCATAAGTGAGAGACGGCCGGTGGAAGCCACAGTGTTCACAAATATAATCTCCAAGATTGGCATAAGTATTGAGCTTGTACTTGAGGATATTGTGGCAATGCGGGCACAGGATGCCTTCCGTATTGTAATGAGCGAGTTGTGGTTCAGATTTTTCAGTATCAAAGCCATAATATTGAATGGGATTTGAAAGAGTCTGACTATTAAAGAGCGGACTATCTCCATTTAACAGAACCGTTGCAGTTGGGACCTTTTGAATGGCATCCAAGATCATCTGATAGGTCGTATAGATCTCTCCGTAGCGGTCCATCTGGTCCCGGAAAATATTAGTGACCACAAAAAGGCTGGGCTTAATATAGTCACAAATCCGAGACAGGCTAGCTTCATCGATTTCCAGTACCGCAATCGGTCGATTTGATTTCGAATGTTTGGCCCTTATAAAGGTCGTCGTGATTCCAGAAATCATATTGGCTCCACTTGGATTAGTCAAAATGGGTCCAAAGGCTTCTTGGAGAATTCCAACAGTTAGGGCTGTGGTCAAGGTTTTTCCATTTGTCCCAGTGATCACAACGATTTCGTAGTTTTTAGCCAATTGGCTAAGAATATCTTTATCAAATTTGAGGGCTAATTTTCCAGGGAGGGTTGATCCGCGACCCATTTTTTCAAGAATAGAGCCGGATAGCTTGCCTGCCAAGACGCCCAAGGTTGTTTTTATCTTCATAAATCATATTTTATCATAAAAAGCATCAGAAGGTTACAGAAAAATCTGTTGAAACGTGTTATAATAAGATGATGTCTTTTAGAGAAGTGGTAGGTATGAGAAAATGAATATTCAACAGTTTTCAAATCCACAATTTTGGACCAGTTTGTTCCCGAATTGGTGGAGTGTTATTATCAATATCATCGATATTGCCCTGGTGGCTTGGTTGTTGTATTTTTTGATCAAGGCGATTGTTGGCACCAAGATCATGATTTTGGTGCGTGGGGTCATTATCTTTTTCTTAGTTCAGTTTTTGGCCAATTTCTTGGGACTCACGACTATTTCTTGGCTGATCAATCAAGTGATTACCTATGGGGTTATTGCCCTGGTTGTAATTTTCTCTCCTGAGATTAGGATTGCCTTAGAGCGTCTGGGTCGGGCGACAGAATTCTTTACGACGAGTGAAGTCAGCCAAGAAGAGAAGATGGTCCAAGCCTATGTTAAGGCAGTAGCTTATATGAGTCCTCGTAAGATAGGAGCTTTGGTGGCCATTCAGGGAGCTAGAACCCTTCAAGAATATATTTCGACCGGGATTCCTTTGGATGCTGAGATCTCTGGTGAATTATTAATCAACATCTTTATTCCAAATACACCTTTGCATGATGGTGCTGTTATTGTTCGAAATGATAAGATCGCAGTTTCTTGTGCCTACCTGCCTTTGACCGAAAACACTGGAATTTCAAAAGAGTTCGGAACTCGTCACCGCGCAGCCATTGGTTTATCTGAAGTTTCTGATGCCTTTACTTTTGTGGTATCAGAAGAAACGGGCGGGATCTCTGTGACTTACAATGGAACCTTCCGTCACGATTTAACGTTAGAAGAGTTCGAGGCAGAATTGAGAGCCTTCTTGGTTCCTGAAGAGAATAAAACGACTAGTTGGAAAGAGCGTCTATTTGGGAGGGTAACAAAATGAGATCGAAAAAAGAATTTCTTTATGTTTTGGCCTCCGTGTTATTGTCCTTTATCTTGTTTATCAATGCATCTTCCTTTAATTTTCAAAATAATAGCAGCGCTAGACAAGTGAGTTCAGAAACCTATACCAATACCTTGACCAATATTCCAATTGATGCTAAATATAATGACAAAAAATACTTTGTCAGTGGGTTGACCTCAGAGGTAACGGTCTTTCTAAAGGGTTCAAACCGGGTCGCTTTAGCAAGTGAGATGCAGCCGGGAACGCGAAAATTTCGCGTGGTAGCCGATCTTCGTAAGGCAAAGGAAGGTACCGTCGAAGTGCCGTTGATTGTGGAAGATCTTCCAGCTGGTTTAACAGCAACTGTAGAGCCTCAGAAAGTTTCTGTAAAAATCGGGAAGAAAGCGAAAAAAACGTTTGCTGTCAGAGCCACGATCCCGGACAATCAAATTGTAAATGGAATAACGGTATCGGATATTACTCTTGAAACCACTAAGGTAGAAGTGACCAGCGATCAAGAAACCTTGAGCCGCATTGATCATGTCCAAGCTGTCTTCCCATCCAGTGAGATCATCAGTGGGAATTATAGCGGAACTCTTTCATTAAATCCGGTAGATGCTCAAGGAGATGGTCTACCTGGCTTAGTCAATCCGAGTGAAACACGGATTAAAGTAACCACAAAGACTAGCTCGTCTACGTCAAGCTCTAGCAGTTCGTCGTCGACCTCCTCCAGTTCAAGTAATTAGAAAGTAAAAAGGTAATAAAGAATGGGTAAATATTTTGGAACGGACGGTGTCCGTGGAGAAGCAAATGTAGAATTAACGCCAGAATTGGCCTTTAAGTTGGGTCGTTTCGGTGGCTATGTGTTGAGCCAACATGAAGAAGAAACACCCTTGGTATTTGTTGGACGTGATACACGTATTTCTGGTGAAATGTTGGAGCATGCTTTGATCGCTGGCCTCTTATCAGTTGGAATTCGCGTCTACAAGTTGGGGGTGATTGCAACACCAGGTGTTGCTTATCTGGTTCGTACGGAAAAAGCTAGCGCCGGAGTTATGATTTCTGCTAGCCACAATCCAGCCTTGGACAATGGCATCAAATTCTTTGGTGGTGATGGTTTCAAATTGGATGATGATCGCGAGCTTGAAATTGAAGCCTTGCTTGATGCCGCTGAAGATACCCTTCCACGTCCAAGTGCGCAAGGTTTAGGAACGGTCATGGAATATCCAGAAGGCTTGCGTAAGTATCAAGAATTCCTTGTATCGACAGGTGTCCAACTCGAGGGGATGCACGTGGTCTTAGATACAGCAAATGGTGCAGCCTCTACTAGTGCCCGTCAAATCTTTGCAGATTTGGGAGCTCAATTGACCGTCATCGGTGAAAACCCAGATGGTTTGAACATCAATGATGGGGTTGGCTCTACTCACCCAGAGCATTTGCAAGAGAAAGTAAGAGAAGTAGGCGCAACGATTGGTCTAGCCTTTGACGGAGACAGCGATCGCTTGATTGCAGTGGATGAAAATGGAGAGATCGTAGACGGAGATAAGATCA
The DNA here is from genome assembly GCF_901875555.1 of Streptococcus parasanguinis. GTDB lineage: Bacteria > Bacillota > Bacilli > Lactobacillales > Streptococcaceae > Streptococcus > Streptococcus parasanguinis_H. The sequence continues at coordinate 221,768 of NZ_CABFMD010000011.1, forward strand.
TGTACATCATCGGTTCTTATCTTTCAAGCAAGGGCTTGCTCGAAAAAAATACGATCGTCACAACCGTCATGTCCAATCTTGGATTCCATAAGGCATTGGATGCAAAGGGAATTCAAAAAGAAATCACAGCTGTTGGAGACCGTTATGTGGTCGAAGAAATGCGCAAGTCAGGATACAACCTTGGTGGGGAGCAATCGGGTCACGTAGTTATCATGGATTACAATACGACTGGTGATGGCCAATTAACAGGGGTTCAATTGACGAAAATCATGCAAGAAACCGGCAAGAAATTGTCTGAATTGGCTGCTGAAGTGACCATTTACCCACAAAAACTGGTCAATATCCGGGTTGAAAATAGCATGAAAGACAAGGCGATGGAAGTGCCTGCTATTCGTGAAATCATTGAAAAAATGGAAGCGGAAATGGCAGGAAATGGCCGGATCCTGGTTCGCCCTAGTGGAACTGAACCCCTCCTTCGTGTGATGGCAGAAGCACCAACCCATGAAGAAGTAGACTACTATGTAGATACCATTGCCACAGTTGTTCAAGCCGAAATCGGACTTTAACTTAGTAAAAAACATGGCTCGCAAATAGGCGAGTAGAGGAGGTATGTATGAAACAGGTTCGTCAAATTGTATGGGCACTTGCCTTAGTGTTAACGATTCTATTCACAGCTGGTTTGACTAAAACAATTCATGCTGCAGAAGTCTCATCATATACACAGACAGCACGCTTAACGAAAGATGGAAATACTTTAACGAATGGGAGCAAGGTGTTGACAAATGAAAAATTGTCAGCAAACATTTCTTTGACCTTCCCTGATTCGCAAGCCATTCAAGCTGGTGATACCTTAACACTTAGCTTACCAAAAGAATTAACCCTCTACACAGCATTGGAATTCAATGTTCTTGAGGAAGGCCAATCAAATGGTCAAACTGTGGGGAAAGCGGTTGTTGATACAGGTAAGAAAACAGTGACCGTTACCTTTAATGATTATTTCGCATCTCATCCACTTAATAAACGAGTTGCCTTGCATTTTGATGTAAAAGTAGATTCCGAAGTGGTTACTAAAACCTCCCCAATCCAATTTAAACTTGGAAATACGGATTTTTCATTGAATTATGAAAAGACAGATGGGGAAGCTGGAGAATACGAGATGAAATACGGCTATCAAGATAAGTCTGATCCGACCATTGTCAAATGGCGTATTCTCTTAAATGCCCGCCAAGATATCCTCCGTGGAATGGTCATTAAAGACCAATTTGGAGATGGTTTAACATTGGTTAAAGGTAGCTTACGTGCTGTTCGGTATGCTCCTGTACCAGGTGGCATCAAGAACGAAGCGCAGATTTTAAGTCTTCCGGTTCTTGACAACTTTACTAAAAAAGCGGTCTTCGAAAAGAATGCAGATGGACAAATCACTGGCTTTACCATTGATTTTGGAGATAACTACAACTGGCCAATGTACATTGAATATTCGACCAAAGTAGCTCCTGGTACAAAAGTAGGTGATCTTGTTCATAACACGCTAACATGGACAGCAACTAATTTCCCGGCACCGCGTAGCTTAACCCGCGAAGTGAGATTGGAAACAGGATCTGGCGAAGGATTGGGTGAGAAAGAACAAACCCCACCGACACCTAGCTCAACCTCCTCGTCAAGTTCTAGTTCATCATCAAGCTCATCATCTTCAACTAGTTCTAGTTCTTCATCAAGTTCTAGCTCTTCATCAACCCCATCAAGTTCTAGTACTTCATTAACCTCATCATCAACTTCTGTCAAAGAAGAAGCAGCAAAACCTGGTAAGAAAAAAGTTCTTCCAAGTACAGGTGAAAAGATGACACCTGTGGTTCTTGTTATGGGTGTCTTTCTAGCGGTTCTTTCTGTTAGTGTTTTACACGTAAAAAAAGATTCTTAAAATGATCAATGAAAGATCAGACGTTTGTCTGGTCTTTTTGTGTAGGCTCGATTTGAAAAATCCCCTATTTCGTGGTAAAATAGGGCTAATGAATTTATAGTAATCGAGGTATTAGAAGTGGCTTTTGGAGATAACGGAAAACGTAAAAAAACACCATTTGAAATGATCACGATGGTGGTTATTGTGATTATGTTGATTGTAACGGTTGGTGCAATCTTTGCAACCGCAATTGGTGCTCTTTCTTATTAAGACGCACGCAGAAATAAAGGAAATCATCTATTTATGAGTATGTTTTTAGATACAGCCAAGATTAAGGTCAAGGCTGGAAATGGCGGCGATGGCATGGTGGCCTTTCGCCGTGAAAAATATGTCCCTAATGGTGGACCTTGGGGTGGTGATGGAGGCCGTGGAGGGAACGTCGTCTTTGTGGTAGACGAAGGTTTGCGCACCTTGATGGACTTCCGTTATAACCGACATTTTAAAGCCCAAAGTGGGGAAAAAGGAATGACCAAGGGCATGCATGGACGGGGAGCAGAAGATCTCTACGTACGAGTTCCCCAAGGAACGACCGTACGAGATGCTGAGACTGGCAAGGTCATTACCGACTTGGTTGAAAATGGACAAGAGTACATCGTTGCACACGGTGGCCGTGGCGGACGAGGCAATATTCGTTTTGCAACTCCTAAAAATCCAGCACCAGAGATTTCTGAAAATGGAGAGCCTGGTCAGGAACGTGAATTAGAGTTAGAACTGAAGGTCTTGGCAGATGTTGGTTTGGTTGGCTTCCCTTCTGTTGGGAAATCGACCCTTCTCAGTGTCATCACTTCAGCCAAACCAAAAATTGGGGCTTATCATTTCACAACCATCGTTCCAAATTTGGGTATGGTTCGGACACCGTCAGGTGAATCCTTTGCCGTAGCAGATCTTCCTGGATTGATTGAAGGGGCTAGCCAAGGTGTTGGACTAGGAACCCAGTTCCTTCGTCACATCGAGCGCACTCGAGTTATCCTGCATGTTATTGATATGTCTGCCAGTGAAGGACGTGACCCTTATGAAGATTATGTTCAAATCAATAAAGAGCTTGAAACCTATAATCTTCGCTTGATGGAACGTCCTCAGATTATCGTGGCGAATAAGATGGACATGCCGGAAAGCCAAGAAAACTTGAAAGAATTCAAGAAGAAATTGGCAGCCAATTACGATGAGTTTGATGAATTGCCACAGATCTTCCCGATCTCTAGTTTGGCGCATCAAGGTTTGGACAATTTGTTAGAAGCAACAGCAGAATTGTTAGACAAAACACCAGAATTCCTCTTGTATTCAGAAGACGAAATGGCTCAAGAAGAAGTTTACTATGGCTTTGATGAAGATCAGCCAGCCTTTGACATCAGTCGTGATGACGATGCTGCTTGGGTCTTGTCTGGTGAAAAACTTGAAAAACTCTTCAATATGACGAATTTCGATCGGGATGAAGCGGTCATGAAATTTGCTCGTCAATTGCGTGGCATGGGTGTTGATGAAGCTCTCCGTGCACGTGGGGCAAAAGATGGCGATATCGTCCGGATCGGAAACTTTGAATTTGAGTTTGTAGATTAAGGGTGGTCCCAAGCGGATCAAGGATTCCAAATAAGAAATGAGGCTTTTTCAGTGGGAGATAAACCAATATCTTTTCGAGATGAAAATGGAAATTTTGTTTCAGCAGCTGATGTTTGGAATGCTGAAAAATTAGAAGAACTCTTTAATACGCTAAATCCTAAGCGCAAGTTGCGCCTACAAAGGGAAAAATTAGCAAAAGAAAACCAGCAGAAGTAAATAGACTTGGAGAATACTATGGCAAAAACAATTCATACAGATAAAGCACCTGCAGCAATTGGACCTTATGTTCAAGGGAAAATCGTAGGCGATCTTCTCTTTGCAAGCGGACAAGTTCCCTTGTCACCTGAAACAGGAGAAATTATTGGCCAAACCATTCAAGAGCAAACAGAGCAAGTATTAAAAAATATCGGAGCCATTCTAAAAGAAGCCGGAACAAACTTTGATCATGTAGTCAAAACCACTTGCTTCTTAAGTGATATGAATGACTTTGTACCTTTTAATGAGGTCTATAAAACAGCCTTTACCAATGAGTTTCCAGCTCGATCAGCTGTTGAGGTAGCCCGCTTGCCACGTGATGTGAAGGTTGAAATTGAAGTTATTGCGGAAATCAAAGCCTAATAACCATTCAAAGACAAAAGACAGAGTGGAGAGCAGGAAGCTGTTAGCTACTCTGTTTTATTTTGGGAGGAGAAAATGACAGAAAGTAAGATTCAACTGGTCGTAGTGACAGGGATGAGCGGTGCAGGTAAGACCGTCGCCATCCAATCTTTTGAGGACTTGGGTTACTTTACCATCGACAATATGCCACCAGCCTTGTTACCGAAATTTATTGAACTCATGCGTCTTAGTCCAGACAATAATAAATTAGCAGTTGTTGTGGATATGCGAAGCCGTTCTTTTTTCAATGAGATTCCCACCGTCTTGGATGAATTGGACAACCAAGAAGACCTCGATTTCAAGGTCTTGTTCTTGGATGCCACTGACAGTGAATTGGTAGCACGATACAAGGAAACCCGCCGAAGCCATCCTCTGGCAGCAGATGGGCGTGTCTTGGATGGGATTACCTTGGAGCGAGAGCTATTGTCTCCGCTTAAAAATATTAGTCAAAATGTGGTCGATACGACTGAGTTAACGCCTCGTAATCTAAGGAAAGAAATTGCTGAACAATTTGCTAGTCAAGATAATCAGCCAGATTTTCGGGTTGAGGTCATGTCATTTGGGTTTAAATACGGCCTTCCGATTGATGCTGACCTCGTGTTTGACGTGCGTTTTCTGCCAAATCCATACTACCAGTTGGAGCTTCGGAATTTAACCGGTCAGGATCCAGCAGTCTATGATTATGTTATGGATCACCCTGAATCAGAGGACTTTTATCGTCACCTCCATGACTTGATCGTTCCTATTTTACCGTCTTATAAACGAGAAGGTAAATCCGTTCTCACCATCGCTATGGGCTGTACCGGTGGGCAACACCGTTCAGTAGCCTTTGCAGAGCGCTTAGCGCATGATTTAGAAAAAAATTGGCAGGTCAATTGCAGTCATAGAGACAAGGACAGACGGAAAGAAACGGTGAATCGCTCATGAGAAAACCTAAAGTAACGGTTATTGGTGGTGGGACAGGAATTTCTGTTATCCTTGATAGTTTACGAAAGAAACCAGTTGATATTACGGCTATTGTCACTGTTGCGGATGACGGAGGCAGTTCTGGTGAATTGCGAAAGAACATCCAAAAATTGACACCACCTGGAGATCTTCGAAATGTGCTGGTTGCCATGTCAGATATGCCTCGTTTTTATGAGAAGGTCTTTCAATACCGCTTTGCAGACGATGATGGCCCTTTGGCCGGACACCCTTTGGGAAACTTGATCATTGCAGGGATTTCAGAGATGCAAGGCTCGACCTATAATGCCATGCAGTTGTTAACCAAGTTCTTTCATACGACTGGCAAGATCTATCCTTCCAGTGATAGTCCATTGACCCTTCACGCCGTCTTTCAAGATGGAAAAGAAGTGGTAGGAGAAAGCCACATTGCCAACTACACCGGCATGATTGATCATGTCTATGTAACCAATACCTTTGATCAAGAGCGGCCAAAAGCTAGTAAAAAAGTGGTGGAAGCGATTCTTGAAAGTGATATGGTCGTCTTAGGTCCTGGTTCGCTCTTTACCTCAATCCTCCCTAATTTAATGATCGATGAGATTGGGAAAGCCATCCTTGAAACCAAGGCCCAAGTAGCCTATGTGTGTAACATCATGACCCAAAGAGGAGAAACCGAGCATTTCACAGATAGTGACCATGTGGCCGTGCTCCACAAACATTTGGGAGAAAAGTTCATCGATACCGTCCTTGTCAATATCAATCAGGTTCCTGCAGCTTACATGAACAGTAATAAATTTGATGAATACTTGGTGCAGGTAGAGCACGATTTCAAGGGCTTGCACTCGCAAGTTCCTCAAGTGATTTCTTCCGATTTCTTGAAGTTGGTCAATGGAGGTGCCTTTCATGATGGTGAAAAAGTGGTCGAAGAGCTGATGCAGATCGTGCAGGTGAGAAAATGAGTTTTACGATTCGTGTAAAAGAAGAATTATTGTCTCTCAAGCGATTTGAAAAGAGTGAATTAGCTGCTATTATCAAGATGTCTGGAAGCCTCGGAATTTCAATGGGGGGCTTGACGCTCTCGGTGACAACCGAAAATGCCAAGATCGCTCGCCATATCTATGAATTGTTGCTTCATTTTTATGAAGCTAAATCAGATATTCGCCATCACCAAAAGACCAATTTACGGAAGAATCGGGTTTATACGGTTTTCTTGGATGAAAAAGTAGAAGCTATTCTAGCAGACCTTCATTTGGCAGATTCCTTTTTTGGGATTGAGACGGGCATTGATACCAGTGTTTTAGAAGATGAAGTAGCTAGTCGTGCTTATCTTCGGGGAGCTTTTCTGTCGAGTGGTTCAATAAAAGATCCTGAAAAAGGGAAGTACCAGCTGGAAATTCATTCTGTTTATACAGACCACGCGGAAGGAATTGCCCTTCTCATGCAAGGATTTTTACTAGACGCCAAAACCATCGAGCGGAAAAAAGGAGTGGTGACCTATTTGCAACGAGCGGAAGATATTATTGATTTTCTCATTGTAGTAGAGGCCATGCAAGCCATGCAGGAATTTGAGTCCATCAAGGTCATGAGAGAGACGCGTAATGATCTCAATCGGGCCAATAATGCTGAGATGGCAAATATTCAACGCACGGTCACAGCTAGTATGAAAACCATTAATAATATCAGTAAAATTGTGGATACGATCGGTCTAGGAAGTTTACCAAGTGACCTACAAGAAGTTGCTTATATTCGAATGAGCCATCCAGATTATTCCATCCAGCAGATCGCGGATAGTTTGCAAAAACCTCTTTCAAAAAGCGGTGTTAACCACCGTTTACGAAAAATCAATAAGATTGCTGATGATTTAGATAAATAAAAAAGGCCATTGGCCTTTTTTATTATAAACTAGTTGAGTGTGTTGGTTGGACTTTCTTATCTGGATAGATGTAGTTGATGGCATTGTTTACAGCTGTTGGAGCTTCCCCCAGACCTGTAGCAATGAGATCGATCTTTCCTTCATAGAAGCAGCAGTCTCCACAAGCATAAATTCCAGGAAGGTTGGTTTCTTGTTTCTGATTCACCTTGATTTTATGGCGTTGCAATTCTACACCCCATTCTTTCAAGTTTCCAATTGAAGATTTAAAGCCATAGTTGACAAATAAGTGATCAATCGGAATGAGTTCTGTTTCATCGGTTTTAACTTTTGTGATTTCAAGATGAGTGGCATGACCATTTTTGCCAATCAAGCGGCTAGGAACAAATGGTGTTTTGATGCTAACAGAAGATTGTTTGAGTTCTTCTACACTATGTTCTAAAGCACGGAAGTTATCCCGACGATGAATGATCGTAGTTGGAGCAATCTTGTCAAAAGCAAGGGCCCAGTCTACAGCAGAGTCTCCACCACCAAGGACGGTCACCTGCTGTCCTTCATATTGTTGGATGTTCGAAACATGATAGTGGACGTTATCAAAGTCTTCAGCTCCCTCAATGTCAAGGGCGCGTGGCTTAAAGGCACCGCCGCCCATGGCAATAATGACTGCTTTAGACTGATGCACTTGGCGAGAAGTAGTGATGGTGAAGAGGTCACCCTCTTTTCGAATATCCTCTACCGTTTCATTGAGAAAGATCGATGTATCAAACCGTTTGACTTGCTCAATCAAGCGGTTGCTCAATTCTTCACCAGTCAAATTGGTAAAGCCAGGTACATCGAGGATACTCTTTTCTGGATAGAGAATAGCTGGTTGCCCTCCCAGTTGAGGTAAGGAATCAATCAGTTTGACTTTTACTTGGCGCATATTGCCATAAAAAGCAGCAAACAGACCAACTGGTCCGCCCCCAACAATTGTAATATCATAAATTTCTGACATAGTATCTCCTTCAGGGTTTTCTTTGTTTCCATTGTATCATAAAATGAGAAGAATGAAAAAGTCGGAAAAAGAAATGATATGAAGTCTAGGAGGACTAGAAAAGTTTCAAAAGATCTTGACAGCGTCCTTAAAGTGTGATAAAATTATTAAGATTTTAGGCTTGAAGGGAGTGAAAAACATGTCAAAAACAGTAGTACGTAAGAATGAATCTCTTGACGATGCTCTTCGTCGTTTCAAACGTGCGGTTACTAAAGCTGGTACTCTTCAAGAAACACGCAAACGTGAATTCTATGAAAAACCTTCTGTAAAACGTAAACGTAAATCAGAAGCAGCTCGTAAACGTAAAAAATTCTAATTGAATACAAGAACAGACTTCGGTCTGTTTTTTGTTTTTAATCCGTTAAAGATAAAAAAACGATCTTCTAGCTAGAAGATCGGATCTTTTTATCTGATTATTTGTTTGCAAGCAAGTCGCGGATTTCTGCAAGCAACTCTTCTTGAGTTGGAGCAGGAGTTTCTTCTTCAACAGCTTCTTCCTTTTTACCAAGGTTTTGAGCTTTTTCAGCAGCCTTAACGATGAAGAAAAGAACAGTACCAATGACTACGAAGTTGATAACAGCGCTCAAGAAGCTACCGTATGCCACACCGTTCCATGACAATTCTGCGATTTTATCAACACCAGCAGCTTTCAAAGCTGGGTTCAAAATAAGTGGTGTGATGATATCGTTCACAAGAGATGTTACGATGGCTCCAAAAGCAGCCCCGATAATCACAGCAACAGCAAGGTCAACAACATTCCCACGAAGGAGAAAGTTTTTCAATTCTTTCAACATATCCTAAATATGTCCTTTCATAATAAATTTTTACTATGATAGTATAACGGAAAAATATTCGACTTACAAGAAATATGCTTCATTTTTTAAAAATTAGTGATAAAGGTTGAAAATCTTTTCTTTTATGTGTGAAATCGGTAGGAAAAAATTTACTTTTACTAACTTTTAGTATAAAATATAAAGTGATAATCTATGGTAAAATGGAGGCACTGTTTATGGTTGATAAAGAGCAAATAGCAGAGATTAAAAACAGTGTCAACATTGTTGAAATCATTGGGGAAGTAGTTTCTTTGACCAAGGCTGGCCGTAATTTTTTAGGGCTCTGTCCTTTTCATGGTGAAAAGACTCCTTCTTTTAATGTCGTTGAAGACAAGCAGTTTTACCATTGTTTCGGATGTGGTCGCTCGGGAGATGTCTTTAAGTTTATTGAGGACTACCGTGGAGTCGCCTTTATGGATGCAGTTCAGATCGTAGCAGAAAAAGCGGGTATTGCGATTCAGTACCAAGCAAGGCCGGCTCAACCAACGTCTATCAATCCCAACCAAGAACTTTATGAGATTCATCAGGAGGCGAGTAAATTTTACCAAGCGATTCTGATGACGACCAAGATGGGGGAAGAAGCGCGCAACTATCTGCATGAACGTGGCCTGACGGATGAGGTCATCCGCCATTTTCAATTGGGCTTAGCCCCAGCAGAAGGGAATTATCTCTATCGAAATCTCTCTGAGAAGTTCTCTGAGAAAGTGATTACCGATTCGGGGTTATTCACAATCTCAGATGCTGGAACAGTTTTTGATGCCTTTCAGGATCGGATTATGTTTCCTTTGACGGATGATAGTGGACGGGTCATTGCTTTTTCTGGTAGGCTGTGGAAACTAACGGATGATGGCAGTCATCAAGCCAAGTATAAGAATAGTCGTAGTACCCGTCTATTTAATAAGAGTTATGAACTTTATCATTTGGATCAAGCCAAGGCGAGCGCCAAAAAGCACCATGAAATGTATATCATGGAAGGCTTTATGGATGTCATTGCGGCTTATCGAGCTGGGATTGAAAATGCAGTCGCCTCGATGGGGACAGCCTTGACACCAGATCATGTTCAACACCTGTCTCATTTTACCAAAAATGTCATTCTGACCTATGATGGGGATAAGGCGGGACTTGAAGCAACCGCTAAGGCCTTGGATGTCTTGCAGAATCTGGAGTTGGAGATCGTCCGTATCCCTGATCAGATGGATCCCGATGAGTACCTCAAAAAGACCTCCCCAGAAGATCTAGCTTCCCTCTTGAAGAATTCGCGGATCAGTAAGATTGAATTCTTGATGCACTACTGGAAACCCCAGTATATTGAGAACTTGCAGGCACAGATTGAGTTTGTCGAGAAGCTGGCACCGATGATCGCCCAGACGCGCTCCATTACAGCGCAAAACACCTATATTTATAAGTTGGCAGATTTATTGCCAGACTTTGATTATTTGCAGATTGAGCAGATTGTCAATAATAGTCGTTTACATCAACGGCAGGAGGATCAAAGTGGTGGACGATCAAGAACGTCGAATTTTTCAGTAGAGCTCTTGCCGAATCGTGGGATGACGCGTTTGATCAAGTCGGAAAATCATTTATTAAGTAGGATGAAAGATTTTCCAATGGTGCTCAATGATTACCGTTTGCGACCTGATTTTTCCTTCGACACACCGGAGCTCCAGATCTTGTACCAATTGCTCTGTCAAAATGGAGAAGTCACCTCTCAGGATCTATCCGAGCAGCCTGAAGGGGTCCAGCACGCCTGGTACCGGATGTTAGAAGAAGATTTGCCAGAAGAGATAGCGGATGGTGAATTAGAGGAAGTGGAAGAAACGCGAAATCGTGAGCTTCTTCGCAAAGAAAGTCAACAAATTGGAAATAAAGTGAAGGAAGCTTCCTCGACAGGGGATGAGGAAAAAGCTTTATTGGAACTCGAGCGTTTGATCGCTCAAAAAAGAAGAATGGAGTAGGAATGGCTAAAGAACAAAAAGATATTACAACATTGGACGTTCAAATTGCAGAGTTTATTCGCAGCCACAAGAAAAGTGGAACTGCAACAGATGATGATATTAATGACAAATTGGTGATTCCTTTCTCACTAGATGCAGACGGAATTGATGATCTCTTGCAACGGATTCAAGATGCAGGAATTTCGATCACAGATAAAGACGGCAATCCAAGTGCGCGTGTGTTAACCAATGAAGAAGAACCAGAATTAACAGATGAGGAATTGCTTGGAAGTAACTCTGCTAAAGTCAACGACCCAGTTCGGATGTACCTAAAAGAAATTGGGGTTGTTCCTTTGTTGAGCAACGAAGAAGAGCAAGAATTGGCTATTTTGGTAGAACAAGGCGATTTGGAAGCCAAGCAACGTCTAGCAGAAGCCAACCTTCGTTTGGTCGTTTCCATTGCGAAGCGTTACGTTGGTCGTGGCATGCAATTTTTGGATTTGATCCAAGAAGGAAACATGGGCTTGATGAAGGCGGTTGATAAGTTTGACTATACCAAAGGGTTTAAGTTCTCTACTTATGCCACTTGGTGGATCCGTCAGGCCATCACTCGTGCCATTGCAGACCAAGCGCGTACCATTCGGATTCCTGTTCACATGGTGGAAACTATTAACAAGTTGGTTCGGGAACAACGTAACCTCTTACAAGAATTGGGACAAGATCCAACGCCTGAACAAATTGCTGAGCGCATGGATATGACGCCAGACAAGGTGCGTGAAATTTTGAAGATTGCCCAAGAGCCTGTTTCTCTGGAAACTCCAATCGGGGAAGAAGATGATAGCCATTTGGGAGATTTCATCGAAGACGAAGTGATTGAAAATCCAGTAGACTATACCACTCGTGTGGTTTTACGTGAGCAATTGGATGAAGTCCTCGATACCCTGACAGACCGTGAAGAAAACGTCCTTCGTTTACGTTTTGGTCTCGATGATGGAAAAATGCGGACCTTGGAAGATGTGGGCAAAGTCTTTAACGTGACCCGTGAACGGATCCGTCAGATCGAAGCCAAAGCCCTCCGCAAACTCCGCCACCCAAGCAGAAGCAAACCATTACGTGATTTTATAGAGGATTAAAAAGGTCCGGGGGACCTTTTTAACGGCCACCCAAAAACAAAAGATTGGCCAGGTCCAGTGGACATTTTTAACCCGAGCCAAGAAATTCGGAAGCGAGGAATGTCCTGCGGGTCTTTTTAACGGCCACCCAAAAATAAAAGATTGGCCAGGTCCGGGGGACCTTTTTAACCTGGGCCAAGCAATTCTATCGAGAGTAACATAACAAAAAAAGGAAGTGTCATATGGCATATACAACTGAGCAAATTGAAGAAATTAAAAATAAAATTTTAAATGCTTTGGAAGAGGTAATCGATCCTGAGCTTGGGATTGACATTGTTAATTTAGGTCTTGTTTACGAGATCCATTTTGATGGTGAAACTGGAGCGACCATTATTGATATGACGCTAACGACCATGGGATGTCCATTAGCGGATCTTCTGACAGATCAGATTCATGATGTTTTAGCAGAAGTAGAAGAAGTGACATCGGTGGATGTGAAGTTGGTCTGGTATCCTGCTTGGACGGTTGAAAAGATGAGCCGTTATGCACGGATAGCACTTGGAATTAGTTAAAAATTCTATTCATCAAAACAAATCAGAGGTTAGGGAAACCCTAACCTCTGATTTGTTTGTACCCCTTTTTTTGAACAACCATTTTCAAATTCTTAGCAAATTTTCAGATAAAGTTGCAATCATCAAGGGGACAGGGTATAATAGCATAAATAGAAAATAAAGGAGATTTACATGAATCAGTATCCTTTGGTCTACTTGGACCATGTGACAAAGAATTATGGGCATGAAGTTGCTCTCATGGATGTTAGTTTGAACATCCAACCTGGCCGTATTATTGGCCTTTTGGGTCCCAATGGTAGTGGGAAAACAACCATCATTAAATTGATTAATGGTTTGTTGCAACCAAGCCTTGGAAATATCTATATTCATGGGCAATTACCATCCCCAGCTTCTAAAAAAGTTGTTTCCTATTTGCCGGATACGACTTATCTGAATGAAAATATAAAAATTAGTGATGCTATTAGCTATTTCCAAGATTTTTATTCAGATTTTAATGTCCAACGAGCTTACCAATTGCTCAACGATTTGCATTTGCATCCAAATCAAAAATTGAACAGCCTTTCAAAAGGGAACAAGGAAAAAGTGCAATTGATTTTGGTGATGAGTCGTGAAGCTGACTTGTATGTTCTTGATGAACCAATCGGTGGGGTTGACCCAGCGGCGCGTGATTATATTTTGCGGACCATTATTCAAAACCGACGTCCAAATTCTTCTGTCTTGATTTCTACTCACTTGATTGCGGATATTGAGCAAGTTTTGGATGAAGCGATTTTCATCAACCAAGGAAGAATCCTCTTGCATGAAAATACGACTGTTATGCGCAATCAACACGGAAAATCAATCGATGAGATCTTCCGTGATCAATTCCGTGTTTATTAGGAGGACCCCATGTTTGGTAAATTATTAAAATACGAATTTAAGACAACAAGTAAATGGTATCTGTTGATTACTTTGATCGCACTTGGTTTGTCAGTGATTACTGGTGTTATTGGTGGAAGTGCTACAAACGGTTTTGTGGATATGGAAGCCAATAGTATGCAAATCATAACTGGGACTCTTGGGATTCTCATTTTTGGAGGAGTCATTGGTCTTTATCTTAGTAACTACTATATTATTATTCGTCGTTTCTATTCCAACTTATACGGACGTGAAGGTTACTTGACCTGGACCCTTCCAGCTAGCCCTCATGCCATCATTTTGTCTAAATTTGTGGGAGCCTTAGTAGCGAGTCTTTACTGCCTATTCCTTCTATTTTTTAGTGGTTTTATCACAATGCTTGTGATGGGCGCTGTCATGGGACAAGACCTCTCTCCTGTATTTAGTATTATCTCTGAGGCTTTTAGTCATTCTATTGCTTATTGGATTATCATCTGGTGGATTTTTACCACAGCTTCAGGAATCTTCCTATTTTATGTATCGATCGCACTTGGTCAATTGTTCCAAAATCGTCGTGGATTGAAGGCTATTCTGTTTTTCTTTCTCTTGTGTATTGTGTTAAGTATCATTGGTACAGCAGTCAATCCAGCTAGAAATACGAATGATTTACTCCATCTGCTCTATGATAACGGAAATATGGAGGAATGGGGAACCTTATTTATACCAGGACTCATCTATGAAGTCATCAAGATTGTTTCTATGTACTTCACCATTCACTACATCAGCAAGTACAAGTTGAATCTTCAATAAGTACAGCAAATTGAGCAAGGAGCTTCCCAGCGGAAGCCTTCTTGTTCAATTTTTTTCTTTTGCATTTTTAGCTACATTTTGATATAATAATTGTATTCGTTTTGGGGTCGTTACGGATTCGACAGGCATTATGAGGTATATTTTGCGACTCGTGTGGCGACGTTAACGCTCAGTTAAATATAACTGCAAAAAATAATAATTCTTACGCTTTAGCTGCCTAAACACCAGCAGGCGTGACCCGATTCGAATCGCTCGCGTTTGATGACAGGTCTTTATTTGAGCGAGATACGATCAAGCTTTGTCTAGTAGCTTGATAAGAGATTGATAGACTCGCAGTTTTTGGGCTTGAGTTATGTGTCGAGAGGCTGTTAAAACAAAACATAACCTATGGTTGTAGACAAATATGCTGGCAGGTGTTTGGACGTGGGTTCGATTCCCACCGGCTCCATATATAATTTTGGAAGATTACTCAAGAGGCTTAAGAGGCCGTGTTGGAAACGCGGTAGGCGTGTAATAGCGTGCGTGGGTTCGAATCCCATGTCTTCCGTTGTTGAGACATCATTGTGTAGCAGTGGTGTTTTTTTGTACAAAAAAGAGTTCCAAAAATAGACAAGTGAGAGAGGAGAAAAAGTGATTGCACAGCTAGATACCAAATCAGTTTATACCTTTATGGAAAGCCTTGTGACCATAAAAGACTATGTCCAAGTGGCTAAAAGCATGGGTTATGATGCATTGGGAATCATGGATGTAGATAATTTGTATGGTGCCTATGAATTTATCGAAGCCTGTCAGGACCACAACCTCAGCCCTTTGGTCGGTTTAGAAATTGGACTAGAGGTAGACAATGAAACAATTCCGTTTCGGATGATGGCCTTGTCAACGAAGGGCTACCAAAATCTGATGAAGATGTCGACCGTCAAAATGATGGGGAAAAGCAACTGGGAGGATGTGAAGCACCTTACAGAAGGAGTAGCAGTCATTGTTCCAGCGCCTTTTGCTAGTGGAGACTTGCCTCTTGGTCTAGATTACTTTATCGGAGTTTTTGCGGATACGTCGAACCAAGAGTTTAGCCACCCTGTGCTCCCTCTTCATACTGTGCGTTTTTTTAAGGCTGGGGACGTGGAAGCTATGCAAATGCTCGCAGCCATCAAGGACAATCAAAGTTTGACGGAAACAGGACCAATTGATCCGACAACAGTCCTAAAAGCCCCTCAGGATTTACAGAATGATTTTGCTGAGCGATTTCCGCAAGCCATCATAAATCTTGAAAAACTTGTCAAAGGGATTCAATATGATATTGACACCCAGTTGAAATTGCCTCGCTTCAATCCTCAGAAACCAGCTGTTGTGGAATTGAGAGAATTAGCTCAAGCCGGTCTTCTTCGAAAGAACTTGACTAGTCCGGTCTATCAAGAACGTTTGGAGCATGAATTAGACATTATTCACCAAATGGGCTTTGATGATTATTTCTTGATTGTCTGGGATCTTCTTCGTTTCGGACGAAGTCAGGGATATTATATGGGGATGGGACGTGGGTCTGCTGTAGGCTCACTGGTAGCCTATGCTCTAGAGATTACAGGGATTGATCCTGTGGAGAAGAACCTCCTCTTTGAGCGCTTTTTAAATGTGGAGCGCTATACCATGCCGGATATTGATATTGATATTCCTGATCTCTATCGTCCTGAATTTATCCGCTATGTGAGAGACCGTTATGGAAGTTACCATGCGGCTCAGATTGTAACCTTTTCAACCTTTGGCGCTAAGCAAGCCATTCGCGATGTCTTTAAACGCTTTGGAGTTCCTGAGTACGAACTGACCTCTATTACCAAGCGAATTGGTTTTAGGGATACATTGACGACAGCGTATGAACAGAATCTAGCCTTTCGACAAGTAATCCATAGCCGAACGGAATTTGAGCGTGGCTTTGAGATTGCGAAAAGAATCGAGGGCCAACCTAGACAGACTTCGATCCACGCGGCTGGGGTCGTGATGAGTGACCAAGATTTGACCGATCATATTCCTCTCAAGTATGGAGAGGACATGTTCATTACCCAGTACGATGCTCATGCGGTTGAAGCCAATGGTCTATTGAAAATGGACTTCTTAGGCTTGCGCAATTTAACTTTTGTTCAAAAAATGAAGGAAGCAGTCTATGAAAAGTATCAAGAAGATATACGAATAGAAGCCATTGATTTAGAAGATCCAGCAACGCTGGCTTTGTTTGCGTCAGGAGACACCAAGGGGATTTTCCAATTTGAACAGGCCGGGGCCATTCGCCTTTTGAGGCGTGTGAAACCCAATCATTTCGAAGAAGTGGTAGCGACCACCTCTCTTAATCGTCCAGGAGCTAGTGATTACATTGACAATTTTGTAAAACGAAAGCATGGCCAAGAGAAGGTAGAAATTTTAGATGCCTCTATCGCAGATATCTTAACGCCTACCTATGGGATTATGCTTTACCAAGAGCAGGTCATGCAGGTGGCCCAGCGTTTTGCAGGCTTTAGCCTGGGGAAAGCCGATATCTTACGGCGTGCCATGGGCAAAAAAAATGCGACTGAAATGCACAAGATGGAAGACGATTTTGTCACGGGTGCTCTTAAACTTGGTCATACGGAAGAAAAAGCCAAAGAGGTCTTTGCGATTATGGAAAAATTCGCAGGCTATGGTTTTAACCGTTCCCATGCCTATGCCTATTCTGCCTTGGCCTTTCAGATGGCCTATTTCAAGGTCCATTATCCAGATGTTTTCTTTGATGTCATGCTCAATTATTCGAGCAGCGATTATTTGACAGATGCTCTCCAGTTTGATTTTAAAGTCGCGTCATTATCGATTAATACCATTCCATACAGGGATAAGTTTCAAGATAGAAAAATCTACTTAGGCATGAAAAATATCAAGGGATTTCCGAGAGAGTTTGCCTATTGGATCATCGACAATCGTCCCTTTGAAAGTGTCGAAGATTTTATTTTACGACTACCTAATCAGTATCATAAATTACCTCTACTAACGCCTTTAGTGGAGCTTGGATTATTCGACATTTTTGAAAAAAATAGACGCAAGGTGCTTCACAATTTGCCGAATTTGTTGGTCTTTGCGGATGAATTGGGTAGTCTGTTCGGGGATTCCAATTACTCTTGGACGGAGACAGAAGACTTTAGCCAGGCTGAAAAATATGAAAAGGAAGAGGCCATTATTGGCGTCGGGCTCAGTACCCACCCACTGATTTCGATTGGGCAAACGAGTCCCTACGAGATTCAGCCAATTTCTCAACTCATACAGGGAGAGCAGGCGTGCATTCTCATTGAGGTGCAAAGCATTCGAACCATTCGAACCAAGTCGGGCGATCTCATGGCTTTCTTACAAGTCAGTGATACCAAGAAAAAACTAGATGTGACCCTTTTCCCTGAAACCTACAATCGATTTTCCTCCTTGATAAAAGAAGTTGGCTTTTATTACTTGACGGGGAAGGTACAGGAGCGTGATGGGCGCTTACAGATGGTTCTATCAGAAGCACAATTAGCGACCAATGAGAAATTCTGGATTCAATTGGCTGACCACAGTCAGGATCAGGCCATTCTTTCGATTTTGAAAAAATATCCTGGTCCTTACCCAGTTGTGATGCGCTATGAAGATGAAAAGAAAACCTTGCAACTGAAAGGGTATCCAGTTCAAAAAAACAAAGAGTTAGAAGCAGAACTCAAGAATCTGGTTATGAAAACGATTTATCGATAAAAACTATGGAAAATACGAGATATTTAGTCCCATTTGTGTTATAATTACGTAGAATGTAAAAGAAAAAAGGAGCAAATAACGAAATGAAACGTATTGCTGTTTTAACTAGTGGTGGAGATGCCCCTGGTATGAACGCTGCCATCCGTGCAGTTGTTCGTCAAGCAATTTCAGAAGGAATGGAAGTTTTCGGTATCTATGATGGATATGCGGGAATGGTTGCTGGTAAAATTCAGCCCCTTGACGCCTCATCTGTTGGAGATATTATTTCCCGTGGTGGTACCTTCCTTCACTCAGCACGTTACCCTGAATTCGCACAACGCGAAGGTCAATTAAAAGGGATTGAGCAGCTGAAGAAACATGGAATCGAAGGTGTTGTCGTTATTGGTGGAGATGGTTCTTATCATGGTGCGATGCGCTTGACTGAGCTTGGATTCCCAGCTGTTGGTCTTCCTGGTACGATCGACAACGATATCGTCGGAACTGACTTTACAATTGGTTTTGATACGGCAGTCACAACTGCAATGGACGCGATCGATAAGATCCGTGATACTTCTTCTAGTCACCACCGTACTTTCGTTATCGAAGTGATGGGACGTAACGCTGGAGATATCGCTCTTTGGGCAGGGATTGCATCTGGTGCAGATGAAATCATCATCCCAGAAGAAGGATTTAAAATCGGAGATGTTGTTGAGAGCATCAAAGAAGGTTATAAAAAAGGTCGTACTCACAATATCATCGTTTTAGCTGAAGGTGTGATGTCTGCTGCTGACTTTGGTAAGGCATTGAAAGAAGCAGGTGATGAAAGTGACCTCCGTGTGACCGAGCTTGGCCATATCCAACGTGGTGGTTCTCCAACTGCACGTGACCGTGTCCTTGCATCACGTATGGGTGCACATGCTGTTACGTTGTTGAAAGCTGGTATTGGTGGTGTAGCTGTTGGTATTCGCAATGAGAAAATGGTGGAAAACCCAATCCTTGGTGATGCAAAAGATGGTGCTCTCTTTAGCTTGACGGATGACGGTAAGATCGTCGTAAACAATCCGCATAAAGCAGATCTTGGTCTTGCTAAATTGAACCGTAGCTTATCATCTATTTAATTTCATTTCTTAATTTCGTTAACATGTCTTAAAAAGACAGATATATAAAAAAGGAGTCGTATATCATGAACAAACGTGTTAAAATCGTTGCAACTTTAGGTCCTGCGGTCGAAATCCGTGGTGGTAAAAAATTTGGTGAAGATGGATACTGGGGTGAAAAACTTGACGTTGAAGCTTCAGCACAAAATATCGCTAAATTGATCGAAGCTGGTGCTAATGTTTTCCGTTTCAACTTCTCACATGGTGACCATGCTGAACAAGGTGAACGTATGGCAACTGTTAAACGTGCAGAAGAAATCGCTGGTAAAAAAGTTGGTTACCTTCTTGATACAAAAGGTCCTGAAATTCGTACTGAATTGTTCGAAGGTGAAGCAAAAGAATATTCATACAAAACTGGTGAAACGATTCGTGTTGCGACAAAACAAGGAATTAAATCTACTCGTGACGTTATCGCTTTGAACGTTGCAGGTTCACTTGACATCTTTGATGATGTTGAAGTTGGTCACCAAGTATTGGTGGACGATGGTAAATTGGGTCTTCGTGTTATCGAAAAAGATGCTGCTAAACGTGAATTTGTTGTTAAAGTTGAAAACGATGGTATCATCGCAAAACAAAAAGGTGTAAACATTCCTAATACAAAAATTCCTTTCCCAGCTCTTGCTGATCGCGATAACGATGATATCCGTTTCGGTTTGAAACAAGGAATCAACTTCATTGCTATCTCATTTGTACGTACTGCAAAAGACGTTCAAGAAGTTCGTGCAATCTGTGAAGAAACTGGTAACAGCCACGTTCAATTGTTTGCGAAGATCGAAAACCAACAAGGTATCGAAAACTTGGATGAAATCATTGAAGTTACTGATGGCATCATGATCGCTCGTGGTGACATGGGTATTGAAGTACCATTCGAAATGGTTCCAGTTTACCAAAAGATGATCACTTCTAAAGTAAACGCTGCTGGTAAAGTTGTTATCACTGCAACAAACATGCTTGAAACAATGACTGAAAAACCACGTGCAACTCGTTCTGAAGTATCTGACGTCTTCAACGCTGTTATCGATGGTACGGATGCTACAATGCTTTCAGGTGAATCTGCGAATGGTAAATACCCACTTGAATCTGTAGCTACAATGGCGAAAATCGACATGAACGCTCAAACTCTTTTGAAAGAATATGGTCGTTTGAATCCAGCTGCCTTTGAACGTCATTCTAAGACAGAAGTTATGGCATCAGCAGTTAAAGATGCTACAAGCTCAATGGACATCAAATTGGTTGTTACATTGACTAAGACAGGTCACACTGCACGTTTGATCTCTAAATACCGTCCAGATGCTGATATCTTGGCATTGACATTTGACGAATTGACTGAACGTGGATTGATGTTGAACTGGGGTGTTATCCCAATGTTGACAGATGCTCCTTCATCAACTGATGATATGTTCGAGATTGCTGAACGTAAAGCAGTTGAAGCTGGTCTTGTTAAATCTGGTGATGATATCGTTATCGTTGCTGGTGTACCAGTTGGAGAAGCTGTTCGTACAAACACAATGCGTATCCGTACAGTACGTTAATAGACAATTTGATCTGAAAGCCTTGCTGGTTGGTCCGAAAGGATCGACCGCGAGGTTTTTCTTGTTTAGTTTGCTAACAAGACTTCTCACTAATGCTTACTTTCTCTTTTTTAAAGATCAAAAAAATGGTATAATAAATCAAAAGGAAGGGAGACATACATGCCAAGGAGAGATTTAATTAGAAATGTCATCATTGTCGCTGTATTGGTCTTAGCACTGATTTTGCTTCGAATCTTTGTATTTCATCCATTTAGTATCAATGATAAGATGGCCAATGCTTCTGTGAAAAATGGAGATCTTGTGGTAGCAACTAGAAATGCTCAGGTAGATCGCAGCGATTTGGTCTTATACAAGGTCGGTGGAAAAGAATACCTTGGACGTGTCATTGCCAAAGAAAATGATGAGGTCAGCTACGTGGATGATGTTCTCTATTTGAATGGACAGGCAACACCAGAACCTTACCTGAATAAAATGCTAAACAAACATCTAGCTGCTCCAACGAGTAATGGGTATTATACGGATGATTTCTTTTTATCAGAGTTAAAAGGGACCAAGGCTGGTCGTGTACCATCTGATACCTATCTAGTCTTAAATGATAACCGTGGGGATACAGAAGATAGTCGTGAGTTTGGTTATATCCATAAAAATCAGATCGAAGGAGTCGTGAATCTGCGTCTCTATCCTCTCAATAAATTTGGATTTATAAAAGTAGAAAAATAGCCGAAAGGCTATTTTTTTTTATAAATATCAAAATGAACTAGTTATTTTCCCATTTTTGTGGTAAGATATTCATTAAATAATTTTTTAGGAGGAGAATGCTATGCAGTATGCTTTGGAAATTTTACCAAGTTTGTTAAAGGGAGCAAGCCTCACCTTGCAAGTGTTTGCTTTCGTATTGATTTTATCGATTCCATTAGGAATCGTTGTTGCCTTTTTGCTTCAATTGCGCTCAAAGATCCTGCATGGACTCCTAACGATTTATATCTGGATCATGCGAGGGACCCCTCTATTGCTCCAGTTGATCTTTATTTATTACGTCCTTCCAAGTATTGGGATTCGGATTGACCGCTTGCCTGCGGCTGTTACAGCCTTCACCCTTAATTATGCAGCCTATTTTGCAGAAATCTTTCGTGGCGGGATCGTTGCCATTCCAAATGGCCAGTATGAGGCGGCTAAGGTCTTAAAACTGAGTTCTTGGCAAACGATTCGCTACATTATTTTGCCTCAGGTGGTGAAGATCGTTCTTCCAAGTGTCTTCAATGAAGTCATGTCCTTGATCAAAGATACTTCCTTGGTCTATGCTCTGGGAATTAGTGATTTGATCCTCGCTAGTCGGACGGCAGCCAATCGTGATGCCAGTCTAGCACCCATGTTTTTAGCGGGAGCTATTTATTTAATCCTCATTGGGATCGTGACCATCATTGCCAAGCGGGTTGAAAAGAACTTTTCATATTATAAATAGGAGGAGAAGCATATGTTAGAATTAAAACAAATTTCGAAACGTTTTGGGGATAAGCAGATCTTATCAGATTTCAATCTTCTCGTTCCTGAAAAACAAATTGTTGCTATTGTTGGACCTTCTGGGGGTGGAAAGACCACCTTGCTTCGCATGTTAGCTGGTCTTGAAACGATTGATTCTGGTCAGATCATCTACAATGGTGAAAACTTGCCTCTGGATACCTTAGAAAAACGAAGTCTTCTCGGTTTTGTCTTCCAGGATTTTCAATTATTTCCACACTTATCGGTTATGGAAAACCTGATCTTGTCACCTATCAAGACCATGAATGTGACTAAGGAAGAAGCGACTAAAAAAGCCATGAGCTTACTGGAGCGCTTGGGGCTTGGAAACCATGCGGATGCTTATCGATTCTCCCTATCGGGTGGTCAGAAGCAACGGGTGGCATTGGCGCGTGCTATGATGATCGATCCGGAAATCATTGGCTATGATGAGCCAACTTCGGCCTTGGATCCAGAATTGCGATTAGAAGTTGAGAAGTTAATCTTGCAAAACCGTGAACTGGGCATGACCCAGATTGTTGTGACTCACGATATTCCATTTGCAGAGGCCATTGCGGATATACTGGTCAAGGTTGAGCCAAAATAGGAGGTGCCTATGAAACGTGTAATACCATGGCTGCTAGGTGTCCTTAGTCTCGTCCTTCTGACGGCTTGTGGTCAGACTGTGAGTGATCCGAAAGTAGACAACTGGCAAAAATACCTAAAAGAGCAGTCCATCACGATTGGTTTTGATAATACCTTTGTTCCCATGGGCTTTGAACAAAAAGATGGAACCTATGCGGGGTTTGATATTGATTTGGCCAATCAAGTCTTTGAATCTTATGGGATTCATGTCAACTGGCAGCCTATCGATTGGGATATGAAAGAGACAGAACTGAAAAATGGGACCATTGATGCCATCTGGAATGGCTATTCAGCAACAGATGAACGTCGGGAAAGTGTTGCTTTTACAAAGCCCTATATGAAAAATGAACAAGTCTTGGTCACTAAGAAAGCCTCTGGGATCCAATCAGTCGATGGGATGAAAGAGAAACGATTAGGTGCACAGACTGGATCGTCTGGCTATATGGATTTTGAAGCCAATCCTAAAATCTTAAAAAATAAGGTCAAAAATCAAAAGGCTACTCAATACCAGAGTTTTAACGAGGCACTGATCGATCTCCAGAACGATCGGATCGATGCCCTCTTAATCGATCGTGTTTATGCCAACTATTATCTACAAACAGAAGGAATTTTAAAAGACTACAATGTCTTTCCTGTCGGTTTTGAGACAGAATCCTTTGCGGTAGGGGTGCGCAAGGCGGATAAAACATTGAAGAAAAAAATTGATGAAGCTTTCGTAAAACTCTATCAAAAGGGCCAGTTCCAAAAGATCTCTAAGAAGTGGTTCGGAACGGATGTAGCGACAGATGACATCAAGTAAAAAAGCTAGGAAATGATTCCTAGCTTTAGATTAAAGACAAAGTTATCTTAAAAACTTTCCTTAGGTGAGTACGGACGTCAGCGAACTTCTACGAAGTTCCATGACTTAGTTTTGAACCTAAGGTTTCAAAACTCCCGAGTGCTAGAAACACCACTGTTTCTAGCACTTTTCTCACAGCGGAAAGTTTTGGTATACTTTTGATTCATTTTAAAAATTAGAAAATTTTTAGAGAATCAATTAACTTTTTTTATAAGGTTTGGATACTCTCTCAAGCTAGGAGATACTTCCTAGCTTTTTAGTCTGTTTTATTAGTAATTTGATGGAAAATCTTTTGCCAAGTTTCGTGGCGTCGCCAGAGACTGGTATGGATTTGGCCGTCGAGTTCATAGCGGATAAGTTTGGTTTTTTGGCTGATGGACTCCAGTTCAAAGTGTTGAAAGTGAACTTGGTTGTTTGCGATGGCTTCGATCAATTCTTCCTTGTGGTGTTCGTGACCGCTATCGTCAATCAAGGTATAATTATCCGCTAGAAGAGTATCGAACTCTTGCTTGGCATAGAGGCGTTTTTCGTAGGTCAAGAGTTTCTTTTCGACATTTTCGATGAGCTCATCTTCAGGAATCGAGCTTGGTTCCACATGAACATCAATGTCAAAGACGCCAAATTCTTGCCTGAGAAGGTCTTCGACTTCCTCTGTGATCGCATGACTTTCATAGACAGAAAGATCGGGATTCATTTCCAAAACGACATCTAAGTAGATATTACTTCCATAGGTCCGTCCACGTTGGTATTTCACGCGGGCGATTTTTGGCAATTTGAGAATGGCTTTTTCATAATCCTCCAATAGGCTATCGTCAAACCCATCTGAAAGGCTGAAGGAAGATTCCATAAAGATATCGTAAGCTGTTTTGAGGATAAAGAAGGTAATGATGACGGCAACGATCTTGTCGACAATGGGATAGTTAAAAGCACTAGCAACGATCGCAATTGATGTTCCAAGAGAGGTGACGACGTCTGAAAGATTGTCTTTTGCAGCTGCTTTTAAGGCTTTTGATTTGGCCCGTTTTGCTAGGCGTAAATCGTAAACGTAGACGCCAAACATGACAATGGCCGAAAGGACTCCAACAGTTGCTCCAAGTGGATCGATACTGGCAGATTCATTATTGAAAATCTTTTGGAGGGTATCTCTTAGGACGTCAAACCCAACATAAAACATAATGATAGAAGTTACTAAGCTAGCCAAATCTTCAATTTTCCAATGGCCAAATTTGTGGTCGCGGTCAGCTGGTTGGCGGGCGAGACGAATCCCGATGAGCAGGGCAACGTTGCTAATAATATCGGATAAGTTGTTAAAACCATCTGCTACCAGACTGGATGAGTGGAGCAGATGACCGGTCGCTAACTTAGCACAAGATAGCAATAAATAGGCAATAATACTAACGATAGCACCACGTTCGGCCAGTTTTAAGTTACTGTTTGGTTTGTCCAAAATACCCTCCTAACCCTCTAATGAGAACCTTCTAGTTTATAAGTTACTATTATATCGTTTTTAGAAGTGAAATTCAAATGTATCCCTTTTTAAAAGAAGTTGGGCCGGTTTTTGTGGTATAATAGAACGATTGAATGAATGAGGAGAATGAGATGAATCCTTTATTGAATGGTATGAATGATCGCCAGGCAGAGGCGGTCCAAACGACAGAAGGTCCCCTCTTGATCATGGCGGGGGCTGGATCTGGTAAGACACGTGTCTTGACCCACCGCATCGCTTACTTGATCGATGAAAAAATGGTCAATCCTTGGAATATTTTGGCCATTACCTTTACCAATAAAGCCGCTCGGGAGATGAAGGAGCGGGCTTATCAATTGAATCCAGCCACCCAAGATTGCTTGATCGCCACCTTCCACTCCATGTGTGTGCGTATCCTCCGTCGAGATGCGGATCACATTGGCTATAATCGGAACTTCACCATTGTCGATCCAGGTGAGCAACGGACCTTGATGAAGCGGATTTTGAAGTCTTTGAATTTAGATCCGAAGAAATGGAATGAACGAACCATTTTGGGGACCATTTCCAATGCCAAGAATGACCTGCTTGATGAAGTGGCTTATGCTGCACATGCAGGGGATCTGTACACTCAGATTGTGGCCAAGTGCTATGAGGCTTACCAAAAAGAACTTCGTCAGTCAGAAGCGGTGGACTTTGATGATTTGATCATGCTGACCTTGCGCCTCTTTGACCAGCATCCTGATGTGCTGACCTATTACCAGCAGAAGTTCCAATATATCCATGTAGATGAGTACCAAGATACCAACCATGCCCAATACCAATTGGTCAAACTCTTGGCTTCTCGATTTAAAAATATCTGTGTTGTTGGGGATGCTGACCAGTCTATTTATGGCTGGCGGGGAGCAGATATGCAGAATATCCTGGACTTTGAGAAGGATTATAAGGAAGCTAAGGTCGTCCTTTTGGAAGAAAACTATCGCTCGACAAAGACCATCCTACAAGCAGCTAACGATGTGATCAAACATAATCGCCACCGTCGTCCGAAGAATCTCTGGACCCAAAATGAAGACGGGGAAGAGATTGTCTATTACCGAGCTAATGACGAGCAGGATGAAGCGGTCTTTGTTGCCAAAACCATTGAAGAGCTCAGTCGGAAAGCTAAATACAAGCACCGTGATTTTGCGGTTCTTTACCGGACCAATGCTCAATCCCGGACCATTGAAGAAGCGTTACTCAAGTCCAACATTCCCTACACGATGGTAGGGGGTACCAAGTTCTACAGCCGGAAGGAAATTCGGGATGTCATTGCTTATCTGAACTTGATTGCTAACCTCAGTGACAATATCAGTTTTGAGCGCATTATCAATGAACCTAAGCGGGGAATCGGACCGGGTACAGTGGATAAGATTCGTGATTTTGCGCAAATGCAAGAATCCTCGCTCCTGGATGCTTCGGCCAATATCATGCTCTCAGGTATCAAAGGAAAAGCATCCCAAGCCATCTGGGACTTTGCCAATCTCATTCTTGATTTGAGAGAAAGATTGGACCAGCTGACCATTACAGAGTTAGTCGAAGAAGTCCTTGACAAGACAGGCTATATGACTGCCTTAACCAATCAGGGAAATTTGGAAAGTCAAGCCCGCATTGAGAATATCCAAGAGTTCCTGTCTGTTACCAAGAATTTTGATGAAAACGGGGAAACCGTCGAAGACGAAACAGGTGTGGAAACCTTGAGTCGTTTCTTGAACGACTTAGCCTTGATTGCCGATACAGATGATGGGGCGCAAGAAACTTCAGAAGTGACCTTGATGACCCTTCACGCGGCTAAAGGCTTGGAGTTTCCAGTTGTTTTCTTGATTGGGATGGAAGAAAATGTCTTTCCTCTTAGTCGGGCAGCAGAGGATCCAGATGAGTTGGAGGAAGAACGTCGTCTGGCTTATGTGGGGATCACACGGGCAGAGAAGGTTCTCTTCTTAACCAATGCCAATTCTCGTTTGCTCTTTGGTCGTACCAGCTACAACCGACCAACGCGTTTCATCAATGAAATTAGCTCGGATTTATTAACCTACCAAGGATTAGCGCGTCCGGCTAACACCAGCTTTAAGGCTTCTTATAGCAATGGTGGCGGAACGACCTTTGGAAAAGGAATGAGCCTGTCACAAGCCCTTCAAGAACGAAAGAGACAAGCAGCCCCAAGTGCCCTCACGTCATCAAGCCTTCCCTTCGGCAATGGGAACCAAGCTGGTGCTAAAGAAAGTGTCGCTTGGTCCATTGGCGACATTGCCCTTCACAAGAAGTGGGGAGAAGGAACCGTGCTGGAAGTATCTGGTAGTGGCAATACCCAAGAACTCAAGATTAACTTCCCAGAAGTGGGGCTCAAGAAACTCTTGGCCAGCGTTGCTCCGATTGAGAAGAAATAAACTGAAACCAGTAAGCTTAGCTTGCTGGTTTTGCCTTTTATAAAACTTCCCTTAGGTGAGGACGGACGGTAGCGACTCCCTTTGGGATTCCATACCTTAGATTTGAGCCTTCCGTCTCAAATCTACCGAGCAGGAGAAACAAATCTGTTTCTGTTACTTATCTCACGGCGGGAAGTTTCAATGGTTCGCCTTCCGTTTCCTCAAATGCTTCTTATGTTCACTATTTCTGTTATAAACTTTATTTCGAAAGTAGGAGCAAAGCCTAGTTTGCTGGTTTTGATTTTACTGGTAGCATGATATAATAGACTAAGAATAGAGAAAGAGGCATGCTATGAACGAAATCAAGTGCCCCAACTGTGGGGAAGTCTTTATAGTCAACGAGAGTCAATACAGCGAACTCTTGTCACAGGTAAGGACAGCAGAGTTTGACAAGGAAATCCACGAGCGGATTCGGCAAGAGTTGGCTTTAGCTGAGCAAAAAGCCCTTAATGAGCAACAAGAGAAGTTAGCTAAAAAGGACCAAGAAATTGCTCGGTTACAAAATCAGGTTCAACAGTTTGATACCGAAAAAGAATTGGCCAAAAAAGAGGTGGAGCAAACCGCTAGTCAAAGTTTGTTAGAGAAGGAAAAAGAAGTTCAGGCACTGGAGAATCAGTTGGCTACCTTGCGCTTGGAGCATGAGAACCAACTACAAAAGACTTTATCTGACCTAGAAAAAGAACGGGATCAGGTCAAAAATCAGCTTCTTTTACAAGAAAAAGAAAACGAGCTTTCTCTTGCTTCGGTGAAACAAAACTATGAAGCACAGCTCAAGGCGGCTAGTGAGCAAGTTGAGTTTTACAAGAATTTCAAGGCCCAACAATCAACCAAAGCTATTGGGGAAAGTCTGGAGCAGTATGCGGAGAGTGAGTTTAATAAGGTTAGAAGTTTCGCTTTTCCAAATGCTTATTTTGAAAAGGACAACAAGGTTTCTGCGCGTGGTTCTAAAGGAGACTTCATCTTCCGTGATTTTGATGAAAATGGGCTAGAATTCATTTCCATTATGTTTGAGATGAAAAATGAAGCAGATGGAACGGAGAAGAAGCACAAGAATGCCGATTTCTATAAGGAATTGGACAAGGATCGTCGAGAAAAGAACTGTGAATATGCGATTTTAGTGAGCATGTTAGAGGCAGACAATGACTACTTTAACACAGGGATTGTGGATGTCAGTCATGAGTATGAGAAAATGTACGTCGTGCGTCCTCAGTTCTTTATCCAACTGATTGGGCTCTTGCGTAATGCGGCTCTTAACTCCTTAAAATACAAGCAGGAGTTAGCACTGATCCGTGAACAAAATATTGATATTACTCATTTTGAAGAAGACCTGGATGCATTTAAAGTTGCCTTTGCTAAGAACTACAATTCAGCTTCAGTCAATTTCGGCAAGGCTATCGATGAAATTGACAAGGCCATCAAACGGATGGAAGAGGTCAAGAAATTCCTCACCACATCCGAAAATCAACTCCGCCTCGCTAACAACAAGCTGGATGATGTATCAGTCAAAAAATTGACCCGCAAAAATCCAACAATGAAGGCCAAGTTTGATGCGCTGAAGGAAGAATAGGAGGATCCTATGCAGATACGAAAAGCAACTATGAAAGATGCTGAAGCCCTACTGTCTTTATACGAAGACTTAGGCTATCCAACGACCGCTTCTAAGCTGTCTCGACGTTTAGAAATGATTCTTTCTCAACCGCATTATGGCTGTCTTCTAGCTGAAAGAAACGGAGAAATTTTAGGTTTCTTAGGTTATGCAAAGCTCTTATTTTTTGAAGCAGATAGATCTTACTATCGTATTTTAGCTTTGTCAGTTTCAAAAGAAACAAGACGCCAAGGAATTGCTAGTAGGCTAATCGATGAATTGAAAAAACAAGCGGTAAAAGAAGGAGTTGAGGCACTGGCTTTAAATAGTGGATTAACCGCTGAACGAAATGCTGCACATCAGTTTTATCAGGCAGTTGGATTTGAAAAAGTGACTGCCGGCTTTGCCTTGCATTTAAAAACCCAACATAAATAAATCATGAAAAAATAGTAGAGGGAACGAAATAATGTCTTCAACAAAAGGGAAAACCTTATATTTTAACGATAAGAGCATGGACTATGTGACCTTTGGTAAAGGTAAGCAGCCATTAGTGATCATACCAGGCTTGGGGGATGGGTTGCAGACGGTTAAAGGAAAGGCCCAGCTCTTTTCCCTCTCTTATCGTCTACTTGCCAAGCGCTATAAAATCTATGTTTTTTCTCGAATCAATGAGCTGAGACAGGGCTATACGACGCGGGATATGGCAGCAGATGTAGCAGAAGCAATGGAGACACTAAACCTAGATACCGCCTATGTCATGGGGATTTCACAAGGTGGAATGATTGCTCAATGGTTAGCTGTAGATTTTCCAGAAAGGGTTCAAAGGCTTATCCTAGCTGTTACAACAGCGAAACCTAGTCAACTTGCTAGAGAACGAATTGAGCATTGGCAAAAGCTTAGTCAATCTGGAAATTTTAAAGACCTCATGCTGGATATTGCAAAGTATTCCTATACGCAAAAGAGTTATCATAAATGGCGATTACTTTATCATATTATGGGTCGCCTGGGACGAATGAAAGATGAAAAACGAATTGTCATTCAGTCTCAGTCTTGCTTAGAACATAATAGCCTTGAGGTCTTAAAAGAAATTCATTGTCCGACCTTGGTTCTTGGTGCACTTGAAGATGATGTGATCGGTGTGAAGGGATCCAAAGAACTGGCAAAAGCGATTTCGGGTTGTCAGCTCCTTATTCTTAAGCATTCAGGTCATGCTCTGTATGAAGAAAATAAAGCATTTCAAGAGGCTGTCTGTGGATTTTTACATTAAAAAACGCTGGAAAAATTTTCCAGCATTTTTTCTATTTAAATCGCAAAGAGATCGTTTAGGTTTTCTGCCATGGTTGGGTGGGTAAAGATTTGTTTTGCGATGTAAGTATAAGGAATCTTGTTGTCCATGGCCATGGTGATCAGGTTGATGAGTTCACCAGCAGCTTCTCCAAAGAGAGTCGCTCCAAGAATTTCTTTGGTTTCTGGGTTGACCACGGCTTTAAAAGCACCACGAAGGTCTGCATTGACATGTCCGCGAGGCATGGCAGCAACTGGCAATTCTTTGACAGCAACTGGAAGTCCTTTGTCGCGTGCTTCTTGCTCAGTCAAGCCGACTTGGGCCAATGGAGGAGCAATGAAGAGTGTCGTCGCATAATTTCTACGTGTTTCGAGATTGTAGCTTCCATCGCCTGTAAGGTAATTAAAGACGATGCGGAAGTCATCAAGTGACATGTAGGTGAATTGAGGACCACCATTGACATCCCCAACTGCAAAGACACCAGGAACACTGGTTTCTAAATGACGGTTGACTTGAACCGCTCCACGATCCGTAACTTGGATGTCTGTGTTTTCAAGACCAAGGCCAGCTGTGTTTGGCTTACGTCCGGTTGCGTAAAGAAGAATATCAAATTCGAAATCCCCTTTATCTGTTACAACCGTTAAGCTGTTTTGGCCATCTTTAATTTCTTGGGTATGAACACCTTGAAGGAACTGAATACCATCTTCTTCAAGGTAGCCTTTTGCAAGAGCTGCGATGCTTGGCTCAATCCGTGGCAAGAACGTGTCCGCAGCATCCAATACTGTTACTTGACTACCTAAGGTATTGTAGAGATGAGCAAATTCCAATCCAATTGGTCCACCACCAAGGACACCCAGGCGTTTAGGTAGATTTTCCAACCGTTGAATACCGGTGGAGTCTACAGCAAATTTACTTTCAGCCAATCCTGGGATTGGAAGGACAGTTGGTACTGCACCAGTATTAATAATAATGGTTTCAGCAGTCAATTCTTCCTTTTCGTCACCAGCTTGAATTTCGATGACCTTGTTGGAAACGAAACGAGCTGTTGCATCGATAACGTCTACACCCGTTCCAGCAATGGTTGCGTAGTTCTTGCCGTTGAGACGAGTGGTGACCGCATTTTTTTCGCTCATGGCTTGCTCAAAATCCAAGCCTTTTTCCGCTGCGACAATCAAGGTCTTAGTTGGAATACAAGCGATATTGATACAGGTACCACCGTACATGGACTTGCTCTTTTCAATCAGAGCGACTTTTTTCCCATGGCTTGACAATTTTGCGGCCAAAGTTTTCCCGGCTTTCCCGAAGCCGACAACGATTACATCATACGTTAACATATTATACACCTTCCTTTGATTTTCATTTTATCAAATGAAGGAAAAATTGTCTGAAATCTGCTACGGAATTTTTTTGAAACACCTTGGAGACGGGAATCAGCGACAAGAGAGAGCTTTCATGGTATAATAAAGGATCGGTGACTTGGATGATCACACAATCAGTTAGAAAGAGCAAATCAAGATGGACGGAATTATTAATGTAAAGAAAGAAGCGGGTATGACCTCGCACGATGTGGTCTTTAAACTGCGCAAAATTCTGGGGACCAAGAAGATTGGCCATGGGGGGACCCTGGATCCGGATGTGGTAGGAGTGCTTCCCATTGCCGTTGGAAAGGCGACTCGGATGGTTGAATTCATGCAAGATGAGGGCAAGATCTACGAGGGTGAAATCACTTTGGGATTTTCTACCACGACGGAAGATGCCAGTGGGGAAATCGTTGAGCGGACGCCAGTAGAAGCACCCTTAGATGCAGCAGAGGTCGACCGTATGATTGCTCAGATGGTGGGTGAAATCAAGCAAGTACCTCCTATGTACTCAGCAGTCAAGGTCAATGGGCGCAAGCTCTATGAATATGCGCGTGCAGGAGAAGAAGTGGAACGTCCTGTCCGAAAAGTGACCATTTATGAGTTTGCAAGGACCGGAGAGATTGTTTATGAAGAGAAAACAGCCCGATTTCCCTTCCGTGTCAAATGCAGTAAGGGGACCTATATCCGGACCTTGTCGGTGGATTTAGGGCAGAAACTGGGTTATGCAGCCTATATGTCCCACTTGATCCGCACCAGTGCAGCCGGTTTGTCCCTTGAAGATGCCTTGACTTTAGAAGAAGTGGCTGAAAAAGTGGCGCAAGGAGATTTGAGCTTCTTTCGTCCTCTTGAAATTGGGACAGGAGATCTGGAAACAGTAGAGCTGACAGTAGAAGAGGTTGGCGAAGTCCAAGTGGGACGCTTTATTCCGGTTGAGAGTGAGGCAAAAGAGTTGGCTGCTTTTTACCAAGGAAAACTAGTGGCTATTTTAGAGAAAAGGGAAGAACTTTACAAACCTCGCAAGGTTTTTCTGACAGAAAGTGTGTTACAATAAATTCATGAATATTCGTACGATAACTACTGCAAATCAGATCCACGTGGAGTGTGAGACGGTTTTGGTCTTGGGCTACTTTGATGGCCTGCATCTGGGGCATCAAGAACTCTTTAAAAAGGCACGTCAGATAGCAGATAAAAAAGGCTTGAAGGTCGCTTTGTTAACCTTCCCGGAATCTCCTAAGTTAGCCTTTGTCCGTTACCAGCCTGAATTATTGCTCCATCTGCAAAGTCCAGAGGATCGCTTTCAAACCTTAAGAGAACTTGGAGTAGATGAGCTCTATCTCATTGATTTTACGACTGATTTTGCTTCTAAAACAGCTAAAGAATTTATTCAGCATTATGTGAGGGCACTAAAGGCCAAGGTCTTGATTGCTGGTTTTGATTATAGTTTCGGTTGTGATAAGAAAACAGCCTCCGATTTATCCGCTTATTTTGGAGGCCAAGTGGAAGTCATTGAACCCGTACTGGATCAAGGTGAGAAGATCAGCTCAACCCGTATTCGTAAAGCAGTTGTAGAAGGGCGCGTCAAGGAAGCAGCCCGTCTGCTGGGACGTCCCTTAGCTAGTCGAGGGATTGTAGTGCACGGGGATGCGCGTGGTCGTACCATTGGCTATCCAACGGCTAATCTAGCCCCGATTGATCGGACTTATCTACCATCTGATGGCGTCTATGTAGTCGATATTGATTTTAAAGGGCAGACCTATCGGGGAATGGCCTCTGTCGGGAAAAATGTCACCTTTGATGGTAAAGAATTGCGTTTTGAAGTCAATCTCTTCGATTTTACAGGTGATATCTACGGTCATACCCTAACCATTCACTGGTTGGACAAGATTCGAGAAATGGTCAAGTTTGATGGTGTAGCGTCTTTAGTAGCTCAATTAGAAGAGGACGAAGCAGTCGCACGCAAGTGGTCAAAAACATAATCTCAAGAGAGTGGGACAAAAGTCCTAGCCTCTCAATTGTTTTTGGATTGTCGAGCAAGACGCAGTGGTTGAGTGGGCTCTACTACGCTGATTTTATCAGCTTTTACAGCCCTACTCAACTGTGCGGAGGTGGGACGACGAAATCGAATTCTAACGAATGACCGATTTCTGTCCCACTCTCTTTTTCTTCGTCTTACCATGTTAAGGAAAATGAAAGTGCTTCCTGATTTCCACTGAAATTCAGAAAAATAGCCGAGAAATCAAAAAAGCCTTTTCAAGCCTCTCTTTTTTTTGTATAATAGAGTTAAATAGTTAGATACAATAAAGAAGTGAAATACATGATTACATTATTTTTATCACCGAGTTGTACATCATGTCGAAAAGCACGGGCTTGGTTAAAGAAGCACGATGTTCCATTTAAAGAACACAATATTATGACAAGTCCTTTGAGCAGTCAGGAGTTGACAAGTATTTTGGCCTTAACCGAAAATGGAACGGACGACATCATTTCAACTCGCTCAAAAATTTTTCAAAAATTAGACGTTGATGTGGAGGATTTGTCGATTTCTGCCTTGATCCGACTGATTGAGGAAAATCCAAGTCTCTTGCGTAGACCCATTATTTTGGATAACAAACGCATGCAAATCGGCTTTAATGAAGACGAAATTCGGGCCTTTTTGCCACGAAGTTATCGCAAACAAGAGTTACGCTCTGCCACTCTGAGAGCAGAAATAAACTAAGAAGTATGTCGAATGCAAAAAAATTATAGTTACCCACTGGACTTATCGTGGAGCACTGAAGAGCTTGCTTCAGTGCTTTCTTTTTTCAATAAAGTCGAAGAAGCCTATGAAAGTAAGGTAGAGGCTAAAGAATACATGGAAGTCTACCGTGCTTTTAAGAAGGTTGCGCCAAGTATTGGAGAAGAAAAACGTCTTGGACGGGAGTTCGAAGAAGTGAGCGGTTATTCTCTCTATCGTGCAACCCAGGCTGCAAAGCAAAAAGAGGAAGGATGGTTTTCTCTTGAAGAATAAATTAGAGTTTGCCAAACAAATCGTATTAGAGGCTGGAGAGTATATCCGGCAGCATCTCAATGATTCGTTGAAAATCATGAGAAAGACAGGGCCAACTGATTTGGTAACCCAGATGGACCAGCAGGTCCAAAAGGATTTGGTTGAAAAGATCACCCGTCGTTACCCAATGGATCAGATTTTTGCGGAGGAAGATGGCCTTCGCTCGCCCATTTCAGAAGGTTCTGTTTGGGTGATTGATCCGATCGATGGTACCAATAATTTCGTAGCCCAAAAAGAAGATTTTGCTGTGATGGTGGCTTACTTTGAAGAGGGCCATGGTCAATTTGGCCTGATTTATGATGTGATGCGCGATCAGCTTTTTTATGGTGGCGGTGAGTTTCCAATATACCGTAATGAGGTTGAACTGAAGCCCTTTGCGGACCAGCCTTTGGAAAACTTTATGATTGCTTCAAATGTCGGTATGCTTGAGAAAAATGACTGGGGCATGGCTGATCTTGGGATGAAATGCCTCGGGATTCGGGTCTATGGAAGTGCGGGTATTAGTTTTTCAAAAATTCTCTCAGGTGGCATACTAGCGTATTTTAGCTATATTTGGCCATGGGACTATGCAGCCGCAGCGATCATGGGCGAACGCTTAGGCTATACCGTTTTGAATCTCAATGGAGATCAGCCAAATTACCAAACCCTTGAGCCCATCATGATGGTGCCAAAGGCCAAGTTGTCTGAAATCCAGACCTATCTGAAGAAGGGGAGAAAGTAGATGAATTTTCCCAATGGCTTTAAAGAAAAATACCAGCATCTTCTAGGTGAGGATGCTGCTGCTTTTTTTGCGACCTTTGAGCAAGAGGCAGTAGCAGCCTTTCGCATCAATCCCTTAAAAGAAAATCAAAAAGCCTTTTCGGACCCCATTCCCAATACCCCTTGGGGCCATTATGGAAAGGTGTCTGGTAAATCGATCGAGCATGCGACAGGCTTGGTCTATTCGCAAGAGCCAGCAGCTCAGATAGTGGCGCAAGTAGCTCAGCCAAAGCCTGGAATGAAGGTACTTGACTTAGCCGCAGCACCTGGTGGTAAGACGACGCAACTTTTGTCTTATTTGGATAATCAGGGACTCTTGGTCTCCAATGAAATCCACAAGGGACGCTCGAAAATTCTCGTAGAGAATGTCGAACGCTTTGGTGCGCGAAATGTACTGGTGACCAATGAGTCTGCCGATCGTCTGACAAAAGTTTTCTCAGGCTTTTTTGATCTGATTGTATTAGATGCCCCTTGTTCGGGTGAGGGGATGTTTCGTAAGCAACCAGACGCTATGGACTATTGGTCTGTCGAATATCCTCGAGAGTGTAGTCTTCTTCAAAGAGAAATTCTGGAAGATGCCCTTAAGATGTTGGTCCAAGGTGGTTCCTTGGTTTATTCAACCTGTACTTGGGCTCCAGAGGAAAATGAAGAAATTGTATCCTGGCTTTTGGAAAACTATGATCTGGAGCTGGAAACGATCGAGAAGATCAATGGTATGGCAGAAGGCATTGACTATCCAGAAACCGCGCGTATGTATCCTCATCGCTTTAAAGGGGAGGGCCAATTTGTCGCTAAGTTTCGTTATCTTGGTGAGAATCGAGCTGCGAAACTTCCTTCTAAGAAAGACCAATTAACTGCTGAACAAAAGAAATGGTGGCAAGATTTTGCCAAAAAACACCTATTCATTACACTCGATGGAGTGCTAGAAACTTTTGGAGAAGAGCTCTATCTGGTGCCGAAAGGTTTGCCAGATCTTCGAAAAGTAAAAATTGCCCGCAATGGCTTGCACCTCGGAACCTTCAAAAAAAATCGATTTGAACCTAGTTTTGCCCTTGGTCTAGCTCTGAAACCGAGTGAAGTCAAAGAGACCGTTTCGATCACGCCTGAGGACTTTGTTCATTATGTGGCGGGAGAGACAGTTCAATTGAAGGAAACGCATCCAAATGGATGGTACCAGGTCCTTGTCGAAGGCAATGGTTTGGGCTTTGCAAAAGTGACCGGGCAAACCCTGAAAAATTTCTATCCAAAGGGGCTTCGTTTTAGGTAAAATGCTGGGCAAAGACCCCGTTCTATGATATAGTGGAAGTACAGTTTTTTTTGAAAAAACTTGTCAAAATCATAAGTGAAATAGTGAAATATCAAGGAGACATGATTTGAAAAAGTCTAAAAAGCTGATCCTAGGACTAGCGACGATCGCATTAGCAGGAAGTTTATCTGCTTGTGCTTCTTGGATCAACCGAGGAGAATCCATCACTGCTGTTGGATCCACTGCCTTGCAACCCTTGGTTGAAGGAGTGGTAGATCGCTACATTGAAGAACATCCTGGTAAGATTGTGAATGTACAAGGAGGAGGTTCTGGTACAGGACTTTCACAAGTTCAATCAGGTGCTGTGGACATCGGAAATAGTGACCTGTTTGCAGAGGAAAAGTCTGGGATCGATGCCTCTAGTCTGGTCGATCATCAGGTAGCCGTAGCAGGGACAGCCATCATTGCCAATAAAAATATCTCGGTCGACAATCTGACAGCGGAGCAATTGCGAAAGATCTTTACGGGTGAATATACCAACTGGAAGCAATTGGGTGGTCCAGATCTTGAGATCACGATTGTGAACCGTGCCGTAGGTTCTGGTAGCCGGGCTGTCTTTGATGCTATTATCATGGATGGCAAACAACCCAAGCAGGCCCAAGAGCAAGACTCTAATGGAATGGTAAAAAACATCGTTTCTCAAACTCCAGGAGCCATCTCTTATTTGGCCTTTACCTACCTAGATAGCAGTGTCAAAACTATGAAGCTCAATGGTTACCAACCCACCAAAGAAAATGTCATCAGCAACAAATGGCCGATCTGGTCCTACGAACACATGTATACGAAAGGGAAACCCAATGAGTTGTCTAAAAAATTCATTGACTACATGATGACCGATGAGGTTCAGCAAAAGGTTGTTGGCAAGATGGGCTATATCCCGATCAATGACATGAAAGTCACCCGTGATTTAAAAGGGAATGTGACAAAAAAATAAAAGAATTAGGTAAAAAATGAACGAAGTAGCAAAAAAAATGCTGACGAAATCAAAAAACTCCCGCCTAGAAAAATTTGGGAAAACCATTACCTTTCTATGTATGAGTTTGATTGTTGTCGTCGTTGCCATGATTTTGATTTTCGTGGCCCAAAAAGGTTTATCGACTTTCTTTGTCAATAAAGTCAATATCTTTAGTTTTCTATTTGGGAGTACTTGGAATCCTGCTGCAAAGGAATTTGGAGCCCTACCCATGATTCTAGGTTCCTTTATTGTAACCTTGCTTTCTGCCCTCTTGGCAACGCCGTTTGCCATTGGTGCAGCAGTTTTCATGACAGAAGTCTCCCCTAAAGGGGCTCGTTTCTTGCAACCAGCGATTGAGCTTTTGGTGGGAATTCCTTCCGTTGTTTATGGATTCATTGGTCTTCAAGTGGTCGTCCCATTTACGCGTAGTCTCTTTGGAGGGACTGGTTTTGGGATCCTCTCAGGGGTCTTTGTCCTCTTTGTTATGATCCTACCAACTGTTACCTTTATGACGACCGATAGCCTCCGAGCTGTACCCCGTCATTACCGTGAAGCTAGTATGGCCATGGGAGCGACCCGCTGGCAAACCATTTGGCATGTCACGCTCAAGGCAGCCCGCTCTGGAATCTTTACAGCAGTTGTCTTTGGAATGGCGCGTGCCTTTGGGGAAGCCTTGGCTATCCAGATGGTAGTCGGAAACTCTGCAGTGGTGCCAACCTCGCTCACAACACCAGCTTCTACCCTCACCTCTATTTTGACCATGGGAATCGGAAATACCGTCATGGGTACGGTCAATAACAATGTTCTTTGGTCACTCGCCTTGGTATTGCTCCTCATGAGTCTTGCCTTTAACAGTGTGATTAAACTGATTACGAAAGAAAGAGGTAAGAAGAACTATGCACGCTAAACGAATGGATAAAATTGCAACAGGAGTACTGTATGCTATTTCAGGGATCATCGTTGCGATTCTTGCCTCATTGATCCTTTATATCTTGGTCCGTGGCTTGCCCCATGTATCCTGGCACTTCTTGACTGGGAAATCCTCTTCTTATCAAGCAGGAGGAGGGATCGGAATTCAATTGTATAATTCCTTTTTCCTCTTAGTCATTACCTTGGTGATTTCCTTCCCACTTTCTCTTGGGGCTGGGATTTACCTTTCTGAGTACGCTAAAAAGGGGCACTTGACCAATTTGGTTCGTACCTGTATTGAGATCTTGTCTTCCTTGCCATCTGTTGTTGTAGGTCTCTTTGGTTACTTGGTCTTTGTTGTCCAGTTCAAATATGGATTTTCGATCATTTCAGGGGCCTTGGCCTTGACCGTCTTTAACTTGCCACAGATGACCCGCAATATCGAAGATAGCTTGCAGCACGTCCACCATACCCAGCGTGAAGCAGGTCTTGCCCTAGGCTTGTCTCGCTGGGAAACGGTGATTCATGTCGTGGTACCGGAGGCTCTTCCAAGCATTATTACTGGGGTCGTTTTGGCATCAGGACGGATCTTTGGGGAAGCCGCTGCCTTGATCTATACAGCAGGTCAGTCAGCTCCAGCGCTTGACTGGTCTAACTGGAATATCTTTAGTGTGACCAGTCCGATTTCGATCTTCCGTCAGGCTGAAACCTTGGCCGTCCATATCTGGAAGGTCAACAGTGAAGGAACCATTCCAGACTCGATCGAAGTCTCAGCTGGTTCTGCCGCCGTTCTTTTGATCTTTATCTTGATCTTTAACTTTGGAGCACGCAAACTCGGAAGTTACCTCCATAAAAAACTAACATCTGCTTAAAGGAGAAGAAATGTCAAAATACAATTGGGATGAGCGACACATCATTACTTTTCCTGAAGAAAAGGTGGTCCTATCGACCAAAGATTTGCATGTCTATTATGGAACGAACGAGTCCATTAAAGGCGTCGACATGCAGTTTGAAAAGAATAAGATTACAGCCTTGATCGGTCCTTCAGGATCTGGGAAATCAACCTACCTTCGTAGTTTGAACCGGATGAATGATACCATCGATATTGCGCGTGTTACGGGTGAAATCTGGTATGAAGGAATCGATGTCAATCGTCCGGATATCAATGTTTATGAAATGCGCAAGCATATTGGGATGGTTTTCCAACGGCCCAATCCTTTTGCCAAATCAATATACAAAAATATCACCTTCCCGCATGAACGTGCTGGGGTGAAAGACAAGAAGGTCTTGGATGAATTGGTTGAAACATCCTTGAAACAGGCTGCTTTATGGGATCAGGTAAAAGATGATCTCCATAAATCTGCCTTAACCCTTTCAGGTGGTCAGCAGCAGCGACTCTGTATTGCGCGTGCCATCTCTGTGAAGCCAGACATCTTACTGATGGACGAACCTGCTTCAGCCTTAGACCCCATCGCAACAGCGCAATTGGAAGAAACCATGCTTGAGTTGAAAAAAGATTATACCATTGTCATTGTGACCCACAGCATGCAACAAGCAGCCCGTGCTAGTGATTATACCGGTTTCTTTTATCTTGGAAACCTCATCGAGTACGATAAGACCTCG
The DNA here is from genome assembly GCF_901875555.1 of Streptococcus parasanguinis. GTDB lineage: Bacteria > Bacillota > Bacilli > Lactobacillales > Streptococcaceae > Streptococcus > Streptococcus parasanguinis_H. The sequence goes on from NZ_CABFMD010000011.1 coordinate 262,054, forward strand.
AATATTTTCCAAAATGCGAAATTGCAATCGACCAACGATTATGTATCTGGTCACTTTGGATAAAGTAGAATGACAACAAAAAGGAAAATAGAATGACAGAACCAATTTTGCAAGTCAAGGACTTGTCGGTTTATTACAATAAAAAGAAGGCTTTGAATAGTGTCTCTTTGGATTTTGCTCCAAAGGAGATTACAGCCTTGATTGGTCCTTCAGGATCAGGGAAATCTACCCTTTTAAAAGCCATTAACCGCATGGGGGACCTGAACCATGAGGTCACCACCACAGGAACCATCCTCTATAATGGACATAATATCTATGGACCTCGTACCGATACGGTCGAATTGCGCAAGGAAATCGGAATGGTCTTCCAACAGCCCAATCCCTTCCCAATGTCCATTTATGATAATGTGACCTATGGCTTGATGATTAATGGGGTCAAGGATAAGGCTGTCTTAGATGAGGCAGTTGAAACCTCATTGAAACGCGCTTCCATCTGGGATGAAGTCAAGGATCGACTGCATGATTCAGCGATCGGACTTTCCGGTGGTCAGCAACAGCGGGTCTGTGTGGCGCGGGTTCTTGCGACTAGTCCAAAGATTATTCTTTTGGATGAACCAACTTCAGCGCTGGACCCGATTTCAGCTGGTAAGATCGAAGAAACCTTGTATGGACTAAAAGATCGCTACACCATGCTCTTGGTGACACGCTCCATGCAGCAAGCGAGTCGGATTTCTGATAAAACAGCCTTTTTCTTGGATGGCGATTTGATTGAGTACAATGATACCAATGAAATGTTCATGAACCCAGCTAAGAAAGAAACAGAGGACTATGTCTCTGGTAAATTTGGATAGGAAGAAAAAGAAAATGTTACGAATTCAATTTGAAGAAGATTTAGAAAAGTTGCATAACCAGTTTTATGCAATGGGAAACGAAGTGTTGAGCCAGATCAACCGTACAGTAAGAGCTTTTGTCACACATGACCGTGAATTGGCCCGTCAAGTCATCGAAGACGATGCCAAGATCAATGATTTTGAAGTGAAGTTAGAGCGCAAATCCTTTGAGATCATTGCCCTCCAACAGCCAGTGTCACAAGACCTTCGCGTAGTCATGACCGTCTTAAAAGCGGTCTCTGACCTAGAGCGGATGGGTGACCACGCAGTATCAATTGCCAAGGCAACGATTCGCATGAAAGGTGAAGTGCGCATCAAATCTGTTGAGGAAGAAATCAGCAAGATGGGGCGTGAGGTCAAAGACTTTGTAGAAGCGACCCTTGATGTCTACCTCAAAGGTGATGTCGATTTGGCCTATGAAGTTGCGACACGAGACGAAGTCATCAACCATTACTTCGATAGTATCCAAGAATTAGCAACAGAAGAAATTCGCAAAAATCCTGAGTCTATCGTAACCGGTCGTGATTACTTCCAAGTGATCAACTTCTTGGAACGTATCGGAGATTATGCAAAAAACATCTGTGAGTGGGTGGTTTACTTTGAAACAGGTAAAATTATCGAAATGTAAGATCATAGAGTCTTTTCGATATCAGGCAGGCATTGTCATGCTTGTCTTTTCTTTTATCCCGACTTTGTGATAAAATAGTCCTATTAGGGCTTTTGATAGGAAAGCATCGAAATAAAAAGGAGGAAATTATGCAAGCAGTTGCACATTTTGTAGAAACATTCGTTCCAGAACATTATGACGTGTTTTTGGATTTAAGTCGTAAAACTAAGACCTTTAGTGGTCGTGTGGTGATCACAGGTCAAGCCAAGGCGGACAAGATCTCGCTTCACCAAAAGGATTTGACCATCGAAACAGTAGAAGTAGCCGGTCAAGCCCGTCCCTTTACGGTAGATGATGCCAATGAAGCGGTTTACGTAGAATTAGTGGAAGCTGGTCAAGTAACAGTTACCTTGACTTATTCAGGTAAGATCACTGACAATATGACTGGGATTTACCCATCTTACTACAGCATTGATGGCGTGAAGAAGGAAGTCCTCTCTACCCAGTTTGAGAGCCACTTTGCGCGTGAAGCTTTTCCAAGTGTGGACGAGCCTGAAGCCAAAGCAACGTTCGATCTGTCTTTGAAATTTGACCAAGAAGAAGGTGAAATTGCCCTCTCAAATATGCCTGAAATCGATGTGGAAAACCGCAAAGAAACAGGTATCTGGAAATTTGCTACGACTCCACGGATGTCTTCTTACCTCCTTGCCTTTGCTGCTGGGGATCTTCAAGGTGTGACTGCCAAAACAAAAAATGGCACTCTCGTAGGTATCTACTCAACCAAGGCCCATCCTTTGAAAAACTTAGAATTTTCATTGGATATTGCCGTTCGTGTCATCGAATTTTATGAAGACTACTATGGCGTTAAGTACCCAATTCCTCAATCTCTTCACGTGGCGCTTCCAGACTTCTCTTCTGGAGCCATGGAAAACTGGGGCTTGGTGACGTACCGTGAAGTTTACCTCCTGGTCGATGAAAACTCAACGGCAGTTAGCCGTCAACAAGTCGCTCTTGTAGTCGCTCACGAATTGGCTCACCAATGGTTCGGTAACCTCGTTACGATGAAGTGGTGGGATGACCTCTGGTTGAACGAAAGTTTTGCCAACATGATGGAATATGTCTCTGTCAATGCTATCGAGCCAAGCTGGAATATCTTTGAAGACTTCCAGACTACTGGTGTGCCATTGGCCTTGAAACGCGATGCAACCGATGGGGTGCAATCGGTCCATGTGGAAGTTAAACACCCGGACGAAATCAATACTCTTTTTGACCCAGCCATCGTCTACGCGAAAGGTAGCCGTCTCATGCATATGCTCCGTCGTTGGTTAGGTGATGACGCATTCCGTAAAGGACTCAAAGCTTACTTTGAAAAACACCAATACGGCAATACCATCGGTCGTGACCTTTGGAATGCCCTAGGTGATGCATCTGGCCGTGATGTAGCTGCATTCATGGATTCTTGGTTGGAACAACCGGGTTATCCAGTCCTTTCAGCAGTGGTAGAAAATGATACCTTGAAGATCAGCCAAAAACAATTCTTCATTGGGGAACATGAAGATCAAGGCCGTAAATGGGTTGTGCCATTGAACAGCAACTGGTCTGGTATTCCAGATACACTTGAAACAGAAACCCTTGAAATTCCAGGTTATGCTGCCCTTGCTGCTGCAAATAAAGAACCTCTTCGTTTCAATACGGAAAATACAGCCCACTACATTACTGATTACCAAGGAGAGCTCTTGGATGCGATTGTAGACAACATGGCTTCCTTGGATAACACCAGCAAGCTTCAAGTTGTACAAGAGCGCCGTCTCCTAGCAGAAAGTGGTGTCATCTCGTATGCAAGCCTCTTGCCAGTTATCGAGAAATTAACGCAAGAAAGTTCTTATTTGGTTGTATCTGCGGTTTCATCCATTCTTCAAGGTCTCAGCCTCTTTGTGGATGAAGGGACTGAAGTCGAAGCAGCCTATAAAGCCTTGTTGGTAACCTTTAACCAATTCAACTTTGAACGCCTTGGTTTTGAACCAAAAGCTGGAGAAGCCGATGAGGATGAAATGGTTCGTCAATTGGTGATTGCCAATATGATCAAGGGGGATGATGCAGAAGCAAGCGCCAAAGCAAGCGAAATCTATGCAGCCCATGCAGACAATATTAGCAAGCTTCCAGCAGCCATTCGTTTGCAAATCTTGATTAACCAAATCAAACACCATGAAAGCAAAGAATTGACTGATTTGTACTTGACGACTTATGCCCAAGCGACAGATGGCAACTTCAAGCGTCAATTGTCTACAGCTTTGGCTTATACAACCAATGCAGACACAGTTGAAAAGATTTTGACAGAGTGGAAGAACAAAGATGTTGTGAAACCACAAGACTTGGCAATGAGTTGGTATTTCACTTTCTTACATCATGACTTCACCCAAGAATCTGCCTGGACTTGGGCGCGTGAAAATTGGGAATGGGTCAAAGCAGCTCTTGGCGGAGACATGAGCTTTGACAAGTTTGTCATCTACCCAGCCAATACCTTTAAAACAGCAGATCGCTTAGCAGAATTCAAAGCTTTCTTTGAACCACAATTGTCTGATATGGCTATCAGCCGAAACATCAGCATGGGAATCAAGGAAATCGCAGCACGTGTGGATTTGATCCAACGGGAAAAAGCAGCAGTAGAAGCAGCAATTCTTGCGACGAAATAAATTTATAAAAGATGAGAGTGGGACAGAAATCGGTCATTCGTTAGAATTCGATTTCGTCGTCCCACCTCCGCACAGTTGAGTAGGGCTGTAAAAGCTGATGAAATCAGCTTAGTAGAGCCCACTCAACCACTGCGTCTTGCTCGACAATCCAAAAACAAAAGATGAGGCTAGGACTTTTGTCCCAGCCTCATCTTTTGTTTTTCAATGAATCATCTGTATTGGATATCGAAGGAGAAGGATCATTCGTTTATTGGACTTGGTAAGAGAATCTCCGTTCGATAGTGGCCATTTTCTTTGAAACGCTTGATAGTTCCTTGGTATTCTTGTACTAGAGCATCAACGTTTCGTAAGCCCCAACCATCTCTTTGACGTGTTTTACGAGTCTCTTGTTCTTGTTCATTAAAGGTATTGTTGATCGAAATAAATAGGTTTTGTTGAAAATAACGTATATTCAGAGCCAATATTCTCTCCGATTTATCAGTTATTCGAAGACAGGCTGAAATACTATTATCTAAACAATTTCCTAAAATAACAGCTAGAATATCGGGCTGAATAGATAATTCTTGAGGGACAAAGCAGTCAATTTCCAATTCAATTTCATCTTCCACATTGTGCAGTTTTTGATTCAGTAAAAAATTAATTGTTGGATTTTTGGAGTAAAAAGTTTGTTTTCCCGAAATACTATCGGTTAACGAGTGAAGATACTCTCTAGCCTCATCAGGATTTTCTTCTAGAAGTGCCAACAGAGTTAAATGTTTATTTTTTAAGTCATGCCGAAGACTTTGCAATCGTTGGTATTCCTCTTGAGACTGTTGTGTTTCTCTTAATTGGAATTGAAGCTGTTCTTTATCTAATTTATTTTGATAATAAGCGTGCTGTTGTTGAGAAAGATGTAAGGTAAAATAAAGTGAGGAAAATGACAATACAATAAGAGAAAAGAGTGAAATGACAGAAAGATAATCTGGTCCAAATACTTGTCCTTGAATAGCAGATACAGTAAAGGCAAAAATAATCGACAAAATCGGCACGATAAATTGATACAGCCAATTTCTTTTAGATGTTGGCATGGTTAACTTTTGATGTGTTCGGAATAACTGTCGAAGAACTAGAGTGATCACAGTTGAAAAAAGAAAACTGATGACAAGGTAACCACTAATCATTCCTAAATTTTTTGATACTTTTGACAGTGGAAGAAAAAGTTGGATAGCTTGATTGAGGACAGCTCCTGCTAATAATGTCAGGCTTGTCTGTAAGAATATCCAAAAGGAAGAATCACGAAAGGAGTAGCCAAAATAGAGTCCTACAAGAGAGGATTCTAACATACTAAGGAGGAGATTGCTCACTAAAAAAACGCGACTTTCTAAAAATAGAAACACAAGAGCCACATGAAAAAGAAAGCAACAACAAAGGACTAAAAGGGTTTCTTTTGAATGTTTATTTTTGGATATTGGCCTAAAAAATAAAACAGTTGCCAGAAATAAGTCGAACAAGATACTAATGATCCGTAATCCTATTAGCATTAGAAATTCCTTTCACTGAGGTAGTTATAGTATTTTTCTTTAAAAGAAGACTGGAACTTACGACTAATTGGAAGTAGATGCTCCTCGGTTCCATTTAGCAAAATAGTCACGGTTTTCGCATCAAAATCTTTGATATATTTGGGATTTACAATATAAGAAGCATGTATTTGAATAAAATAATCAGGTAGTTTATTTAGAATGTCTTGGGTTTTCAGTAAGGACTTATAGGTATCTGCTAGCGTGTAAATAAAAACAGAACGCTTATCCTTCTCAAAATAGGTAATGTCACTTAAAGGAATAGAGTAACTTTGTTTTCCAAATGAGAAGTTAAAGATGGTTTGTCCTAAATCTAAATAACGTAAAACTCTGTCTACTACCTTATTTAGCCTTTGAGGTTCAATTGGTTTTACTAAGTAATCAAAAGTCTGTACTTCAAAAACTTGTTCCATGTAATCACGATAGCTGGTCACAAAAATAATGGGGATAAAAGGATTGAACTGCCGAATTTCACGTGCAAGGTCAATTCCAGTAATTTGTGGCATATCAATATCCAAAAAAACACAATGAGTATCCCTTGTTAACTGTTCTAGCATTTTTTGTGGATTGGTATATAGTTTCGTTTCTACAGGAACCTTGTCGTAAGAAAGTAAATACTGTTCTAACTGACTAGCATCTCTAGTTGAGTCATCACAAATAACGACGTTTAACATAAGTCCCCCTTATCAAATTGAATTGGCTAATTATGACACTAAAATGGTAAATCATGACGTAAACCTTGGAAAGTCATATGTTTATTATACAATAATCTTATCAAAAATGAAGGAAGCTGGGAAAATCTTCTCAGATTTGAGTGATGAGATGAAGACATTTGCGACACTGACTATTAGAGATTTGACAAAATCATTCGATAAGCAACATTTTGCTAATAACCATATTTCCTTAGAAATAGAAGCTGCTAAAATTACAGCCTTTTTAGGACACAATGGTGCTGGTAAGTCCACCCTCTTAAATCAAATGATTGGTTTTACCAAACCTGATCGAGGAGACGTTTGTTATGGAGATATTTCTTTTGTTCAAAATCGTAAACAAGCTCGCTCAATGATGAGCTATATGTCACAGCAGTATGCACCACTTGAAAAATTAACAGTGGAACAAAATTTAGAAATGCTTGGAAGAATGAGAGGATTAAACACCTTAGAACTCCAAAAGGAACTTGACCAACTCCTAACTGATTTAGAAATTAAAGAATATCGGAGAAAACAAGGAAAGGACCTTTCAGGTGGTTTAAAGCGCCTGACCTCTTTTGCAATGGCTTTAATCGGATCTCCGACCATCATTCTTCTTGATGAGCCGACGAACGATGTTGATCCAATACGTCGTGAAAAACAATGGCAATTATTACAGAAGCTAGCGCATAAAGGTCATACCATTATTATCGTGACGCATAATCTCTTAGAAGTTGAAAAATATGCTGACAACTATGCCTTATTTAACCATGGGAAGTTAATCAAATCAGGACCTGTTCAGCAAATAACCTATCAAAAACAGTATCAAATCTCTTTTGAGTTTAGGAATGAAGATAGCTTAGCTCTGTTCCAAGATTACACCATTATCAACGGTTCGGTTTGCCAGATTGAAATAGAAGAGAAGGAGTTAACGAGATTGCTACCAAAAATCACACAGGAATTGGATCGAAAGAATATTTTTAATCTGTCACTTACTCAGAAAAACATATCCATTTCAGATCTTTATAGAGAGGAGTTGATAAACTGATATGACTCAATTTTTTTACTTACTTCGTTGGAACTATCTTCGTCAAAAAGATTTATTTCTACTCTTTACGCTAGCTCAGGTTCTGTTATCCATTTCACTTCTTTTTGGTTATCCACTAGTGATCGGTGAGATTGATAGGACAGCTGCCTACTATCTCTCTTCTGGTTCAGTTCTGATAGGAATTATTTCTATTGGCTGTACTATCTCATCGCCTGTTATAGCAAATGCGAAGTCAGAAGGACATGTAGACTATGTACGAGCCCTTCCAATACCACGAATTCTTATTTCCTTAGCAGATCTTTGGATGTGGATGATTGCTATTTTACCTGGAGTGTTCATTTCTGTTATACTGGGCTATTTTCGTTTTTCTGTCCGCTTAAATGTATCTATTCTAGCTGTTTTCATCCTATTTCTTATCTGTCTTACGATGATCAGTCTTGGATTTGCCATTGCTTATACTTTTTCTCCCAATATTGTCACGTTGATATCTCAGTTGATTCTTATGATCGGTTTGATGTTTTCGCCAATCATGTACCCAGCAAGTCGTCTTCCAGATTGGATAAATCATCTCTACCATGTTCTTCCTTTTGTCCCTTCTGTCAACCTCTTACGAGCTAGTGTCTATAGTCATGGTCACGTCTCATTTTTTGACTTGGCTATTCTGATTATCTGGATTTTTCTAACACAGCTACTGATCTTGAGAGTTCTTTATAAGGAAAAATAAAGGAAGGAGGGTAGATAGAAGGTTCTTCTACGAAACAGGAATCCATTAAAAAGGAGTTCAATTGAAGAGATATCCCTACAACAAAAAGCAACAACTGTGTTCAGATGTTGCTTATTTTAGTATATTCGTACCCTTGATATCTTAATTAAAATACCAGTGGTGTTTGAGGCTGGCAAAAATAGCTTTGCTAGTGATCGTGGTGATGATCAGTTTGATGAGGTCGGCAAGGATAAAGGGAGCAACGACTAAAGCAAAAGCTTTTTGGATATCGGTATGCGTGACCAGCATAAAGCCGATAGCTCCAGCTACAAAGAGGAGAACACTACTAAATAAATTAGCAAGGAAAATGGTCAGCACGCTGGATTTAGCATTTGTAAATAGAGACGTGATCCATGCTCGGAATGGGAAGAAGAGGAGGAAACCAGCAGTAGGGCCAAGGAAATGCGAAGCACCACTAGCACCACCTGCCAATACTGGGAATCCTAAGAAGCCAAGAAGTAGGTAGAGGCAGACGGTGACAAAGGCATGACTGGGTTTATAGATGGTCCCGATAATCCCGATCATGAGCGTTTGCAGGGTTAAAGGAATTGGACCAAATGGAAGGGTAAATTGAGATAGGACGGAGATCATAGCTACTCCAATGGAGATGAGCACTAAAGGAAAGATTTTCTTCATAACAGTCAACCTCTATTTTATTTTATGGTAACTATTCTACAATATCGGTTTCATCCTGTCAATAGTCCCAGTCGTTTTAGGTTGTTTTAAGTAAAAATTTAGGCCTGTTTAAGACTTCTAAAGTATAATCGCCTTACTTAAAGGATCGAGCTCCCTTTAAAATTTAAAAGACAAGTACTTGTAAAAAAGATAAAAGGTAAAAAGATGAATCAAAAAGAAACAAAACAAGTAGTCGAAACGCAAGAATCCAAAGAAAAAATGGTCGTCCTCAAACGAAGCCCTAAGTGGTGGATTGGAATGGCAGCAGTTGGTGGATTATTGGTCGGTGCTGGAAGTGGCTTTGGTGTCGGTGTCATCGCCTCACAATCTTCTAATAACCAACAATTTTCTCAACCGGTCCAAACGGGTCAAAACCAAGGGTCCAATCAGCAACAAAATAGTCAAAATGGCCATGCTTCACAAGGAAACCAGCAAAATGGTGGCCCCCAGGATGGTGGTCCTCAAGGTGGTGGTCAAGGACAAGGTGGCGGACCTGGTCAGATGCCACAAGAAGGCAATGGTGGCCCTCAAGGGAATGGTCCAGAAAATGGCATGAACCAATCTGGCGGACAAGAAGGGAACCAGGGTTCCTCTAAAAAGTCCAATAAGAAGAATTCAAAAAATAAAAACAAGACGAGTGATAGTCAAAGTAACAAAGAAAACACGACAAACTCATAGAATATGCCTTCCTCAGGCAGTCTGAATTTGATCATCAAACCAGGTTCTAACTATAGGAAATGAAGGCAAGTCGTGTTATAATAGTTTGGAATAGATTAGAAAGACTCACTCAGGAAAGAGAAGAGGATACGACAATGATTAAAATTCTATTGGTCGAAGATGACCTTGGTTTATCAAATTCAGTATTTGATTTTTTAGATGATTTTGCGGACGTTATGCAGGTCTTTGACGGAGAAGAAGGCCTTTACGAAGCAGAAAGCGGAATCTATGATTTGATTCTGCTGGACCTCATGTTACCAGAAAAAGACGGCTTCCATGTCTTGAAAGAATTGCGTGAAAAAGGCGTGACGACTCCTGTTTTGATCATGACAGCCAAAGAAAGTTTGGATGACAAAGGGCACGGCTTTGAGCTAGGGGCAGACGATTACCTCACCAAGCCTTTCTATCTTGAAGAGCTTAAGATGCGGATTCAAGCCCTTTTGAAGCGCTCAGGAAAGGTCAATGAAAATACCCTCAATTATGGCAATTTGAAGGTCAACTTATCTACCAATTCGACTTACGTGGACGATAAGGAAGTGGAACTTCTTGGGAAGGAATTCGATCTCTTGGTCTATTTCCTTCAAAACCAAAATGTCATCCTTCCAAAGACACAGATCTTCGATCGTCTCTGGGGCTTTGACAGTGACACGACTATCTCAGTGGTTGAAGTCTATGTTTCAAAAATCCGTAAGAAATTAAAAGGTACTGATTTTGTTGAGAGCTTGCAAACATTACGCAGTGTGGGGTATATCTTAAAAGATGCTAACAAGGATTAAGAAAACAGTCGGAGAAGATGATTTTTCTTACTTCGTCCGATATTTTGGTCTCTTCACCTTGATATTCTCAGCCATGACCTTAATTATTATTCAGGTCATGCGCTCGAGTCTCTATACAACGGTCGATGAGAATCTCAAGACCTTGAGTCAGGATCCTTATTCCATTATAGCTATTGCCAACCGGGATCAGAAACAGTCTAATTCCAAAGAGGGTGATGAGCATGAGATGATGCCTGATCATAACAAATCGGAACCCAAAGGAGATGTTACTTCCAATACCACTGTTGTTCTACTGAACAAAAAATATCAAAACTTAACAACGGGAAATGGGTTTTTAAACTTCAAAACTGTAACTTTTGGTCGTAAATTGCTTAACAAGGTTTCCCAACTCCAAATCACAAATAGTTACGGGAAAAAAGAAAGTTACCGGGCTTACATGACGGATTTGGGCTTGTCAGATGGTGATGAGAGTGATGTCAAATACGCGGTCATCATGACCAATATTAGCCAGTTGGAGCAGACGAGCGAAAAGAATGAGAACCAAATTGCACTCGTTATGATCTGCTTCTGGGGGATTTCACTGTTTGCTAGTCTCTTCCTAGCACGTCTCAGTGTTAAGCCCCTACTTGAGAGTATGCAAAAGCAAAAGGCATTCGTGGAAAATGCTTCACATGAGTTACGGACGCCTCTAGCAGTCCTTCAAAATCGCCTCGAAACGCTTTTTAGAAAGCCCGAAGCGACCATTATGGAGTCAAGCGAGAGCATTGCATCTAGCTTGGATGAAGTTCGAAATATGAAGCTCTTGACCACCAACCTTCTCAATATCGCCCGAAGAGATGATGGCTTGAAACCAGAGATGGAAGACATCGAACCAAGCTTTTTCGATCAGACCTTCTCGAATTTTGAGATCATTGCGGAAGAAAATGATAAAATTTTCCGAGGAGACAATCAAGTGGACAAAGTCATTTGTTCGGATAAGACATTGCTTAAGCAGTTGATGACCATTCTCTACGACAATGCCTTGAAATATACCGATGAAGATGGTGAGATCCAGTTTGAAGTCCAGTTGAAGGACAAAAATCTTCTTCTAAGGGTGCTGGATAATGGTCCAGGGATTCGAGATGAGGATAAGAAACGGATCTTTGATCGTTTTTACCGCGTGGATAAGGCCAGAACCCGTCAAAAAGGTGGATTTGGTTTGGGACTATCTCTTGCGAAGCAGATCGTAGAATCCTTCAAAGGAACCATCCAAGTCAAAGATAATAAACCAAAAGGGACCATCTTTGAAGTGAAATTATCCGTCAAGACGGAAAGTCGTAAAAAAAATCGTTCATAATCTTTAAAAAATAGAAAAGAGAAATACCTATGAGTTCAAAAATGTTGCACACTTGCCTTCGTGTGGAAAACTTAGAAAAATCAATCGCTTTTTACCAAGATGCGTTTGGTTTTGAAGAAAAACGTCGGAAAGATTTCCCAGACTACAAGTTCACGATTGTCTATTTGGCCTTGCCTGGAGATGACTATGAGTTGGAATTGACGTACAATTATGGTCATGGTCCATATGTGATCGGAGATGGCTATGCTCACGTCGCATTGAGTACTCCTGATCTAGAAGGTTTGAATGCTGAACACAAGGCTAAAGGCTATGAAGTGACAGAACCAAAAGGTCTTCCAGGAACACAACCGAATTACTATTTCGTTGTAGATCCGGATGGTTATAAAGTAGAAGTCATTCGTGAAAAATAAGAGTAATCAAAAATAGGGGGCTGGGACAAAAGTCCTAGCCTCTCAATTATTTTTGGATTGTCGAGCAAGACGCAGTGGTTGAGTGGGCTCTACTACGCTGATTTCATCAGCTTTTACAGCCCTACTCAACTGTGCGGAGGTGAGACGACGAAATCGAATTCTAACGAATGACCGATTTCTGTCCCACTCCCTCTTTTTTATGAAACCATTTACAGAAAAGGAATGTTTTTTCGAGAGAAATTTGCTATAATAAAGTTATGAGATTCAAATACACGAAAACTATTTTATTAATCATTATAAATCTCCTTTTACTGAGTCTTTTGTATATCGGCTATCAAAAGATCCAAAGGGTTCGTGAACAGAAAGTCTATCAGGATCAGTTTGCCAAGGTCACTCAATTAGAGAAAAGCTCTGAAAAAGGAAAAGATGCCCAGGTTCAGGAAGGAATTTTAGGAACTTCCTATGTGACAGCTTACTATCCTACTAAGGATGGACAGCCTGTTGAGATTATTAAAGCGAAGATCCAAGAAGATCTTCAGCGTCTAGGATCTGATGAGAAAACCAAAGAGCCGAAGCATCTGACCTTCTACCATAGTGAAGAAGCAGAAGCGCCTTTTGTTGGTTATCATCCCATCCAAATTAAACGCTCTGAATACCAGTACAAAAAAGGGAAATTCATCAAAGATGAGACGGTGAAGTTGCCCCTCTTTTACTTGGATGATGAGAGTAACCCTCTGACCTTGAGCCAAGTCTTTGCGGATCCAGATGGAGCCAAGCAGATCTTTTTGGAGGAATTACGGGGAAATCTAGCCTTTCGTCAGTTGGATGAGGAAAGCATTGATCAAATGGTTGCCCACTTCTCAGAGTTGGACTTGAGCCAATGGGAATTCCAATATGAAAAAGGGAATTTCACCATTCCATTTCCAAGCAAGGTTAAAGGAGACGATACCTTTACTGTTCCCTTATCTAAATTCTATGACGTGATTGATACAGAACGCTTGCTTCCTGATGATCTAGCTTCTTACCAATCCTATATTGAAGAACGCCACCGTAAGATGATTGCCCTGACCTTTGATGATGGACCGGATCCAACCACGACCCCTCAGGCGCTGGCTATCTTAAAGAAATACAATGCCAAAGCTACCTTCTTTATGGTCGGAAAAAATGTCAGTGCGAATCCGGATATTGCTAAGCAAGTCCGCAAAGAAGGTCATCAAATCGGGAACCATACCTGGGATCACCCTCAATTGCCAAAATTGAGCTTGGATAATGCCAAGAAAGAGATCTTGGATACCCAAGAAGCTATTCAAAAAGCGACAGGTGTGCAGACCAAGATCACGCGCCCTCCATATGGAGCCATCAATAACGCCATCCAATACGGTGTAGACCAATCCTTCATCATGTGGGATGTAGATAGCCTAGATTGGAAGACACATAATACGACGGCTATTCTCAATGAAGTGAAAAAAGAAGTCAAACCGGGGTCGATTATCCTCATGCATGATATCCATCAAACCACGATTGATGCTCTTCCGACCGTCCTTGACTACCTTAAATCACAAGGCTATACCTTTGTAACGGTAGATGAATTGTTGGATTACCAACTTGAAAGTCATCGCATTTATTACAATGGAAATTAACGTAAAAATCCTCTGCTGGAAATAGCAGAGGATTTTGTTAGTCATTAAGATAGAGTTCTGAATTTTTTAAAACAAGTTCACGTACAGAAGCGTACTTTTTCAAGGTTTTGAGTTCTTCTGGGTGGGTGATAAAGGTGATCACATAGCCCTCACAGCCCATCCGTCCCGTACGACCGGCGCGGTGGGTATAGGTCTCCACATCACGGGGGATATCGTAGTTAATCACACATTCAAGATGTTCAATATCGATTCCACGAGCGACCAAATCGGTGGCCAGTAAGAGGGTTAGCTGATGATCTTTGAAGCGTTCCAGGATGACCTTGCGGTACTTAACATTGACATCACTAGCCAGCGACACGGCCTCAACACCCCGGTATTGTAGTTTTTCTTCAGCACTACCCAGATCAGATAGGCTGTTGAAAAAAGCCAGACCACGAAAATCTTCGACGTAGGCGAGCTTACGGAGCAATTCGACCTTGTCACGCCGATCCACCTGCATATAAAAATGTTGGATATTGTCTAAAGAAACTCCATCAACCGTAATGCGAAGGGTATTTTCTTCTAGCTGATCTGGATCGACCTTGGCTGTGGCGCTCATGTAGACATATTGGTGGTCACGGGGAGCATAGTGGCTGATCTTGTCGACGAAGTGGTACTGGGAATCGCTCAGTAATTGGTCAAATTCATCTAAAATGATGGTTTCCACATTCATCATTTTGATCTTTTTCAGCTTGATCAATTCAAAGATCCGACCAGGCGTCCCAACCAGAATTTCGGGTCCTTTTTTGAGGCGTTCGATTTGCCGTTTTTGACTGGATCCTGAAAGGAAGAGTTGGGTCTGGAGACCGAGAGGCTCTGCCCATTGTTTGGTGACATCAAAAATCTGTCCTGCTAACTCTGTATTAGGAGCTAGAATCAAGAGTTGTTGGACCTTCTTCGGTTTGAGTTTGAGCAAGCTTGGAAAGAGGTAGGCAAGTGTCTTACCAGTACCGGTAGGACTGATCCCGAGGACATTTTCTCCTTCATAGATAGGGGTGAAGATTTGCTCTTGAATTTCAGTGAATGCATCAAATCCGAGTGTTTCTAGCTGATCTTTCCAGCTTTGTGGAAATTGTTCTTTCATTCTTTTTCATCCTTAAATTTTATTCCAGCGCTTTGACGCATCTGGTAGAGGGTTTCATGGACCTGCGCAGCCGTTTGTATCCATTCGAGATAAGTAGCCTCCTTGTGACCAGCCATGGCATGGGCAAAGGCTTCCGCCTCTTCTTGCATGACATGACTACAAGGCGTAAGAGGAAGATCGATGACCTCACCAGCATGGCTGACAAATTGGGCCTGGTTGATAGCTGCTACAGCATTTAGAGTCAGCGTTCCAGTCTTGGTATAGATTTCAGCAGGTAGATGGCTGGTGATATTTTTCCCCGCCTGAATGGCAACCTGAAACTCTGGATAAATCAAGACACCCTGACCATAGAGATCAACCGAATTGGGTAATTGCTGAGCGGCGTAGTGGCTGGAGATTGGAACTCCAAAGAAGCCAATGGCCAGGTAGAGGCAGTAGACACCCAGATCCATCAAGGCCCCACCTGCATAGACATCTGAGAAAATATTGGGTATCTCACCTGCTAGAAGAGCAGGCAACTTGGAAGAATATTTGGCAAAGGTAAAGTTGGCGCCGAGTATTTCCTGATTAGAGAGGAAGTCTTTAACCACTTGAAAGGCTGTTTCTTGGTAATTTCTAGCAGCTTCAAAGAGATAGACCTGGTGCTCCTTAGCAAGCTTGACCAGTTCCTTCCATTCAGAAGGCTTCGTCACAGCCGGTTTTTCAAGGATGACATGCTTCTTTGCTAAAATAGCAAGCTTGGCCTGAGCGAAGTGAAGAGAATTAGGGCTGGCAATGTAGACCACATCCAGCTCACTGTCTAAGAAGTCGACCAAGTCGGTGTAGCAAGAGATCACCCCATAAGGGTCACAAAAATCTTGAGCAGTCTTCATTTTTCTCGAATACACAGCCTGCAAACCATAGTGACCCGTTTGGTGAGCAGCATTTATAAATTCATGTGAAATCCAGCTCGTTCCAATAATTCCCAGCTTTAACATAAAGTGTCCTTCCGTCATCAATTCACTCTATTATACCATGAAAAGTGGGAGGGGACAGTATAAAGTAGAAAATATGCACTGATTATTGTATAATGAAGTGATATGCTTAGAAGGGAAAACAAGAGGATTGAGAAATTCAGAATTATTGATCATTATTCCTGCTTATAATGAGAGTGGAAATATTGAAAAAACAATCAAGATGATTAAAGAACATACGCCTGAATTTGATTATGTCATTATCAATGATTGTTCTACAGATCATACACTTGAAATTTGTCGCAATAATAACTTTAATGTTATCGATTTACCGATCAATTTAGGAATTGGTGGTGCTGTCCAGACAGGGTACCAATTTGCAGTTAAAAATGGCTATCAATATGCTGTTCAAGTGGATGGAGATGGGCAGCATAATCCTGAATTTATCAGAAAGATGCTTCAAGTCCTTCAAGAGAAGAATGTGAACATGGTGATTGGCTCTCGTTTCATTGAAAATCAAGGTTTCCAATCCTCCTTCGCTCGGCGGATTGGAATTTCATTTTTTGAAAAATTAATTAAGATTTTAACTGGTCAAAAGGTAACAGATCCAACATCAGGATTGCGGGTAGCAGATCGAAAAGTGATAGAAGAATTTGCCAAGCAATATCCGAGTGATTATCCAGAACCAGAGACGATTGTGTCCCTCTTAACCTCAGGCTATTCCGTTGCAGAAGTACCTGTATTAATGAACGAGCGAGAACACGGAGAATCATCGATTACATTAAGCAAGTCTGTTTACTATATGATCAAAGTGACAATGGCAATGCTATTGGCTAGAATTGGTGGAGGATATAAGAAATAACATGCTAAATATTTGGTTAACCCTTATTGTAATTATTTTTATCGTTTATATTCTACGCCTAGTTGCAAATAAAGTCGTTGAAATGAGAAATGTCATTTCTTGGCTCATTCTTTGTATACTCTCGTTGCCAGTCATTTGGTTTCCCAATTTGATTGGAGCAATATCTTCATTTCTTGGTATTCAGACGCTAAGTAACTTTATTTTTTTATTAAGTACATTTTTATTAATATTTTTAATTTTTTCATTAACTCGTACTGTATCAAAACAATCAGTACAGATTAAGAAATTGTCACAAACAATCGCCTTATTAAGAAGTGAGAATGAAAATGAACAATAAAACAAATAGGAGTGTTTATTTTTGGAATTTTGCAGGGAATATAGCAGCGGCTGCAGTTTCTATATTGTATTTGATTATTGTCTCTCGATATACTTCCGCAAGTGATGCTGATAATTTTAGTTTAGCTTATGCAATTGGGAATCTCTGGATTGTAATTGGTATGTTTCAAGTAAGAAATTATCAGGCGACTGATTTGAAAGAAGCATACTCGTATTTGGAATATTGGCTAACTAGGGTTATTACAGTTTGTTTAATGTTAGTTACATTATTTCCATATTTACTTTTTAGTGGAAATAATGTTGGAAAAGGGGATTTATTTTTAATTATAATCCTAACGGTGCTTTATCGTTCATGTGATGCTTTTTCTGATTTATTCCAAGGTTTATTTCAACAACATGAACGTTTAGATATTGCAGGGAAATTAATGGTACTGCGTTATGGTTCGAGCACAATCATTCTCCTAATTAGTTTGTTACTTTCAAATTCTTTAATTTTTTCTTTAATTTGTTTATGTTTTTTTAATGTTCTTTTTGTTTTTGGGGGTGATTACGTTCAATCCAAACAAATTAGAACGATACCTTTTAATCAGATTTCATATGCTACATTTAAGCGATCAATTAGTATCATGAAAACTTGCCTTCCCTTGTTTGTTAACGGATTTTTATTGGTATATGTTTTGAATTATCCAAAACAAGTGATTGATAAATTGTTAGTCGAGGGTGTATTACGTGAAGGTGCTCAAAGGGATTTCAGTATTCTATTCATGCCTGTTTTCTTTATGAGTTTATTTGTATTAGCATTAAGACCGTTAATTACCGATTTGGCAAAACAATGGTCGGAAAAAAAGTTTCATACGTTTAATGCTATGGTTCGAAAGATTATACTGTTACTTGTGATTTTGGGACTGGTAGTATCAATACTGGCCTATTTGATAGGGATCCCTATTTTGAATATTATAAGTGGTATTGATTTATCAAACTATAGTTTATTACTTACTATTTTAGTGCTTTCTGGCTTTTTATATTCTATAGCTTCTGTCATAGGTGATTTTTTAATTATATTGAGGAAACAAGTCTATCTACTCTATGTTTATATCGTAATGGCGTTATTGACGAATATTCTTACGCCTTTAGCGATGAGGAAGTTTGGCTTGTTTGGTGCGGGGCTTAGTTTTGTTATTGTTATGTTATTTTACACAATTGCGAGTTGGATTGTCTTTGTAATTATGAGAAGGAAGGAAATTCAAAAATATGAATCATTGGAATGATCATACATTTGTAATCTGTGCTTACGGGGATAGCCCTTATTTAGAGGATTGTATAAAATCGTTATTAAGCCAAACCGTAAAAAGTAATATCATTTTGTATACCTCTACTCCAAGTGTATTTATCGAAAGTATTTGCCAAAAATATGCTATTCCGTTTAATACAAGTGTAGGTGGTGGGATTGGGAAAGATTGGAATAATGCTTTATCTTTTGTTACTACCCAATATGCTACAATTGCCCATCAGGATGATTATTATGAGCCAACCTATTTGATGGAAATTAAAGAGAGATTAAAGAATCATAAAGATGCTATCATTCTTTATTCTGATTATTTTGAAGAAAAAAATGGAGAGGTCATTAAACCGACTTCAAATCTAAAAATCAAATCATTAATGTTAAAAACAATCTCATTATTCCCTAAAACTAAGTGGTGGAGAAATCGTATTCTTGCTTTTGGAAATCCGATTTGTTGCCCTGCTGTAACTTATAACTTACAATTGGTTAAGGGCTTTAGATTTGATGAGGAGTGGAGAGTTAGTCTAGATTGGCTTGCCTGGTATCATTTGGCTAAATTTGATGGCAGATTTGTATATGTTCCTAAGAAATTAATGTGCCATCGTATTCATGAAGATTCTGAAACGAGTAATACCATTAGTGATAACACTCGAACTAAAGAAGATTACCTGATGTTTAAACTCTTTTGGCCAACCGGATTAGCGAAATGTTTAAATCGATTTTATAAAAAGAGTCAGGATACAAATGGGTAAAGATTGCGCACTTGAGGTTTGATAACAATATAAAAGTTCTATTATCTTACTTATCTGCAAAAACTATGAGTGATATTATAAAATTAAAAGGATAAGATTGTGAAAGAAGCGCCTAAAATTAGTGTCATTATTCCTGTATATAATGCAGAATTATATCTAAAAAGATGTATAGATTCCATTTTGAATCAAAGTTTTAAATCATTTGAAATTATTGCAATTGATGATGGGTCAAAAGATAGTTCGTTCAAAATTTTGAGTGGATACCAACAATTTTCTCCAAATATTAGAATTTTGAGTAGAGAAAATAAAGGTGCGGCTTACACTAGAAATGAAGGTATTAAGCTTGCGAAAGGTGAATTCATCATGTTTATTGACAGTGATGATTACATAAACCCAGACTACTTGCAAGTATTTTACGATGAAATCTCAAGAGGGATGGATGATGCAGTTATTGGTGGACTTCAGAGAGTAAACCAAGATGGTAAACAACTATTTTCTATCCAATTAGGTAAAGATAAATGGTCGAAATATAGATCAATTTCACCATGTGCTCGCATCTATAGAAAAAAATTCTTACAAGATAACAATCTTCATTTTCCGGAATTTCCTTTGGGTGAGGATTTATTATTTAGTTTAAAAGTGTATTCAAAGTCAAAAAATATAAATACGATTAGTTATTGTGGTTATTTTTGGTTTTATAATGAAAATAGTGCATCTAATACACTTAATAAAGGTTTTAACCCAGACGTAAATATTATTGATCTATTAACTGAAATTTCTAAAATTATTCCGAAAGACTATTACGATCTAGATCTAATCAAATTCTTTATTAAAAAATTCACACTATATTGGTTATTAGATGGCGGAAGAAACTCGAGTAGTGATGAATTTTTATCACAATATAAAAAAATAAATGAGTGGGTGATAAATCATGATATGCAAAGTAAGATTTCAGTTTTAAATCCAAAAATCAAAAGTGAAAGATTAATCGTGAAAGTAGCCATTGTATTTACTGATTTGTTGAATAGATTTAAATTAATGAAATTGTTTTCAAAAGTATATTGTAAAGGTCATATTAAGAATAAAAAGTGATATCTATTATTGCTATTAAATTACCATTCCTTTGGCTATTGTAGAATCTAAATTATATCTATAGTGAGGTTATCTTGAATAAAATATTTAGAAATATTGGAATCGCAGGTTTATTTACTTCTTTGATTTCAATTTGGTTATTATTAACTACTGTAAAAAAAATAGGTGCCCCAGATGCGTCTATTAAAATTATACATTGGATAACAAAATATGAAAATATCTTGTTGATTTTAATGTTATTCGTCGCTTTATTATCTGTTGTTTTTTTGATAAGTTCTTCCAAAAAAATTAGAGAGTTATTATTTAAATATAGGTATATCTTAGCTTTAGTAATACTATTTATTGCTGTTTTATTTAAAATTAATGGGTCATCCATGGGAATTTTAGGTATCTTTTTAAATAATACTGATAAAGATCATATATTACTTGGTGTAAGTAGGACTTTACGATCGGATGAGTGGTCAGTAAGTCTTCCATTTCAATTATCTCAATCATTTAATCATTATGCTTATTACTCATCTTTGATAAGGGGTGGAGGTACAGATACTTTTATTTTGAGTGGTTTAGCATCATGGGATTTTGCTACCTTATTTAGACCAGCGAACTTAGGATTCCTATTTTTAGGTTTTGAGCGTGGCCTTTCATTTTTATGGACCTTCAAAATACTATTTCTATTCATGTCTGTGTTTGAAATGGGCCGGGTTGTGACGAATGATAATAGAAAGTTATCATTGTTTCTATCATTTATGATAACATTTAGTGCCGTCGTTCAATGGTGGTATGGCATGATCGAAATGATTGCGGCAGGTAGTATTTTTATTGTCTTATTTGATAAATATTTGAAAGAAAATAGGCCTTTTCTAAAATTAATTTATACAGTAATTATGTCATGGACGGGAAGTGTATATATTCTTACCTTCTATCCGGCCTGGCAAGTACCATTGGCTTATATTTTCTTTGTATTATTAGTTTATATTATCATTGAAAATTACAAGACTTTTAATTTCAATTATAAACTTGATTTATCACTGCTCACTTTAATGACAGTCCTCATCATTACTTCCTCATATATAGTATTAAGTAAGGCATGGCCTACTGTTCAAACAACAATGAATACTGTCTATCCAGGTAATAGGGTTTCTTTTGGAGGTGGAGCTTTTAAATGGATATTTGACTATGTTTATCAGATTTTCTATCCTATAACTGATATTATTGATGAGCGTGCAATGGATTCAGTTTATGATCTGTTTCCAGTCACACAGGTTTTAGCAATTTTAGCAATTATTAAAACAAAAGATAAATTGTTAAGTATGCTAATGATGATTGATGCCCTGTTCTTGTTTTATATCTCATTTTCTATTCCCAAAATTTTTGCAAGAATTACGTTATTGTCTTTTACAACCCCTGCAAGATTACTGAGTGTCTTTGGAATTTTGAACTTAATAATATTAGTTCGTTTTCTAACGATTTCAACAAAAAGATGTTTATCAAGGATTGGCTCTTTTATCACTGCTATCCTGTTATCAGTAGGAATCGTTTTTATTTCTAAAGGGGAGATTAGAGAGTACTTATTGACAACAATAGGGGGAGTTGATCAACAGACTTACTTTAGATTATTTACTTTAGTTGCAATTTTTGTATTGTTTGCTATCCTGTATTTTGTATTTCGTAGAAATTTAAATGGAATCTTAGTTATGGGAATTTCCATTAGTTTCCTAGCTGGTGTACTTGCGAACCCAGTTCGTGTTGGAAGTGATGTAGTAACAAAAAGTCCTTTAGTAGAACGTATTAAATCTATAAATAGTTCTGATCCAGGATTATGGATCGTCGAAGGAGGACTTCCTGCATTACCATACAATAATGTACCATTATTAGGAGGAGCTTCTGTTTTAAATTCTACAAATGCATATCCGAATATCAAATTATGGAAGAAAATTGATAAAGAAAATGATGATTCGAAAGTATACAATCGTTATGCACATATTAGTTTTAATCTAATAGATGAAAATTCTGAAGCAAAATTTAAATTGAATAGCCCAGATTCTTATACTGTTTCACTACCAATCACTGAATTGAAAACACTGAAAATTAAGTATATTATGACTGATCGGAATCTTGAAGATCTCTCTAATGGCATGATAAATTTTGAACAGATAGCTGATGTGAATGGAATTAAAATATATACAGTTAAGTATTAATTTTATAGTGTATAACAAAAAACTAGGGGAAACCCTAGTTTTTTGTTACAATAGAAAGTGAATAAGTCAAGGAGTAAGAGATGACCATATCAGTTGTAGTCCCATGTTTTAACGAAGAAGAATCGATTCCATTGTTTTATAGAGAGATGGAACGCGTTCGGATGGAGATGGGAGAAAAATTTGAATATATTTTTATAAATGATGGTTCCTCAGATGGTACGCTATCCGTTCTTCGAAAGATACATGTTACAGATTCAAATGTGCACTACCTTTCTTTTTCTCGAAATTTTGGAAAAGAGGCTGCACTATATGCTGGACTTGAGCGTGCTAGTGGTGAATACGTGACCGTCATGGACGTGGATCTACAAGATCCTCCAGAGCTATTGATCGAAATGAAGCAGAAGTTGGATCAGCAGCCAGATCTAGACTGTATCGGGACTCGTCGAGTGACTCGTGATGGGGAACCACCGATTCGTTCCTTCTTTGCACGGATGTTTTATAAATTGATCAATCATATTAGCCAAGTGGAAATGGTCGATGGAGCGCGTGATTTCCGTTTGATGCGTCGTCCTATGGTCGATGCCATTATGGAGTTATCGGAGTACAATCGTTTTTCAAAAGGGATTTTTGCTTGGGTAGGATTTGAGACAGAATACCTCGAATATAAAAATGTAGAGCGCGTGGCAGGAGAGACGTCTTGGAATTTTTGGTCTCTCTTCAAATACTCGATTGAAGGGATCGTTAACTTCTCAGATGCCCCACTAAATATTGCCTTTATTGGTGGACTTCTATCTTGGATTTTAGCATTTGTCATGATGATCTTGATTGTGATTCGTACTTTAGTATTTGGAGATCCTACTTCTGGATGGCCATCCCTCATGACAGTGATTCTTTTCCTAGGAGGGTTCCAATTATTAACCATCGGGATTTTAGGGAAATATATCGGTAAGATCTTTATGGAAACCAAGAAACGTCCAATCTATGTTATCAAAGAGAAAAGTGAGTAAAAAGCAGAAAACTTCTGCTTTTTTTGCTATAATGATAAGGAAAGAGCATTTGAAAGGAACGTAACATGATTTTAATTACAGGAGCAAATGGTCAACTTGGAACAGAGCTTCGCCATTTGTTAGATGAACGAAATGAAGAATATGTAGCTGTAGATGTAGCTGAAATGGACATCACAAATGCAGAGAAAGTAGACGAAGTATTTGCGGAAGTAAAACCAACCTTGGTATATCACTGTGCTGCTTACACAGCTGTTGATGCTGCTGAAGATGAAGGAAAAGAGTTGGACTATGCCATCAACGTGACTGGTACGGAAAATGTAGCAAAAGCGTCTGAAAAACACGGTGCAACCTTGGTTTATATCTCAACCGACTATGTTTTTGATGGTAAAAAACCAGTGGGACAAGAATGGGAAGTAGACGATCAACCAGATCCTCAAACTGAGTACGGTCGTACAAAACGTATGGGGGAAGAATTGGTTGAGAAGCATGTTTCTAACTTCTATATCATCCGTACAGCTTGGGTCTTCGGGAACTACGGTAAGAACTTTGTCTTCACCATGCAAAACCTTGCGAAGACTCATAAGACTTTGACGGTCGTTAATGACCAACATGGTCGTCCAACCTGGACACGTACCCTTGCTGAGTTCATGACTTATTTGGCTGAAAACCGTAAGGAGTATGGTTATTACCACTTGTCTAACGATGCGAAAGAAGATACAACTTGGTATGACTTTGCAGTTGAAATCCTCAAAGATACGGATGTTGAAGTGAAGCCAGTGGATTCTAGCCAATTCCCAGCCAAGGCGAAACGCCCTCTTAACTCAACCATGAGCTTGGCAAAAGCAAAAGCTACAGGGTTCGTCATTCCAACTTGGCAAGATGCCTTGAAAGAGTTTTACAAACAAGAAGTGAAATAAGTGAAAATTGAAGCGACCCTTGTGGTCGCTTTTCTGTTTGGATTAGGCAAAAAGCCTAGAAAATGGTATAATTGAATAGACTGTAAATTGTTAGAAAGGGAATCATATGCAACACGTTTTTATTATCGGAAGTCGTGGGCTTCCGGCTCAATATGGCGGTTTTGAGACTTTTGTGGACCAATTGGTTTCGCGTCAAGTGTCTCCAGATATCCAGTACCATGTTGCTTGCCTTTCTAATGATCAAGCCTATCATCATTTTGACTATAAGGGTGTCGATTGTTTCACGATTAAAGCACCCAAGCTTGGACCTGCGCGTGTCATCGCTTATGATATGATGGCCATCAACTATGCCTTGAAGGTTATCAAAAAGCAAGGAATTGCACAGCCGATTTTTTATGTTTTGGGCAATACTATTGGGGCCTTTGTGGCACCCTTTGCGCGTAAGATTCATAAGATGGGTGGTCAATTCTATATCAATCCAGATGGACTGGAGTGGAAGCGGGCCAAGTGGGCTAAACCGATCCAAGCCTATCTCAAGTATTCTGAAAAGATCATGACGCGCCATGCAGATTTGGTGATTTCTGACAACCCAGGAATCGAGTCCTATATCAAAGAAGCCTACCCTTGGTCCAAGACGACCTATATTGCCTATGGGACGGACTTATCTCCGACCAGCCTGACCAGTCAGGATAGGAAGGTCAGAGAACTCTATCAGAAGTGGCAGACACAAGAGAAAAACTATTACTTGATCTTGGGTCGCTTTGTTCCAGAAAATAATTACGAGACTGCCATTCGTGAATTCCTGGCCTCTTCTACCAAGCGGGATTTGGTCATTATTTGTAACCATGAAGGCAATCCCTATTTTGAAGAGCTTCGAACTCGAACAGGCTTTGATCAGGATCCACGTGTAAAATTTGTAGGAACGGTCTATGACCAAGACCTGTTGAAGTATATCCGTAAAGAAGCCTTCGCCTATATTCATGGTCATGAAGTGGGAGGAACCAATCCGGGACTCCTAGAGGCTCTTGCTCAGACGGATCTGAATTTGGTTTTAGGTGTTTCCTTTAACCAAACGGTCGCAAAGGACACAGCTCAATATTGGACCAAAGAAACTGGGAATTTGGCGCATTTAATTGACCAGGTCGATTCTTTAGAAGATGTATCTAAATGGGGTCAATTAGCCAAAGCCAATATGAAACAAAACTTTACCTGGGAAAAAATTGTAGGTGAGTACGAGGAATTATTCTTATCATGAAAGTAAATATCTTGTTGTCCACCTATAATGGTGAACAGTATCTAAAAGAGCAGGTCAAAAGTATCCAAGACCAGACTTATCAAGACTGGCAACTCTTGATCCGGGATGATGGGTCAACAGATGGGACAGTGGAGATCATTCAAGAGCTGGTAGCTCAGGATGAGCGTATTCGCTTTATCAATCAAGGAGCCATCGAAAATCTGGGTGTCATCAAGAGTTTTCACACACTGTTAAAATATGAAAAGGCTGATCTTTATTGCTTTAGTGACCAAGACGATGTTTGGCTACCAGAAAAGATTGCCCTACAAGTGGAAGAAGCAGAGAAACATCTGCAAGAAGAACCTTTGCTGGTCTACACAGATTTAAAAGTGGTCGATGAGAACTTGAATGTGCAGCATGAAAGTATGATTCGCACCCAGTCTGATCATGCAAATACGGAACTCATTCAAGAATTGACGGAAAATACAGTAACTGGTGGAGTAGCCATGATTAACCATGCCCTGGCGGATTTATGGACAGGTCAGGAACAACATGCGCTTCTCATGCATGATTGGTACCTATCATTGTTGGCAACTGCCTTTGGGAAGCTCATCTATATCGATCAGCCGACAGAGTTGTACCGTCAGCACAGTAGCAACGTTCTAGGAGCTCGAACCCTAAGAAAACGGGTTAAAAACTGGGTTCGCCCTCATATTTTGTTTGCTAAATATTGGAATCTCATCGAGTCCAGTCAAGAACAAGCAAAAAATTTATTGGATCTGCCAATCAGTCCCCAAAATAAAGAAATTATTGAAAACTTTGTGACCATCATTGACGTTCCGCTAAGAGAACGTTTGAGACGGATTCGTCAGTATGGTTATCGCAAGAACCGAGCTTTTCATACCTTTGTGTTTACTAGCTTAATTCTGACAAAGTTTGCATATCGAGGTAAAAAATAATGTTTGACGTTTTTAGTCAGAAAAATCGAATTTTATTACGAGAGTTAATTAAAACAGACTTTAAATTACGCTACCAAGGTTCAGCGATCGGTTATCTTTGGTCGATTTTAAAGCCCTTGATGACTTTCACCATCATGTATATTGTCTTCATCCGATTCTTACGCTTGGGTGGAGATGTACCCCATTTCCCAGTTGCCCTCTTGTTGGCCAATGTAATCTGGGGCTTCTTCTCAGAAGCAACTTCTATGGGGATGGTGTCGATCGTTAGTCGAGGCGACCTATTACGGAAGTTGAACTTCTCCAAACACATCATTGTCTTGTCCGCAATTTCAGGAGCAGCGATTAACTTTGTCATTAACCTGATTGTGGTCTTGATTTTTTCATTCTTTAATGGGGTGACATTTTCTTGGACAGCCTTGATGGTGATTCCGCTATTCTTTGAGTTATTCTTGATGGCGACAGGATGTGCATTGATCTTAGCGACATTTTTTGTCCGTTTCCGTGACCTAGGTCAAGTTTGGGAAGTGCTCTTACAAGCAGGCTTGTATGCGACGCCAATTATCTATCCGATTACCTTTATCGCAGACCGCAATCCATGGGCTGCTAAGTTGGTCATGATGAATCCCTTGGCTCAAATTATTCAAGACATGCGTTATTTCTTGATTGATAAGGCCAACACCCCAGTCTGGCTTTTGGTGGAGAATAAGTTCTTGGTACTGATTCCTTATGTCTTGCCAATTCTTATTTTTATCGCTGGCTTTGCTTACTTTAACAAACATGCTAAGAAATTTGCGGAGATCCTCTAATGACAGATAAACAAATTGCAGTAAAAGTAGACCATGTCAGCAAGTACTTTAAGTTGCCAACAGAAGCAACCAATAGTCTTCGGACAGCTATGGTTAATCGCTTCAAAGGCATTAAAGGCTACAAAGAACAGCACGTTCTTAAGGATATTTCTTTTGAAGTAGAAAAAGGAGACTTTTTCGGGATCCTCGGAAGAAATGGTTCTGGAAAATCAACCCTCTTAAAAATTATTTCTGAAATCTATGTGCCGGAAAAAGGCACCGTCACCATCGATGGGAAGTTGGTATCCTTTATCGAGCTTGGAGTGGGCTTTAACCCTGAACTGACAGGTCGTGAAAATGTCTATATGAATGGGGCTATGCTGGGCTTCTCAACAGCTGAAATTGATGCCATGTATGATGACATCGTAGACTTTGCTGAGTTGCATGACTTCATGAACCAAAAACTCAAGAACTACTCATCAGGGATGCAGGTTCGTCTGGCCTTTTCGGTTGCCATCAAGGCCCAAGGTGATATCTTGATTTTGGACGAGGTCCTAGCAGTAGGAGATGAAGCCTTCCAACGCAAATGTAACGATTATTTCCAAGAACGCAAGAAATCAGGTAAAACCACGATTCTAGTTACCCACGATATGGGAGCCGTTAAGAAATATTGTAACAAGGCTGTTTTGATTGAAAATGGTTTGGTGAAAGCCATTGGTGATCCTTTTGACGTTTCTGATCAATATAGTTTTGACAATTTGGAATCGAGCTCCCATCCTAATGGAAATGAAGATGAGGACTTGGTCACAGCGGAAGTTAAAGATTTTACTGCTAGACTGCTTTCTCCTAAGAAAGTAACTCCTGATGATGAGGTTGTTATTGAGTTTTCATTTGATCTATTAGATGATTCTGTGAATCCTCATATAGCCTTTTCATTTGTTGATATTTCTACTGGGAATGGGCTTTATAATGATAATTCCATGGATATTCCATTATCTGGTGTCGGACCTAAAAAAATCACCTATAAGTGTAAACTACCGTACTTTAATCATGTGAAATTAAGATTAGTAGCATTTTTAAGAGACGAAAATCAAGAAAACTTAGCAATATTGTCGACAACGAACCCTCCAGTTTTTTCAATTGATCGGGTTGTGGATCGGACAAATCGTTCAGAGTTGGATTCTTCTACTGGATTGTTAATCCGTCAAGGCAAGTGGGAATAATTTCTTTGGTGTAGGCTATGAAAATTTTATTTGTATCTCCTGTTGGAGCCATGTTTAGTGGAGCGGAAGTATCGATTGTGAACCTAATGAAGTTGTTAGTTCAAGAAGGTCACGAAGTATATAATGTGATCCCGGATAATACTCCACACATCGATAAAGACTATCTCCGTCATATGGATGCAACTGGAATTAAACTATTTCAGTTAAAAACCAATCAGTGGTGGTGGCCTGAGTCTAAAACGCTGGATATTTCGGATTTAGAAATCCAAGCTTCTCAACAAAAGAATATTGATGAAGTAAGAGAAATCATTCAGAATGAACAGATTGAACTGGTTATTTCGAATACAGTAAATGTGTTTCAGGGAGCAATAGCTGCTGCATGTGAAAAGGTGAGACATTTTTATATTATTCATGAATTTCCTTTTGGCGAGTTTGGCTATTATAAAGAGTTAATTCCCTTAATTGATGATCTGTCTGATAAAATTTTTGTAGTCGAAGGGGAATTGTACCACACTCTTACGAATTATTTTACGACTGATAAATTGATTCCGTTTATTCCTTATACAGAAGTTCAAGAGCGTCCGCTCAAGAATTCTACTATTTCTCGTTTTGTATCCATTGGTGGGATTAATGAACGGAAAAATCAGCTTGAATTGCTCGCAGCTTATCATCAATTAGATCGGAAAGATATTGAACTGGTCTTTATCGGAGGATGGGATGAACAGTACAAAAGGTTGATGGATGACTATATTCAAACGCATCATCTAGATCGTGTGACGTTTGTTGGGTTTCACTCGGATCCATGGTCCTTGGTGACAGACAAAGATATCCTCGTTTTGCCTGCTACATTAGAAACATTTTCTTTGGTATTTGTGGAATCAGTCCTAAATGGTGTTCCCGCAATCATTTCCGATAATTTAGGTCATTTATCTTCGAGTAAATTTTTAGAATCTGGGAATTTATATTCACTAGGGGATAGAGATTTGCTAAGTCAACAAATGGCTACAGTGATTGAGAATTTTGATAGCTATAAAGAAAAACAATTACTGGATCAAGAACTTGCTCGAAAAAAATATAATCTAAAGACGATCTATGCCGTTTTTAAAGATAACATTGAAGTAGAAACACCAATTGTGAACCAAAAGCTATCCTCTAAGTATGCTCGATTTTTGGGGATGAAATTCAAGAATCGTGATATCGAAGTGATTGGTAAATCTCAAGTGGTAATTTCAGCTTCTAATGATGGGCTCCATTCAGCCTACCATGAAATAACAAAAGAGAGAATGGAAAATAAGGGCACCATTATCTTTCAGCTTGAAAATGAAAAAAGTCTAAAAATATTACTTTCAGAATTTCCTAGCTCCTATAAAAAATTGTCATTGATAGCATTGGAGGATCAGAGAGAAATTCCTCTTGTAACTTCAAATGGAATTGATTTCGAAGATGTTTTGGTTTTCTTTAATACCCATCCACATATTCTTTTTGATCTTTCGAATAGTTCAGGTAATCAATTTCAATTCTCCTATGAAAAAGAAAGTGACGAAGAATTTAGCAGGCACCTATTCAACTTACATGAGAAACATAAAAAATTATCTCATGAATACAATTCCGTCATCCATTCTCGCCGTTGGACGATTCCAACAAAGATCTTGAAATTCTTAAGAATAAGGAAATAATATGCAACGTTTACTTTTGTACGTTCACTTCAATAAATTTAACTTTATCAGTGGACATGTACTCTATCAATTAGAAAAAATTCGTCCCTTGTATTCACGGGTGGTCTTTATCTCTAATAGTCAACTACCAGAAGATGTGAAGGATCATTTGTCTTCCCAACAGTTGGTGGATGATATTCTTGAACGCCAAAATAGTGGCTTTGACTTCGCTGCTTGGCGGGATGGAATGAAGACAGTCGGCTTTGATCAACTGGCTCACTTTGATTCTGTTACCCTTATGAATGATACCTGCTTTGGACCTCTTTGGGATTTAGAACCCATTTATCAGCAGTTTGAAAATGACCCTGAAGTAGATTTCTGGGGAATGACCAATTACCGGAAAGACAAGGATTTTAACGAGCATATTCAAAGTTATTATCTTAGCTTTAAAAAACAGGTGCTGACATCGAGCGCCTTTCATGAGTTTTGGCAGGGCGTTCAAGACTTTACTAATGTCCAAGATGTAATTGATAACTACGAGACTAGGGTCACAACGAATTTTTTGGATGCTGGTTTTCGCTATAAAACTGTCTTTAATACCATCCATGAAGATACAACTGGGATGCTCTATCCAGACTTTTCTTATTACAATCCTACAGCGATTCTCAAACATAAGGTTCCTTTCATCAAAGTTAAAACCATTGCAAACAATGAAGGAATCATGCCTTATATTTTTGATGAATTGGAGCGTGTATCGGACTATCCATTGGATTTGATTCTTAACCACATGTCTATGATTGACCGTCCGGACTATCCTTATCTCTTATCCCGTAAGTATTTGAAGGATCAAGACTTAGGAGATACATTTGATAAAAAAATTGCGGTTCATCTCCATGTCTTTTATGTGGACCTCTTGGAAGAATTTCTAGATGCTTTCCAAGCTTTTCATTTCACCTATGACTTATGGATTACGACAGATGTAGAAGAGAAGAAGCAGGCTATTGAGGAGATTCTTTCTAATCGGGCCCAAGTTGCGACAGTTGTGGTGACTGGAAACATTGGACGAGATGTGTTACCAATGTTACTCTTAAAAGAGCAACTCTCTCACTATGATTATGTCGGCCATTTTCATACCAAGAAATCCAAAGAAGCAGATTTCTGGGCAGGTGAATCTTGGCGGAATGAATTGATTGAGATGCTGATCAAGCCAGCGGATCAAATCCTTGCCAACATGGAGGCCAATCCAAAAGTTGGAATCGCCATCGCAGATATTCCAACCTTCTTCCGATACAATCGAATAGTGGTTGCCTGGAATGAAGCCCTCATTTCACCAGAGATGAACAAGCTATGGGAACGGATGGGAGCGACCAAGTCGATTGATTTCAAGAATCTCAATACCTTTGTCATGAGTTATGGAACCTTTGTTTGGTTTAAATATGATGCTTTGAAACCACTCTTTGAGTTGAATTTGACAGCAGCAGATGTCCCGGCTGAACCTCTTCCTCAAAATTCGATCCTGCATGCGATTGAACGCTTATTAGTCTACATTGCCTGGGATCAAAAATATGACTTTAGGATCTCCCAAAATCCACACGTTCTCACACCATTTATCGATAATAAGCAGTTGAACAATCGTGAGGATCTCCAACCACATACCTTCGTGGACTTTAATCAAATCGGTGGGATTAAAGGAGCCTTGAAGTATATCGTGATCGGTCCAGCAAGAGCTGTGAAATATATACTAAAAAGAATGATAAAGAAAGTGAAATAATGAAACGGAAAAAAGAGTTTAATATTAAAGAATTTATCCTCTCAGCTTTATCGAAACTTTCAAGAACTCAGTGGTATTACATTGCAACTTTATTTTTATTCTATTTCATTAATGTTTTTCTTTTAAATTGTCGACTAATTGATACCTTAGGATCCACAACTTCTGTTAGGGAATTGAATAATAATTTTGGAATAATTTTTGGAATAGCAATTTTATTTATTGCTTATTTGAGTTCAAAATTTGATTTTAAGTGGTTCTTTCTGTTGAAATGTATTGTAGGGTATTTTATATATACAAGTTTATCGTATTTAGTAGATGTTACTACTAACATTAATAACCCTAAATTTAAATTATGGAATTTTAAAAATAATCCGTTTCTTCAAACAAATGGATTATGGACTTTGTTTTCAATTATTTTAATTTCTAGTCTTTGTTTCTTTTTTAGAAAATATTATGAAAATAAAACTCATCGTGGAAGAGTTACTGTTGCAATTAATAAAGAGTTTGAATATTTACTATTAGGACAATTTTTGACTTTATTAATATTTTTGGATAGTAAAATTCCATCATTTATTTCAAAAACAACTACTTTTATAAAGATTGGGGATAAATATAATTTAGGAAAGTATTCAGAAGCTCAATTTTGGTCTCTCTTTCCAACTACTTTTGGTTTGTTTATTTTATTAAGTTTTGTCACGTTTTTGTTTATGAAAGGTCAAAGTGATTTTATAAAAAACAAACCATCCTTCTCTTTATCTGTATTCTTTAGTGCTGTATTTGCTATAGTATTCAATTTTACTTTGCAAATTGGGATGGGAAATAGTGAAAAATTTTTAGGTTATTCATTTCTACCAGGAGCTTTGTTATTTCAATTTATAACACTATTTCTTTTATTTATTTCAGTTTTTTTGGTAACTAATAAGGTTGTTTTAAGTACTTTAATCATTCTTTCCTTTGGTACAGTCTTTTCTATTGCTAATGCAATTAAATTTTCAATGAGGAATGAACCAGTTTTGCCAAGTGATTTATCTTGGTTGTCATCTGTTGATCAATTATTTGGTTTTGTAGATCCGTCTATTGTATTTTACAGCATTTTATGTTTGGTATTATTACCATTGCTATATATTATTTTAAGAAAACTTTTCTTTCAAGGTCGAATCTTGAGAAGTTTCCTTTTTAGAATTCTGCTATTATTAACCATTATAATAGTTTATGTTAATGTTTTTGATATATTGAGTAATAAAGAACAAAATGGTCAAGTTAGAGATGGTGTTCCGATTGTTTCACAATTAAATAACTTTCAAAATATTGTTTGGATGGGAAATACTGTTAATGCTAGATATAAATCAATTTCATATGTTTGGTTTAATCAAATGGCGACGGAAGTGGTTCCTATCCCCGAGGGATACTCTAAAGCACGGATAAATAAAATAAAAGAAAAGTATGCATCAATAGCTTCGGAATTGAATAAGACAAGAAATTCAAATATACAAGATAATACAATTATTTATATTTTGAGTGAGAGCTTTTCAGATCCGTCACGAATTGATACTGTTAAGTTAAATAAAGATGTTATTCCGAATATAAGATCCATAAAGAATAATACAACAAGTGGTTTAATGCAATCAGATGGTTACGGGGGTGGAACTGCAAATATGGAGTTTCAGACTTTGTTTGGACTTCCATATTACAATATGTCTCAAAGTGTTGCTGTATTACATACAGAGGTATTTCCTAAGTTAATAGAAAAACCATCGATAAGCAACAGTTTTAATGAGAAAGATAGAATTGCTATTCATTTTAATGATCCTAGAAATTACTCTAGAAATGTTGTATATAAAGATTTAAAATTTAATAAATTTATTACTTCTCCTGCAAAAGGGGTAGAACATGAAAAACAAGGTGCGTATTTAAGTGATAGGACTCTTTATAATACGATTCTACGAAATATCTCAGCTAATAAAAATGAAAATCAATTTTTTTCAATTATTACAATGCAGAACCACGCTCCTTGGTCTGAGTCTACTCCAGAGGATTTAACTGCTATTGGAGAAAAATTTTCAGATGAAGAGAATGCAAAATTATTAAATTATTCTAGATTGTTAACACATACTGATAGTGATACCCAATCCTTCCTGGAAAGTCTTTCTAAAATAGATAAGAAGATTACAGTGGTCTTCTATGGAGATCACTTGCCTGGTCTCTATCCGGAGTCGGCCTTTAAGAACAACCCAGAAGGTCAGTACCAGACAGATTATTTCATTTGGAGTAATTTTGATGCACCGAAATTGAATTATCCTTTGGTCAATTCAAGTGATTTCTCTGCTATGGTCTTTGAACAGACCAATTCAAAAGTTTCACCTTACTATGCTTTGTTGACGGAAGTATTGAAAAAAGCAAGTGTCGATAAAAAGGCCTTAGAAGGGGAAGCACAAGAGATTGCAGAGGATTTGAAAATGGTTGAATACGACCTGATTAGTGGGAAAGGTTACCTTTCTAAAGACTTCTTTAAAGTCCCAACCAACAAATCCAATTAAAAGGAGAGCTAGCAGTTAAAAATCTTTGTGATTTTGGCTGTCTGGCTCCCTTTTTTTTGTTTTTTATGCTAAACTATTAGATGGGGGTACGCTCATGATTAAGATATTTGGAAAGGTCCATTATCATTGGCAACCGGACTTATCTGTTCTTGTGACTTATTGGTCCATTGCAGTGATTCCGGTCTTTATTGGACTGGCCTTGATGTATGAGAGCTCTAGTGTGCCAACGCTAGTTTTGTTTTCTTTCTTTTTATTTATGGCCTTGCTCGCGATTGGGGTCCATCGTTACTTCACGATTTATGAGGATGGGATCTTGCGGATTATTACTGCCAATCCTTTTACTCCAATCAAGGTGAAGATTGACTCGATCGAAAAGGTCGAAGTAAATAAGAAGTCGATCAAGCTCATTTTTAATGATGGTTCGCGCAGTCGGACATTCTGTATGCGCAAATGGCCGAAAAAATACTTTATCAATGCACTTGCCTTAAATCCCTATTTTAAGGGAGAAGTAATCTTGACGGATAATTTCATCCATGTGGATTACTATGAGATGTATTATGCAGACAAATAAAAAGCCCTCTTAATCTTTTAAGAGAGCATGAGTGGGGCATTCTTTAATAGCCTCGAGAACATCGTTTGTGACAGGGACTTCCTTTTCAAGGAGGTCGTCGTCTTCAGTAGCAAATTTAACGATGCCATTGTCATGGTAATCAAATAATTCAGAATAGGTCTGACAGAGACCACAAGCGATGCAACGATCTGGTATTAACGTAACTTTCATACTTCTATTGTAATGATTTTTACGAGAAAAAACAAGGAGGAAGTCATGGCAAAAGAACCATGGGAAGAAGATATTTACGATGATGGAGAAGAAACATTGAAAAGAACGAGTAAGTTAAACGGAATCAAGGCAGATCGTCTATTGACGATTTTAGCCATTATTTTCTTTGTAATAGTAGTGGCGATGGTTTGTTTGTTGATTTTCCTTTCAACAGGTGGCAGCAATAAATCCAAACAAATGTCTGGTTTCTACAATGGTGAGACCAAGGTTGAACAGAAATCATCGGCTCCTGCAGCACAAACTGACCAAGCAGCTACTGAAGATAGTTCAAAAGATGAGAAATCTGAAGAAGGTACGATCACTGTTCAAGCAGGTGAAGGGGAAGCAGCGATCGCTGCGCGTGCTGGTATTTCCATTGCCCAATTGGAACAGTTAAATCCTTCTCATATGTCTACAGGATCATGGTATGCGAATCCTGGAGATGTCGTTAAGATTCAGTAGGAGTTGAGGTTAGCATGAAACAAATTCAAATTGCCATTGATGGACCGGCTTCTAGTGGAAAGTCCACGGTTGCAAAGATCATTGCCAAGGATCTAGGCTATACGTATCTAGATACGGGGGCTATGTATCGAGCAGCGACCTATTTAGCGTTGCAAAACAACTTTTCTGCGGAGCAAGTGGAGGACTTGTTGGCTCTGTTGGATCAGTATCCGATCAGCTTTGGTCGTTCGGAAGAAGGAGAGCAGCTTGTTTTTGTAGCAGACGTGGATATTACCCATCCAATTCGTGATAACCAAGTGACCAACAATGTTTCATGGGTTGCGGCGCTTGCGCCTGTCCGTGAAAAGTTAGTGGCTCTTCAGCAAGTGATTGCAGAGAAGGGTGGAATCGTCATGGACGGTCGCGATATTGGGACAGTTGTCTTGCCAAATGCAGAGTTGAAGATCTTCTTAGTGGCATCCGTGGAAGAACGTGCAGAACGTCGCTACAAGGAAAATGTTGAAAAGGGCATCACAGCGGATCTTGAATTGTTAAAAAAAGAAATCGCTGAACGTGACTATAAGGACAGCCACCGTGCTGTGTCTCCTTTGAAACCTGCAGCAGATGCCATTCATTTTGACACAACGGGTGTTGGAATTGCAGACGTTGTGGCCTTTATTGAAGAAAAAGCGAAAAAACTTCTTGACAAAGAATAAAAAACTTGATATCATATAAAAGTTGAGAAAAGCAGAAGTGAGAACTTCTCGCCTTGTGACGCAAGTTGCCTGGCCCCTACGGATCAAGTTTCAGTAATGAAATACATCATGTAGTTCGGGCCTGTATTGCAGGTCCGTTCTTTGTTTTTCTCGAATAATAAAAAAGAGGTGAAAACCATAGCAAAGCAAGACTTATTCATCAATGATGAAATTCGTGTACGTGAAGTTCGCTTAATCGGTCTTGAAGGTGAGCAATTGGGTATCAAACCACTTAGCGAAGCGCAAGCACTTGCGGACGACGCTAATGTTGACTTGGTTCTCATTCAACCTCAAGCTAAACCTCCTGTTGCGAAAATTATGGACTACGGTAAGTTCAAATTTGAGTACCAGAAGAAGCAAAAAGAACAACGCAAAAAACAAAGCGTTGTGACCGTGAAAGAAGTTCGTTTGAGCCCAGTGATTGACAAGGGTGATTTCGATACAAAACTTCGCAATGCTCGCAAATTCCTTGAAAAAGGAAATAAAGTGAAGGTATCCATTCGCTTTAAGGGTCGTATGATTACCCACAAAGAGATTGGTGCTAAAGTTTTAGCCGACTTCGCTGAAGCGACACAAGATGTGGCGATCATCGAACAACGTGCTAAGATGGATGGACGTCAAATGTTCATGCAATTGGCGCCAGCAACTGACAAGAAATAATCTGTCAGAAAGTTAAAAAAAGGAGAAAATATCATGCCAAAACAAAAAACACACCGCGCATCAGCTAAACGTTTCAAACGTACAGGTTCTGGTGGACTTAAACGTTTCCGTGCTTACACTTCTCACCGTTTCCACGGAAAAACTAAGAAACAACGTCGTCATCTTCGTAAAGCATCTATGGTGCATGCAGGAGATTTCAAACGTATCAAAGCAATGCTTACTCGCTTGAAATAATCGCGTATTTGTAAGTAAAGAATTCTAGGAAATATTGGAGGAAATATAAATGGCACGTGTTAAAGGTGGCGTTGTATCACGCAAACGTCGTAAACGTATTCTTAAATTAGCTAAAGGTTACTATGGAGCTAAACATATCTTGTTCCGTACTGCAAAAGAACAAGTAATGAACTCTTACTACTATGCATACCGTGACCGTCGTCAAAAGAAACGTGACTTCCGTAAATTGTGGATCACACGTATCAATGCGGCAGCTCGTTTGAACGGACTTTCATACTCACAATTGATGCATGGTTTGAAATTGGCTGAAATCGAAGTGAACCGTAAAATGCTTGCTGACTTGGCTGTTAACGATGCAGCAGCTTTCACAGCTCTTGCAGATGCAGCGAAAGCAAAACTTGGTAAATAATGTTTATAAGACTGGGAAGATTTTCTCAGTCTTTTTTTCTTGCTGATTTCATGCTATAATGAAATCAATTATAGGAGTAATTATATTAGATGGAGGACCGAAAGGTGACACACAATCGACTAGCATGGGATGAGTATTTTGCAGCTCAGGCCTTACTGATTTCGAATCGGGCGACCTGTAATCGGGCGAAAGTAGGGGCTGTTCTGGTTAAGGATAATAAGGTCATTGCAACCGGCTATAATGGATCTGTTTCTGGAACAGATCATTGTTTAGAGGATGGTTGTTTGATGGTCGAGGGACACTGTGTCCGGACCATTCATGCAGAAGTTAATGCGATCTTGCAGGGAGCTGAAAGAGGAATTCCCAAAGGTTTCACAGCTTATGTCACGCATTTTCCTTGTCTCAATTGCACCAAGCAATTGCTTCAAGTCGGCTGTAAGCGGGTGGTATACATCCATCAATACCGCATCGATGAATATGCAGAATACCTCTACCGTGAAAAAGAGGTAGAACTGGTTCATCTGCCGATTGAAGAAGTCAAAAAGGCTATTGCAGAGGCAGACTTCATTTAAAAAAGAAATCCTGACCAACAACTTGATATAGAACTAATAGCAAGCTTGTTTTTGAAATCACGCTTGGCTGATTCGTGTAGAGGAAGGAGAGTGTGATGATACGTAAAATTTGTTATCTAATTTTCTTATTCGCTCAGAGACCTGGGCTTGTTGTTATATGAAAGGTAGGAAACCGTGATGACAGACCAAGAGAAACATTTTGAAGAAAATAAGGAACCTAGTAAGATCAGTGAAGATCATCCCAATTCTGTATTTGTTCAGAATCCTCCAAAAGAAAATAGCTTACATTCTATTCTTCTTTCAGTGACCTTTTACTTATCCATTATCTATCTTGTATTGTTTGTCTCTCTCTTTGCACTTTCGGGTTATGGATGGGGATTTGTCGTTTTGATTTTCCTTGGTCCAAACTTATTAAGTCTTGCGATTGGGGCCTTTCTAATTCGACTAGGGATGAAGAAGGGGAATAAAAGCCTTCTTTATGCGAGTATTGGACTCTATCTGCTGTCTATCATCTTGGCTTTTGATCCAGACTGGGAAATATTTCGAATTGCTCCCTTATGTTTAGGTGTTTTGGATTTAATTGGAACACTCCTTGTTAAAGAAGAGAAAAGCTTTTAATTAAAAGATAGGTATGGGCCACTTTACTTAATAAAAAGTATTCGCGTCGATCAAAGCGATAGTTAAATCAATTCTTTTTGTCGATTTTTGAGTACTATTATTTTAAAGGATAACTAAGAACTTTAGGAGGAAATGAAATATTAGATCAACCAAAACATTCTGAAGTAAAAAAAGAAAAAGAGGAAAGGATTACAGATGAAGTTCGTTCACCTGTTGGTGAATTTGATTCAGAAAAGAGAATTTGGAAATCTGGAATCCTTGCTTTTGCCTCGGTCCTAGCCATTGCTTATATCGTTTTGCTTTTATTAGGTCTCTTTTCACTAGGATCATGGGTTGGTGGTTTTTTGTACCTTTTGGGAATCCATATGATTAGCTTTATGATTGCAACTATATTACTCTTCATAGGTATGAGAAAAGGAAGTAAAGGACTCCTAAATGCGGCAGCTATCTTATTTATTATTTCCATTATAGGTACGCCAGATACTTATTGGATAGGTCCAAATAGTTTATCCTTTATTCTGGGAGTTTTAGTATTTATTGGAACTATATTATTTAAAAATGGAGACTGATCAAAGTAGATAGGGTTGAAAATTTTTAAAGATATATTATCATTTAAGTAGATGGTAGGTCATCGTGCACCCATAGGTGCGCGGTTACCTACCATTTGTGAAGATAAAAAAGCATCGTGTGAGGGTGCTAGATCTTACCTGCTGAACTCGTAAATTGATAGATACCCCACGGGGTATTTTTTTGTGAACTTTTTAGGAACTTTGAGGACTGTTTAAGTTTGTTTAATTGGGTAGTGCATAGCCCAAAAAACTGATCTAATGGGTTACTTGAAAAATAATTTTTCATATCATTGGTATTGTGTTATAATGAAGTGTTATATGGTCCCGATAAGATGATAGACTGTCTATCAGTACTTTGTAACTCTATAACAATATTTTTTTAAGGGGGGACATTTTTATGTCAGAACGTAAACTTTTCACGTCTGAATCAGTATCTGAGGGGCATCCAGATAAGATTGCAGACCAAATTTCAGATGCTATTTTAGATGCTATTTTAGAGCAAGATCCAGAAGCACACGTGGCTGCTGAAACAGCTGTTTATACAGGTTCAGTCCATGTTTTTGGTGAAATTTCAACAAATGCCTATGTCGATATTAACCGTGTTGTTCGCGATACCATTGCAGAAATTGGCTATACCAATACAGAATATGGTTTCTCTGCTGAAACTGTTGGAGTACACCCATCATTGGTGGAACAATCTCCTGATATCGCTCAAGGGGTAAACGAAGCCCTAGAAGTTCGTGGAAATGCGGATCAAGATCCACTCGATTTGATCGGTGCAGGAGACCAAGGTCTCATGTTTGGTTTTGCGGTGGATGAAACAGAAGAACTCATGCCATTGCCAATTTCATTGAGCCACAAGTTGGTTCGTCGCTTGGCAGAATTGCGTAAGTCAGGTGAAATCAGCTACCTTCGTCCAGATGCGAAATCGCAGGTCACTGTTGAGTACGATGAAAACGACCGCCCAGTGCGCGTGGATACGGTTGTTATTTCAACCCAACACGATCCAGATGTCAGCAACGAACAAATCCACGAAGATGTGATTAACAAGGTCATCAAAGAAGTGATTCCAGCTTCTTACCTAGATGATGAGACTAAATTCTTCATCAACCCAACAGGACGCTTTGTTATCGGTGGACCTCAAGGGGACTCAGGTTTGACGGGTCGTAAGATCATCGTGGATACCTATGGTGGTTACTCACGTCACGGTGGAGGCGCCTTCTCTGGTAAAGATGCGACTAAGGTTGACCGTTCAGCTTCTTATGCAGCTCGCTACATTGCCAAAAACATCGTTGCAGCTGGTCTTGCTAAGAAAGCAGAAGTGCAGCTTGCCTATGCCATCGGTGTTGCACAACCTGTATCTGTTCGTATTGATACCTTTGGTACTGGAACAGTCGCTGAGAGCAAATTAGAAGCAGCAACACGTCAAATTTTTGACCTTCGTCCTGCAGGAATCATCCAAATGTTGGACCTCAAACGTCCGATTTACCGTCAAACAGCAGCTTATGGCCATATGGGACGGACAGATATCGATCTTCCATGGGAACATTTGGACAAGGTAGAAGCCTTGAAAGAAGCTGTAAAATAGTTAGTTAAAATGGAAAAGTTAGGGTCAAGATGATCCTAGCTTTTTTTCGTATTGAAAATTCCTACAGATGGAAAAATAGGGCGATCTGTGGTATAATAGATGCAGTATTTTGAATACATTGTCCCTTTTATTTCCGTTGAAAAAACGATAGTAAAAGGAAAAAGACTTGAAAGAGCTAATGAATGATTGAGATGAAAAAAATTGTAATAAATGGTGGTCGCCCTCTAAAAGGAGAGGTGACCATTAGTGGTGCAAAAAACAGCGTAGTAGCCCTGATTCCGGCGACCATTCTGGCGGACGATATCGTGACCCTTGATGGGGTACCGGATATCTCAGATGTTGCAAGTTTGATTGACATCATGACCATCATGGGGGCCAAGATCGAGCGCAAAGAAGACAGTTTGATCATTGATCCACGTGGGGTGAAGAATATGCCCATGCCATTCGGAAAAATCAATAGTCTGCGGGCTTCCTATTATTTCTATGGCAGTTTATTAGGGCGCTACGGTCAAGCAACGGTTGGGCTTCCTGGCGGGTGTGACCTTGGCCCACGTCCGATCGATTTGCATTTGAAAGCTTTTGAAGCCATGGGGGCTGCCATGACGCAGGATGGCTCCAGTATGAAACTTGCGACCGATGGTAAGCCACTAAAGGGTGCCAATATCTTTATGGATACCGTAAGCGTTGGTGCAACGATCAATACGATTTTGGCAGCTGTAAAGGCTGAAGGACGTACCGTCATTGAAAATGCGGCGCGAGAGCCTGAAATTATCGATGTGGTCACCTTACTGAACAATATGGGAGCCCACATTCGTGGTGCAGGGACAGATATCATAACCATTGATGGCGTTGCTCATCTG
Source organism: Streptococcus parasanguinis (assembly GCF_901875555.1). Classification (GTDB taxonomy): domain Bacteria; phylum Bacillota; class Bacilli; order Lactobacillales; family Streptococcaceae; genus Streptococcus; species Streptococcus parasanguinis_H. The sequence continues at coordinate 304,066 of NZ_CABFMD010000011.1, forward strand.
CATGGGACGAGACACCAGGTGATTCCTGACCGCATTGAAGCAGGAACCTATATTGCTTTAGCTGCGGCTATCGGTGAAGGAATTCAGATTAACAATGTCTTGTATGAGCATTTGGAAAGTTACATTGCCAAGTTAGAAGAAATGGGAGTGCGTATGACCATTTCTGAAGATAGCATCTTTGTAGAAAAGCAAACAGGCTTGAAGGCGATCCAGATCAAAACGTCCCCTTATCCTGGTTTTGCGACGGATTTGCAACAACCGATCACACCTTTGCTCTTAACGGCTGCAGGTCGTGGGCGAATTGTGGACACGATTTATGAAAAACGGGTAAATCATGTTCCGGAATTAGCCAAGATGGGGGCTACAATTTCGACATTGAACAACCATATTATCTATGAGGGTCCGAATCAACTAACAGGATCAAGTGTAAAAGCAACAGATCTTCGTGCAGGGGCTGCCTTGGTGATTGCTGGGCTAATGGCCTCTGGAACAACAGAAATTACAAATGTGGAATACATCCTTCGCGGGTATTCAGATATTATTCAAAAATTGACCCAACTTGGAGCAGATATCCAGTTGGTAGAGGAATAGTGACAGAACTAGGGATCTGATAGTGGTGGCTAGTTACACGAACAATGGAGTTTGAGATGAATATTTGGACGCACTTAGCTGCCTATTCACTAATTGAAACACAAAGGTTGTATTTACGACCTTTTCTCTTTGAGGATGCGGAAGATTTTTATAAGATTGCTTCGAATCCTGATAATCTACAATTTATCTTTCCTGCACAAGCTGATCTTGCTGAAACTCAATATGTACTAGCCAACTATTTCATGAAAAATCCTTTGGGGGTTTGGGCCATCTGTGATAAGGAAACCAAGCAGATGATCGGCTCCATCAAGTTTGAAAAGTTGGATGAAATCAAAGGTGAGGCTGAGTTAGGATACTTTTTGCGCAAAGATTTTTGGGGAAAGGGCCTGATGACTGAAGCGGTCAAAGAGTTGGTTTATCTCTCATTTGAGAAATTTCAACTGAAGGAGCTTAAGATTGTCACCCATGTTGAAAATGCAGGGAGTCAAAAGGTCGCTTTAAAGGCTGGCTTTCGTCTCTTTCGTCAATTTAAAGGGAGTGACCGTTATACGCGTAAAATGCGCGATTATTATGATTTCCGCCTAGGTAGAGGGGACTTCTATGAGTAAACACCAAGAGATTTTAGACTATCTCGAAAAATTACCGATTGGAAAACGGGTCAGTGTTCGGAGTATTTCCAACTTTTTGAATGTCAGTGATGGGACAGCCTATCGTGCCATTAAAGAAGCTGAAAATCAAGGAATTGTCGAAACGCGTCCTAGAAGTGGGACCATCCGTGTGAAATCGCAAAAGGCTGTACTAGAGCATTTGACGTATCGGGAAATCCAGGAAATTACCGGTTCGGAAATTTTAGCTGGTAAAGAGGGACTCGAAAAAGAATTTAATAAATTTTACATCGGTGCCATGACGGAGAAGCACGTCCTAGACTATGTGTCTGAAGGTGGGCTTTTGATCGTGGGTGACCGCACTAGCATCCAACGATTGGCTCTTAAGCATGACAATGCAGTCTTGGTGACAGGTGGCTTTGAGGTGAGTGAAGATGTGATTGATCTGGCCAATCAGGTGCAAATCCCGGTCATCCGAACTTCACACGATACCTATACCGTTGCGACCATGATCAATAAGGCTTTGTCTAACATGCAGATCAAGACAGATATCTTGACAGTCGAGCAGGTCTATCGTCCCTTCCATGAATACGGCTATCTTTCTGAAACGGATACGGTAAGGGATTATTTAGATTTGGTTCGAAAAAATCGTTTTAGTCGTTTTCCGGTTGTCAATCAGCACCAGATGGTGGTGGGCGTCGTGACCATGAGAGATGCTGGAGATAAGGCGCCTCAGACGACCCTTGATAAGGTGATGTCACGGACCATTTTTACCACCAATCTATCCACCAGCATTGCGACCATTAGCCAACGGATGATTGCTGAAGATTATGAGATGATTCCTGTTGTTCGCACTAACCAGACCTTGCTGGGGGTTATTACGCGGCGGGATGTCATGGATCGAATTAGCAAGGTGCAATTTTCAAGCTTGCCAACCTTTAGTGACCAAATTGGTCAAAAGATTCAAACAGAGAACGACCATTACCAATTCACGGTAGAACCAAGTATGCTGGAGAAAAGTGGTGTTTTGGCCAATGGAGTCATGATCGAAGTGCTGATGAAGGTTGTTCGCAAGATGATGCAACACAGTGGGCGTAGCCTGATCGTAGAACAGCTGATCATCAATTTTTTACAGGCTGTGCAGGTGGATGATGGGATCCGCATTGAACCACAGCTGGTTCGGCGAACCAGACGTTCGGCCTTGGTTGATTTTAGCTTGTATTTAGATTTGCAGCTGGTCGCGAAAGCAACCATTACGATTAAGATTAATTAAACAAAAAGAAATGAGGAGACAATGATTACATTAAAATCACAACGTGAAATTGAAGCAATGGATCGTGCAGGAGATTTCCTTGCCAGTATCCATATTGGATTACGTGACTTGATCAAGCCAGGGCTTGACCTTTGGGAAGTAGAAGAATATGTCCGTCGTCGCTGTAAAGAAGCTAATGTCTTGCCACTTCAGATCGGTGTAGAAGGTAGTCTCATGGACTATCCTTATGCGACTTGTTGTGGCTTAAATGACGAAGTAGCCCATGCTTTTCCACGTCACGTCATTCTCAAAGATGGTGATCTCCTCAAGGTAGACATGGTCTTATCAGAACCACTCGACAAGTCTGTTTTAGATGTTTCAAAATTGGATTTTGATAATGTTGCGCAAGTCAAGAAATACACTGAGTCTTATACTGGTGGCTTGGCGGACTCTTGCTGGGCTTATGCGGTCGGCAATGTTTCTCAAGAAGTCAAAGATTTGATGGACGTGACTAAAGAATGTCTCTATAAAGGAATTGAGAAAGCAGTCGTAGGCAATCGCTTGGGAGATATTGGCGCAGCGATTCAAGAGTATGCAGAAAGCAAAGGCTATGGGGTGGTGCGTGACTTAGTCGGCCACGGTGTCGGGCCTACCATGCATGAAGAGCCAATGGTCCCACATTATGGTCGTGCTGGACGCGGTCTTCGCTTACGTGAAGGCATGGTCTTGACGATTGAGCCAATGATCAATACTGGTACTTGGGAGATTGATACTGATATGGAAACTGGTTGGGCCCATAAGACGCTCGACGGTGGCCTTTCTTGTCAATACGAGCATCAATTTGTGATTACAAAAGATGGTCCAGTGATCCTAACTAGTCAAGGTGAAGAAGGAACTTACTAAAAGATAGAGAGGAAAGAATGGAGCTGAAGGCACGTGTCTGGTTTCGCTCTTTGCTCTTTTTTAGTAAAATGGGGAGGTGACGAATGAAAAAGGTCCTACAAAAAGTGTTCGATCAACCATTTATAAAGGGCTTCGTGCGGTTTTATCAGAGTGCTGAGTCTGATATCACTAGCATTGCTGTAGCCTATTATTTGTTGATCTCTATTTTCCCTTTGATGCTGATTGCAGCCAATATTTTACCTTACTTTCACATTCGTCCCACTCAGATTCTTTTGAGTCTAGAAGAAGTCCTGCCCGCTTCCTTGTATCGGACGGTGGCGCAGATGATCTCGAGTGTGTTGACCAAGCCTTCGACAGGCTTACTGAGTTTCTCGATTATTTCTGCCTTGTGGATCTTCTCACAGAGCATTGCCTACCTTCAAAAAGCCTATAATAAGAGTTATGGGGTGGAAAAGGAGCGTGGTATTATATGGGGGCGACTCTTTAGCTTTCTGATCAGTTTTGCCTTGCAGGGCTTGTTTGGACTTTCGCTCATCCTTTCCATGTTTGGAAAAATGATCGTTCGCTATCTCTATCAGATCTTTTCATTTGATCGGACGATCTATGTGCGCTTACTGAAATTGACAGAGCCGACCATCTACCTCTTGCTCTTTGTCAGCTTGGTTTTGCTCTATTACACCCTTCCAAATGTCAAAATCCCAAAATTTAGATATGTATTGCCAGGGGCGACTTTTGTGGTTGTTGTCCTGTATGCAATCTTGAATATCTTTTGGAAATATGTGGATCGCTATGTGAGTCATTTCTTAGATGCTCGTTTCTTCGGTTCGGTCGTCCTAGCGGTTATCATGTTCTGGTTCATCTTGGTGGCAAAAATCATGATTATTGGTTGTATTTTAAATGCCAGTGTCCAATTTGCCAGAGAAGCCAAATTCCAAACACGCAGTGGAGAAATTGTCTCCAAATTAAACTCAGAAGAAGTGGCCTTTCGGCATAAAAAAGTTTCACAAAAATTAAAGCGTCGCTTACGCTTGATAAAAAAAGATAAAACGGAATAAGGGAGAGTGGGACAGAAATCGGTAATTCGTTAGAATTCGATTTCGTCGTCCCACCTCCGCACAGTTGAGTAGGGCTGTAAAAGCTGATGAAATCAGCGTAGTAGAGCCCACTCAACCACTGCGTCTTGCTCGACAATTCAAAAATAATTGAGAGGCTAGGACTTTTGTCCCAGCCTCTTTTTTGTCATCTATTTTATTGCATTTGCAACAAAAATATGTTACTCTATTTCTAACAAGAAAGGAGGAGTGGGATGAGTATTTTGCGTGAGATTGGTATCATTGCGCGCGCTCTGGATTCTATTGCAAATATCGAATTTAGAGATTTAGATTTAGCACGTGGTCAATATCTCTACCTGGTGCGAATTGCAGAGCAACCTGGAATGATTCAGGAAGAACTCTCTGAAGTCTTGAAAGTAGATCGATCCACCGTTGCAAGGTCCGTAAAAAAACTAGAAGAGCGTGGCTTGATTCAGCAACGTCCGAGAGGGGAAAATCTCAAAACAAAGGAATGGGAGTTAACTGAAAAAGGTAAGCAGATTTACCCCTTTATTTTAGGGGAGCATCTTTACTCTGAGAGAACTGCTTTAAAAGGATTTTCCAAAAAAGAAGTCGCACAGTTAGAAGAGTATCTCATCCGAGTTCGTGAGAATATCACCTTGGATTGGGAACTGGTTAAGAAAGGTAAAAAAAGAAATTATAGTGAGGTAAAGCAATGAAAGTAACAGTCGATCAAGCATTTTGGTATTTGTTCCCAACAGCTAGAATTAAAGTGATGTCCTTGTATGGCATTGATAATACAGTAGATGAAGCCAAGGATCCGTATTTCAAAAAATTGTTATATGAGGGTGCTAAGCGCGCTTGGGAATTTATTGATGAAGACAACTATACCCAGAGTGAATTTGTCCAAGAGTGGCGTCAGGCTTTTAGCAAGTTTAAAACAAAAAAAGGAGCGCGATCTTCGATCGAAGCCCTCTTAAAAAGAGTACACCAAGGACGTGAATTCTACCCGATTAATCCCTTAGTCGATTTATACAATAGTGTATCTATGGCTTACGCCCTTCCTTGTGGAGGTGAAGACATGAGCAAATTGGTTGGAGGACTCTCTCTGGGACAAGCAAAAGGAGGCGAACCGTTCTTCCCACTAGGGGCTGAAGAGGATGCTCCGGCTTTGGAAGGGGAGATCATTTACTATGACCAAGAAGGTGCCGTTTGTCGTTGTTTGAATTGGCGTGAGGCCCAAAGAACCATGCTAACAGAAGATACCAAGGACGCTATTTTGGTGATTGAAGCTATCAATGAAGAGCAGGCCAAACGAGCACAAACAGCCATGCAGGAATTGAAAGATCTAGCCAAGGATTATTTTGGGGTTGAAGGAACGATCTATCAATTAAGTGCAGAACAAGCAAGTATAGAAGTTTAAATTAACAAGGCTTGAAACAATCGTTTCAAGCCTTGTTTTTATTTTTAAAGACAAAGAGTTTACTAAAGACATAATTGAGGACTACAATAGCCACTTGCGCAAAGAGGGTTTCAATCAGATTGATCTGGCTCTTGTTATTGTGGACAAATTGGCCGATAATTCCTGGGAATTGCTTGACAAAGATCTCGGTCAAGGCCATGTCTAGTATAAAGGTCCCAGAGCGCGCAATTGCAAATCGGATCAAGCGCTGAAACCAACCCTTTCTTTCTTGTTTAAAGACAATGGTATCGTTGGTCGCAAAGGCAAAGAGGATCCCAGCTATGTTTCCTATCGCAGTTGCTAAACGTTCATCGCTAGTCATTTGGTAGACGAAAAGGCGCGTGATGACGGAAACAAGAGTCGTTGCCACACCAAAGAAGAGATAGGATAAAATTTCATTATCAAAAAATTTTTTAATGAGTGTTTTCATAAATTCAGTCTACCATAAAACCTCAAAATATGCTATACTTGAAAGGTTGAAGAAATCAAACCTTCAACCCTTGGTGCTTAAGATCCTTTCGCCAAGCATATTACACGCGGAAAAACCGCTAAAGGAGAATAGATGAAACAGTTAACTGCTCGTGATATGGCGCAAATTGCCATTGTTGCTGCGATTTATATCGTATTAACCATAACCCCACCTCTCAATGCCATGGCCTACTATGGCTATCAATTCCGTGTTTCGGAGATGATGAATTTCTTAGCTTTCTACAATAAGAAGTACTTGATTGCGGTAACCATCGGTTGTATGATTGCTAACTTATTTAGTTTTGGATGGATCGATGTCTTTGTCGGTGGAGGTTCAACCTTTGTCTTCTTAGGACTTGGACTCATTCTATTTGGTCGTTTCAAAAACAAGTTCTTATTCGACGGTCTTATTCGCTTAGACCATTTCTTGTTTGCGATTTTCTTTTCCATTTCCATGTTTACGATTGCCTTGGAACTTTATTACCTTCAAGGCCAACCATTCTTCTATAACTGGTTGACCATGGGAGTGGGTGAATTTGCATCCTTGATTTTTGGAGCGATTGTGATCAATCAACTTTCTAAACGGATTGATTTTACAAAATAAGAAAAGGGAGCTTTGTCTCCCCTCAAATGAAGGAAATTACTTCTTTGAAACTTTCCTTAATCGAGTACGGACGTCAGCGAACTTCGGAGAAGTTCCATGACTAATGATTGAGTCTAAGGTCTCAATCATCCGAGTGCCTGAAACAATTGTGTTTCAGGCACTTTTCTCACAGCGGAAAGTTTCAGTATAAGTTTGAAAAACTCAAAATTAGAATCGTTATTTTTCAGATTTGATTTTTCATAGGTTATATTTGAATGGCTGATTTGTCTACGTTTTTAGAAGGAGCTTTGGCTCTTTTTTTAATACTAAGAATGCACTAAATTCAAGGCTAAATTAAGATTTTATGATAAAATAAGAACATGGAAACCAGAATGAAAGAATTAGTGGAATTACTCAATCGTTATGCTTATGAGTATTACACAAAAGACGCTCCATCTGTTTCAGATAGTGAATATGATCAATTATATCGGGAGTTGGTAGAACTAGAAACTGCTCATCCAGATGAGGTCTTACCAGAGAGTCCAACTCACCGTGTAGGCGGTGTAGTTTTAAAAGGCTTTACTAAATACCAGCACCAGTATCCCCTTTATAGTTTGCAGGATGCTTTTTCGCGCGAAGAATTAGAAGCTTTTGATCAGCGTGTCCGTAAGGAATTTCCTTCCATCAGCTATGTATGCGAGTTGAAGATCGATGGCTTGTCCATTTCCCTCACCTATGAAAACGGTGTCCTTGTAACAGGAGCGACACGTGGGGATGGTTCTGTTGGTGAGGATATTACAGAGAATCTCAAGCGGGTCAAGGACATTCCTTTGGTGTTACCAGAGCCAGTGAACATTACAGTTCGAGGCGAGTGCTACATGCCACGGGCTTCCTTTGATCGGGTCAATCAGATCCGTCAAGAAAATGGCGAGCCTGAGTTTGCTAATCCACGAAATGCTGCTGCAGGAACACTTCGCCAATTGGATACGAAAATCGTGGCCAAGCGAAATCTTGCGACCTTCTTGTATCAAGAAGTGAGTCCGACTGATCAAAACAGTCAGGAAGGGGTGCTTGAGAAATTAGCTCGCTTAGGGTTTGTCGTGAACCAAGAGCGAGTGTTGGCAGAGGATATGGAGCAAATTTGGGACTTTATCCAGAAGGTAGCTCAGTTTCGAGAGGATCTTCCCTATGATATCGATGGGATCGTCATCAAGGTCAATGATCTAGCTGTTCAAGAAGAACTAGGCTTTACCGTAAAAGCTCCTAAATGGGCTGTCGCGTATAAGTTTCCAGCTGAAGAAAAAGAAGCGAAAATCCTATCAGTGGATTGGACGGTTGGACGGACCGGTGTCGTGACGCCAACTGCCAACCTAACTCCAGTCCAGCTAGCAGGAACCACTGTTAGTCGGGCAACCTTGCACAATGTGGACTATATTGCTGAAAAGGATATTCATCAAGAAGATACGGTGATTGTCTATAAGGCTGGAGATATCATTCCTGCTGTTTTACGAGTTGTCACGGATAAGCGAGTATCTGATCTACCACTTGCAATTCCGACCAATTGTCCGAGCTGTCAAAGTCAACTCCTCCATTTCGAGGATGAGGTGGCCCTACGTTGTATCAATCCACTCTGTCCAGCTCAAATCAAGGAAGGCCTGATCCACTTTGCTAGTCGAGATGCTATGAATATTACAGGCTTGGGGCCTGCTGTTGTAGAGAAACTCTTCGTAGCTCAGTTGGTAGAGGATGTGGCTGGGATCTACCGACTCACTGTAGAGGATCTATTGACCTTAGAAGGCTTTAAAGAAAAGTCAGCAGAGAAGCTCTATGACGCCATTCAAGCTTCCAAAGAAAATTCGGCAGAGAAGTTACTCTTTGGTTTGGGAATCCGACATGTCGGAAGCAAGGTCAGTCAAATCTTGCTCCAAGAATTCCATGACCTCGATCAACTGGCTACCGCTGATCCAGAACGGATTGCCAGCATTGATAGTCTCGGTATGGTCGTGGCTGAAAGTCTCAAGTCTTATTTCGCACAAGAGGGATCCAAGCGTCTCCTGCATGAATTGAAAGAAGCTGGCGTCAATCTGACCTACCTTGGTGAAAAAGTTGCTGCTGATGCGGCCCTTTCAGGAATGACAGTCGTTTTGACTGGGAAACTAGAGCGACTCACGCGTTCAGAAGCAAAGGCAAAATTAGAGAGTCTGGGTGCCAAGGTAACTGGATCAGTTTCCAAAAAAACAGATTTGGTTGTAGCAGGTAGTGACGCTGGTAGCAAATTAACCAAAGCACAAGAATTAGGAATCCAGGTAGAAGATGAGGCCTGGCTTGAAAGTTTGTAGAGGATCCTTATGGTAGAACGAATCAAAAAAGCCCGTTTAATTTATAATCCGACCTCTGGGCAAGAAATTATCAAGAAAAATATTGCGGAAGTCTTGGATGTACTCGAAGATGTGGGCTACGAAACCAGTGCCTATCAAACGACTCCAGAACCATTTTCTGCTCAAAATGAAGCAGAAAGAGCCGCCAAAGCAGGCTTTGATCTCATCATTGCTGCTGGTGGAGATGGCACGATTAATGAAGTGGTTAATGGAGTTGCAGGTCTGGAAAATCGTCCGCAGATGGCCTTTATCCCAACCGGTACAACCAATGACTATGCGCGTGCCTTGAAGATCCCGATGGGAGATCCTGTGGCAGCTGCCCGCATTATTGAAAAGAATCAAACCATTCAAATGGATATTGGTCGTGCCTATGGGACCAAGTATTTTATCAATATTGCTGCAGCAGGAACCATGACAGAATTGACTTTCAGTGTACCAAGTAGTGTCAAATCTCGCTTGGGTTACTTTGCTTATGTTGCTGAAGCAGCCAAAATGTTGCCGCGAAACAAGGCTCGGAAGGTGCGGATTGAGCACGATAATGGCGTTTTTGAAGGTCCAGCTTCGATGATTTTTGTGGCTTTGACCAACTCTATTGCGGGCTTTGAAAGCGTGGCACCCGATGCCAAGCTTGATGATGGGAATTTTACCTTGATTATCGTAAAAACTGCTAACCTCTTTAACATGTTGTCCTTGATGATTCAGGCCATTAATGGAGGCAAGCATGTGCACGATGAAAATGTAGAATATCTCAAGACCAAGAAGTTGTCGATCGAAATGTTAGGGAAAAATGCTCAACCATTCCGCATCAATCTAGATGGCGAATATGGGGGAGATACTCCGGTAGAATTGGAAGTTTTCCATAATCATTTGGAATTTTTTGCAAATATTGATGAAATCAATAATGACGCCTTGGTTCACAATTCGGAATCATAAGGCCAACTAGTTGAAGGACCATTCGCCATAGACAAGAGCGAGTGGTTCCTTTGTAATCATAATGGAAATAGGAAATTGAAATGCGTGAATACTATGTGAAGATCCATTTTCACAGACGAAAAGGAAATTATTTTGCATATGACCTCTGGCAGTGGCAGGATTACGTTGAGGGGAAATCTGTCCCCTTCTCAAAATTGGATTATTTTGGAGTGGAGGGCAATCTAGTCTTTCAGAGTGAAGTGCCTCTTAATCGTGGTCATGTCTTGGTAAAAGAAGCCAATTGGTCCACCAAAACACGTGACTTTGAAATTGAACTCTTACCAGAGGGCTTGGTTCGTGAAGTATGGATTCTGGATGGGGATGATACGGTTTATTATTCGCTTCAAGCAGCGGTGACCAGCCATTCTTATTCACACCGTCAGCCACATGCCTATGATATGGCGACCCATGCCAAGGATTTCGATGCCAAGTGGGCCTACCAGGGCTGGCTAGGGTATCGCGAGGAAGATGGGGAATTTTGCTTTAAATTGTGGGCTCCAACAGCTAAAAAGGTGGAGTTGCTACTCTATCAATCAACAGAGGTAGATGCCCCTATTTGGAAAACTATTCCAATGATGCGTGGCAAGCAGGAGTCGAGCTATCACCCTGAGAATACACAAGGTGTATGGATTCTCGATTTTCTGGGAACCTTGAGCGGTATGGCCTACCAGTACCGGGTTCATTTTGAGCATCATACTCAAGTGACGCGCGATCCTTATAGCATTGCAACGACAGCCGATGGGATGCGCTCAGCCATTCTTTCACGAGTAGATCGTCAGTTTGATTGGGGTCCTAAAAAAGGCGCCGATGCGACTCCCTGGCGCTTGGACAATCCTTGTCAAGCAGTGATCTATGAGATGCACCTTCGGGATTTGACCAAGTCACCGACATCAGGTGTGGACGAGTCTTTACGTGGGACCTATCTGGGGGCTTGCCAAGAAGGAACCGTCAATAGCCATGGCGATGCGACTGCCTTTGATTATATCCGTCAGTTAGGGGTCAATGTCGTGCAATTGCAGCCGATATCTGATCGCTATAAACAGTATGATGAAGAAGGTCGTGTGACCTACAATTGGGGTTACGACGTTCAGAATTATTCTGCACCAGAAACCAGTTTTTCAACGGATCCATCCAATCCCAAACAAACCATGAAAGAGCTTAAAACGATGATCCGGGCTTATCATGACGCTGGGATTTCTGTAGTCATAGATGTGGTCTACAATCATATCTACTCAACTGAGCATGGTCCTTTCCAAAATATAGTTCCGGATTATTATTACCGGATGGAACCAGATGGGCGCTTCCAAAATGGGACAGGTGTCGGTAATGAAACGGCGAGTGAGCATGAAATGTACCGCAAGTACATGATTGATTCCCTCACGCACTGGGTCAAAGAGTACCAGATTGATGGCTTCCGCTTTGATTTGATGGGCATTCACGATGTGACGACAATGAATGCTATTCGGGAGGCGATGGATGCTCTGGATCCTCGCATTCTCCTTTATGGAGAAGGTTGGGACATGGGAACCGGTCTCGCACCAGAGGATAAGGCTAAGAAAGACAATGCGGCCCAATTGCCACGTATTGGATTCTTTAATGACACGGAGCGCGATGCTATTAAAGGGGCTGAGGTTTATGGTTCCATCAAACGTGGCTTTGTCAGCCGAAAATCAACAGAGAATATCGTTGCGCGTGCTGTTCTAGGTAGTGCGGAGCTGGGTCATTATTTAAGTCCGAATCAGGTCTTGAATTATGTGGAGGCTCATGACAATTATAATCTCTATGACTTGCTTCAGACCCTCCATCCAAATGAAGAAGTAGCAGGCTTGGTCAAGCGCTCAGAGTTGGCTACGGCCATGAACCTGCTCTTCCAGGGTATGACCTTTATGCAATTGGGTCAAGAGTTTATGCGGACTAAATTGGTAGCGACAGGTCCTGATGGAGAGATCACACCTTTGGATCGTGAGCGGGCCATGAATTCCTACAATGCTCCAGATTTTGTGAATCAGGTCAATTGGGATCTGGTCAGTCAGAACAAGGAATCAATTGCCTATATCCGAAGCTTGATCGCCTTGAAGACAAGTCTTCCTGTCTTAGCGCTTGAAAGCTATGATAACATCTACCAACAAGTCTTTATCCAATCTGCGACAGATACCAGTGGTCTTGTCATCTATGAACTAACAGGAGACAAGAAGTACTTGGTAATATTTAACGCCAGCGGGCTTCCATATTACCTCCAAAATTCAGATAAATTGAAATTAATGGTTGGTAATAGTCGCCATAAACGTCCCTTCTATGTGGAGAATTTAACAGCTTCTATTTTTGAAGTCTTAGATAAAAGTAAGGTATAATACTTCTTTAAGAAATCGCAAAACCCCTGAGTTTTTACTCAGGGGTTGCTTTTATTTAGAAGAACTGCTGCTCGTCTCAGTTGAGGAAGAACTATCATCTTCTGGGTGCAATTCTTTATAAGTTGGTGCCTTGAAGAGATCGACAGTGGACTGGTTGCCACGTTGGTTATAAAGGCTGGTTGATTTGTCACCTTTTTCCTTTTCAATCTTCTTCAATGCCTTGAAGGAATTGGTATAGGAATAATCATCTGGATTGACTTTTCCAAGATCATTGCCCTTGAAGAAGCGGAGGAGGTCACCGGTCTGGATGCTATCGCTGATCTTTAATTGAAGGTTAGCGGCTTCCCTAATTTTGTCCAATTCTTCCTTGGTTTTTTCATCAGGATTAGTGATTTCCTCACCTGTTTTTGTGTAATAGGTCCGGCCACTATAGCTCGTATACTCAGGAGTTACAAAGTAGTTAGCGGAGCGGAAGGCTACGATTTGATCATGTTCTGGTGAGAGCATGTCTTGACCAACTTGGAGAAATTTGTTGGACTCAATGCCCAGCAAATGTTCCAAGGTTGGGAGCATATCGATCTCACCACCATAGGTATCGATGATTCCTCCCTTATTCATACCCGGAATGACTACCATATAGGGTACTCGTTGCAACATGGCATTGTCATAACTAGACCAGGTCTCAGAGTTCTTGCCAAGCAGTGGGGCGAGAGCTGGGTTGCGAGAGTTTGAAATTCCGTAGTGGTCCCCATAGAGGACGATGATGGAATTTTTGTAAAGACCAGATTCTTTCAAGTAATCAAAGAAAGCCTTGATGGATGAATCGAGGTAGTTAGCGGTCGCAAAGTAGCCATTGATGGTTTCGTCCTGTGTCTTAGCTAGAGGGAAGCCAAGATCATCTCCTGACAAGCTGGTCGTATAAGGGTAGTGGTTGGAAACCGTAATGAACTTGGTATAGAAAGGCTGTTGCAAGCGTTCGAGGTATTTGATGGAATCCTTGAGCATGTATTTGTCATTAAGACCATACTGGAAGGAGTTGCTGCTGTTTTGTTTGGTGAAGTAGCTGGCATCAAAGAAGTAATTGTAGCCCCATTGTTTATAGGCGGTATTTCGATTCCAGAAACTTCCAGCATTCCCGTGGAAAACAGCGCTCGAGTTGTAACCATTTTTTGAAAGAATAAATGGTGCAGCCTGTTGGGTATTGGTTCCACCATAGTTCACCATAAAGGAACCTTGGTTGAGTCCAAAGAGCCCTGTTTCAATCATGGTCTCAGCATCGGAGGTTTTCCCTGCCTTGACTTGGTTAAAGACATTTGAAAAGGCAAAGGTTTCCTTCGAGTGGTAGAGTGAGTTTAAGAAAGGTGTCACCTCATATTCTTTATCGTCTACTTTCAACTTGTAATCGATCAAGAATTGTTGGAAACTTTCCAAGTGAATGTAAATGACGTTACGGCCTTTAGCCATTCCAAAGTATTCAGGATTAGGCTTGGCATAATGCTGTTGGATATATTCTTCCACCGGTTTTAGATCTGCTTCGGAGGCTTTGGAACGTTCTTTGTTAGCCGCATAGGTCTGATTAGCACTGTAACCCAGAAAGGCCGGTAAGCCTAGGGCACGAACGACATAGTAGTTTGAGAACCCACGAGTCAGGAGCTCAGGTCGGTCAATTTCTGCAAGGAAAAGGTTGGCCGAAAAGAGCATAGCTGATAAGGACGTAACCGCAAAACTAGCTCGTTTATTGAAGGGACGATTGTCCATTCGAATCCATTTCTTAAAGAAGAAGAAAGCTAGAATGGGAAAATCTAGAATGTAAATCACATCCCAAGGGCGGAACAATTCTAAAGCAGCAGCTCCGAGACCGGCAGAAACCTTGCTGGAAGCCAACATGGTATTAACTGTTACAAAGTCTGTAAATTCGCGATAATAGATGGAATTGGAAATCAACCAAACAAATAAGAGAAGGTAGATCCCAAAGGCCAAACTATAGAAGAGCTTGGTTCGTTTGATATAAAGTGCAAGACCAATGAAGAGCAGACTAATCGGTAATGGGTTGATGACTGCTAGAAAAATCTGATACGGTCCCTGAATGTCTAAATTAAAATCTACTGAATAGGCCCACATGGTTTTGAACCAGTAGAGCAACAGAAGGGTCAAGACAAATCCTAGTCTGGTACTCATGAAATTGAGTATCGAATTCGTAATTTTTTTCACAAAATGTTACTTCCTTGTCTTATTTCCTAAAAATTTTCATATATAAGTATACCACATTTTTATGGAGAAAGAAAAAAATGACTGTAAAGGAAAGGAAAGAAATAGGAAAGATCCGGTATTTTTTATCGTTTAAATCTAAATGATGAGAGCTACGATAAAATGGTAAAAAAAGTTCCAGTAAATAAAGCCTCCCTTTGTGAAAACTGCAGACTTTTGCTATAATAGAGGGTATGAAAAAACTCACAGTCAGTCGGCAAGTAGCTCGAAAATTAAAACAAGGACAATCCCTTCTTGAAAAGCAAGATTTTGACTCGCTTCCTGTCTTAGATCAAGTGGTTCAATTGCTTTCAGGAGATGGACAATCCTTAGGAGTCGGATACTTATCTGAACAAAATAAAGGGATTGGATGGTTTGTTTCGCAAGAGTTAGTCGCTTTTGATAAAGACTTTTTTAAAAAGCTTTTCATCAAATCCAAGCAATATCGTCGTTCTTATTATGCGGATGCAATGACAACAGCCTTTCGCCTCTTTAACCAAGAGGGAGATGGTTTTGGTGGCTTTACGGTTGACTTATATGATGAGTTTGTTGTCTTTTCTTGGTACAATCCCTTCGTATTTCAAATCAGGGAAACCATTCTGGTGGCCTTTCAAGAGGTTTTTCCAGAAGTCCGAGGCGGTTATGAAAAGATTCGCTTTAAAGGCTTGGACTATGAATCGGCCCATGTGTATGGTGAAGAAGCTCCGCAAGAATTTTTAATTCTGGAAAATGGGGTCTCTTACCAAGTCTTTCTCAATGATGGCTTGATGACGGGAATCTTTTTGGATCAGCATGAAGTTCGAGGTAGCTTGGTAGAGGGCTTAGCAGCTGGCCAGTCCTTGCTCAATATGTTCTCTTATACGGCGGCCTTCTCTGTAGCTGCGGCAATGGGTGGAGCAATTGAAACAACTTCGGTTGATCTAGCTAAGAGAAGTAAAGAATTATCAGAAGCGCATTTTGTGGCAAATGGCTTGGCGCTGGATGCTCATCGTTTTGTCGTGATGGATGTCTTTGACTATTACAAATATGCCAAACGCCATGACCTAAGCTATGATGTGATCGTACTCGATCCGCCTAGCTTTGCGCGGAATAAAAAACGGACCTTTTCAGTCGCTAAAGACTATCATCGGTTGGTGAGCGAGGCCCTCGAGATTTTAAATCCAGGTGGGACCTTGATTCTCAGTACCAATGCGGCAAATGTGTCCAAAGAAAAATTTAAAAAACAAATCGAAAAGGGATTTCAAGGGCGTAAGCATCGCTATGTAGCGGAATACGGCCTTCCGGGAGATTTTCGATGGAACAAGAAAGAAGAAAGTAGTAATTACTTAAAAGTATTTACGATTAGGGTGGATGTATGAAGTTAGTTGTTTCGATTATGCCTCGCTCCTTAGAAGAGGCGCAACAACTAGATGGTTTGCGTTACGAGGATGCGGATGTCATTGAGTGGCGTGCGGACTTTTTAGAAAAAAACGAGATCTTAACCGTTGCTCCAGCAGTATTTGAAAAATTTGCTGGACGCGAAATTTTATTCACCTTACGGACTCGAGCTGAAGGTGGGGAGATGGAGCTGACCAATGAGGAATATGTTGGGATCCTGAAAGATATTCAATCTATCTATCATCCGGATTATATCGATTTCGAGTTTTATAGCCATCGTGACGTCTTTGAAGAGATGTTGGAATTTTCAAATCTTGTGCTCAGCTACCATAATTTCCAAGAGACACCGGAAAATATGATGGAGATCTTATCGGAATTAACTAGCTTTTCTCCAAAATTGGTCAAGGTATCCGTCATGGCCCACAATGAACAAGATGTTCTTGATTTGATGAATTATACGCGCGGTTTCAAGACGCTGAATCCTGAGCAAGAATATGTAACGATTTCCATGGGTAAGGTCGGGAAGATTTCGCGCTTGACAGCTGATTTGACAGGCTCTTCTTGGTCTTATGCTAGAGTCGGAGAAGGAAGTGCGCCAGGTCAAATCCCTCTTGAAAATATGAGAAGAATTCGGGAGTTATTAAATGAAGATTGACGGCTATACTCGGATGGCAGCGGTTATTGCCCATCCGATTCGTCATAGTATCTCTCCTTTCATCCATAATCTAGCCTATGAACTAACAGCGACCAATGCGGTTTATTTAGCCTGGGATATAGCAGAAGAAAACCTAGAAAGTACCATCTCTCAAATCCGGACCTTAGATATGATTGGGGCCAACATCTCTATGCCTTTTAAGCAGAAGGTCTTTCCTTATCTAGATGAGGTTGATGAGATGGCCCTAAAGATCGGCTCTGTCAATACCATCGTTCACCGTGATGGCAAGCTTAAGGGCTATAATACAGATGGGATTGGTTTTTTTCGTAGTCTACATCCAGCTTTCTCCATTAAGGGAAAAACAATGGTTGTCTTAGGGGCAGGTGGTGCAGCTTTAGCGATTATTGCACAGGCCATCAAGCTCGGGGTCAAACAAATCACGGTTTTTGTTAGAAAAGAGCGTTTGACATACTACCAGGCTACTCTTGAGGGCCTCGAAAAGGCTTTTGGTGTTTCAATTCAGCTTGGGGCGATCGAAAATGATCAAGACCTACAAGCATCTTTTGATCAGGCAGACCTGATCTTAAATGCAACAGGCGTAGGGATGGATGGTCACTCGCTTCCGATAGGGCCTCATCTTAGCTTTCCATCTCATGCCTTCATCGCAGATATGGCTTATTATCCTGCGGCTACCCCCTTTCTCAAGCTTGGGAGGGAGCAGGGAAATCGTACCTTGAATGGCTTGGGAATGCTCTTTTATCAAGCTGAAGCAGCCTTTGAATTGATGACTGGGAAAGTATTTCCTACAGAGTCTGTATGGGAAGCATTGACAACAGAATATCGCCAACTTGTATGTGACTAAGAGAGGGTTTTACCTTTTCCTATTGAAAAAGCTTTATGAGATTAGAACAAGAACTGATTTTTAAAAAAACAGTCTTGCTCTAGTCTCTTTTTCATTTTGTTTGAGACATGTGCCTTATTTCATGATAAGATAGTTACAAAGAGAAAGCAGAAAGGAGATTCCCATGAAGGTAACAGTAGCCATTCCAGGACATCCCTATGAGATTGTGATTGAAAAAGGTGGCCTCAAGCGAGTTGGGACTTGGCTCCGCTCTCTTTGGGGAGAGAAAAAGGTAGCGATCATTTCAGATAACCACGTGGCCAAGCTCTATGCTTCTACTGTTGAGGCGAGTATCAAGGAGGCTGGTTTTCAAGTGGTGCGCTTTGAATTTCTTAAAGGTGAGGAGCGGAAAAATCTGACCACTGTATCCAAGGTCTATGAATTTCTAGCCACTGAGGGCATGACGCGCAGTGATGGAATCGTCGCTCTTGGTGGTGGCGTAGTCGGTGATTTGGCTGGCTTTGCGGCTTCTACCTATATGCGGGGAATTTCCTTTGTTCAGATCCCGACTAGCTTAACGGCTCAGGTGGATTCCTCTATCGGTGGAAAGACTGGGGTCAACACAGCCTTTGCCAAAAACATGGTGGGCACCTTTGCCCAACCGGACGGTGTGTTCATTGATCCTGATGTGTTGAGTACCTTAGGTCGGCGCGAATTGATCGAGGGGATGGGCGAAGTGATCAAGTACGGTCTCATCCAAGATACGGAACTTTGGCAAGAGTTGGAAACGATGGATGGCTCTGTCGAAAGTATTTTAGAGCATGCAGAGAGTATCATTTCTCATTCTTGTCTGGTCAAGCGCGACCATGTGGTGGCTGATGAGCTGGACAATGGGATTCGACTCTATCTCAATTTTGGTCATACCATTGGGCATGCCATTGAAGCAACAGCTGGCTATGGACAGGTCATGCACGGAGAAGCTGTTAGTATGGGTATGGTGCAGCTCTCACGAGTCGCTGAAGAAAAGGGCTTGATGCCAAAGGGAATCAGCCAACAAATCGAAGAAATGTGTCGGAAATTTGGACTTCCGGTGGCCTATGAGCACTGGGATCCAGAAACCCTTTATCAAGCCTTGACTCATGACAAAAAAGCGCGTGGGAATAGCTTAAAACTAGTGATTGTGCCAGAATTAGGTCAAGCAGCGATTCATCAAATTCCTCTTCAGGAAATGAAGGAATTCTTAGAAAGAAAGGAATAAGGTCGATATGAGATATTTGACAGCAGGTGAGTCCCATGGACCTCGGCTAACCGCCATTATTGAGGGCGTTCCAGCAGGACTTCCCTTATCAGAAGAAGATATTAATAAAGAACTCAAACGCCGCCAAGGGGGCTATGGTCGGGGAGCACGGATGAAAATCGAGAGTGACCGGGTCGAGATTACATCGGGAGTCCGTCATGGCTTGACTATGGGTGGTCCGATTACCCTAAATGTGACCAATTTGGACCACCAAAAATGGTTGGAGATTATGAATGTGGCACCGGTCGAAGAGAAAAAGAAAAATCTGCGAAAGATTACCAAGCCGCGTCCTGGTCATGCCGATCTAGTCGGAGGGATGAAATACCGTTTTTCAGATCTTCGTAATTCTCTAGAGCGTTCTTCCGCCCGTGAGACGACCATGCGCGTCGCTGTTGGTGCCGTGGCCAAACGGATTTTAGAAGAGATTGGTGTGGATGTAGCGAGTCACATTGTCAATTTTGGAGGAATCGAGATTGCCGTTCCTGAAAATCTAACTGTTTCCGAAATCAAGGAAAAGGCAGCGAAGTCGGAAGTTTCGATTGTTGTGCCAGAACAAGAAGAAGCCATTAAGTCTTACATTGACCAAGTGAAAAAAGATGGTGATACCATCGGTGGAATCGTGGAAACCATTGTTGGTGGTGTCCCAGTTGGACTAGGATCTTATGTGCAATGGGACAAGAAATTAGATGCAAAAATTGCTCAAGGAGTGGTTTCTATCAATGCCTTTAAGGGAGTGGAGTTTGGTCTAGGGTTTGAGGCGGGTCGCCTAAAAGGAAGTCAAGTCATGGATGAAATCATCTGGTCTAAAGAAACCGGCTATACCCGTCGGACCAATAATTTAGGTGGCTTTGAAGGGGGCATGACTAACGGAGAGCCCCTTCTAGTTCGTGGCGTCATGAAGCCTATTCCGACTCTTTACAAACCCTTGATGAGTGTAGATATTGAAACCCATGAGCCTTATAAGGCAACAGTTGAGCGTAGCGACCCAACAGCTCTGCCAGCTGCAGGTGTGGTGATGGAAGCAGTGGTGGCAACGGTCCTTGCTACAGAAGTGCTCGAAAAATTCTCATCCGATAACATGGAAGAATTGAAAGGAGCTGTTGCCAAGCACCGGGACTTTACTAAGAATTTTTAAGAGAAAGAGTTTTCCATTGGAAAAGAAAGTTGTTTATATAGCAGGTCTGGGCCTGATTGGTGCTTCCCTCGCACTAGGAATTAAGAGAGCCCACCCAAACCTGACCATTCTTGGCTATAATCGAAGTGAAGCGTCCCGAAACATCGCCCTTGAAAGAGGAATGGTGGACCAAGTAACAGATGATTTTGCCTTCTTTGCCCCTATAGCAGATGTGATTATCTTGGCCCTTCCCATCAAGCAAACCAAGTCTTATCTGGATATTCTGTCCCGATTGCCATTGAAAGACCAAGTGCTGGTGACTGATGTGGGCTCTACCAAAGCTGAAATTGTGGCCCATGCAGACCAAGTCTTTCAGGATCAGGCTGTTCGCTTTGTCGGAGGTCACCCTATGGCTGGTAGTCACAAGACAGGTGCTGCTGCAGCGGATGCGACCTTATTTGAAAATGCCTATTATATTTTTACCCCATCAAGTCAAACCAAAGCCGGCTCAATAGAGAATTTAAAAGAGTTGCTGAGTGGACTGGGATCTCGCTTTATCGAAATTGATGCGGAGGAACACGACCGGGTCACCTCCCAGATCAGCCATTTCCCGCATCTTTTGGCGACCACTTTGGTCGAGCAAGCAGTGGCTTATGGAGAGGAGCATCCCCTGGCAAACCGTTTTGCGGCTGGTGGTTTTCGGGATATGACTCGGATTGCAGAAAGTGAGCCAGGCATGTGGACCTCTATTCTCTTGTCCAACCCTCATGCGATTTTAGAGCGGATCACTGATTTCAAAGATCGCTTGGATCAGGTGGCTGAGACCATTCAAGCAGATAATCAAGAGGCCATTTGGACATTTTTCCAAGAAGGGCGAAAGCACCGACAAGAAATGCAGATCCATCAGCCTGCTGGGCGCGATAGCGCCTATCATCTCTTTATCGATGTACCAGATAAGGAAGGTGTCATTCTTGAGATTTTGCAACTTCTACAAGGGATTTCCTTGGTCAATATCCATATCAATGAAGAAAATCGCGAAGATATCCACGGGATTTTACAGCTAACCTTTCGACATGCGGAGGATCAAAAGCGCGCCCAAGACTTGATCCAAAAAGCAACGTCTTATACCGTACTGGCTCGCTAGGCCTTCAGAAGGATTGGAATTAGATGCTAGCTTCATTTAAGGAAAATAAAGGAAAAAACGGTATAATAGAGGTATCTTATCAGTAAAGGAGCCAACGAAATGGCAAATATTTATGATCTAGCAAATGAACTCTCGCGGACTCTGCGAGACCTGCCTGAATACAAGGCTGTTGTAGCAAGCAAACAAGCGATCGAAACAGACCCAGAAGCAAAGACTTTGTTTGATGAATACCTAGCTTTTCAAAAACAATTGCAAGGTTTGATGCAGTCTGGACAAGTACCAACAGAAGCTGTCCAACAGGAAATGAAGGACTATATGGATAAGATTCAATCAAGTCCTCTTGTGACTGAATTCTTTACCAAACAGCAACAATTGTCCATTTATCTTGGAGATCTTGAAAAGATCATCTTTGAACCGATTGATGATTTATTTCAATAAAACTGTCTAGCCAGAGCGATTTCCCAGCTTTGGCTTTTTGTTCGGAATCATTTTAAAGTCCCTCCAGTAGGCTATTTTTTCATTCGGATTTTCTTGAAAATTTTAGACAAAAATTGAATAACTGCCATATTTATGATAGAATATGAGGAAAAGCGCTCTGGAGAATGGAATGAAATTAGCAACCGGCAGCAAAGGGTTAAATGGAACCATCCGTGTACCGGGTGACAAGTCTATTAGCCATCGTTCGATTATTTTTGGAAGTATTGCCAAAGGGCAAACGATCGTTCAGGATATCTTGCGTGGAGAAGACGTTCTTTCTACGATTCAGGTCTTTCGAGATTTAGGCGTTTCTATTGTGGATGATGGAGAAGTGATCAGGATTCAAGGCCGTGGCTTTCATGGGCTGTCTGCTCCAGAAAATCCCCTAGATATGGGGAATTCTGGCACTTCCATGCGTCTGATTTCTGGAGTGCTAGCTGGACAGGACTTCTCGGCTACTATGATTGGAGACGATAGCTTGTCCAAGCGTCCCATGGACCGGATCGCCCAGCCTTTGCGTCAAATGGGGGTTGTTCTGGCTGGGCAAGGTGAGCGAGACCTCCCGCCTCTAACCATTCAGGGAAATCCGCAGCTACAGCCTATTTCTTATCGCTTACCAGTGGCTTCTGCTCAAGTCAAGTCTGCTTTGATTTTTGCAGCCCTACAGGCAGATGGCCAATCGACAATTATCGAAAAGGAAAAAACGCGTGACCATACAGAAGATATGATTCGTCAGTTTGGCGGACAGATTGATGTAGACGGGAAAACCATCACGATTCAAGGTGGTCAAGAGTTTACAGCTCAGACAGTTGTCGTTCCAGGTGATATTTCAAGTGCAGCCTTTTGGCTGGTGGCAGGTTTGATCGTTCCCAATAGTCGAATTGTTCTAGAAAATGTTGGGATGAACCAAACCCGTACAGGGATTTTAGATGTGATCGCGCAGATGGGTGGACGGGTGACGATAGAAAACCAGGATGATCTCGCCAAATCTGCGACCTTGGTGGTCGAAACATCCAGTTTGACCGCTACGGTGATCAAAGGTGAGCTGATTCCACGTTTGATTGATGAATTGCCGATTATTGCCCTACTAGCGACACAGGCCAATGGCCAGACCATCATTGCCGATGCTGAAGAACTTCGGGTGAAAGAGACAGACCGTATTCAAGTCGTTGCGGATAGTTTAAACGCGATGGGGGCGACTGTTCAACCGACCCCAGATGGGATGGTGATCACAGGGCCAACTCCTTTACACGGTGCCCAGTTAGCAACTTATGGCGATCACCGGATTGGGATGATGGCTGCTATTGCAGCGCTTCTTGTGCAAGATGGCGATGTATATTTAGACCGTGCGGAAGCCATCAATACCAGTTACCCAAGTTTCTTCAATGATTTGGAGGCCTTGCAAGATGTCTAAAATCTTACTAGGATTTATGGGGGCTGGTAAAACAACGATTGGCCGATTACTGGACCCAAATTTTCATGATATGGACGCTGAATTGGTGCTTGAGCTAGGCATGCCTGTGGCTCAGTATTTTGCTATTTATGGCGAGGAAAGCTTTCGTTCTCAAGAAACGGCTCTCTTAAAGCGCCTACTGCAAGAAGAAGGTGGAGTTATTTCAACGGGGGGTGGCTTGGTCATGCGTCAGGAAAATCTGGAACTTTTAAAAACCAATCCATCTAATATTTTTTTAAAACTTGATTTTGAGGCCTTGTATCAGCGCTTGCAGGCGGATAAGACCCATCAAAGGCCCTTATTTTTGAACCAATCTAAAACTGAATTAAAAGCATTATATGATTACCGTCTTCCCTTGTATGAGTCTTGTGCGACCCATACGATCGAGACGGGTGATCTGACACCAGAAGAAATTGCGGAGAAGATTCGATGTTTGTAGGATACTTAGGACCTAAAGGCTCATTTACCCATGGCGTAGCCAGTCATGCCTTTCTAAATGATGAATTGATCCCCTATGAAAGCTTGACCGAGCTCTTAAAAGCCTTTGAACAAGAAGCAGTGAGTGCTGCGGTTGTCCCAGTGGAGAATTCCATCGAGGGCAGTGTACACGAAACCATCGATTATCTCTTCCACCACGGAGACATTCAGGCTGTTGCGGAGATCGTCTATCCCATCCAACAGCAACTACTCGTGGCTAAAAAAGACCGCCCCATTCACGAGATTTATTCCCATCCCCAGGCCTTGGCCCAAGGTAAGGCGTTTATTGACCGACATTATCCAACAGCCAAGCTTGAAATGACTGCCTCGACGGCTTATGCAGCCCGCTATGTTTCCCTTCATCCGGAGAAAAACATCGCAGCCATCGCGCCTCTGAGTGCAGCCCACGAGTACCAACTGTATGTGCAGCACAAGGACATCCAAGAGATGGCGGCGAATTACACTCGGTTTTGGATCCTAGGAAAAAAAGCTGTAGAAATGCCTACAAGCTTGCATCATACAGAGGACAAGGTCAGTCTTGCCTTGACCCTACCGAGCAATCAACCAGGAGCCCTCTATAAGGCCTTATCCACTTTTTCCTGGCGGAATATCAATATGACAAAAATTGAGAGTCGACCGCTAAAAACAGCGCTTGGGGAGTATTTTTTTATTATTGATCTCCTCATGGAAAAAGAAGAATGGATTCATTTTGCCTTTGAGGAACTTTCGGCTATGGAGATTGCGGTCAAAGTATTTGGCCAG
Source organism: Streptococcus parasanguinis (assembly GCF_901875555.1). GTDB lineage: Bacteria > Bacillota > Bacilli > Lactobacillales > Streptococcaceae > Streptococcus > Streptococcus parasanguinis_H. Next base: position 328,527 of record NZ_CABFMD010000011.1, read on the forward strand.
TATCCAGTATATACAGTAAATGAGAAGGAAATAGAACAGTAATGAGTAGAGATTTGGAATATTTAACCTATCATGAAAAACGACGATTAGACTATTTACACTCCAATTATCATTATCTAAATGAACGTGAACAACTAGAATACAATTACCTTCTCAAAAAAAGCCAAGGTGCTTTCGTAGAGGAGACCGATACACCACGTACCTTTGAGGAAGAGGAAGTTCCAGATGAGCTGGAAGAAGTGGTCGAAGACCTTCCTGTCTACCAATCGCGCTCACAAAAGTCAAAGAAAAAGGCAACTGTCCCTCCTCAAAATCGGCAAAAAAGACCTCGGAAAAAGGTCCGTGTCAAGCGGATCCTCAAGTGGATTGCTCTCTTTTTCCTGCTCATTATCGGTGGCATGGTCTTCATGTTTGTGAAAGGACTCAACAGTAAGCCGACAGGTCCAGATGCCAAACCGGCTGTCGTTGAGAAATTTAACGGCAAGAAGTCACGAGACGGGGTCAATATCCTCATCTTGGGGACAGATGGTCGGATCGGTGAGAAATCTGATGAGACCCGGACAGACTCCATCATGGTGATCAATGTCAACAACAAGGAAGGCAAGATCAAGATGGTCAGCTTCATGCGGGATACACTGGTCCATATTGATGGGGTCAGCCAGCAAAATATTCCTGAATATGATGGTTACTATGACCAGAAGCTCAATACAGCCTTCACCATTGGGGAGCAAAACAATAACCAAGGCGCTGAATTGGTCCGTCAGATGCTCAAGGACAACTTTGACATTGACATCCAATATTACGCCATGGTTGATTTCAAAACCTTTGCGACAGCCATTGATACCCTCTTTCCAAATGGGGTTGAGATGGATGCCAAATTCTCAACGATTAATGGTGAAAAGGTCAGTGAGGTGGAAGTGCCTGACGATTTGAACATGAAAGACGGTGTCGTTCCGCAGCAAACCATCAAGGTTGGCAAACAACGGATGGATGGCCGGACCCTTCTCAATTACTCGCGTTTCCGTAAGGACGATGAAGGAGACTTTGGTCGGACCCGTCGCCAGCAAGAGGTCATGTCTGCTATCATGCATCAGATCAAGGATCCAACCAAACTCTTTACGGGATCAGAAGCTCTTGGGAAAGTCTTTGCTATGACGTCTACCAATGTACCTTTCTCCTTCCTATTGACAAATGGGATTGGACTGGTCGGTAGTGCCGGTAAAGGAATGGAACGCGTGACCATCCCAGAAAATGGGGATTGGGTCGATGCCTACGATATGTATGGCGGCCAAGGTCTACTAGTCGATTTCGATGCTTATAAAAAGAAATTGTACCAAATGGGACTGAGATGATATAATAAGGGGATAGGAGTTTTGGACTCCATCCCTTTTAATTTGTAGAAAGATAGAGAATCATGTTGAAGAAAAATGAGATTGTAACCGTTGAAATTGTCGATCTGACCCACGAAGGAGCAGGAGTAGCCAAGGTAGACGGCCTGGTCTTTTTTGTGGAGAATGCCCTACCTGGAGAAGTTATCCGCATGCGCGTGCTCAAGGTCAACAAAAAGATCGGCTACGGGAAAGTAGAAGAGTACTTAGAAAAATCCCCTCATCGTAATGAAGAACTAGACCTGGCTTACTTGCGAAGTGGCATTGCCGACTTGGGGCACCTAGCTTATCCGGAGCAATTAAAATTCAAGGCTAAACAGGTCAAGGATAGTCTATATAAAATGGCAGGGATCACTGATATCGAGGTGCCCTTAACCTTGGGGATGGACCATCCTGTCCACTACCGCAACAAGGCCCAAGTTCCTGTTCGTCGTGTCAATGGTCAGGTCGAGACAGGCTTCTTTCGGAAGAACTCTCATGATTTGATGCCGATTGAAGACTTTTATATCCAAGATCCCGTCATTGACCAAGTGGTCTTGGCGCTTCGGGAGTTGATTCGTCGTTTCGATCTCAAACCTTATGATGAGAAGGAACAGTCTGGCTTGATTCGTAACCTTGTGGTTCGTCGTGGTCACCATTCAGGACAAATAATGGTTATTTTGGTCACCACTCGTCCTAAGGTGTTCCGTGTGGACCAGTTGATCGAGCAGTTGATTAAGCAATTCCCAGAGATTATGTCTGTCATGCAAAATATTAATGACCAGAATACCAATGCCATTTTTGGGAAAGAATGGCGGGTTCTCTATGGTCAAGATTACATTACGGACCAAATGTTGGGCAATAGCTTCCAAATCTCTGGACCAGCCTTTTACCAGGTCAATACCGAAATGGCAGAGAAGCTCTACCAGACAGCTATTGACTTTGCGGAGTTAAGAGAAGACGATGTAGTTATCGATGCCTATTCCGGAATCGGGACCATTGGCTTGTCAGTTGCCAAGCATGTCAAGGAAGTCTATGGGGTCGAAGTCATCCCCGAAGCAGTAGAAAATAGTCAGAAGAATGCTAGTATAAATGGCATCACCAATGCCCACTATGTCTGTGACACAGCTGAAAATGCCATGAAGAATTGGCTCAAGGAAGGCATCCAACCAACCGCCATCCTGGTCGATCCACCACGCAAGGGCTTGACCGAAAGCTTTATCAAAGCAAGCGCCCAAACAGGAGCTGACCGCATCGCCTATATATCCTGTAATGTCGCTACCATGGCGCGGGATATCAAACTCTATCAAGAGTTGGGCTATGAATTGAAGAAAGTACAGCCGGTGGATCTTTTTCCGCAGACGCATCATGTCGAATGTGTAAGCTTGTTAGTGAAACGTAGCTAATCCTCAAAAGGTTCACTGAACCTTTTGAGTCCCACAAACGCACCATGTTGAGGCAGTATCACTACTTGTACGAGCTGAGGTATCAGCGAAGTAGAAGCAGATGTTCGGCCCATGCGATAGGACTCGTAGAATGAGGAGGGGCACCGACGAGATAATACGGGAAGATCGAACCGCTGAGTGCGTGGCTCTGCTCTTCCTATCTGAGATAGCGAAAAGTAGAAGGGGATGGTATTGGTGTCAATCAATGAGTAACAAAGTAACAGCATGATTCGAAACATTTGCCTGTAATTTGCGGAGGAACATCAATATGGATGGAATAACAAAAGATTCTATAAAAACGGCTAAACTAATGAAACAATTATGGCCCCAATTAACCGATAAAGAAGCTATTGATGAAGTAAAAAGATATACGAATGGCAAAAATACTGCAATCTTTACTGAAGTTGAAGGTGACACAATTGTAGGTCTAGCACTATGTTCACTCAGATTTGATTATGTTGAAGGTTGTAAATATAGTCCTGTTGGATTCTTAGAAGGGATTATTGTCGACGAGGAATATCGTTTAAAGGATATTGCTAAAAATCTCTGTACAAAATGTGAGGAATGGGCGAAAAATAGAGGATGTAAGGAATTTGCAAGTGACTGTACTTTAACGAATACGGATTCTATAAGATTTCATCTCAATATTGGATTTCTGGAGGCAAATAGAATTATTCATTTTAAGAAGAAATTATAATTTCAGAACGTGGTCAAAATTTATGTATCTTTAGAAAGTGTGAAAGATTGGACGAACAAATTTTTTTAATGGGTGGAAATCCGCCGATAAAGAACCATACGATTGTTAATAAAATTGTGTCATCAAGGAAGATCGAAAGAATTATCATTTTTACAGTTTTTCGAGAAAATTGGCAACCCTATATGAAAAAGTACACGGAAGTTTTCCAAAGTCAATTTCCTAATCTAAACATTGCTTACTTACTCTTGGATACTGAGCAGATTGATTTTGATAGCTATCTTGATGCTGATCTAATTATCATTGGTGGTGGAAATACGGAAAAATATATAGCTACTTATGTCAATCAGGAGTTCAAAAATTATATCGATCATATGCTTAATAAAGGGACGAAAGTTATAGGTTTTTCTGCAGGAGCCCTATTATTAGGAGAAAAAGTCTATGTCTCACCTAATGATAATTCAGATCATCAGATAAAGATAAAAAATGGATTAGGACTCTTTAGTCAGTTTTTAATTAGTGTCCATTATGATTCCTGGAATGATAAAGCTAACAAGGATAGAGCTGAAGAACTCGTTAATGTTCCCATAATTCCACTAAATGATCACTCCTATCTTGCATTGGATAAACTTGGAAACATTATTGAGAAAATTGACTAGTTTTCATTCTCTAAATCTTGATTTAGGTAACTAAAGTGTAGACGAACTGTTTAATGAAAAGCCTTGATTGTAAGGCTTTTTTGCATTTTCCAATAAAGAACTTGACATTATTAGTTACTTCCACTACAATAGAATTACATACCATCGGTATGATAGAAAGGGACTAAAATGGCAAGGAATAGAAACTCACATGAAACTAGAAAAAAAATACTAGAGGTCTCTAAAAATTTATTTTTAGAAAAAGGATTTGATAATACGTCAATACAAGATATCATTGATGGCTTAGGTGGATTAACAAAAGGTGTTATCTATCATCATTTTGAGTCTAAATATGATATACTGCAAACAATCATTAGCGAAAATAATCAAGAAATTTTAAATTATAATTGGAGAGGAAATACTGGATTAGAAAAGATACAAAATTCTTTGATGGACTCTTTCTCTAATTTTGAACACCAAAGGCTCGTTTACTCTGCCTCAATCATGCTAAGAAGCCCACGTTTGTTAGGAGAGCAGTATCTAGGTCTATTTTCTGATTTTTTACCCGAAATTAGAGAAAAAGTTTACGAAGGTGTTGAAGATGGGTCTATTAAAACAGAATATCCAGAAGAGCTAGCAGATTTAATTGTTTTAACACTAAATATTTGGATTGGTTTTCAAATTTCCGTTTTTTCATTAGTAGAATTAAAGCGTAAAATGAATTTCATTAAACTTACTTTTGAAGGTCTAGGGGTACAGTTAATTTCTGATGAAATGATGGAGGTGATTTTCAACTTATTTGATCACTTAAAAAAATAGTAAATAAGTAGTCGCATGACATTCATGTTAATACTAATTTCTATTTATGTGTTATCAATTCAATAAATTATCTTACATAATTTATAGTTAAAAAATAACATACTTTAAGTGTGTTATTAAAAATCTATTATACATACCAAAGGTATGTTTGTTTTTAGTATATACATACCGATAGTATGTATAGTGTCATTGTCTGAAAAATAAGTTAATTTTTAAATATTTGTTGAGATTAGTTTGAATAGTTTACTCTTTATTTACACTTTGGAGGAAAGAATCTATGTTGTCGCTTATTAAAATTGAATTAAATAAAGTTTCTAAATCTAAATTATTTTTAGCCTGGTTGTGTACTATATTTATAGTGCTAGGTATAACAGCAATCATTATTATGGGATTAGGTACTGACAATAAACTAGGGGAATTCACTGGACAGGATTCTAATGTTATTAGAGTTACTGGTAAATGGGAAGGTTGGGCAATTGTAGCTTCATTGTTTTCATCTTTATTTACAAAAGCAGCATTTTTGATTTTCGAATCTTATTTATTGTCTACGATTATTATTGACGAATTTAAACGAAGAACAATTTTTCAGTTGTTTTCTTACCCTATTTCTAAAATAAAATTACTATGGGGAAAAATTATTTCAGTCATTCTAATAGCATTTATTGCCCATTTTTCTGCACATTTAGTGATTCAATTATTCATTAAATTCATGGCTGTTGTAACTGAATCTAGTTATATCCCTGTAGCTAGTCAATTAATTAACTTAGCTGGAATAACGTTTGCAACAGTACTAATAGGGTTGCTACCATTTGTTTTTGGTATGATTAAGCATTCAACAGCTATAACAATGCTTACAGGACTTGGTTTAGCAGCATTACTTTCAAATGTAAGTCCAGGAAGTTTATCTAATAATATTGCTGATAACTTATTCTTTTTGATATTTGCAAGTTTCATAAGTTTAATGATTACTTCATTTTCAATTTTTAATATTTCAAGACAAGATATTAGTATCAAGTAGCATACCTAAGTTTAATTGAAGGAAAGTGATAATTCCTTAATGATTTCTATAAAAAAAGAGACTGTATAAATTAGTATTTATGCTCTGGGAGAAAAATTCTTGCATTTAAAACTGGATATAGAAAGAGAGATAGAAATGAGAAATATTGTTGAAATAAAAGAAGTTTTTAAAACAATTGATAAAGAAGAAATTTTAAGTGGTATCAACCTTCAAATTGCTGAAGGAGAAATCTATGGTTTTTTAGGACCGAATGGTGCTGGAAAAACAACGTTAATGAAATGTATGTTATCCTTATCAACAATTACATCAGGTAGTATTGAAATTTTTGGGAAAAATCTACAAGAACACAGAGAAGAAATATTAAGTCAGATTGGAAGTATTATTGAATCACCAATTTTTTATGATAATTACACTGCAAAAGAAATTTTGGAAATTCACGCTCAGTATATGGGGAAAAATATTATTGAATCAGATATAATAAGAGTCTTAAGAATGGTCGGATTAAAGAATACGACTAAAAAAGTAAAAGATTTTTCGTTAGGAATGAGGCAAAGGCTTGGTTTAGCTCGTGCCTTTCTAACAAAACCTAAATTGTTAATTTTAGATGAGCCAATCAATGGTTTAGATCCAATAGGAATTCAAGAAATTCGAAATCTTTTGTTGTCGCTTTCTAAGGAGCATGGAATTACAATACTAATATCGAGTCATATATTATCGGAAATTTCACAGATAGCAGATAAAATTGGTTTTATCAAAAATGGAGAAATTGTAGAACAGGTCTCTATGAAAGAGATTAGGAGAGAGAATATTAACTTAGAAGAATATTTTATGTCTCATTTTCTAAATGAAATTAAGAATTATGAGGTAGATTAAGGATGAAACAATTGATAAAGAATCATCAGAAGGCTTTTTATGCTTTCATGATATTTAATATACTGGTCCCTTTAACTAATATTGCTTTTGCTTATTCTATTAAAGGTATTATTGATAGTGGTATGTCCCAAAATGAAGATGCCTTAACTCAAGCGGTACTAGTAGGAGCTAGTGTTATTTTCATATATGCAGGGCTCAACTTTATATCTCTTCGATTGAAAAATAGACTTGTTAGGCAAATCATGTCAAGATACAAAAATAAGGTGTTCCAATCTATTTTAGATAGGGATTATAGAGACTTTTCTAAAGAAAAATCAGGGAAATTTATTTCTGTATTAACCGAAAATATGAAGAAAATTGAGCAAGATTATCTACACCAGTATTTTAATATTTCAAAAAACCTTTCCTTAATGATTTTTTCGCTCCTAGCTATGTTTATAGGTAATTGGTATTTGACCTTATTGGTTATCATTGCTAGCATTATTCCAATGATGATTTCTGGATTCATTGGACAAAAATCAGCTTATCTTCAAAAGAGTGCCATGATTGCCGATCAGAAGTATTTAGCTAAGGTTAAAGATATTTTAGCAGGGTTTCTAGTTATTAAAAGTTTTAATGTGAAAGAGGCTATCCGTCAAGATTACAGAAATGAAAGCGAAAAATTGGATGAGATATATTTTATGAAAGGAAAATTTGATGTCTTAGCTAATGTTATTTCGCAGCTTTCGGGGATGATTGTTTTTTTAGTAGCCTTTGGTGGAGGAATGTATCTTGTTTTTAATGGCTATACCACAATTGGAAGTGTAACAGCTATTGTTCAACTGGTCAATTTTGTAGTAATGCCACTAAATGAAGTTGGTATGGGAATGAGTAAATTCCGTGAAGGTCAGGCAACACTAGATGCATTTGAGGTAAAAGATGTAATCGAACTTCAAACTGGTAAAATGAAAGAATATTTCGATGATGTTATTTCTTTTTCAAATATAGATTTTTCTTATCCTAATACTGAAGAAAAGATTTTTAATCATTTATCTTTGAAGATTCAAAAAGGGGAAAAAATTGCAATTGTAGGAATGTCAGGGAGTGGAAAATCAACTTTGCTCAATCTATTGCTGCGTTTTTATGATGTAACAAGTGGACGTATTTCAATTGATAATCAAGATATACAAGCTATTTCAGCAGAGAGTCTTTATAACTTGATGACGATTGTTCAGCAAGATGTTTATATCTTTGATGATACTTTAAGAGCAAATATTACTCTTAATCAATCCTTCACTGATGAGGAAATAAAGAAAGCTGTACAGCAGTCAGGTTTAGAAAGTTATGTTTTAGAAAATGAATTAGGTCTACAAGCTTTATGTGGAGAGAATGGCTCAAATCTATCTGGTGGACAAAAACAAAGAGTTAGTATTGCGCGCGCCTTGATTCGAAAAACACCAATCTTATTATTGGATGAGGCTACTTCATCTTTGGATAATCAAGTAACTACTGAAATTGAAAGTTCAATCTTGGATATTCAAAATTTGACTGCACTTGTAGTAACCCACAAGATGAATGAGAACATTTTGAAAAAATACGATAGAATTCTCTTTATGAAAGATGGCGTTATTGTTGAAGATGGTTCTTTCAGTGATTTGATGGATAGGAGAGGTGAGTTTTATAAATTGTTTGAGTTGAGTGTGTAATTCTCTTTCGTTTTATAGTATAATTTTATAAAACACACTATCACTTTCGTTCTATAATATAGAAGTTTACTATCACGACACGTCGAATGTGTAAGCTTGTTGGTAAAATGCAGATAATCCTCAAAAGGTTCACGTTGATGAGGCATCACTGCTTGTTCAAACTGATTTAACAAGTATTTATACAGTGAAAGTCTTACAGTAAGGAGTTTAAATATGAAATTTCATGAATTTGGTGATAAGAATTTGCCTTCTATCTTGCTGATACATGGCGGTGGCAGTTCTTGGTGGAATTATCTTCGTCAAGCACGAATCTTGTCGAAAAAATACCGTGTCATTCTACCCACCTTGAATGGCCACGGTGAAGAATATCAACTCGATTATGTTTCTACGGAAGATTCTGCTTTGGAGATTCTAGACTATATCAAAGCAAACTGTGGTGGGAAATTGTTTGCGATCGGTGGTGTTTCGCTTGGCGGTCAAATTGCTATGGAGCTTTTGTCCTTAGACAGCGAGATAGCAGAGAAAGCCATCATAGACGGAAGCCTCTGTATTCCTCAACCAAGGTTGGCTAAAATCAGCATTTTTCTAGTGTCTCTATTTGGTAAACTAATGTTCAATAAATTCTCTTGCAAACTTCAGTTAAGCATGATGAACAAACTTTATCCTAAACTGGCTTATCCAGAGGAAATAAAAGCTTATTATTTGGAGGATCTGCCAAGGATGCCGATCAAAACATTAGTGACTATTTACAAAACCTATATGGGGCGTTACAAGCTCAAGGACACGATTTCTGCTAGCAAGGCTCAGGTTCTGTATATCTATGGTGAAAAAGAATTGAACTGTGTGAAAGAATCAGCGAAATTATTTCATCAGCTACATTCAAATACAATTTTGTATGAAGCAAAGGGCTACAATCATGGCTATTTGTCAGCTTACCTACCTCAAGAGTGGCTTGATTTGGTGGAGCCATTTTTAAAGAGTGATTCATTGGAAATGTGTAATGAATCTGATATGTAATAAGGAGGAATCTTATGCTTGGAGCACTAGTTGGAGATATTGTCGGTTCTGTTTATGAATGGGACAATATAAAGACAAAGGATTTTCCTTTATTTCGTGAGGATTGTTTTTTCACGGACGATACGGTAAGTCCGAACCGCTGAATGTGTAAGCTTGTTAGCGAAACGTAGCTAATCCTCATAATAAAGAATCTAAAACTCCATTATTTAGAAATGAAAACCTAAACTGTTTTTAAGGAGGTGTTATATTGATAGAAAGCAGACCTGAGTTTGATAAAATCGTATCACTCGATGAGTTTAATAAATATTATTGGTATCGTGATGAACTTTCACAACTATGTAAGTCATTAGGATTAGAATATAGAGGTACTAAACAAGAACTCAATCATATTATTGAGCAGTACTTTAAGGGGAAGTTGATTAAAAAATCATCAATAAAAAGGAAAAAGAAACAAGTAGAAGTCGTTACCTTAAATACGCCCTTACTTGAATGTGGATTCTCCTTTAATGCACACTTTAGAGAATATTTCTCAACTTTAACAGATGTTTCGCCCTTTAAGTTTACTGCCGATATGGCTACTGCTTGGAGAAAAGTAAAAAGCGACAATGATTTGAGTTTCACAATCCAAGATATGCTAAAAGTTTATTATGGAAATTCAGATTATGCCAAGTATGATCATTCGGTTTGTCAATGGAACCAATTTTTAAAGGACTTCTGTGCAGACGAAAATAGTGGCAACTACTCTAATAAACTAAAAGTAGCTTCTATTCTTTGGAAAGAAGTTAGAAATTCAAAGGCTGAAAAAATTTATTCAAAGAATCTTTTGACTGAATATGCTGATAAAATAAACGAGTATGGGAAATAGGAAAATCAGTCTAAACCAAGAGTTCACAAGGAGGAATCTTATGCTAGGAGCAATTATTGGAGATATTGTCGGTTCTGTTTACGAATGGAACAATATCAAAACGAAAGACTTTCCATTATTTCGTGACGATTGTTTTTTCACTGATGATACGGTTATGACCTGTGCTGTGGCTAGTAAAAACATTAAAACTTTGTAGCAAAAAATTATAAAAGCCTTAATTGTAAGGCTTTTTGTTATATTAAAAATTGCAACCGAAAAGTAATCAATTTAAACTATAATATAGCTCATAAAGATTGTTAAATATTGAACTAATATAACTGTTATGGTATAATATAAACAGGTAGAACAGATGGATAGTTAGGAGGATATGGAGGGTGAATATACAAATTGATAATTCAAGTGATAGTCCGATTTATTTACAGATAAAAAATCAAATAAAGGCTCAGATTATTTCGGGAGAATTAAAGGTTGGCGAGCAATTGCCATCAATCAGATTCTTAGCTAAAGAACTTCGAGTGAGCATGATAACTGTTAAAAGAGCTTTTGATGAACTGGAACTTGATGGTTTCATTAATTCAGTTCAAGGTAAAGGTAATTTTGTTGCAGCTCAAAATAAAGAGCTTATTCGAGAAGAATATTTGAAACAAATCGAATCAAAGATGCAAGATATTGTTGAGCTTTCAGCGATTGCAGGTGTAACCAATGATGAGTTGGTAGAGATGTTTAGTAGTTATATGGAGGGAAAATATGAGTGATTATGCTATCGAAATTAAAAACTTGGTTAAAAAGTTTGATGACTTTACATTAGGGCCAATAGATTTTTCTATTCCTAAAGGGACTATCATCGGATACATTGGTCAAAACGGTGCAGGTAAAAGTACAACCATAAAATTATTGTTAGGGTTACTTAAGAAAGATTCAGGAGAAATTAAAATTTTAGGTTATGATAATCCTAACAGTCTTGAATTGAAAGATAAAATCGGAGTAGTGTTTGATGATTTATTAGTGCCGGAAGAAATGACACTTGTTGATTTGGAAAAATTTTGTTCGAGGGTATATTCAAAATGGGACAGAGAATTTTTCTATCAATTAAAAAAGAAATTTAATCTATCTGAAAAACAAACTATTAAAAGTTATTCTCGTGGAATGAGAATGAAATTATCGATGGCAGTAGCGTTATCTCATAATGCAGAAATTCTTATATTGGATGAAGCTACGAGTGGGTTGGATCCGATTGTAAGGGAGGAAATTTTAGATTTTCTTCTTGACTTTATGCAAAATGAAAATCATACAATTTTAATTTCATCACATATTCTATCAGATTTAGAGAAGGTAGCAGATTATATTGCTTTTATCAATGATGGTAAAGTTCTTTTTGTTGAACCAAAGGATGAACTCAAAGAAAACTATGGCATCTGCACTTTATCTAATGAAGAAGTTGAAAATCTTGAGGAGGAAGCCATAATTGGAAGAAGGATACACTCATTTGGACAAGAGTTACTTGTTAAAAGAAATCTTGTTCCAGATGGAATCAAATTACAAAAACCGTCTATCGAAGATATTATGATATATTTTGTGAAAGGAGGTAAAAGATAATGACTGCATTGATATTAAAAGATATAGCTACTTTAAAGAAAACACTACTATTAACAATTACTCTCAGTATTGCACTCATTGTGTATGGGGTATATGAAAATGAAATTTTTATGATACCGCTTATTTGTACAATGATACCGTTAATTTTAACTGCAATCGCTTTTGGTTATGATACGAAATCGAAATTTGAACAATTTGCCTTTTCAATGCCAGTTAAAAAGAGTAGCTTTGTACTAAGTAAATTGTTTTTTGCATTTGTTTTTGGGTTAGTCGGTTCAGTATGTTTATTTGTTCAATTGGTAATAAAAAATGAGATGTTAATAGACAGCATCATATTTATCTCACTAATTACATTAGTTGCAAGTATTTTAATATCAGCTATTCAACTTCCGTTTATCCTTAAGTACGGTGCTGAAAAAGGTAGGCTGATCATGGTTATAACATACCTTACAGTATTTTCTCTATCTAGTCTTTTTAAAGCAAAATCAGATTTACTGACTAATGTTGTGGAGTTTTTCTTAAAGAATTCAAGGGTAATGATTTTTCTCGGAATAGTCTTTGTTAGTATTGTTTTCATAGGAATTGCTATAAAAATATCTATTTTAATTATGGAGAAAAAAGAATATTAGAGAAGTTGAGAGTGCATTATAAAAACTTAGAAGGAGGAATCTCATGCTAGGAGCAATAGTTGGAGATATTGTAGGTTCTGTTTATGAATGGGACAACATTAAAACGAAAGACTTTCCATTATTTCGGGAGGATTGTTTTTTCACTGATGATACGGTTATGACCTGTGCTGTGGCAGAAGCCATCATGAATGGCGGCCAGAAGGATGACTTTATTGATGCCATGAAGAAGTATGGTAGGATGTATCCTGATGCTGGTTATGGTGCTAGGTTTGATACATGGATTCATAGCAATGACCGCGCCCCTTATAATAGCTTTGGCAATGGGTCTGCCATGCGTGTTTCTCCATGTGCCTGGGCCATGGATTGTAGTTTCTGTGCAAGAACAGGAGCCTGGCCGTCCAGAAGAGCTCTTGCGCGACTTTCTGCAGAAGTGACGCACAACCATCCAGAAGGGATTAAGGGAGCTATGGCAACGTCTGATGCTATCTTTATGTGTAGGTATTACTTTGGAGGCTACTGTGGGGATTACCAGCAACCAATCAATAATAATCCTACAGAGTGTAAGAGACTCATCAAGGAACACATAGAACAAGAGTGTGGATATAATCTTTCTCAAACACTAGATGAAATTCGTCCTACTTATCGTTTTAATGAAACTTGCCAGAATACGGTACCTCAGGCCATCATTGCCTTTCTTGAAAGTACAGATTTTGAAGATGCAATTCGAAATGCGATTTCTCTTGGTGGAGATAGTGATACTCTTGCTGCCATCACCGGGAGTATAGCAGAGGCCGCATATGGTATCCCTGATTGGATTAAGGATAAAGCCTATACCTATCTAGATGAGCCTTTAAAAGATGTGCTCAGACGATGGGAAACTGAGGTCTTAATAGGATAATGGAACTTCATAATCTATAGAACTTTTTATTGTATTACAATGGGAATGAATTCTGAGAAGAGAGTAAAAACTAGGAGGGTACCCCTATGTTAAAATCCAATAAATTGATTATTTTTTTAATTTCCCTACCTTTCTTGATGGTTATTATTTTCTATTCGCTCAATGGACATCCTGGATATAGTGATGATAGTAATTTCATCAGAAATCACGAATCTGCTATTAAGAGTGAGATAATTGCATACTTAGCTCAGGAAAAGCAAGGCATAAAGTCCGTGACCTTATTGCCAAATACTGCTAGAGGAGAGTATGATAATGGTGGTGATGTGAGTGGCAATTACCATATCTATTTTACAGCCTATGCTGATGATAACCCTGAGAGGACGTTAAGAGTAGAATTATCCTTCCCCGATGCCAGCATTCCTCCTTTTACCTTGTTTCCTCCCAACCCTTATAAAAGCAAGAGCCAAAAGATGGCCAACTGGTATGTGGAAAGAATTGAAGAATCGGAAGAAGCGTCGAAATAGAATTAAGGAAAAGCAAGGATGAATAGAATAGTAGACGATCAGATAACGCTTATTCCTTATTATAGGAATGATGACATCTCCCTTCTTTGGTATCAAGATAGTGAGGTTTGCAAACAAGTGGATAATACTGATCAGATTTACAGTCTAACAAAACTTCATAAAATGTATGATTACCTAACTTCACATGGTTCATGCTATTATATCCAATATAAAGGAGTGTTAGTTGGAGATGTGACACTTCAAGATAACTCAGAACTTTCTATAGTGATCAGCAAAGAGTATCAAAATTTACAGATCGGAAGACGATGTATTTCTGAAATGATACAGCTGGCGAAAGAGCAAAATATGGTAAAGGTCTCTGCACAAATTTATCCATTTAATACTCAAAGTCAAAGAATGTTTTTGGCCTTGGGATTTCAGAAAGTAGACGAAGAGTGGTATGAATATAAATTGATTTAGAAAAGTTGTGTATCATTTTATGTATTTAAATAATAGTCCTTATTTTATACACTAAAGAAATCTAAAGTAAAAATAAACTCATTATAAAATCTCATTGAAATAGGAGAAGAAATTGCCCATCTTCTATGTCTGTAACCGCTTTTTTCTGTTATAATAATACTAGATAGTAATGCGGGAGTTTATTATGCTTACAAAACGATTTTTGAAGAATGTCATTGTTGGGATAGTCGCGGTTTTCATGTCCTTAACCTTTGTTCAAGGGGTTCAAGCTCAGCAAACTGGACTCGATTACCAGAGTCTTCATCTACTGCCTTTTAATGGCAATAAGCAGCTCGTTCTAGGTGAGTTTGATCATTTGGGTCGTGCGACGTCCGCTCATATTCAGCTGCAGGACAAGGATGAGCCAAAGAAAAAAAGAGAACCACGTCTCAGCTACAATCCGGTTGGCTGGCACAATTATAAGATTGCTTATGGAAACAAGGGAAAGAAGGCCTGGTTGTTCCATAGAGGGCATTTGATCGGCTATCAGTTTAGTGGACTGACCAATGAAGGGAAAAATCTGGTTCCTCTAACTGCCTGGACCAATACGGGGAATTATAAGGGGACAGCAGATAGCAATGTGGAGGGCATGCTCTACTACGAGAAACGACTCGATAGCTGGCTGGCTACCCACCCCAATTATTGGTTGGACTACAAGGTGACACCTGTCTACACAGGGGATGAATTAATTCCTCGGCAGGTGACCTTGCAATATGTAGGAATTGATCGAGATGGCAACCTTCTACCAATCAATTTAAGTAGTCCCAAAGAGTCAGTAGATGCTTATGGGATTACCACTGTTACCTTGGACAACTACTCTAAGAATGCAACCATTGACTATCTGAAGGGAACTGCCAAGCCATCTTTAGTGCCGACAGAACCAAGTAGTCAACCTCAACCTGCTAGTCCTTCTGTAGAGACGCAACCAAGTCAAGCCCCTCAACCGAGTCAAGCAGTAGAGCCAGCTCAGCCAGTCCAACCTGTCGAGCCTGCAGCACCAACTCCTCAACTAGCTCCAGTTGTTTATGTGGCCAGAAATGGGAGTGCGGATGTTTATTGGTATTCTTTGGACAGTATGCCTCGCAATACTAATTTTTCTAAGGTTGTTCAAATGTCAGAAGAGCAAGCGCTAAGTCTTGGAAAAAGGCATACAAGTAAGGAATGAGGATCAGTTATTCTGCAACACAAAAAGCCCAATTGTTGGGCTTTTTTGTTGCATTACATTCTTAAAAAGTTAGTAATCTAAAATGATCTCTCAGCATCTTGCAAACGTTTTTATAAAGTAGTATACTAGAAATAGTTTATGGAACCGTTTGCATAAAACGGTAAATGATGAAAAGAGAGTATCGTAGGAGACGAGACAGATGGAATTTACAGCGATTTATCACCGGCCTGAATCGGAGTACGCCTATCTTTATAAGGACGGCCAGCTTCACATTCGCATCCGGACCAAGAAAGAGGATATCAAACGGATTGTCTTACACTATGGGGATCCTTTTATTTTTGCAGAGGATCTTTATGAGGCAACTAAGGAAATGTTCAAGGTGACGACAGACGACCTCTTTGATTACTGGCAAGTGTCGGTATCTGTTGGCTATGCTCGGATCCAGTACCTCTTTGAATTAGAAGATACAAAAGGACAGAAGGTCTTATATGGAGACCGAGGTGTAGCAGCCTACAACAAGGAAAACCTGGACTTTGTCATGAACGGTTTTAAGCTTCCCTTTATCCATGAGATTGATGGGTGTGCTGTTCCAGATTGGGTGGCTCAGACGGTTTGGTATCAGATTTTTCCTGAGCGCTTTGCCAATGGGAATCCAGCTATTTCGCCAAAAGGCGTTCGTCCTTGGGATGCCTCTATTTCCCCTCAAATCTTGGATTTCTTTGGTGGAGATTTGCAAGGGATCATCGATCATCTGGACTACTTGCAGGAGTTAGGGATCACAGGACTCTACCTTTGTCCTATTTTTGAGTCTCCAAGTAACCACAAGTACGATACCATTGATTATTTTGAAATTGATCGTCATTTTGGAGATAAGGAGACTTTCCGCCAGCTAGTGAAAGAGGCCCATGCGCGTGGGATGAAGATCATGCTGGATGCTGTCTTTAACCATATTGGCTATGATTCACCCCAATGGCAGGATGTGGTCAAACACGGGGAGAATTCGATTTACAAGGATTGGTTCCATATCAAAGAATTCCCTGTCTCCTCAGAAAATCTGTGGAATAGTCGCGACTTGTCTTACCATGCTTTTGCCTTTGCAGGCTATATGCCTAAGCTCAATACGGCTAATCCTGAGGTGAAGGCCTACCTCTTGAAGGTTGCGACTTACTGGATTGAAGAGTTTGATATTGATGCTTGGCGACTGGATGTGGCCAATGAAATCGACCATCAATTTTGGCGGGATTTCCGTAAGGCGGTCTTGGCCAAGAAGCCGGATCTCTATATCCTCGGAGAAATCTGGCATTCGTCCCAACCTTGGCTCAATGGTGATGAGTTCCATGCCGTGATGAACTATCCCCTCTCTGAAAGTATCAAGGATTATTTCCTGCGGGGGCATAAGGAGACGCAACGCTTCATTTGGGAGATCAATAGCCAGTCTATGTACTACAGGCAACAGATCTCTGAGGTGATGTTCAACCTCTTGGACTCCCATGATACAGAGCGCATTTTGACGACGGCCAAAGGCAATCTTCAGTCTGTCAAGTCTGCTATCGCCTTCCTTTATTTGCAACGGGGAACGTCCTGTATCTATTATGGAACGGAGCTAGCCCTCATCGGTGGTCCAGACCCAGATTGCCGCCGTGTCATGCCATGGGAACGTGTGTCAGCGGACAATGACATGCTCAACTTTATGAAGGACTTGATCCAGCTCCGAAAAGAAGTAGCGGGCATGATTCAGTATGGTAAAGTGAGTTTAGAAGAAGTGGAGCCGGATGTGGTGGCAGTAGAATGGCAATATGAGGGTCAGATTCTCAAAGCCTACTTTAACCACTCCAAGAAAGACGTTGTCTTAGAAAGAGGACAGGCAGATCTGATGAGTCTTGGAAGCATTTCCCATGATCGCTTGATCATTCAGCCAAATGGCTTTGTTATTTATAGGGAAGAGTTGAACGAATAAATCAATTTCTAATGGACGCATTTGTGTACTATTTTCCGAAATCCTTTAATTGTACTTTCCTCTACATAGGTGTATAATGTGTACTTAGATAAACAAATGAGGAATTTACTATGGAATTAAAAGATTTTACAGAAAAAGAACAAGAACAAATCAAGCAAGGATTGAGTACAGCTGAGATTTCTGATAAAGAAGCAGCGAAGAAGTTGCTTGACCTTGTACCACAAGAATGGATCAAGCGCATTCCTTTCTTTGTCAGAGGGCATGCGACGACCAAGACAGTTGAGCGTGTAGCTAAGCAATACCCTGAACTCTATGCGGTGGCCAAGAGTCAAGGAGACCTTCCTGAAAGAGAAGGAGAAGAGCTCCGCAAGATTATGACAGCCATCTTTGAAGAAAAGATGAACAAACACAAGATTAAATAATCCTTAATAATACCTTGTTATTTTTATTTCATAATAGAACGAGTGATTGCAGTTGAACTATTGCAGTCGCTTTTTTGTTTACTAGTATTTAGACTTTTCCATTAGTAAATAAAAATGAACAATATTTCATGGTATAATACTAATGAATGTAGTTCAAGAGGCTGAAAGATTCCATTGGAGAAAAACAAATAAAGGTGTTCATTATGAGAAAATTTTTGACATTTATTTTTACGATGGTTGGAATGATGGTAGCATTTGTAGCTTTTATGGTATATAGTTATGAAAGAAGTTATAATGAATGGAAAAATTCATATACAGGAAAAATAGTAACTAATTCTGAAAAAGAATACTCTACTTCAAGTGATGGAAATAAGGATGATTTCGAATTATCAAAACAAAACTACCCTTCTTCAAGTGATAAGAAAAATAAGGATGATTTAGAATCATTAATGAATATGTTTATGAAAAGACTATTTCCTCCAACTTTACTAGATCCAGATTATACATATGCATATGAAAAAGCTAAATCTTGGTCAAAAAAACATTTATCGCAGCAGCAAATTAAAATTTATCTTACTAAGTATGACAGGTATTCAGAGGATGCTAGCCAGTATGCTATCAATAAGCTTAATATAGACTGGAAAGAGCAAGCACTTTTAAGAGCAAAATCATATCAAGAGTTTCATTATTCGAAAAATAAATTGGTTGAGCAACTTATAAATATTGACAAATTTACTCAAGAAGAGGCTGATTATGCTGTAGAACATGTTAATTTCGATTGGAAGGAGGACGCTGTGAAAGAAGCGGAATCTTATGCAAACGGTGGCAAGATTACGAAAGAAAGGTTATTAGAAAAACTTGTTGAATATAGAAAATTTACTCAAGAAGAAGCTGAGTATGCAATAGAACATGCCAAAATAGATTGGTCGAATTAAACAATCGTTCTAGTGTGGTTTGGAAGACCTTAAAAGAGGCTACTGAACCCAACAAAAGCTAGGATAGAAAATGATGAAAAGAGGCATAGTGTTTATCAAACACATTTTCTATCTTTAATCGCTAGTTGAATAGTGATGACTATCATACAAGTCCAATGCAACATATTGAAGAGCTGGATTGTCTGCCAGCTCTTTTTTGCTACCTATAAAGTTTCTTCATTTCGTGAAAAATAGTTGGAGCTAAGTCAGTTTTAAACTATAATATAGGAGAAGGAGATTCGATAGGAAATCAAATGTATCATGTTACAAAACATCTTAGTATATAGAAAAGGAACCAATAATGAAACAATTAAAAAAAATAATGCTCCTTAGTGCCTTGGCGATCTTTGCTTTAGCGGCTTGTGGGACCAACCAAAAGCAAGCCAAGAAAAAGCAGGAACCCTCAACGGTGCAGAAATCTAGTTCAGACAAGGAGCGCTACAAGGGCACCTACAGCAACCTTAATAGCAAGGCTAGCGTCGAAGAAGTGCGCACTCTCTTGTCTGCTTATTTGGATCAGGAAAGTGTAGACAAGTTTCTTGCTCTAGTAACGGACTATGATAATATCGTTGGATCTGTTGGCTTGACGGGTGACTTTAGCAAGTTCAAGAAAACAGACTACAATGTCGAGAAGATCAGTGACTTGTGGACCAAGCAGAAGGGCGATTTCGTCGGGACCAACTGCCGGATCAATAGTTATACCTTGCTGAAGAATCGCATCGAGATTCCTAAGATGAAAGCGGATAGTGAACTCTTGTTTGTGGACAATGATGCCATTGACAAAGGGAAGATCTTCGATGAGGCAGACAAGGAAGCTTTTAACATTCTGTATTCACGGGTTCCGACAGAGGCGACAACGGATGTCAAAGTCCATGCCAAGAAGATGGAAGAGTATTTTTCTCACTTCAAGTTCAATGAAAATGCCCGCATGCTTTCCGTTATCGTTCATGATAACCTAGACGGCAACACCCTTTTTGTCGGGCACGTCGGTGTCTTGGTTCCTGCAAAGGACGGCTATCTCTTTGTTGAAAAGCTGACCTTTGAAGAACCTTACCAAGCCATCAAGTTTGCGACCAAGGAAGATGTCTACAAATACTTGGAGACCAAGTATCAAGACTACACAGGCGAAGGTCTGGCTAAGCCCTTTATCATGGACAATGAAAAATGGGTTGAGATGAAATAGAGAATGAAGGACATTGTGATAGCATTTAGAAAGATAATAGAGTATGCTCCGATTCTTTATGCGCTAGTTTTCTTGCTCTTTTTCAGTCTTCTCCTTTTCCTGAGAAGAAGGGCAATCGTGAGATCTAGTGGCGGTCCCTTCTTTGCGCCCTTCCATATTAACCGTGGCATCTTCTACATTCATGTGTCTTTGTGCTTCAGCCGTCGCAGGATCTCACTAAAAGAAATCAAGCAAATCACGTACTCAATTTTTCGTGGTCGCGCTGGTGGTGGGAGTCGCTGTGCTTTCTATATTGAACTCAGAAATGGAAAGACCATTCCCTTCTTTTTTGGAAAAAGCAAGCGGAATGAAGAGCTAGTGAATACACTCAAGCGAAATGCAGGCAGGTATGGGTTTAAGGTACATAGCACTGGAAATTAATTGAAAGAAAAGGAATCACGAATGAGTAGAAAACAAGCCCTATCTATGTATTTGTTAGGGACCTTTGGTCAAGTATTAGGTGTCAGCCTTCTGGTTTGGTTTTTAAGAGCAGGAGGAGTGAAGGTTGATTTTACATCACCAATGGGGATCATCGCTGTTATTGTAGGTGGTTTGTCATCAGCTTTCAGAAAAATAGAGTTTAACCTCTAAGGAAAAGGCTGATAGGTCCTTCAAGATTTTTGAGAAAATGTTAAAACTTGAGGCAGATGAATCTCAGAAGGAAATCTAAGACAGCCTGATCATGGAATTCTTATATCGCTTAGATTAGAGCAGATCTTGATAAGCATTTGAAATACTAGGAAGAGCCTTAGGGCTCTTTTAACTTTGTCTGATAGAGTTGGAAACAGAAGGAAAATTTAGACTGTAATATATTAAAAAAATGGATACAAATCCTAGATGAAATAGAGTATACTAGTTTATGAAAGAACAAGATATTTAAGTACCTTATTTAGGAGGGCAGTTTATGTCTCAAGAAACTTACATTATGGCGATTGACCAGGGAACCACTAGTTCGCGGGCCATCATTTTTAACAAAAAAGGCGAGCAAGTTAGCTCTAGCCAAAAGGAATTCACTCAGATTTTTCCGCAGGCTGGTTGGGTGGAGCACAATGCTAATGAGATTTGGAACTCTGTACAGTCGGTGATCGCTGAAGTCTTTATTGAAAGTGGCATCAAGCCCAATCAAATCGAGGCAATCGGTATTACCAATCAACGGGAAACGACAGTTGTTTGGGATAAGAATACGGGTCTTCCTATTTACAATGCTATTGTATGGCAATCACGGCAAACTGCTCCACTGGCTGAAGAGCTCAAAAACCAAGGCTATGTAGAAACCTTCCACCAAAAGACAGGTTTGGTCATTGATGCTTACTTTTCAGCAACTAAAGTTCGTTGGATTTTGGATCATGTTAAAGGAGCACAAGAGCGTGCGGAAAAAGGAGAATTGCTCTTTGGGACCATTGATACTTGGCTGGTCTGGAAGTTGACGGATGGAGCAGTCCACGTGACAGACTACTCCAATGCTGCCCGTACCATGCTCTACAATATCAAGGAACTGAGATGGGACGATGAGATTTTGGAAATCCTCAACATTCCTAAAATCATGCTTCCTGAGGTGCGTTCAAACTCTGAAATCTATGGCAAGACAGCTCCTTTCCATTTCTACGGTGGACAAGTTCCGATTGCAGGTATGGCAGGAGACCAGCAAGCCGCTCTCTTTGGCCAATTGGCTTTTGAACCTGGTATGGTCAAAAATACCTACGGAACTGGATCTTTCATCATTATGAATACGGGTGAAGAGATGCAGTTATCAGAAAATAACCTGCTGACGACGATTGGTTATGGGATCAATAGCAAGGTCTACTATGCATTAGAAGGTTCTATCTTTATCGCTGGAAGTGCCATTCAGTGGCTCCGTGATGGCCTTCGGATGATCGACAGTTCTCCTGAATCGGAAGCCTATGCTCTGAAATCTCAGAATGATGATGAAATCTATGTTGTCCCCGCCTTTACGGGTCTTGGAGCACCATATTGGAACCAAGAGGCGCGTGGTTCTGTCTTTGGGCTTACCAGAGGCACGACCAAGGAAGACTTTATCAAAGCAACTCTTCAATCCATTGCCTATCAAGTTCGCGATATCATCGACACCATGCAGGTAGATGCCAAAACTCCTATCCCTGTACTAAAAGTAGACGGAGGAGCAGCGAAAAATGATTACTTAATGCAGTTTCAGGCAAATATTCTTGGAATTGCGATTGCTCGTGCCGAAAACTTGGAAACAACGGCTTTAGGAGCAGCCTTCCTAGCAGGTCTGACAGTAGGCTATTGGAAGGACTTAGATGAATTAAAATCTCTTCATGGAGCAGCCCAAATCTTTGAACCCCAGATGGATGAAGCTCGCAAAGAGAAATTGTACAAGGGATGGAAGAAAGCAGTCAAAGCCACTCAAGTATTTGCAGAGTCTGATGACTAAAGGGATTCATCGAATGAATAGTTTATGAGAGAGAGTGGGACAGAAATCGGTCATTCGTTAGAATTCAATTTCGTCGTCCCACCTCCGCACAGTTGAGTAGGGCTGTAAAAGCTGATGAAATCAGCGTAGTAGAGCCCACTCAAC
>NZ_CABFMD010000012.1 GCF_901875555.1 Streptococcus parasanguinis
AATGTTTAGCTTACAGAACTGCTTGTGAAGCCCTAGAGGATGAGTTCAAGTAAATGTTGCACTTATTCTTGCAATTTGTCCTATGAAAAGGAAGGTCAGTCTCGTAAGAAGAGTATGAGTTACGGGTCAGTCTTGCTTGTTCAACAGATTTTTGGATGGGACCAGGTTGGAAATTTCTCAAAAGGCCAGTATATCATGATGCACTCGCTGATTTAACGGACAGATTTGTTGCGAGCGAGCCAGTTCCAATTGCCTGAGCATACTTTTTATGTCGATAATCTCTTTGACTTTCCCACCCTTCAGCAGGTCAAGACCATGTACTATCTGCCTGTCGATTTATATCGTTATTTGATTGGGCGTGAGGACCAGTCTGTCAATGAGCAAGTGATGATTAAGCGCATTGACCAGCAACTCAAGGTTAATCGTCTTTTAGTAGACCAGCTTGATTTATCTAAAGTAAGCCACCCCAAAATGCGAGAATACCTGCTGAATCACATTGAAATCACGACGGTGATTTCTAGTGCCTTGCTCAACCGAGCAGGCACAGCAGAGCATCTTGCCAAAAAACGGGAGCTGTGGACCTATATTCAGCAGGAAAATCCAGAGGTCTTTCAGGCTATCCGTAAGACTATGTTGAGCCGTTTGACCAAACATTCGGTCTTACCAGCCTGCAAACTTTCCAATGTCGTCTATCAAATCACCAAGTCTGTTTATGGATTTAATTAATATAAGTATTTTATAAGAGGGATTTAAGAAAAATTTTAACTTTTTCTTAATCCTTTTTAATTTTAGGAGATTATACTAAAGTCATCAAATAAAGAAAAACTCTAAGGAGAATCCTATGAAATTCAATCCAAATCAAAGATATACTCGTTGGTCTATTCGCCGTCTTAGTGTCGGTGTTGCCTCAGTTGTTGTGGCTAGTGGCTTCTTTGTCCTAGTTGGTCAACCAAGTTCTGTATATGCCGATGTGGTCAATCCGACCCCTGCCAAAGTTGTGCCAGACGTTGCTCCGGTGAGTGAAAAGAGTGACTTACCAGTAGGAGGTCTCAAAGAAACAGTCGATACAGCTCTTCCTTCAGAACAGGTGGACTCAACACCTAAAGCAAGTTTGGATGCTACAAGCTCTCCAGAAAAAGTGAATGTAGCCGATAAAAACCAAGTGGTAGCGCCCAACGAAGAAGTGCAAGCAAAACCAGAATCTAATAAACAAACAGAAGATGTTCTTAAACCTGCGACAAATCCTGCGCCTACAGTTTCTGGACAAGACCGTGAAGTAAATGAAGCGCAACTAGCAACCACCCCAGCTGAAGTGCAAAAGGGTGTGGCGGACAACACTAAAGATACAGTAGATGTCCCAGCTACTTACTTGAACAAAGCCAACTTCCCAGGGCCATTCACAGCTGGTGTCAACCAAGTCATTCCATATGAATTCTTCGCTGGTGACGGTATGTTAACTCGCCTTATCTTGAAAGCATCAGACAAAGCCCCATGGTCAGACAACGGTTCAGCTAAAAATCCGGCCCTTCCACCAGTAGAGAACTTGGGCAAAGGCCTTTACTTCTATGAAGTGGATTTGGCCGGTACTCAAGGTAAATCAGATAAAGAGCTTCTTGACCTCTTGAAACAAAACGGCACTCAAAGTTATAAAGCTACTATTAAAGTGTACGGTGCGAAAGATGGCAAGGCAGACTTGAGCAACCTCGTAGCGACAAAAGATTTAGATGTCAACTTGAACGGTTTAACTACTCCAGCTGAAGTGCAAAAAGGCGTAGCCGACAATACCAAAGACACAGTGGATGTTCCAGCCACTTACTTGGACAAAGCCAATTTCCCAGGGCCATTCACAGCTGGTGTCAACCAAGTCATTCCATACGAATTCTTCGCTGGTGACGGTATGTTGACTCGTCTGATCTTGAAGGCCTCAGACAAGGCTCCATGGTCAGACAATGGTACAGCTAAAAATCCTGCTCTTCCACCGGTAGAAAACTTGGGCAAAGGCCTCTACTTCTATGAAGTAGATTTGGCAGGAACGCAAGGTAAATCAGATAAAGAGTTGCTTGACCTCTTGAAACAAAACGGCACTCAAAGTTATAAAGCTACTATTAAAGTGTACGGTGCGAAAGATGGCAAGGCAGACTTGAGCAACCTCGTAGCGACAAAAGATTTAGATGTCAACTTGAACGGTTTAACTACTCCAGCTGAAGTGCAAAAAGGCGTAGCCGACAATACCAAAGACACAGTGGATGTTCCAGCTACTTACTTGGACAAAGCCAACTTCCCAGGACCATTCACAGCCGGCGTCAACCAAGTTATTCCATATGAATTCTTCGCTGGTGACGGTATGTTGACTCGCCTTATCTTGAAAGCATCAGACAAGGCCCCATGGTCAGACAATGGTTTAGCTAAAAATCCTGCTCTTCCACCAGTAGAGAAATTGGGCAACGGCCTTTACTTCTACGAAGTAGACTTGGCAGATACTCAGGGTAAATCAGATAAAGAGTTGCTTGACCTCTTGAAACAAAACGGCACTCAAAGCTATAAAGCCACTATCAAGGTATACGGTGCGAAAGATGGCAAGGCAGACTTGAGCAACCTCGTAGCGACAAAAGATTTGACAGTGAACGTGAATGGACGTCAGTCTCTGATTCCGATGCAGTCAAGTTTCATCCCATCTTCTAATGGTTCAGCCATGCCGGCTCCAATGATGAATAGTCATCAAGATGCATCTAATATGAAAGCTCAAATGCCTAGTGCCAATCAAGATGAGATGAAATCTAAAACGCCAGTTGCCATTCAGGATAAGATGATGCCTAACAAAGAGCAGGACAAAACCATGAATGCTAGTCAGCCTATGGTAACACCAAGCATGAAACAAGATCAAGATAAAGTTCCAGTAGCCTCAAGCAAAGCGTCTTATGAAGGCAAGATGACATCTACTAACAAGATGTCAAGTCCAATGATGGCTGATCAAATGAAAGAGCAAAAAGACATGCTTCCATATACTGGTGAAGTCCAAACTTCAATGGCTACTCTTGGATTCTTTGGACTTGCTTTGGCCGGACTTCTAGGTGGACTCGGTTTGAAAGCTAAAAAAGAGGAAAATGACTAGTCTAGTTACAGACTTTCTATCTAGGATTTGAAAAATCCAGATATCGTTTAGAATGTTCGTAAAGAGATTAAAATAGTGTTATACTACTGTGGTATAGCACTGTTTTTTTCAAAGGAGAGACAGATGGGAAAGACAATTTTACTCGTTGACGACGAGGTAGAAATCACAGATATTCATCAACGTTATCTGGTTCAGGCAGGATATCAGGTTTTGGTGGCCCATGATGGAGTAGAGGCCTTAGAAATCTTCAAGCGAAAACCAATTGATTTGATTATTACAGATATCATGATGCCTCGGATGGATGGTTATGATTTGATTAGTGAGGTTCAGTATCAATCTCCAGATCAGCCTTTTCTCTTTATCACGGCTAAGACCAGTGAGCAGGACAAGATTTACGGCCTAAGTCTGGGGGCAGATGACTTTATTGCCAAGCCCTTTAGCCCTCGTGAACTGGTTTTGCGTGTCCACAATATTTTGCGTCGCCTTCATCGTGGAGGTGAGACAGAGGTCGTCAGTCTTGGGGATTTACGGATGAATCACGGTAGTCATGAGGTTCAAGTCGGAGATGTGGCGCTTGATTTGACCGTCAAATCCTTCGAACTTCTATGGCTTCTAGCCAGCAATCCAGAGCGGGTTTTCTCTAAGACAGACCTCTATGAAAAGGTCTGGCAGGAAGACTATGTGGATGATACCAATACCTTGAATGTTCATATTCATGCTCTTCGACAGGAGTTAGCTAAACATGCTAGTTCAGAAACACCGACCATCAAAACCGTCTGGGGTTTGGGCTACAAAATTGAGAAAGCACGAGGTAGTCAATGAAATTAAAAAGTTATATTTTAGTGGGGTATGTCATTTCAACACTCCTAACGATTATCGTGGTTTTTTGGGCTATCCAGCGAATGCTAATTGAAGAAAGAGAGATTTATTTCCTAGTGGGTATGACTCTCATAGCTAGTTTTGTCGGTGCTGGGATTAGTCTCTTTCTCCTATCGCCAGTCTTTACTTCATTGGGCAAACTCAAGGAACATGCCAAGCGAGTAGCGGACAAGGATTTTCCCTCAAATCTGGAGGTTCAAGGCCCTATAGAATTTCAACAATTAGGCCAAGCTTTCAATGAAATGTCCCATGATTTGCAGGCCACCTTTGATTCCTTGGAAGAAAGCGAACGAGAAAAGAGCTTGATGATTGCCCAGCTATCGCATGATATCAAGACCCCCATCACTTCGATCCAAGCGACGGTAGAAGGGATTTTGGATGGGGTTATCAAGGAAGGAGAACAGGACCATTATCTAGCAACCATTGGGCGCCAGACTGAAAGACTCAACAAACTGGTTGAGGAGTTAAATTTTTTGACCCTAAACACAGCTAGAAATCAGGTGGAAACTGCCAGCAAGGACAGCATTTTTCTGGACCAGCTCTTGATTGAGTGCATGAATGAATTTCAGTTCTTGATTGAGCAGGAGGAGCGAGATGTCCACTTGCAGGTAATCCCAGAGTCTGCCCGGATTGAAGGAGATCATGCTAAACTTTCTCGTATCCTGGTGAATCTGGTCAATAATGCTTTTAAATATTCAGCTCCAGGAACCAAGCTGGAAGTGGTGGCTAAGCTGGAGAATAACCAGCTTTTAATCAGTGTGACCGATGAGGGACAGGGGATTCCCCCAGAGGATTTGGAGAATATTTTCAAACGACTTTATCGTGTAGAAACTTCGCGTAACATGAAAACAGGTGGTCATGGCTTGGGTCTTGCGATTGCGCGTGAATTGGCCCATCAATTGGGTGGGGAAATCACAGTTACTAGCCAGTACGGTCTAGGAAGCACCTTTACCCTTGTTCTCAATCTCTCTGGCAGTGAAAATAAAGCTTAAAACCCCTTTACAAATCTAGCCATTCATGGCAAAATGGATTTTGTGTGAAATATCAGCAGGAAAGCATGAAGCTCGTCAACAGGTGTCTTATGATAAGTAACCTTGGCTGTTTAGGCGAAGGGCATCTGCACAAATCAGGGCTTTCTAAGTGACTATTTCCCAAAGAAAACAGATTTAGCCGCTATCTCTGATGAGGCTTTGAACAAGGCCTTATATGATATCAATCACCGATCACGAAAATGTTTAGCTTACAGAACTGCTTGTGAAGCCCTAGAGGATGAGTTCAAGTAAATATTGCACTTATTCTTACAATTTATCATGAATAAAAAGAGAGTGTGGGACAGAAATCGGTCATTCGTTAGAATTCGATTTCGTCGTCCCACCTCCGCACAGTTGAGTAGGGCTGTAAAAGCTGATGAAATCAGCGCAGTAGAGCCCACTCAATCACTGCGTCTTGCTCAACAATCCAAAAACAATTAAGAGGCTAGGACTTTTGTCCCAGCCTCTTTTTAGTTGATGAAAACTGATTTTGCTTAAAATGGCAATTTCCCTGCGAACGCACCGAGTTTTTTCTTAGTTGCAGCATCAATTTCTTCAATGGCGGCATTGATGGCTTGCACCGTCATATCCGAAAGCGTTTCTGTATCTTCAGGATCGACCACTGCGGCATTGAAATCGATAGAAACGACTTTCTTATCACCTGTAAGAGTTGCCACTACCAAGTCTTGAGCAGATTTCCCTACAAATTGAGTTGCAGCTAATTCTGCTTGGCTTTGCTCCATTTGCTTTTGCAATTTTTGAGCTTGCTTCATCATATTTTGCATATTCATCATAATGTTTTCTAGATTCCTTTCGTATCAAGGGTTTAGACCCTGTTGCTTAATTTTTACTGCCCACTTCTGCCCATTTTTTTAAAAATCGTCAAATACGTTAGCAGCTTTCCTTAAACCATTGTAGATTCTTCTGATTGATGATCGAACATGTTATTTCATCTTTAATTCAAAGTAAAATCTTGGTTAGCTTTTCAATTATATCATTTTTTATCCTAATTGGAAATTAAGAATAATGCATCTAAGGGTCACCTTTTTTCAAAAGACTCTCGCAATAGTTCCTATTTTAAAAAACTAATCACTTAAGTAATCTTTCTTTATACAGAGTGCAACGGCGGCGTCTGCACCTGTATAATCACTGTATGGAACTATCTCAATGATGGGAGGAGTTTCAAGCAACATTTTAGGCTGAAAATTAATTGTTTCACAAAGATTATTGGCCAACTCTTTTTCAATAAGCATGGGGCTATGAATATATATTTTTTCAGAATCAATCATCATATTCAAATTATTAATACTTTGGGCAAGATAAACAATAGCTTGCCGTAAAAGATTGATGATTCCCTCATCGCCTAATCGATAAGCTTTTAAAATGACCTCTAAATCAATTAAATCAGCATCTGGTACTAAATGTGGCAAATAACTATTTGGAGTCTTATATAACATTTTTGCTTTTTTAATCAAATTGTTCTCTCCTACATACGTTTGAAGGCAACCTCTCCTTCCGCATCCACACAGTTCTCCGCTACTGTTAACAATCGTATGTCCAATTTCACCAATTAATAAATTAGCTTTTCCATAAATCTCTCCATTATACATATATGAACAATGCATCCCCCTTGAAAAGTGGAAAAAAATAAAATTTTCATCATTCTTATTTCGTGGGAATAATCTTTTTGATAAAGCCATACAATTTACATTATTGGAAAAATATACGGGAATCTCAATTGAGTCTTGGATTTTGTTTAGATCAAAATTTGACCAAAGCGGATTATTGGTAGTGATCACACCATCTTCTAAGTACCGACCTGGCAAGGAGAATCCAATGGATTTTATATGATTATTCGCTACTTCATCTAAAAAGTTTAACAGAGCATCAATGATTACTTGCTCTTTTCGTTTCTTTAAAATCTGTTCGTTTACTTCTATTAATTTTTCTTTTAATCTCTCTCCTAAATTATCCTCTAGAACAAAAGAAACATATTTTTCCGATATTTCACACCCAATGAAATAGGAATGCTGAGGT
The DNA here is from genome assembly GCF_901875555.1 of Streptococcus parasanguinis. Lineage (GTDB taxonomy): Bacteria > Bacillota > Bacilli > Lactobacillales > Streptococcaceae > Streptococcus > Streptococcus parasanguinis_H. Next base: position 7,060 of record NZ_CABFMD010000012.1, read on the forward strand.
TTAACTTCTAAAAGAATCTTCCTTCTACCAACCTTGACATCTTTTTCATCCTCCCCCAGTTCATAAATGAGTCCTTCTTTAATTAATTCTCCTGTAATACTACTCGTCGTTGCAGGTGTGATTCCTGTATCTTTAGCTATATCTATCCTAGATATTGGGCCTTTAGAATAAATCTTATCCAGAATAATAGACCTTAATTGAAGCTGTTTTTTTGATAATTCCATTCCTTACACTCCTTATCCTAATTCCATTTTATATAAATTATAAAAAATAATCAAATATATGAGATTACTCTTGATTTTCCTAATCTTTTGTTGTAAAATATAAATAACAAAAAATAATCAATTAGAAAAATTTAAATGATATATCATATAAATGATTATTTTATGAAATTAAATAATGTTACATTTGACATCATAAGGAGAAAAAATGAAAAGATTCATAAGTGCAAATGCTTCTGAAATCCTGAGTATGTCTAAAGATGAACTCAAGAAAAGTATACAAGCAAGTGAAGGTAGAATCGTTTTATCTGAAAATGTTTGTACTAGAGAAGCATCAATTGGAGACATTACCAATTCAGAAATCGCAAGAGCCTTTGGGGCAGACTTAATATTATTAAACTGTTTTGATGCTTTCCATCCCTTCATTTTTGGAATCGACAAAGAAGTACCAAATGTAGTTCTAGAACTAAAAAGATTAGTAGGTTGTCCTATAGGAATTAATCTCGAACCCGTAAGTGAGGATATCATAGCATCTGAAACTATACAAAAGATCCCTGAAGGACGTCAAGCTAGCATTGAAACCTTCAAAGCAATTGATCAATTAGGATTTGATTTCGTATGTTTAACAGGTAATCCTGGTACTGGAGTTAGTAATGACGCTATTATATCCGCTACTAAGCAAGCTAAACAGTATTTTTCAGGATTAATTATAGCCGGGAAGATGCATGGAGCAGGAGTAAAGGAACCTGTAGTAAACATTCAAACAGTTGAGCAATTACTAGATGCTGGTGCAGATATTATCCTAGTTCCTGCTGTTGGAACCGTTCCATCGTTTAATGATCGTGAATTACGTCAGATATCAGATCTAGTCCATGAAAAAGGGGGACTCGTTTTAAGCGCTATTGGAACAAGCCAAGAAACATCTGATACCGATGTCATTAAAGAAATTGCAATTCGAAATAAAATAGGAGGTGTTGATATTCAACATATTGGTGACGCAGGATATGGAGGTGTAGCACCAATCGAAAATATTTATACATTAAGTACAGCAATTAGAGGGGTTCGGCATACAATCTCTCGAATAGCAAGATCTATTAATCGTTAAGAAAGGAAATTATTATGGATTCAAAAATTACAATCATGTTGGCTTGTGCAGCAGGTATGAGCACTAGTCTATTAGTTACAAAAATGCAACAAGCAGCTGAAGAACAAGGAGTTACAGCCGAAATATTTGCTATTCCTGCTTCTGAAATTATGGATTATACAGAAGAAAAACACATTGATGTCCTTCTGTTAGGACCTCAAGTGAGCTATATGCTAAGTGACTTAAAAGTTAAGTTTGAAGCAGAATCATTCCCAATCGCAAGTATACCTACAATTGATTATGGAATGATGAATGGTAAGAAAGTACTTGAATTTGCTTTAGACAAAATCAAAGAACAATAATATCATAGTCAACAATTTTCCTTTATAATACCAATTAATCTAAATCATAAATTTGGAGGAAACACCATGAATTCTTTCCTAAATAAATTACAAGAAAAATTAGCACCTATTGCTGGTAAAGTCGGAAATCAACGCTTTCTTGTTGCCCTACGTGATTCGTTCGTTGGAACAATGCCCTGTATCATGGCAGGATCACTCGCACTACTATTAAATGCGTTTTTAGTAGATTTGCCACAACAATTTGGCTTAACGTCCATCACTTCTACTTTTCAATGGCTAGTCGATATCAACAATTTAGTCTTTAAAGGTAGTATTCCAATTGTTTCACTTTTATTTGTTTACTGTCTCGGAGTAAACGTTGCTAAAATTTATAAGACTGATACAACATCATCCGGTCTTATTGCCTTAGCTTCTTTCATCATTTCAATCGGAAATAGTACCGTTCAAACTTTTGATATCAAGAATCTTGGATCTACTCATTTAAGTAGTGTCCTTAAGGGAATTGATAATATTTCTGTAGAAGGAAACAAACTATTAGTAACTGTCGGAAATATTCTTCCAGGAAATCACATTAATGCAAGAGGATATTTTACAGCAATAATAATTGGATTTGTGGCTTCTATTATCTTCTGTAAAGCAGTTAACAAGAATTGGGTTATCAAACTTCCAGAATCAGTTCCACCAGCAATTTCAAAAGCTTTTCTTTCAATTATCCCAGGTTTTATTGCCATGTATTTTGTAGCAATTTTCACCTATATCTTTAATAGCTTTAGTCATGACATTCTTATCGATTGGATTTATAAAGTACTTCAAACTCCTTTATTAGGTCTATCTCAAACATTCTTTGCTGTTATTTTAATGGTATTCCTAAATAAATTATTCTGGTTCTTTGGACTACACGGGGGAAATGTCTTAGCTCCAATTATGGAGGGATTATTTGGGGTAGCGATGCTAGCAAACTTGGAAGCCTTTCAAAAGGGCGAAGCTATTCCTTACCTATGGAATAGCGGTTCATTTGGTGCATTTGTTTGGTTTGATGGACTTGGTTTAGTCATTGCTATTTTAATCGCTTCTAAAAACAAACACTATAGAGAAGTGGCAAAACTAGGGCTTGCACCTGGATTGTTTAACATTGGTGAACCTGTCAATTATGGTCTTCCAGTCGTATTGAATCCATTACTATTTATCCCTTACCTTCTTGGTCCATGTCTAATGGTTACCGTTGCCTACTTTGCTACTTCATTTGGGCTAGTGTCTCCGGTAACCCAAAACGTAACATGGGTAATGCCTCCAATTCTATACGGTTTCTTCTCTACCGGATTTGATTGGCGTTCTATTATACTTTCTGTTGTCAACTTAGCTATTTGCACCTTTATGTATCTACCTTTCGTTAAAATGGCAGATAAAGTACAATTAGACTAAGAGATAATCTCATAAATCGACTGATGAATATAAAAAAGGTAATTTACTAAATTAGACAGTAAATTACCTTTTATTTAACTATTTTATGATACATTGCAAGAAACGCAGGCTGATTGATAAACACGTTTGTCTGTTGAGAGCTTAAACAAGTTATCAACAGATTACAGTTCATTTCCTAAATTAATTACTGTGCTAATCTCCCTTTTATCATTCAATTTGAATTCTTACTCTTAGTAAATCCATTCCGTCCCACAGTCCTCTGCCGCAGCCAACATTTTAGGATCCGGGACCGCATCTGAAATAATCGTTTTGTAGGCAGACAGTTGATTAATTTTATAAAATCCAGTATGGAAAAATTTTGTTTGGTCAACCAACAAAATCGTATTTTTAGCCCTTTCGATTAAATTATAGCTTGATCACCATATAAAAAAACAAGACTGAATAAATCTTTGAATAACATTCATTCAGTCTTGTTCTTCTATTTTCAATCAAACTTTCCATCGCTATCATCTACAATCAACGATAGTCCAAGTCAAAAATTGTCTCAATTGAACATTATTTTAAAGGAGGGAGATCTTGGACTATCGCTAATAAACAAGTATGATAGAGGCTAGATTCCTAGCACTTCAATGACAAAACTCTTTCGATCAGCTTGCTTTGGTTCAACAAATGAAACATCCCGTTTTTGATCAAACTGGTCAGATTCCTCTAAAGAGGTAGATAGACCACTCCAAGGTTCCAAAGCGATGAATGGACCTTTATTGGTCGTAGACCATAAGATCAGATGAGGGAAGTCCTTAAATTGTAACTGAATTCCCTTATCATGCTTTTTCGATTTCAGACGGATACTTCTTGAGGACAATTGATCAAGTGTTACCGCATCTTTTTCAAAAATCTTGAAGTCCAAATCAAGTGTTTTTTGACCTTGCAAGAACGGCGTACGATCTTGTACATCTAAAAGCCCTGTATCAGGAAATTGTTTTGGAACTGTACAAGTTTCCTCATTTTCAAATTCCAAATAATAATCTTCATAAGCTTCATCCGCAAGAAGAGGGCAATTGAAACCAGGGTGACCACCAATAAAGTAAGGCATCACTTCATCTGAAAGATTTTCAACAATGTATTCTGTTACAATTGATTTTTCTTTCAAAGTATACAAAATACTCAACTTAAAATGATAAGGATATTGCTCAAACATCTCTGGAGTATCTTCAATTGTAAACTTCACTTGGTGATCGTTTACAGGATGAGCCTGGAATGTTTTTTTGCGGACCAATCCATGTCTTGGAAGTTGACCCACTTTTTGACCAAATAAGGCCTTATCGTCACGGACACTCCCGCAATTCGGGAATAAGACTGGCGCTTGGCCACTCCAATAAGTTGCATCCCCTTGCCAGAGGTATTCAACCCCGTCTTTGTCCTTAATGGAAGAAAGGGCTCCTCCGACTTCTTGGAATTGGACAGTTAAGTAATCATTTTTTAATTCAATCGTCACAATCAATTCCTTTCTTTTTGTTATTGAAAAGGGAAAAAATCTACATCGAAACAAACGATACAGACTTTTTCAAAGACCATTTTATGAAAATCTTTGACCTTTTCTAGAGTATTGGATAACAAAATAGGATACCTTCAAGTGAGGTTATTCAATCACTTGAGTTTCAGCTAATTTCTTGTACCAATGTGCAGATTTCTTAGGATAACGTTCTTGTGTATCGAAATCAACGTAGAAGAGTCCATAACGTTTTTCATAACCATTAGACCATGAGAAGACGTCCATCAATGACCAGATGAAGTATCCTTTGACATTGGAACCATCGGCAATTGCATCAGACAATACTTCCAAGTGTTGTTTCACATAATCAATACGGCCATCATCGTAAACAGTATTGTCCACAAATTCATCTTTGTATCCAAGTCCGTTTTCAGTGATGTAGATCTTCTTGTAGTTTGGATAATCTTTCTTGACACGCATGATTTGGTCATACAAACCTTGAGGATAGATGATCCAATCCCAGTCAGTACGAGGTACATAGTCAGGAGCCACACGACGTCCAACACCTTTGATTTGGTATTTAGAGCTTCCTTTTTCACCTTTACCGTTGTGGATGATTTCAGTTTCACCATCAAAGGCTTCCATCCAGTCACTCATGTAATAGTTAATTCCGAGGAAGTCGTTCAAATCTTTAGCTGCTTCAAGCGCTGCAAAGTCTTCGTCACGAAGATCCAAGCTACCACCATTAACCGAAAGAATGTGGTTTACACCTTCCATGGTTGCATCTGAGTAGTGTCCAAGGTAAGTAGCATCCAAGATAAATTTGTTGTGGATGATATCTTCCAACTCAGCAGCACGAACGTCTGCAGGATTTTTAGGATCCAATGGATACTTAGTTGGAAGGGCGTGAACAACCCCGATTTCACCTTTGTAGCCTTTGTCTTTGTACAATTTCACAGCACGTGCATGAGAAACCATCATATTGTGGTGAGATTGGAAGACTTTGGCAAGGTCGTATTGAATACCTGGTGGGAATTTACCAACCAAATATTGTCCATCACCGATTGGACCGATTTCATTGAAGGTTGTCCAGTAGTTTACTTCTGGGAATTCTTCGAAACAGAAGGCAGCATAATCCACAAAGTGTTCGATGTTTTCACGATTCAAGAAGTCTCCATTTGAATGAAGAGCTTCAGGAGTATCAAAGTGGTGAAGCGTTACGAATGGTTCTACATGACGTTTATGACATTCTGCAAATAACTTATGATAGAATTCTACCCCTTTTGGATTGACTTCACCATAGCCAGTTGGGAAAATACGTGACCAAGCAATAGAAATACGGATTCCATTTACGCCATATTCTTCTGCTAATTTTAAGTCTACTGGATATTTATGGTAGAAATCACTCGCTGGTTCAGCAGTATACCAATAGTTGTCTGCTAAGTATTTGTCCCATGCAACTGGTCCTTTACCATCTGTATGTGTTGCACCTTCTGCTTGATAAGCTGCTGTTGCGCCACCGAAAATAAAATCTTTAGGTAATGTTTTTGACATAAGTTTCCCCTTCTCAATCATAAAATAAAAACAAAGCAAGATGGAGAGGAGTCAGTGAGCAATCCTTCTCCATCTCACTTCAATCAACAGTAAATCTATTTATTATTGAAATTGTTCTTGAACGAATGCAAGAGCGCCTTTACCATCACGAGTCAACTTGATGTATTGAGCTCCTTCAGTCTTAGCCAATTTGATTCCAAGTTTATCTGTTTCAGCCTTCATATCTTCATAGTTTGAAGCTACTTGAGGAGCAAGGATAACAAGGTCAAATTCTGGCAACATTTCACGGTGAGCACCGTAGCCACCAGCAGCAGCCTTCACAGGAACATTGTATTCTGCAGCAGCTTTATTCAAAGCGTTGGCAAGAAGTCCACTAGTTCCACCACCGGCACAAAGAACCAATACGTTTGTTTCTTTTGTGATATTGTTTTGAACTGGTTCACCTTCAACACCAGCTTTTTCAAGAATAGCATCTGCTTTAGCAGTGTTGAAGTTTGCAGCAACTTTTTCTTTCAAGCTATCGTTTGATTTACCTGAACGTTCTTCTTCAAGAATTTGTTCATCGTAAACTTTAACGAATGGGTAGTAAATGATCACGTCTACTACAACAAGAAGTGCAGCAAGGATGAATGAAAGTACTTGGAAGTTTGTACCAAGAACAATACCAAGAGGTCCAGGAGTTACCCATGGAAGGTTAGCAGAGAATGAGTTCATTCCCAAGGTATCAACGAAGAATTTGAAGATCCATACGTTTGCAATTGGAGCAAAGATAAATGGAACAAAGAAGATTGGGTTCAATACAATTGGAGCACCGAACAAGATTGGTTCGTTTACACCGAAGAATGTAGGAACAACAGAAGCACGTCCGATTGCACGGTTCCGTTCTGATTTACACAACCACATGAAGAGGAATGGAACAATCAAGGTTGCACCAGTACCACCCATGGTAACGATAAACATTTGAGTACCAGATGTGATGACTTTATCGGCATGTTGTCCAGCTTGAATCAAATGCAAGTTGTTATCAATATTCGCGTAAGTAATCGCAGCGATCGCTGGTTCTACGATTGAAGGACCATGGATACCAACAAACCAGAAGAAGGCATAAGCACCAAAGATGAAGGTAATACCAAGGTATCCGTCTGCAGCTGAGAAGAGTGGAGCAAGAAGAGTACCAATTGATTCAGCAACTGTTACATGAAGGCTTGCTTTCACAACTAATTCAAGTGCATACAAGAGTACAACTGACAATGTAAATGGAATCAAGTCTTTAAATACTTGTGAAATATTTGGTGGAACCTCGTCCGGCATGCGGATCGTCACATTATTTTTCACACAGACTTTGTAAACATTAACAGTAACGAATGCAGCAATAAAGGCTGTTAGCAACCCTTTTGTCCCCATGAACGCTGTTAAGAATCCGCCTTCTTTAGCAGGTTCAGCAGCCATGAGCAAGAAGCCAACCATAGAAGCTAACATTGTAGAAATGAAGTTGATTTGGTTGGTTGCTGGAAGGTCACGGTTCATTGAATCAGTCAAAGCCTTAGCCGTTGTACCACCAACGAAGAAGGCCAAGATGCCCATAGAATAGTTATATGGAGTCATCAAGAAAGTTTCAATATCTTTAGACCAGTGGAATCCCCATGCGTTTGGTACATACGCAATCAGGATGAAGATAGATGAGAATAAGATTACAGGCATCCCTGCAATGAAACCATCACGAATCGCTCGCAAATATTTATTACGAGAAATCTTCTCAAAGAATGGTTTCCCTTTTTCAATAAGCTCAATGAGTTTGTTCATTATTTAGCTCCCCTTTTGTATAATTCGATGAGATGATGAATCACATCTTTTAACAAGATGGTTGTCATCAAGTGATCCTGTCCGTGCATCATGGTGATGCTGTATGGAATTTCTTCGCCCGCAGCTTCTTGAGCAAGCATAGATGTTTGCGCTTTGTGAGCTTCTGCAATGCAACCACCTGCTTCTTCAACAAGAGCTTCTGCTTTAGCAAAATCGCCAGCTTCAGCTTGTTTTAAAGCTTCAAGTAGTTTAGAACGAGCATCACCAGCATAAGCGACAATTTCAAAGCCAAGCAATTGGACTTCTTCTCTATTCATAATAGTTCCTCCTTATAATTTTAATGATATAGAGCAAATTAATTTTCTACAAGAGACGTTGAATATGAAGAACGATATAAATTCGTTCACTGTGGAATAAATCCACACCCGTTTCTCTTGCAATCACATCATAGATTCGATTTCCTATTTCAAAAGCCTCAGGATACGAAATCTTTAGATGTTCTTCCATTCCAAGTAAAGAGGTATTGTCCTTTCTGGATCGATCGATATAATCCAAAAAATAACTTAGATGGACCATAAAGCGGTCATAAAAATTGCTATTTAGGGACGTTCGTTCGATATGGTTTCGAGCCAACTCCTGCTTGACTAAGTCAAGAATATGCTTGGTTCGGCTAATCTCAACTGATGGAGCTACTTCTCCATCACGTCTCGCATTTATAAAGTGAATAGCAATTCTTCCAAGTTCTTCATCTGGAAAACGATCGAGTAGTTTCGATTTGAAAATGGACAGAGCCTCAGCACCAATTTTGTATTCAATTGGGTACTCTCTTGAAACATCTGGTAACTTACTGCTTTGGTAGTTACCTGTTTGAATAGACTGGTAGGTACAATAAATGTGATCAGTTAGAGTTACATATAAATAATCCTGCACCGGATAGTTGTACTTCAGGGTTAATGTGTCTATCACATCATAAGTTACCGTAATAAAGTCCAGTGGTACGTCTTTTAAAAGAGCTAAAAAGTTTTCTTTGGACTCTTCCGTATTTAAACGAAAGACCTTGTCCACCAGGCTTGAAGCAATAATGTCCCCTTTTTTCTTTTGGAAGACAATCCCTTTACCTGTAACAATTAACTCTCTTTGACTTTCATCTTTCACCAGAGCTATATTATTATTAATCGGGCTTACGATCCGATACACTGCAACTCCCCCTTTCCACTTTATTATGAACCGAACTGGTAGAATGGCAGAACACAGAAAAAACTGCAAAAAGACCACAAACGAGCTGGGAAAACAGAATACTACTACTCCCGAATTCATTTGCAGTCTCGCCTAATATGACTCAGTTACGATCCACCCTATTCAAACTATGTTTTCATTATAACATTTAAAAATGTTTTTGTAAACCCTTTCTGATTCTTTTTTTGCTATTTTTTCTAAAATTTTGTTTATTTCAAACACGATTCTTGTTTACATGTCTACATTCAGGTTTTTATAATGAGGAGGGTCCACTCTAAAAAAATAATAGAAATATAACAAGAACAATCTCAGCCACTATCCATTTTTCTCCATCGACTACTATTTTCCATAGTAAAAGAGAGAATTTATTCCGAGGACAACTCTCTTTTATACTTTATCTAGAAGAGCATACGAATATCCTCTAAAACTAGGAATAAGTCCCATTTTTTGGATAAACAAAAACCCTTGCAAAACAGACGATAACATCTATCTACCAAGGGTTCCTATTCAATTTCATCTCAATTGAAGCCCAATCCAGTTTAATGAGATTGGACTTCATCAGGAGGTTACGTTGAACATGTTTTAGAAAGTTCGTCGATTAAACTCTTTCTTTCCAAGAAGTAGCAGTTTGTTGAAGAACTTTGTTCAATTCATCAATGTTTTGGAATCCTGTTGTACGCAACCATTCGCGAGCTGCTTCTTCACCTTTTTCAACATAAGATTGAACAGATCCAGCCCAAGTTGCACGTCCACAAAGTACACCGTTGAAGTTTGCACCTGAATTGTGAGCAAATTCAAGAGTTTCTTGGAACAATTTAGCTGATACACCTGCACTCAAGTAGATGTATGGAAGGTTTGTAGCTTCGTCTTGTGCTTTGAAGTAAGCAGCTGCTTCTTCACGGCTGTAAACCACTTCACCTTCAGCAAATCCTTCAACATATTTCATGTTTACAGGAACTTCAACTTTCAATACATCGATATTGAAGCGTGGGTTTGAGAATACTTTCATTGCTTCAATAACTTTACGAGGTTTTTCTTTAGCAAATTCAACAGAACCTGTGTCAGCATTCTTTTCATCGTAAGCCAAGATTTCCAAGAAGAATGGGATATCTTCAGCCACACATTCAGAACCTACGCGTTCGATGTAAGCTTGTTTTTGTTGGTTCAATTCATCTGCACTATCTACATCATAGTAAAGCAAGAATTTAACGGCATCTGCACCTTGTTCTTTAATACGTTTTGCAGACCATACATCCAAGCAGTCAGGCAAACGTTTTGTGCTTGAAGTATCGTATCCTGTTTTTTCATAGGCAAGAAGAAGTCCAGCATTTTTGTCCAAAGCTTTAGTAGCAGGAAGTCCATATTCAGGGTCAAGAAGCATAGATGAAGCATATTTTGTCAATTCATCTGCTACAAGAACTTTCAATTCTTCCATTTGAGCTACAGTTGGTTCAGCATCTTGGTATTGACCCATCAAGCGTTTCAAGGCACCACGTTGGTCGAATGCCAAAGCTGAGATGATTCCATTTTCGTCTGAAAGTTTTTCTAATGATTTACGTTTTTGTGCTGTAAGTGCCATTTTTATACCTCTTTTACTTTAATTTCTTTATATAGTTGATCGTAGTTGTCCATATTCACATGGCCAGTCATTTTTTCTTGTGCATTAAGCATTCCCAATACCATTGCGTGTTTCAACAATTCTTCGTCATTTTTTTGACTATTGAGAGCTGATGAAATTCCAGCAACCGTAGAATCTCCAGAACCAACCGGATTGACTACTTCAATTTTAGGAATATCCACTTTGTAGAAGGTGTTTTGATGCTTGGCAAATGCACCGTCTCCTCCAAGTGAGACAATAATCCATTCAATGCCATCAAATAAAGGATCTGTTAACACTTCTTTCAAATCTGAAAGATCTTCTGTTACTTCTTTACCCAAAAGTTGAGAAAGCTCTTCATTGTTTGGTTTGATAACAGTTGGTTTGAAGCTAGATTTCAAAACTGCCTCTAAAGATTTTCCTGATGAATCTAGGACAACCTTGCGTTGATGCTTTTGTGAGATTTCAATCAGTTTTGCATAGTAATCTGTAGACAGGCCGGCTGGGAGACTACCAGAAATAGCAATAACATTTGAATCCTTCATCAATTCTTCAAAATGGCTTAAGAATCCTTCTGACTCAGAGTTGCTAATTTCAGGTCCTGCTTCCAAGATTTCTGTCTGATTCCCTTCATGTAGAATCGCGATACAATTCCGTGTATCACCATCGATATCAAAGAACGCTGCCTGAACTCCTGCTGGCAAATGTTCTTTCAAAAATTGACCATTTGTACCACCGACAAAACCTGTCGCTACTACTTGATCTCCACTTTCTGAAAGGACACGTGTAACATTAAGACCTTTCCCACCAGCTGTTTTAGAAACTTCAGATACGCGATTGACGGTATCCAAGTTCAATTTTTCTAGTGGATAAGAAATATCAATAGATGGATTCAAAGTTACCGTTAGAATCATATTCTACCCCTTAGTCGTGATATTCACCGCGATCCCATTTTTCAAGAAACTCAGTAAAGAAGTCTGCATCTGCTTGGTGAGCATTATGGGTTTCAACATGTTGGATTTTTGCAATCAATTTTTTGTTTTCTTCAGTTGGTTTGTATTCAGCATGGATGAATGCTTCGATGATATCGCACATCAACAATTCACCAGTGATTTTACCACCGAAACCGATGACGTTCGCGTCCAATTGTTCTTTAGCGTAAAGAGCAGTTGTCATATCACGAACCAATGCAGAACGGATACCAGGAACTTTGTTTACCGCATTGTTGATACCAACACCAGTACCACAGATACATACACCAAGATCTGCTTGACCGCTAGCTACAGCTTCACCAACTTTTTTACCAAAGATTGGGTAGTGTGTGCGGACATGGTCATATGTACCAAAGTCAAGTACTTCATAACCTTTTGATTTCAAAAATTCTGAAACAGCCATTTTTTCATTTGTAACGATATGGTCACAACCAATTGCAATTTTCATTTTTTTCTTTCCTCTTTCCTAGCACATTTTATTAAGCATATCTACACGAATTTGGTGACGACCACCATCGTATTTACCATTTACGAAACCTTTAACGATGTTTTTAGCTAATTCATCCCCAACGATTTCAGCACCCATAGTAATCATACGAGAGTTGTTGTGTCCACGAGTCATATATGCAGAACGTTCATCAGAAACTTCAGCAGCAACCATTCCTTTGATCTTAGTAGCAACCATGAATGGACCAGCTCCATAGGCATCGATCACAATACCCAAATTGCCATCAGCTGCATTCACTTCTTTTGCAACTGCCAAAGTGACGTCAACAAAATCTTGACCATCTGCAGTTACATCAACTACTTCAAATCCTTCAGTGTTTAAAAAGTCTTTTACAAGTTCTTTTAAACGTTTTCCAGATGCATCTGCACCAATTACAATAGCCATTACTATGCCTCCAAAAATTTATTTATGATTGATCGATTGCTCGATCAGTTAAAAAAGCACCTCAGATGCAAAGCATGTTAAGTTACTTTTTACATACATCTATAATATACACCATTATAAACAAAAAGTCAACATTTTTTGTTTGATTTTATCTTTAATTGGCCATAAATGAATTGTTTATTTTTTAGACAGCGGTTTCATTTGTTCGTTTGTGAACAAAAATAGTGTGGAACAGAACGATTTAAAAAATCACTTCTAATTCCACACTACAAGCAAATCACCAGTACAAGGATGAGAGGACCCTCGTACTCTAGCTACGATTATTTTATTTTTAAACGATCACTTGAGTATAAACTTCTAACTCTTCGTGAGCATTGTCGGTAGAGACATCTGTAATCACAGCTGTCACATCACTGAGCGAACAGATCGAGGTAAAATCTTCCTTGCCGATTTTTGATGAATCCATCAAAAGATAACTTTCCGAAGACTTGTTAATTGCTAAGCGCTGAGTGAAAGCTTCTTCAAAGGAGGAGGTCATCACTTGACCATCTTTAATCCCATTTCCACTAAAGAACATTTTATTGTAATACATCCGTTCTAATAGGGCATTTGTGATCTCACCTACAAAAGCCTGTGTCAAGTCTCTCATCTCTCCTCCTAAAAGGATCACTTTAAAGGTGTCTGAACTTTTCTTGTAGAGTTCATTGAAAATTGGGAGACAATTGGTGATGACACGTAGCTCTTCATTTTGAATTTCTTCTGCTAAAATTTCAACAGAAGTCCCAGGTCCAAGGAAAATGGTTTCTCCATCCTGAATCAATTTTGCTGCTTTGGATGCTACTTTCCTTTTGGCTTCAATGTGTTGATACAATTTTTCTTCATGAGGGATTTCTCTATATTTCAGTTGTTGGTTACTTCGTGCTCCACCATGAATCCTAGTGATCAGTCCCTGTTCTTCTAATTCAGCTAAATCTCTTCTAACCGTCATATCTGATACATTCATCATTTCAACGATTTCAGTAACTGTTATCACTCCTCTTCGATTCACTAATTTCTCTATTTCTACCAAGCGTTGATGTTTTTTCATTTTTTACCTATTTCACAAGTTATTTTGTTATCTCATCTCATTATACCCCTTTTTGAATTTCAAATCTACATTTTATGTTTGAAACAAACAATTTTTGATAAGATGACAAACTTCATATTCATTTATTCAAACAGAAAGAGCCGTTAGATACACTCAACTAACAGCTCTAATTCATGTTTTAGCCTACAAAAGCATTGATTTCTGCTTCGATATTCGCAATTTTTTCTTTAGCATCTGCTTCAGATTC
>NZ_CABFMD010000013.1 GCF_901875555.1 Streptococcus parasanguinis
GAAGCGACGTGAGGGCTATAGCGTAACATGAAATTAGCCTATAAGGCGCAACCGAGCTTAGAGATATTGATCCTGAGGAGCGAAGCGACGTGAGGGCTATAGCGTGAAATGAAAAAGCCTGTAAGGCGCAACCGAACTTAGAGATATTGATCCTGAGGAGCACGGTGAAACTCACAGCCTGCGATCGATGGATCATTGCTTTTTAGAAGAGAATAAGAGGATCATGCAAACGATTGCTATTGCGTCGTTGCTTGATTTGTGAAAATTCAAAATTTAAAGAATGAAAACGTTTTAAAGATCTATTTCCCTTGATTAAATCCGTGTAAAGCGATATCATAGAGGAGAACAAAATTTGGAGGAATAACATGTCTCATATTAAATTTGATTACTCAAAAGTTTTGGGTAAATTTGTTGCCCCACATGAAGTGGAATATATGCAACCACAAGTGACTGCAGCTGATGAATTGATCCGTAAAGGAACTGGTGCTGGTAGTGACTTCCTAGGTTGGTTGGACCTTCCTGAAAACTATGACCGCGAAGAATTTGACCGCATCTTGAAAGCTGCTGAACAAATCAAAGCAGACAGCGATGTTTTGGTCGTGATCGGTATCGGTGGATCATACCTTGGAGCGAAAGCTGCCATTGACTTCTTGAACCACCACTTTGCAAACTTGCAAACAAAAGAAGAACGCAAAGCGCCACAAATCCTTTACGCTGGAAACTCCATCTCATCTACTTACCTTGCTGACTTGGTAGAGTATGTTTCAGATAAAGATTTCTCAGTCAACGTGATTTCTAAATCAGGTACAACAACTGAACCAGCGATCGCTTTCCGTGTCTTCAAAGAACTCTTGGTGAAGAAATATGGTCAAGAAGAAGCTAACAAACGGATCTATGCAACAACTGACCGTGCCAAAGGTGCTGTAAAGGTGGAAGCAGATGCCAATGGTTGGGAAACATTTGTAGTTCCAGATGATATCGGTGGACGCTTCTCAGTCTTGACACCAGTTGGATTGCTTCCAATTGCTGCATCAGGTGCTGATATCAAAGCCCTTATGGAAGGTGCGAATGCAGCCCGTAAAGAATACACTTCAGACAAACTTTCTGAAAACGAAGCATACCAATACGCAGCTGTTCGTAACATCCTTTACCGTAAAGGTTATGCTACTGAAATCTTGGTCAACTACGAGCCATCCCTTCAATACTTCTCAGAATGGTGGAAACAATTGGCTGGTGAGTCAGAAGGAAAAGACCAAAAAGGTATTTACCCAACTTCAGCTAACTTCTCAACAGACTTGCACTCATTGGGTCAATTTATCCAAGAAGGAACTCGTATCATGTTTGAAACTGTTGTCCGTGTAGACAAACCACGTAAGAACGTGATCATCCCTACCTTGGAAGAAGACCTTGACGGACTTGGTTACCTTCAAGGAAAAGACGTTGACTTCGTTAACAAAAAAGCAACAGACGGTGTTCTTCTTGCCCACACTGACGGTGACGTGCCAAACATGTACGTAACTCTTCCTGAGCAAGATGCCTTCACTCTTGGTTACACTATCTACTTCTTCGAATTGGCCATCGCCCTTTCAGGTTACTTGAACGCGATCAACCCATTTGACCAACCGGGTGTAGAAGCTTATAAGAAAAACATGTTTGCCCTTCTTGGTAAACCAGGATTTGAAGAACTTGGAGCAGAACTCAACGCTCGTCTTTAATCGATAGACAAAACGATCTCGAAAGAGGTCGTTTTTTTGTATCTATTTCCCTATTTAGTGATGAATTGGCGCCATCAGCTGATTTATGATATAGTAGAAGGAGCATTTTTATACTTTGTTCATCAAATGATTTTCACTCACTGTGATCGTCAAATGAGACAAAGAGAATCAAAAGGAGAGAGTATGACTACAGAAGATAAACAGCCTTTTGCAGCAGCGGTAGAGGAGCAGATGCAAGAGACACCACAAGTAGAAGGACAGGTGAGAGGAGTTCAAACGCAGGGTCCTGCTCATCCATTGGAAGAATCAAATCCACAAATGCTTCCCCCTCAGTGGTCTTATCCAACTAAGCCAAAATACAATTGGAAAAAATTAGTACTATTTTCACTTTTAGCGCTTGTGATTAGTGGACTTTTAAGTGGTGTGAGTGGATATGTTTGGGGACAATCCTCTCAAACAAGTAAGGAGTCGCAACGATTCAAACGTTTAGAACGTGCAAAGACCGAAGCAAATGAAACGAAAGTAGGTTTTGTAACGGATAAAGAAAAGGTCATTTTTACTTGGACTTTCAAGGATCTTGGCTTGTTGAGTTACACCAATCGCGAAGGTTATGGTTTGACAGCAGATCAGATCGTGGAAGTCTATGGGTTAGCATCCAGTGTTGAATATAAAAAGAATGCAATGGACCTTACTTGGAATGACTCAAAAGCTACTGAACATCAGAATTTGAGAATGAGATTTGAAGAAGTCGATGGCAATTATTATTTAAAAAGTGTGTCCGTGACGGAATTAGATGAGTTGTATGATCATAAAAATCCAGAGGATGATGATAGCGACGATACCTCGAGCAATCGCGCCTTGACTAAAAAGGAATTTCGAAGTCTGAAAAAAGGAAACAAGCAGACAGGGCAAGGTGGGACAAGTTTATCTGAGTTTTTGAAAAAATATCGAAAAACCGTCGAAATTGGGACAGAGCTCAAAATAACTTCCAATGGGGAAACATTTAAGTCTACACGTGTAGTGGCTACTGTACTCTGTGAGGTTGAAGGGGATTTTAAAGTTTTGAAATTTTTAGCACAACCTGATGGAGAATTTCGTTATATTGGTGCGGAACTAAATTAAGAGGAGGATAGAAGAGAGATGAGTATAAATCAACCACAGGGACCCTTTGGTGTACCAGTAAATCCTGGCCCTCAAAAAAGTGGAAGGGGCTTGTTTATTGGATGTGTGATTGGGTCAATTGTTTTAGGTTTGGTGATTGGTCTTATTTTTGGTCGCTCTTTTGGTGTGGAGGCCGTAACCAAGAAAGCTTATCCCCGTTTACATACCACTACAGATAGTACAGTCTCAAAACGCGATATATCTTCTCGCTATATAGACCCAAAAGAGACAGCATTTGATTGGGATATTTCAGATCTCGGAGGCCTGAAATTTGCCACCTACGATGACAAAGGCGATGCGATGTCTATTGAAGAGGTCGTGAAGAAGTATGGGAAAGCCTTACAAGGCACCTTTAATGGGACAACTGCTCAGTTAGAATGGGGTGAACTCAAAAGGGACGATGCAGATGAAGAAAGCACCGATTATAAGACTGCTAGCGAGATGAATCTGACCTTTATGAAGATAGATGGTCATTATTACCTACGCAACCTGTATTTCTCGGAAGATTATGACACAGCGGATGCCAATCCGATGCTGACCGATGATTATGATAAATTGAAGGCGGGGGATCCTAAAACAGGGAAGGATGGAGTATCTTATAAAGAAGTGCTTAGTAGTAATACCCCATCCTCTATTTCGATAAGAGCTGATCAGGACTATAAAACCAAGGTCATAACGAATGAAATGGAAATCCGTTTTAAGTCATCTGGTTCAGATGAAGATGAATACAAATTAAAATTTATCCAGCAATCAGATGGAGATTATCGTTTGGCTTTAAAAGGAGACTCAGACTAGGAGGAAAATAGGGCTTCGAAAAGGAAGAGTCCCTGTATTCTCGTTTGTATCCTAACGACTTCGCATGAGGTCGTTTTTTATTCGCAAAACAGTTTCATAAATTTTCCCCTTAGATCCAATTATAAAAAATAATAAGTAGTTGTTAATCTCTATCATTTGGTAATCTCATTGCTAAACTACTGATAATATAGGGGTTCTAGAGGAAGAAAAGTTGCTGACATGGATTTTATACTCAAATCATCTAATATAAAAAGTTATTTGAACATAAAAGTTGTCATTTGTCGTTTCATATTATAGAATGTAAAACGAATGAAAACAATTGAAAAAGGAATGGAAATTATGAAAAAGAACTTGGCTAAATTCTTGTTGCTCTCTTCTATGCTTGCTGGAATGGCTGTTGCTCACCCAGTATCTGCAAATTCAAAAGCTGCGATTTATGAGTACAAAAATGGTCAACTAGACCTTGTTCAAAAACCAACATATGAAGGTTTCGAATCGGATCAGCTTTCTTTGAAATTGAAAACAGGTCGTGTCGATGTAGAGGGAGCGCGTGGAGGCAAGAAAGAAAGTGCGCATGATGCAGGTGCCTACCAATTTGCATTGATCTACAAATCTGAAGCTGGTGAAGAAGAGACAGTTGCTAAAGGTCAAAATGCCGCGGATGGGACGATTGAGTTTGATGATGTGGATCTCTCTGGACTAAATTCGGGAACGGTTAAACTCTATATTCGTCAAACCACAAAAGATGATGGTCGCTTTAAACAGTTGGACAATGGAGAAGGGGAAGTAACAGTGTCCCTTGCTTACGATGGGTCCGGACGCTTGATCGTGGATTCACTTGAAAGTTCAAATCCAATTTATCGTAATTTCATTGCAGGCTATAACGGTTCTGAGACAGGAGGATCAACTTCACCAAGTACAACAAGACCTTCCTCTAGCTCAAGTAGCTCATCTTTAAATTCAAGTAGCTCAAGTAGTTCGTCTTCTAGCTCAAGTAGCTCATCGAGCTCATCTTCAATTATCTCATCTTCAAGCACCTCAAGTTCGACTTCTTCATCGGGCTCAATCTCTTCTAGTTCTTCCTCAAATTCAAGTGACTCAAGCAAATCTGTCGTTGGTCGCTTATTGCCAAAAACAGGTCAAGAAACAGGCGTTGTTTTAGCAACATTGGGCTTGCTCTCGCTTGCAGGGATTGCGATTGTCTCCCTTCGCAAGAAATTTTAAGATCAGTTTCTAAAAGGTCGGATATCTCTCCGATCTTTTTTAGTCCATCAAGATAGGAGTTGGTCCCTGCTTGGTTTTATGTTATAGTAGAAGAGAAGAATAAAAAGGAGAAATCGAAATGTCCGAGAAAGATCAAGAACAATTTATGAAACAGACTCCCTTAGATGGAACATCCCATTTTGATGTGGCTGCGCCAGCCTTTGTCCCAAAAGAAGAAGTAGAAGACTTGGAAGTTCCAGAAGTTAGTGGCCTTTCAGCAACGGAGACGAAAGCAATGGAAGAAGAAGCAAACGAGCCAGCTGTGTCTGAAACGGTGGAGCTTCCAAAGGTGGATGAAGCGACTGTTGAAGAAAATCCAGCTGTAGTTGCTGCTCCCCAACCGACTCCTCCATTCCAACCTGCGCCTGAAGCTCCTCAAAACATAGCAGCTCAACCAGTTAGTCCGCAAACAGCCCCTCTTCCTGGAACAAATATTTCACAAGCACCTATCCCCCCTGTCAGAAAACCGATGGATCCTGCGGACAAGAAGGCGATTCGTTTTGCCCTTGGGATTTTAGTGGGTCTTCTTATCGGAGGAGTCAGTGGCTATTTGATTGGTCATGCCAGCCCGAGCACTAGTCCCTCAAAAAAATATGCTTCTACCTGGTCAAGCGACCATTCTGATTCTACTTCCACGATCGATTTGGATCAATTGACCGCAGAAGACGCGGAAGCTGATTTTAGCTGGAAACAGTCTGATATCGAGCAACTTCAGTTTTTAACAGGAAGTGATGCTGGGGAGACTCCTGAGGAAATGATTGAAGCTTATGGGAAAGCTAGCTCCGTTCAATTTGAAAGTGGAGAATTGAAATTATTTTGGGATGATAACTCTTATAATAAAGAGGTCAAAGCGACTTACTCTAAGAAAGGGAAAGAATTCCAGCTTGTCAAATTTGAATTTAATCAATTTGGGAAAAATCTTACGGTTGAGGATAACTTTGCAGATGGGTTCAAGGTTGGAGATAGTGAGACTGGTGCTGGAGGGACCTCTTACAAAGAGCTTTTAGAAAAATACGGTGATGCAGTCAATCTGACGGTGAGTTCATCTGATGATTCAGACGAGATAGAATTGGTCATGGACTTCCAAAAGAAAAATAGGGACTACGTGGATTTGAGCTTTATTCGCCAAGAAAATGGAGATTTCCTCTTGAGCAGTAAAGACAGCTACTAAACGGATCAGACAAGAAAGAGGCAAGCGCCTCTTTTTTGGGATAAGACGAGACAAATACGCTAATTTTCTATACAATAGAAAGAGTTTGAATAGAAAGAGCATGAAGGATGGAAGAAATGAAACAGTGGATAGAACATCATAAGCGGATCCTCCAAAAAGCTGCAAGTGCTTTGCTGGCTTTTATGGTTGGTGTTTGCTTGGTGTTTATGATTCATCCAGTGAAAACCTTGCCCAAAGATCGCTTGTTGAGTTTGTCTCGCATGCACGAAGACAGCCAGAAATTTGTTGCTTCTTCTTCAAAAGAGCCGGCTCTAGAAGACTTGTTGTCATTGGAGCTTGCGAGGGAAGAAGGAAAGACACAAAAAAATTGGGTGACTTTGTCTGCATTCGTCAAAAAATTTGGAAAAGCAGCGAGTTTTACACAAGAAGATACGAGTTTTGGAGCGCAAGTCCAGCTAGGCTATGGGACTCCTGTGCAGGGGATTCATCCTTATACCATAGAATTTCAAAGGCAGGATGATACCTTTTATTTGAGCTCGATTCAAGGATTTGCGCCCAAGTCGGCTCACTATCAGAGCAAAAAGAATTTAAAATTGGCAGATTTTACAGGCTATAAGCCTTTGGATGGAAAAAAGGAAAAGGGAACGTCTGTAGAAGAAGTCTTGAAAAAATCAGGTCTTCCCAATTCTCTTAGTTTGACTTCTGCAAAGGACAAGCAAGTCTTAGCCTTGTCTTATCAGGTGACAGATGGTATGGTCTCTTTGACCTTTGAACGTGACCAGAGTGGTCAGTATCATTTGACGAAGAAGGGGTGAAGCAAATGATCGAGTGGATGAAAAAGAACCAAAAAGAACTCTTGCTGCCGTTTTTGTGTTTTGTTTTAGGGCTGTTACTTGCGATTGCAAGGATCCAGGTGCAAGAGCAGGGAACCGATACCAAGGAGGACCAAACGCTTTCCCATTTTCAACCAAAAGATTACAAGAATTTGCTCAGCAACGATCAAGAAATCAAGCAGTTTAAATGGACCATCGAAGCTGTGGCGAATTTGAAAGTCCGTCTTAAGCAGAGTCAGCAACCAGGAACCCGCTTGGAAACAGTTGTGACTGAATGGGGAAAAGCACAAAAAGTTCGCTACACAAAGACAGCTCAAGGGGAACAAACCGTTCTTGTCTTGACTTATGCAGCTAAGCAAACAGATCAGGGCAAGAAAAGTGTGAACTTATGGTTTGAACAAGAGAAAGACCAGGGGTATCGCTTGACGATGGTGGATGCGACCAATTTGTTGGACGCAAAAGAGAAGACAAGCAGTGAGAAAGAAATCACTACTGAAAAAGAGAAAAAAGGTACAGAATTCGCCCAGCTTATTCAGGAACTAGGAAATCCTCAACGCTTAGTCTGGGGGGAAGTGTCAGATGGCGGAATGGGCTATCGCGCAACTTACCAGCTACCAGGTCAGTCAGAAGTGGTGATGGAATTCAAGAAAAAAGGCAAGAAATTAGTGTTGGTATAAGAAGGGAGACATCATTGGACGATCAAAGGACAGACATCAAGGCAGCTTCGTCTCACCAGGGTGGGAGCCGCTTGATTTCAGAAGCCGATCTGGCTTCAATAGGGATGGATAATCATCAGTATACTAGAAGCCATTCAGATACGATGGAGTCTTCCCCTTCTTCCTCAAAAGAGGGGATTGGTTCGCTTTTGCGATTTTTTGGGTGGTTCGCCTTGTTTATGGCTTTTGTGTTTGTGCTTCAAAACGAAGTTAATAAAAACTCTTCTTCATCTTTTTCGAGTGAGGGGATCAATGGTTTATCACGTGATAGTATCAGAACGGAATATCTGACCAGTGAAAATAGTTCTTATATCGCCTCAGCTAATGAATTTCAATTTCAACCAACCTATGAAAAGGCCATGTCTCTCATTCCTAATTTTGCAGTGGAAGAAAAAAAGACCTCTTTTGGGACGATAGACCCACAAGATGTCGTTGCAGCATTAGGTAAAGCAAGGAGTGGGGAAGCAAAGTATAGTGATAGCAGCTCCAGTCCCTTTTTGTTGACCTTAGATTACCAATCAAAGGATGCAGATGGGAAGGTTCTTCTTGAAAAAACAGGTGCCTTTTACAGGATCTCTTTTTTAAGTTTGAAACACTTAAAAAGTGACCGATTTGCGAATAAGAATGGGAGCTTGACGAAGGACGATTTTACCACTATCAAGGTCGGAATGCCTTATTTAGGCCTACTCAATACGGTAGGGATTCCAGATGAAATAGATGTGTCTGGACTTCTAGGTTACGGGGAAGCACCTTCCTTTACCTATCGATTATCGGATTCTCAAACGGTTCAAATCCACTTTGATAGCCGGCAAACCATCAAGGATATCAAATCGAAAGAGGAAGCGACCACACCAGCTTCTTCTACATCTACAGCACAGTAAAAAAGTCAGCCCGAAGCATTTTAAATAAAAGGAGAGGACAATGGGAAATAAAGACTGGTCGCATCTACGAAATGAGCACCAGAATCGGTTTTCGAAAGGCCAACCGAAAGAAGCACCTTTAGAAAAGGGAAGTTCTGAGAAGCTAAAAGATACGCTCGCAAAAGAGCTAGAAGTGGTAGAAGTCCCTGCTTTTCAGGAAGAGGTGAAACAAGAAGAGGAACGAAAAGACGAACCAGCGATTGGTGTGAAGGAGGATTCGTATGATTCGAAGGAAGCGTCACTTGCCACACCTGAAGAAGAACCAGTTCAGGTCGTTCTTGCTACACAACTAACAACAGAAGCAAGATCAGAAACACCAGCACAAGATACAATAGGGCAGTCTCCCTCAGTCGAGAAAAAAGTAGAGCACCAGGGTGGGAGCCGCTTGATTTCAGAAGCCGATCTGGCTTCAATAGGGGGAAGTAGGAATTCAGAACCAAGACATCCTGTACTAGACTCCCAATCGGATAGGGAGAAAACCTATCGTCCTTCCTCTAAGAGTGAAGGGTCTTCGCTGGCAGCCTTTTTTGGTTTATTGGCCATGCTGGGTTTATTTGTCTATCTGGCTTCAGGAGGTATCCATAGCGAGGAACATCCTTCTTCTACTACTAGTGAATACGGAAGCACTGGCCTGTCTTATGGAATCAGAAAGGAAACCTTGAAGAGTGGGAATAGTACCTTGATTGCACCGGAAGGTGAATTTCAATTTCAAGTAACCTATGAGAAGGCCATTTCCTTGATTCCAGGCTTAAGTGAAGGGGATCAAGGACGTTACTCTTCAACTTCTCTGTCTCCACAGGATGTGGTAGCTGTACTGGGCAAGGCTAGTAGTGGGGAAGAAACCTACCAAGAAGGTGGTGTCAGTCCTTTTATGACGCAATTGGATTATGGATCTGAAGGATCTCCTTCTTCCGTAACCGTTTTACTTTCAAAAATTGGTGTTGACCGTTTATCTTCTCTTGATTTTGAAAACTTAAATAGTGAGCGATTGGCCAATAAAAACGGCAGTTTGAACAAAGAAGATTTTGCCAATATTAAAATAGGAACCAGCTATTCAGATCTTGTGAATACAGTAGGAATTCCTAGCAGTGTTTCTTGGTCGAGTATGCTGGGTTCAGAGTCCTTCTTAACCTTTTACTATAAGCTTTCTGATTCGCGCTCCGTCATTATTCACTTTGGCAGCAATCGTACCATCAGTGAAATCAAGGGTCTAGAAGATCCGGCGACATCAGCTTCCACAACACCGTAGGTATTCATCTCCCTAAGATTATGGTATAATATGGATACGCTTATTTGAAATGAATGGAGAAACTCATGACTGCACAAAAAATGTCTGCTCAAGAAATTATCGCTTTTATCGGGAATGCCGAAAAGAAAACCAATGTGAAAGTAACCTTTGAAGGGGAATTGGCAACCGCTGTTCCAGAATCTGTGACAAAACTCGGTAATGTTTTGTTTGGTGATTGGAAAGAGATCGAGCCCCTTCTTGCCAACTTGACGGAGAACAAGGACTACGTTGTCGAGCAAGATGGCCGTAATTCAGCTGTTCCATTGCTGGATAAACGTCACCTAAATGCGCGGATCGAACCAGGTGCCATTATCCGTGACCAAGTAACGATTGAAGACAATGCGGTTGTCATGATGGGGGCTGTGATCAATATTGGTGCTGAAATCGGTGCTGGGACCATGATTGATATGGGAGCTATTCTTGGAGGCCGTGCCACTGTTGGGAAAAACAGCCACATCGGTGCAGGTGCGGTCCTTGCAGGTGTCATTGAGCCAGCTTCTGCTGAGCCTGTTCGGATTGGGGACAATGTCTTGGTCGGTGCCAATGCTGTTGTGATCGAAGGAGTTCAAGTTGGAAACGGATCAGTCGTTGCTGCTGGAGCGATCGTCACTCAAGATGTCCCTGAAAATGTCGTTGTAGCTGGTGTCCCAGCTCGCATCATCAAGGAAATCGACGAAAAAACACAACAAAAAACAGCGCTCGAAGACGCCTTGCGTAATTTGTAACATATTGATAGTAGAGGCCGTAAGGCTTCTATTTCTAGATTCTCTATTAAATAAGACAAAAAAGGAAAATAAAAATGACATTGGACTTAATCAAAATCAGACGGGATTTGCACCAAATCCCTGAAATTGGATTAGAAGAATTTGAAACCCAAGCCTACCTCTTAGAGCGGATCGCAGAGATCACAGAAGGCAAAGACTTTGTAGAGCAACGGACTTGGCGGACCGGGATCCTGGTGTATCTCCATGGGACTGCACCTGAAAAAACTATCGGCTGGCGGACCGACATCGATGGCCTACCAATCGTAGAACAAACCGGTCTCGACTTTGCCTCAAAACACGAAGGACGGATGCATGCTTGTGGTCACGATATGCACATGACAACAGCCCTTGGGCTTTTGGATCAACTGGTTCAAGTAC
This sequence comes from Streptococcus parasanguinis, assembly GCF_901875555.1. Taxonomy (GTDB): domain Bacteria; phylum Bacillota; class Bacilli; order Lactobacillales; family Streptococcaceae; genus Streptococcus; species Streptococcus parasanguinis_H. The sequence continues at coordinate 11,005 of NZ_CABFMD010000013.1, forward strand.
AACCAAAAAATAACCTACTCTTTCTCTTCCAACCAGCTGAAGAAAATGAGGCTGGAGGCATGCTCATGTATAAGGACCATGCTTTTGGCAACTGGCTTCCTGATGAATTTTATGGTCTGCATGTACGCCCTGATTTGAAGGTGGGAGACATTGCGACCAACACCGGTACCCTTTTTGCAGGGACCTGTGAAGTCAAGATCACCTTTACAGGTAAGGGCGGTCATGCGGCCTTTCCACATGAGGCCAATGACGCACTTGTAGCAGCCTCTTACTTCATTACCCAAGTCCAATCGGTCGTGAGTCGAAATGTCGATCCGATTGAAGGGGCGGTGGTGACCTTTGGTTCCATGCATGCAGGAACGACCAATAATGTGATTGCTGAGACGGCCTTCCTTCATGGGACCATTCGGACCTTGACCATGGAGATGAACCTCCTGACTCAAAAACGAGTCAAAGCCATCGCAGAAGGAGTTGCAGCTGCTTTTGATGTAAAATTAGATCTGGAACTCAAGCAAGGGGGCTACCTGCCTGTGGAAAACCAACCAGAATTGGCCAAAGAACTCATGGACTTTTTCGCAGCTGAGGAAGACGTTCACCTGATTGATATTTTGCCAGCGATGACAGGAGAAGACTTTGGCTTCCTCTTGAGCAAGGTCCCAGGTGTCATGTTCTGGTTGGGGATTGATACCCCTTATGCTCTGCACCATCCAAAGATGAGCCCAAATGAGGCAGCTCTACCGTTTGCTGTCGAACATATCGGTAAGTTTTTGAAAATGAAAGCCAACCAATAATCCCTTCATCCAACTCCGCCTGGAGTTGGATTTTTTATGTTCCTGTGTGGAATGATTTCGGATGTCCTGAAAAAATGGTACAATGAAAGCTAGACAAAAGGAGTCAGCATGAAGAAAATACTACGAAATAAGACCATCGCAGCCATGAAAGAGTTGCCTCAATCAGTGAAAGCAGAGGCAGATAGCCAATTAACCCAGCGTTTCACCCAGCTTTCTGCCTTTCAGGAAGCCAAGACCCTAGCCACCTATCTGTCTATGGGTCATGAATTTTCCACAGCTAGCTTGATCCAAGCGGCTCTTCAAGATGGGAAACGTGTTTGTGTGCCTCGGACCTATCCACAAGGTCGGATGGAATTTGTGGAATACGATCCAGAAATTTTAGAAAAAACACGTTTTGGTTTGCTGGAGCCCAATGAACAGGGTAAGGTTGTGGATAAATCAGAGATTGATCTGATCCATGTACCGGGAGTGGTCTTTCAATCAGAAGGCTACCGGATTGGCTATGGTGCAGGTTATTATGACCGTTATTTAGCCGATTATAGCGGGAAAACGGTCAGCACCATTTATTCCATCCAAGAGGGGGAATTCCAGCCGGATTCTTTTGATATAGCCGTTCAGGAGGTACTAGTCTATGAAACACATCTATGATCGTCGGTATCCTGTGACCAGCATCCTGTTGCTGGTCACAACGGCAGTTTTTCTTTCTATGTTTATCCGATTTGGAGGAGACTACCAAACGGGTGCTGCGGTGTTCTATAGTGGCGGGGTGGTTGGTGACATTATAAAAGCAGATTCAAGCCAGTTATGGCGCCTTCTGACGGCCGTTTTTGTACATATCGGCTTGGAGCATTTTGTGCTCAATATGATCACTCTTTATTACTTGGGCCGTCTGGCAGAGGATCTCTTCGGATCGAAAGCTTTCTTGGCGATCTATCTCTTATCAGGTATAATGGGCAATGTTTTTGTTGCGATTTTTACACCAGATGTTGTCGCAGCAGGGGCTTCTACAGCCCTCTTCGGACTGTTTGGGACCATTGGAGCGCTCCGATTTATTGTCCAAAGTCCCTATATCCGTCACTTGAGTCAGTCTTATACCAGCTTGATTCTGGTCAATTTGATCTTTAGCTTTATGCCAGGGATCAGTATGGCGGGGCACATCGGTGGCTTAGTAGCTGGAGTATTGCTGGCCTATGTCTTTCCAGTGAGGGGAGAAGCCCGCTTCATGAAGCGGAGCTATCAGCTCAGCTCAGCCCTTGTCTATTTGGGCCTCCTAGCCTATTTCTTAGGAAACTTATTGAATCTTTTTTAGAAGGAATAGAGAGAAAAGAGAGTGGGACAGAAATCGGTCATTCATTAGAATTCGATTTCGTCGTCCCACCTTCGCACAGCTTCAACAGTCTGGGAGACTGTTGAAGGTTGCAGATAAAGGAAACATAGTTTCCGTCAACATAGGGCATCTTTGCAGCTTAAAAAGCGAACAAAGACTTAGGATACTTGCTTCGCAAGTTCTATCCGCCACCTCAAAGCAGTGCTTTGAGCACTCAACCACTGCGTCTTACTCGACAGTCCAAAGATAATTGAGAGGCTAGGACTTTTGTCCCAGTCTCTTCAGATTGAGGACAAAGTCATATTAAAAACTTTCCTTAGGTGAGTACGGACGTTAGGTGAAATTATCCAGTGGATGATTTCAGCAATCCAGGAAGTTCCATGACTAAATCAAGATACAAAGGGCGTCTGCGGATAAAGTCAAAATAGGAAGTTTGACGAAGAATCTTTAGATTCTAGGAGAGCTTATCTTTTTGACACGATCCGCAGCCCGTGTTCAATTCTTATTGAGCCTCTTCGCTCTTTTGTTTCTTGGCTCAGGCTAAAACAGTTTCCCAAACTGTTTTACTCTCAATAATCCCTAGTACTAGAAACATCGTTGTTTCAAGTACTTTTCTCACGGCGGAAAGTTTCGTCATTTTCTTGAATCATTCTAAGAATTGTCGCAAATTTATATTTTTTGCAGAATGGATTAACTTATTCTACTTTAAAATAGTTTGTCTACATTAAAAGGAGTGGGAATCAAATCCCACTCCTTTTAGTCTGCAGTTTTTTCAGATGCTTCTAATTTCTTACCAAGATCGATAATGTACTGTTTGAGATCGTCTTTGACTTGAGGATGTTTCAAGGCATAGTCGATTGATGTCTTCATGAAACCAAACTTGTCACCTACATCGTAGCGTTGGCCTTTAAATTCACGGGCAAAGACTCGTTGGGTCTTATTGAGGGTGTCAATCGCATCTGTCAATTGAATTTCATTTCCAGCACCTGGTTCTTGATTTGCAAGAATGTCAAAGATCTCTGGAGTCAAGAGGTAGCGCCCAATGATAGCGAGATCACTCGGTGCATCTTCTGGAGCTGGTTTTTCGACAAAGGTCTCAACGCTATAGAGACCATTAATGCCTTCGCCTTGAGGAGCAATGACCCCGTAAGAGGAAACCTCTTCGTGAGGGACTTCCATCACAGCGATAGTGGATGCATGGGTTTCATCGTAGTCATTCATCAATTGTTTGGTCAATGGCAAGGCATCGTCATTAGTGATGTCCATCAGATCATCTCCCAACATAACGACAAAAGGCTCGTTTCCAACAAAAGCCTTGGCTTGAAGAACAGCATCTCCTAAGCCACGAGGGTGACTTTGACGGATGAAGTGGAGGTTGATAGCCGTTGTATCATTGACCAACTTGAGGAGATCGGTCTTGCCTTTTTGCTCGAGGTTGTATTCCAATTCGAAGTTAGAATCGAAATGGTCTTCGATCGAGCGTTTGGCTTTACCAGTTACGACGAGGATTTCCTCAATTCCAGATTTTAAGGCTTCTTCCACGATAAATTGGATGGTTGGTTTGTCTACGATTGGCAACATTTCCTTTGCCAAAGCTTTGGTAGCTGGAAGAAATCGGGTTCCCAATCCAGCAGCAGGGATGACTGCTTTTCTAACTTTCGTCATATCATTTCCTTTCTGAAAGGTCGGTTTGATGGAAGAATGGCTGCTTTATTTCCACTCATTTTCTTCTTTAAATTCATTGCTCATCATGTGGTGGATGGCTTCACGGATATCTTTTCCTTCGTAGATGACTTGGTAAATGGCCTGTGTAATCGGCATGTAGACATCTAATTCTTGCGCCAGTTCATGGGCGACTTTGGTCGTAGAGATCCCTTCAATGATCATGCCCATGTTGGCTTCGATGTCTTCGAGCTTTTCACCACGTCCGAGAGCATCCCCAGCTCGCCAGTTGCGAGAATGAACAGAAGTACCAGTAACGATCAAGTCACCAACCCCAGATAAACCGCTATAGGTCAAGGGGCTAGCCCCAAGCTTCACACCGAGACGCGTGATTTCAGCGAGACCGCGCGTGATGATAGCTGCTTTGGCATTGTCCCCGTAACCAAGACCGTGCAATGCTCCAGCTCCGACCGCGATGATATTCTTCAAGGCACCAGCTGTTTCTACACCGATGACATCTGTGTTGGTGTAGAGGCGGAAGTAGTGATTGCTAAAGAGTTCTTGAACATAGCGTGCGGCTTCTAAATCTTTTGAGGCAGCTGTAATGAGGGTGATGTCCCGTACGATGGTTTCTTCGGCGTGACTCGGTCCAGAAACGACCACTACTTCACTGCGAAGAGAAGCAGGGATCTCTTCTTCAAGGATTTGAGAAATCCGATCGTGTGTACCAGGTTCTAGTCCCTTGGAAGCGTGCATGACTGTTACAGGGTGATCCAGTGTTTCAGCGACTTGTTTCGCCACCAAACGGGTCACCTTTGTAGGGACCACAAAGAGGATGGCATCTACACCGTCCAAGGCTGCTTTGAGATCTGTCGTAGCTGTAATTTGATCGCTAATAACGATATCTTTGAAATAGCGTTGATTGGTATGGGTGGTATTGATTTCATCGATTTGTTCTTGGATGTTCCCCCAGAGACGGACTTCATGGCCGTTATCATTGAGGACTTGTGAAAGGGCTGTTCCCCATGAACCAGGACCCAATACTGCAACGGTTTGTTTTTCCATAGTATTCTCCTTCGTGAAGATTTCATTTCTATTTTACCATACTATAGGAAAAAAAGCTTTGGAATCTAGCTGAAATTCATAGGAAAAGCAAATAATATGATAACTGAAAGAATGTTGGTAATTTTAGTTGATTATTCTTGCATTTATATGCTGAATATAGTAAAATTTTTTTCGTATATTACTCTAATTAGTGATATATTGGAGAAACAAAAAGAAAAAAGGAGTTTATGATGAAAAAAAGCTTAAAAATAATACTGACCTTAGTATTAGTTTTAGCTAGTGTCTTTGGTTTGTCCAACATTCGGTCGGCCAATGCTGATGGTGCAACAGGAAAGATCCAAATTACAAGTAAAACGATCACACCTGCTAAGTCACCCGTGGACCAGTATACGGACATTAAGGTTGATCTAACTTTCAATGTTCCGAACGGAGTCAAATCTGGGGATCAAGCGGTCATTGCCCTCCCTCAGAATTTAAAATTTATTAAGGATCAGACATTTGATGTCATGAGTCCGGATGGTCAATCAGTGGTTGCAAAGGCAGTCATTAATGCTGCAAATAAAACCATCACCTTGACCTATGAAAATTATGTGGAAACGAAATCAAATATTTCAGGAAGTATGTTCTTTGCAGTTCGGGTAGAGCCTGCAACCGAATCTCCAAGCAAGGTGCCAATTACCTTGAATGTGGATAACAATCCTGTCCCTGTAGGAAAAGTTGACTTTGTAGTTGACCCAGGGAATGCTGAAAAGATCTTGGACAAGGTTAGCTGGGGAACAGAAACCTTAGCAGATGGTAGCATTACACGTCAATATGAAGTGCGTGTCAATGCAGCGAATGCGCCGTTAACTGAAGCGGTTGTATCTGACCAATTGCAAACAGAAGGAATGAGCTACGTAGAAGATTCCTTTGTGATTAAAAAAGGGAATTGGGTCGTTAACAGTTCGCATAAATTAGATTTAAAAAATGGGCAAGTCGTTAACATGCCAGTTGAGTTTGGAGCAGATAAGAAGAGCTTCAACGTCAGCCTGGGAAATGTATCCCAAGGCGAAGGTTACTTGATTGTCTATAAGGTGAAGATTCCTTATACCCCTGCAAATGGGGAAAAGTTCCTCAATAATGTAAGCTTGAAGGCTCAAAAAGTTACTGAAACGAAAAGCAACCCATTCGTTTATCAAACTGCTGGTGGGGAAGCCCAAGGTTATACCTTCTCCATCAACCTCAAGAAAGTTGATAGCCAAGATGAAAACACTGCTTTAGCAGGTGCGGAATTTAATGTAATCCGTGTTGCAACAGGTGCCGTTGTCGGTAAGTTGACAACCAATGCAAAGGGAGAAGCAAGTATTGGTGGCTTGTTGAATACAGCCTACCAATTAGTTGAAACAAAAGCTCCAGAAGGATATGAATTGGATGCAACTCCAATTGAAGTTAAAGCGGAAGATTTTGGGACAACGAAAACAGCTCTTAAAAAAGTTACAAACAAGAAAATTGTCAAAGAACCGACACCAACCAGTGCGGTCATCGAATTAGATAAGGCCCTTACAGGTCGTGACTTGGTAGATGGCGAATTTAGCTTTGAATTGTACGAAGGTACAAACAAACTTCAAACTGTTACAAACAAATCTGGCAAAGTAACCTTTGATGCGATTTCTTACACGGCAGAAGGTGAACATACTTACACTGTGAAGGAAGTCAAAGGAAATAATGCCACTATTACTTACGATGCTTCTGAAAAACAAGTGACTGTTAGAGTCACTCGTGATGGAGATGCCTTGAAGGCAGTAGTCGTCTATCCAGAAAGCAAAACATTTACCAATGCCTTCACACCAAACGCAACGACTGCAACAATTGAGTTGACAAAAGAGTTGACAGGTCGTGACTTGGTAGACGGCGAGTTTAGTTTTGAATTGTACGAAGGTGCTAACAAGCTTCAAACTGTTACCAACAAAGATGGCAAAGTAAGATTTGATGCGATTTCATACACAGCAGAAGGTGAACACACCTACACTGTGAAGGAAGTCAAAGGAAATAATGCTACGATTACTTACGATGCTTCTGAAAAACAAGTGACTGTTAAAGTTACTCGTGATGGAGATGCCTTGAAGGCAGTAATTGTCTATCCAGAAAGCAAAACATTTACCAATGCCTTCACACCAAACGCAACGACTGCAACAATTGAGTTGACAAAAGAGTTGACAGGTCGTGACTTGGTAGA
>NZ_CABFMD010000014.1 GCF_901875555.1 Streptococcus parasanguinis
CTGATTGGCTTACTGATGTTGAAGCTGACTCAGACGCTGATGTTGATGCTGATTCAGACAATGATTGAGATACTGATACTGATTCGCTCAATGATACTGATGCTGACTCAGATTGTGATTCTGAAATAGATTGTGATGCTGACTCAGATGCAGATGCTGAGGTACTCAATGAGGCTGATTGGCTTGCTGATGTTGATGCACTTACTGAAGCCGATGTGCTCAATGATGCTGATTGGCTTGCTGACGTTGATGCACTTACTGAAGCCGATGTGCTCAATGATGTTGATTGGCTTGCTGACGTTGATGCACTTACTGAAGCCGATGTGCTCAATGAGGCTGATTGGCTTGCTGATGTTGATGCACTTACTGAAGCCGATGTACTCAATGATACTGATTGGCTTGCTGATGTTGATGCTGATTCAGATGCTGATGTTGAAGCTGATTCAGACAATGATTCAGACAATGATGCTGATTCAGATGATGAAATTGATGCTGACTCAGATTGTGATTCTGAAATAGATTGTGATGCTGACTCAGATTCAGACGCTGAAGTACTCAATGATGCTGATTGACTTGCTGACGTTGAAGCTGATTCAGACGCTGATGTACTCAATGACGCTGATTGGCTTGCTGACGTTGATGCACTTACTGAAGCCGAGGTGCTCAATGATGCTGATTGGCTTGCTGACGTTGATGCACTTACTGAAGCCGAGGTGCTCAATGACGCTGATTGGCTTGCTGACGTTGATGCACTTACTGAAGCCGATGTACTCAATGATGCTGATTGGCTTGCTGACGTTGATGCACTTACTGAAGCCGATGTACTCAATGATGCTGACTGGCTTCCTGACGTTGAAGCTGACTCAGATGCTGATGTTGAAGCTGATTCAGACAATGATTCAGACAATGATACTGATTCAGATAATGAAATTGATGCTGACTCAGAACGTGATTCTGAAATAGATTGTGACGCTGATTCAGTATTTGATTCAGAGTTGCTTTGAGTTGTAGATGCACTTACTGAAGCTGAAGTACTCAATGAGGCTGATTGGCTTGCTGATGTTGATGCACTTACTGAAGCCGATGTACTCAATGAGGCTGATTGGCTTGCTGACGTTGATGCACTTACTGAAGCCGATGTGCTCAATGAGGCTGATTGGCTTGCTGATGTTGATGCACTTACTGAAGCCGATGTGCTCAATGATGCTGATTGACTTGCTGACGTTGATGCACTTACTGAAGCCGATGTGCTCAATGATGCTGATTGACTTGCTGACGTTGATGCACTTACTGAAGCCGATTTGCTCAATGATGCTGATTGGCTTGTTGACGCTGAAGCTGATTCACGTGTCGATTCGCTCAACGATGCTGATGCAGATTCAGAAATTGATTTAGAAGTCTTTTCAGATGTTGATTGTGATTGTGAAACAGATTGTGACTTAGAAGCAACTTCTGATTCAGATAATGATTGTGAGTTAGATTGCGATTGTGATTGAGATGCAGACTCAGAATTATCCATCTTACGGTAGTAGTGTACGGTATCACCAGATGGTTTTTCACTTGCTGATGGAATTGAGTATTGGTTACCAAATCCGCTTGTAGATTTCTTTGGATTACCGAAAGAATCAGTGTAAATCTTACCTGTTGCTTCAACGATAGCATATTTCGTACGTCCACCGATAACATTTTGCGTATTACCACCAGGTGTTGAGTTCTGAGTTCCCTTAGGTTCATCAGTGAACATATAATTTGCATCATTGTAATGACCAGCTGTATACCAACCTGTAATATATACTAAACCTTCATTTGGTTTATCTGGATTGTGCCATGGAGAAACAGACAATTGGTAGTCACCGTTCTTGCTTGAAACGAGACGTTTATCAGCTTCCATATTTGTTGCTGCAGGAATATACTTGTCACCTGGTTTAATCACTGGACTAGTGTAAACAAGTGTATATCCAGTTGTATCAGTGTTATTTGCCATTACTGATTCATTATAAGTAGAAACAGCAGATGGATCCAATACATAAATCTTAGTAACTGTTGAACCATCGTTAGCAACAATTTCACGAATCCGTTTTACATAGTAATGTTGACGGCTACCCTTGAGTTCGGCATATTTAGTACCTACAGTGTTACCTAATTCACCAGACATAGTTGAAGCATCAGCTTGTTGATACAAAACATAACCATCAAATTTACGAGGATTTGATGCAGTATAGTTTTGACCTTGGATACCTGTTTGAGTATATGAAGCAAGTTCTGTTTCATTACCAGTTGGTTTGTAGCTTTGAGTTGTTGTATCTGCTTTAGAACGTGATGCATCATAAGTTGATGAAGTTGTATCAACCACTTTATAGTGAGTTGTTTGATTCATCTTAGTTGATGGTACAGCAATTTCAACGTTCGGTTTCTTTTCACCTTGGTTAGCAGGTGAAAGGTAGTCATAGACTTGCTCTGTCTTGTAATCAAAACCGCTAGGATTCAATTCTTCATTGTGCTTGATAATGATATCGACACTAGACGGATTTCCATCAGTAGAAGCATTATAAACAAGGTATGGATAGTACTTCTGACTTGAAAGGTCACCAAGATTGATTTCTTTGGCAGCAACAGCATTACTTAATGTTGTATTCGCAACTTCACTACCAGTTGTTTTATCAACCAAACGAACAAATACATTTGGATTTGATGCACTATTTGTCTTGTCTACAGACAATGTAATGTAGTAGTTTTTGTTGTAAAGTTGGTTGTATGAAGAAAGATTCCAAATACCAAATGTCAAACGACCTGAAGCTGGGTCAGCTGCGTATCCTGAAGGGATCGTTTGTGTACGATCTGTAAGGCTCGCACCGTTTGGATCTGACATTCCTGGAGTTACAGCAACACCAGATGGATTTGTGCTTGATGTAGCAATAGCATCCAATTGCGCATAAACTGCTGGAGAACCATTTACTGTTGTGTTACCAGTAAATCCTGCTGCAGTCAAGGTTGCCATCATATCATCTACTGACTTGCTCAAACGTTCGCGTTGCTCAGCGTATGATTGAGCTGAAGCATTAGCGTTAATCAAGCTGTTGCTTGCTGTCAATTCTGTTTGAACTTTAGCGATGGCAGCATCAAGTGCTGCTTTCTTTTCTGGAGCTGAAACAGTTGCTGAGTAATCTCCTGCGATCTTGTTCAACAAGGCTGCTTCTGAAGTATTTTGCTCTAGGACAACTTTATCTTCAGATTTAGTAGCTGTTGTAGATGCGTCTGAAGCAGCTTCAGATGAAGTTGCTACAGCTGATTCGCTAAGAGCAGCTGAAAGTTCTGCAGATCCTTGTTCGCTCAATGAAGCTGACTCAGATACAGAGACACTTACAGATGTTGAAGTGCTTGCTGATGTAGATGCACTTGCTGATTCTGTTGTAGATTCAGTCGTTGAAGTTGTACCAAGTACAGTACTTCCTTGCTCTACAAGAGCTTCACTTGAAAGTTCAGATGCTGTCGCAACGTCTGATCCATTTTGATCAGCTTTAGCAGTATTCGCTACTGTAGCTGCACCAAGAACAGCCCCTGCTGCTACAATCCCTTTGAGCAAGCCTCGGCTTGTCATTTCTGTTGCTGATACTTCATCTTCACGAACTTCAGCTACTACAGTTTCTTCGACCTGACCGCGGATTACTTTCAAAAGACCAAAGTTAGAAGTTGCTGCACGCAACCAGTTCTTACCCGACTTGATCAATTTAAAACGAGTCACACGATCCGTTTCACGGAATTCACCGTTTGAACGCTTAAAAAACATTTCTGTCTCCTTAGTACATTTTCTATTTCCTTTATATTATAGACCACTTTTCAAATATTTCAAGCAATTATCCTCAATTATTAGTATTTTTTTAAAAAATTTTTTCTTTACATAAAGAAATCCGTTTTCATATTCTTTTTTTGTTGAACTGGGGAATTTTTTTAAAAAACTTTTCTACAATAAAACTTTGAATGAAAAAACAAAAACCTCATGTAAATGAGGTTTTCGCTAGTTATTTGATTTTTTTCAACATGCTTTCGATGTGTTGAATAGATTTTTCGCGACCAAGCAAGTAGATGGTATCTGGCAATTCTGGACCATGCATTTCACCTGAAACGGCAATACGGATTGGCATAAAGAGGTTCTTTCCTTTGATACCAGTCTCTTTTTGAACCGCTTTGATTTGTGGGAAGATATTTTCAGCCACAAACTCATCGTCTGACATAGCTTCGAGTTTCGCTTTGAAGGCTTCAAGTACAGTTGGCACGGTTTCACCAGCCATGACTTCTTTCTCTGCATCTGTCAACTCTGGGAAGTCTGAGAAGAAAAGGTCTGTCAATGGAACGATTTCATCCACTGACTTCATTTGTGGTTTGTAGAGTTCCACCAATTTCTCAGCCTTGTCTGTCAAACGTCCTGCTTCTTCGAGGAATGGTTTGGCCATTTCAAAGATAGTCGCTAGATCAGCATTCTTGATATACTCATTGCTCATCCAGTCCATTTTCTTTTGGTCGAAAGCTGCTGGAGACTTGCTGAGGCGGTGTTCATCAAAGAGTTTGATGAGTTCTTCACGAGAGAAGATTTCGTCTTCTCCACCAGGGTTCCAACCAAGAAGAGCGATAAAGTTAAAGACTGCTTCTGGAAGGTACCCTTTCTTACGATAGTCTTCGATGAACTGAAGGGTATTGGTGTCCCGTTTAGACAACTTCTTACCCGTTTCAGAGTTGATAATCAAGGTCATGTGACCGAACTCAGGAGCTTCCCATCCAAGCGCTTCATAGACCATGAGTTGTTTTGGAGTGTTGGCGATGTGGTCATCTCCACGGATGACATGAGAGATTTGCATATCGTGGTCATCGATCACAACGGCAAAGTTATAAGTTGGGTAACCATCTTTCTTTTGGATAACCCAGTCCCCACCGATATTGCCGCCTTCAAACTCGATATCGCCTTTGACCATATCATGCCATTTGTAGATACCAGACTCATTCACTACCAAACGAACTGTTGGAACCACACCTGCCGCTTCACGCTCTGCGATATAAGCTGCTTTTTCTTCTTCGCTCATGCCAAGGTATTCGTTGATGTAGCGAGGTGTTTCACCAGCAGCTTCTTGGCGTTCACGTTCCGCTGCCAATTCTTCTTCTGTCACATAAGATTTGTAAGCTTTTCCTTCAGCCAAGAGTTGGTCAATGTATTTTTGGTAAAGGGGCAACCGTTCTGATTGGCGATAGTTTTCGTGCGTCTCAGGGCTTTCATCCCAGTCCATGCCCAACCAACGAAGGTTTTCAAGCTGTGAACGTTCACCATCTTCGACGTGACGCTTGCGGTCCGTATCTTCGATACGGATGATAAAGGTTCCGCCATGATGGCGCGCGTACAAGTAGTTAAACAATGCGGTACGAGCATTTCCGATGTGTAGTAGTCCAGTTGGACTTGGTGCATAACGCACACGAATATCTTTAGTCATATTTCTCTCCTCTTATCTTGTTCGCTATTTCTAGCGCATTTATTCAATCGCTCCTATTATACCACAAAGAAAGCGGGACTGAAATGAATAAGTGGCCTTTCTAGCTTTTCTTCCTATATATAAAAAAAGCCAGAACAAATGCTCTGACTTTTAGCTTTTAGTAAACGAACACGGGCTTTGTATCTTAGTTTAACCGTTCTTCTAATTCAAAGTCGATTGGTAGGGTTTGTAAAAAGTGCTCCAATTCACGTTCCCAGTAGAACCATTCGTGCTTGCCTGGGCTGTGGGTATAGGTGACATCCAAGCCTAACTTTTCTAATTCCTTGACTTCAAAATTATTGGCTTCATAAAGGAAATCCTGCTCCCCACACCAGATCCAGAATTTGGTTTTCTTATCTGAAAACTCTTTAGCAGCAGTCTCTAGCGAATAGGGACTGGTCGTCCAGTCCTCAAGCTCTCCAAAAATCCCCTTCCAAAAAGCTGGTTGCTCCAAGTCATTGTTTTCAAAATCTCGATCGTGGAAACTCAAAGCTCCTGAAAAACTAGCCGCATGAGAGAAACGATTGGTCTTGAGGGCCAAGAGCATTGAGCCATAGCCTCCCATCGACAAGCCTGCGATAAAAGTTTTCTCCCGTTTCTTGGTCATATTCGGGAAGAAGCGAGAAAGAGTCTCTGGCAATTCTTTCGCAATGGCCGTGTAGTAGTTGTAGCCATACTGGGTGTCTGTGTAAAAGCCATTATTGGTGTTGGGTAGGACCACGATCAGATTGGTATTGCGCAGAATGCGCTCCACATTGGTCCGCTTCAACCAGGAGTGGTGATTCCCATTCATCCCGTGTAAAAGATAGAGAACCGGAATATCCGTATCCGCTGGATCCTCCACGCGCGACGCATCAGGATAAAGAACGGACACGCCCCACTCCATCTTCAAAGCTTCTGAATAATACTCAATCTGCATAACTGCCATTTGCTTTCCTCTTTCTACTGTTAAAAACACTCGGCAAGCCTTTGCTCGCCAAGCGTTTCGTTTTCTACTATTATTTCACTTCCATCACAACTGGTAAAATGGCTGGACGACGTTTGGTTTGTTCAAATAAGAATTTAGACAAGTTGTCGCGTACCAAACCTTTTAACTCACCCCAGTCAAAACTGTCTTGTGTCAAATAATCTTCGACGCTTTGGTTGACCAATTCACAGCTTTCACGAAGAATATCCCGACTCTTCTTGACATAGACAAAACCACGGGTGTGCACGCGCGCTTTAGAAATAATTTTCTTCTCTTTGCGATTCACCGTGATCGCCACGATAAAGATCCCGTCTTCTGACAAGACCTTGCGGTCACGAAGGACGATATTGCCCACATCACCAATGGCATTCCCATCAATCATGACATCGCCTGCTGAGACACTACCGGCAGGTACGAAGTCTCCCTTTTCGTACTCCATCACCGTTCCACGTTTTGGAATAAAGATATTTTCAGGCAAGATACCGACTTCCATCGCCACTCGCGCATGGGCATCCAATTCACGGTATTCTCCTTGGATTGGGAAGAGATATTTAGGACGAAGAAGGTTGATCATCAACTGCAAGTCCCGTGCGTTACCATGACCAGATACGCGCAAGCTTGACGTGATCAATTTGACAACTCCACCTGCTTGGTAGACCATGTTTTCTACACGAGCCACCACTGCTTCTTTGGCAATAGACGGCGTTGTGACGATGTAGACCAGGTCCCCATCTTTGATTTCCACATAGCGGTGACGACCAATAGACATCTTGCGCAAGCCATTGATTGGCTCACCCATTCGGCCTGTTTCCAAAATGATCAATTCATGATCCTCGAAACGGCTCATTTCTTTTGGCTTGATCAAGAGTTTTTCGTTGGCAAGAGATAATTTATTCAAGCGAATGGCTGTACGGACAATGTTTTCCACATCAAACCCTGTCAAGACCACCCGGCGGCCAGTCTCAGCCGCTGCGTCAAAGACCTGCTGGATCCGAGAAAGGTTGCTGGCTACAGCCGCTACGATCACACGACCATCCCAGTCTGCAATCGTATCTAAGATGGCATCGCCCACTTCTTGCTCACTAGCAACTTGAATCTTGCTATCTGCATTGGCCGAGTCACTCAAGAGAGCGAGCACGCCTTCGCGTCCAATCTCAGCTAGGCGAGCAAAGTCTGTCGCATAAGACTCGCTGGCAGTTTGGTCAAATTTAAAGTCTCCGGTATAGACGATATTGCCCTCAGGGGTGTTGATAACAATCCCGATACTTTCAGGGATGGAGTGGGTCGTTTGAAAGAAAGATACGACGGCATCACCAAAATCAATCTCAGAATTCTGATCGATGACATGGAAGTCGTTGAATTTCTTGACACTATCATTGCCTTTGACAAAGAGCTTAGCCAATTCAATGGTCAACTCTGTCCCAAATACAGGGACTTTCGCTTCAGCCAAAAGATACGGCAAGGCCCCAATGGCATCCGCATGACCATGGGTCAAGAAAACACCCGCAATGCGGTCCTTATTTTCAAAAAGATAATCCATATTGGGGATAACGACATCCACCCCAAGTTGCTCATTTTCTGGATACTTCAACCCTGCATCCAAGATAAAAATTGAATCGTTCACTTCGGCGACGTAGAGATTTTTTCCATTTTCTCGAACACCGCCAAGAGTGACTAATTTAATACTACTCACTGTTTTCTCCTTTAGTGTGATTATTTTAATACTTACGGTCCTTGGTTGCCCAAGTCGAATTACAGCTTTGCAAATTCTTGCATATCTATTCTATTATACAATTTTTTTCTATTTTTTTCAAAAACACACCCTAGCAAAAAGCCCCCTCATCTGAAACAGATGAAAGGGCTTCTAGGCGCCTATTTTTAGGAGGAAAAGACCCTCTAAAGATGATAATCTCCCCGCTTATTTTCAATGATCCGCATCGCAGCCTTGATCACATGAAACTTACTGAGCAATTCCTCAAGACGCTTAAAATTGCGCTCACTCAATTGACCCGTCTTCACCGCTTGAGAGAGATGATAAAAGTCATCTAAATCATCCTCGATATTTTCAAACAGCTCCTTAGCTTCCTTGAGTCGGTAGCGATTGAGCAAGTGGGTGAGATCCTTTTTAAAGTCAGAGACATTGCTTTCATGAATGTCTGTATAAGCCTCGTCTTCCTCACTGTTTTCCTGGTAATTCACCGCCTTAAAACAAGTGATAAATTCTCGGCTTTTGATGTTACAGACAAAGATGACACCATCACTCGATACATAAGTTTTTGTATCAGCAGGTTGGAGCACATCACTCTCATAAGGCGAGAGAGATGGCAGGTGTTGATTGATCCAACGTTTCAGGTGTTGATCATCCACTCCAAAGCGCTCCAACGCTCTCTTTCTAAAATGATCTCTACAACTGTAGTCTTGTGCATACGACAACCCCATCCTCTCACCTCCTTTTTGAGTTTGCGAATAGGAAGGGCCCCCAGTCTTACGGGACTAGAGGCCAGGTCTGTTTTTCCGACATGGTGCCATTAACCTTTCGGCTAATACAACAATGTTTTTTGACGTTTATTTCATGTAATAGTATTTTTGGAAAATACCAGAGGTTTTCTTTGCAATCCTACATTTCAATGAATGTTCGATTGGACACATTGAAGTTTGAAAACCTTCACAAAAGCTTCTACCAACTATTTCCACGTTTTCTCATATGATCCGACAAACTTAGCAGGCTTGCCCGACTGTCCAATCGATTCGATACATAGCCCAACGGCTCTTTTAGAAAAGAGCATCAACAAATGTCAGAAAAACAGACCTAAAACGAAGTAACCACTAATAATCTTGATCAGTCATGGTGACCAGTCCCTTCTTTATCCTTCTATTTATATTATACGTCTCCTTCTTCTCTTTAGCAAGCGATTCCACCTGAAACTAGTTTCTATTTTTATACGGTTTTTTAAAGAACTATTTATAAGAGTTCCCCTTTTATAAGGCACCCCGTTCAATTCATATAGTATATTTATAAGCTATCATTTGTTTTTTAGAAAATAAAAAGGAGGCAGGACAACGAAGCGTTCATGAATGATACCGCTTCTGTCCTACTCCCTATTTTGACTGTATCCGCTACGCCCTTTGTATCTTATTCTTTCTCAAACAATTGATAGTAGTCTGCGATACTCATTTGAGCTTTTTCTTCTTGGTTGAGGTCTTGGATAATGTGCCCGTCTTTCATGACAATCAAGCGATTACCATATTTCAACGCATCTTCCATACGGTGGGTGATCATCAGGGCTGTGAGAGCGTCTTGTTTCACAAATTCATCTGTCAAAGTCATCAGAGCCTGACTCGTTTTTGGATCCAAGGCGGCTGTGTGTTCGTCTAGCAACAAGAGTTCGGGACGTTTCAGTGTAGCCATCAACAGACTCAAGGCCTGGCGTTGTCCCCCTGAAAGAAATTCAACCGCTGTGTCGATATGCTTTTCTAAGCCATTGCCGATCTTAGCAAGAACTGTTTGAAACTCTTCTTTATAGCTTGCCAAATGACGCGGAATCAAGCCCCGTTTTTCTCCACGGAACTTAGCAACCAAGAGGTTTTCCGCGACCGTCATCCGAGGTGCAGTTCCCATTTTCGGATCTTGAAAGACCCGTGATAGATACTTGGCTCTCTTTTCAGGAGAGTAATTGGTCACATCTTCCCCCAGAATATAGATCTTTCCACTGCTCACTGGAAGGGTCCCTGCAATCGTATTAAAAAGGGTTGATTTTCCAGCTCCATTGCCCCCCAAAATCGTGATAAAATCATGCTCTCGAATTTCCAAGGAGACATCATCCAGAATGACTTTTTCTTCATTCATCCCATTGCTCACAGCCTTGGTGACGTTTTTTAATTCTACAATTGCTGTCATTTGCTGAGTTTCGCTCCTTTCATGATTTTTCCTTTAAAGGTTGGAATCATCAGACAGATAGCCAAGATCAAGGCACTGAAGATTCGAATGTAGCTGGTATTGATGCCAAGGGCGATCACAGCCCAGATCAAAAATTGGTAGGCGATGGAACCAATTGCAATACTAAGCAAGCGCTCTGTCAAGGTGACATTTGAAAAGAGAACCTCTCCAATAATGAGGCTAGCAAGTCCAATAACGATGACCCCGATCCCACGTGAGGCATCCGCATAGCCTTCTTGCTGGGCCATCAGCGCACCAGAAAGGGCAATAATTCCATTTGAAATCACCAAACCCATCAATTCCATTCGGTCCGTATTGATCCCAAAACTTTTGGCCATATCAGGATTGTCTCCCGTCGCGATATAAGCTTGGCCCAAGCGTGTATCCAAGAAGAAAATCAAACCGAGAATCACGAGACCTACAAAAATCAAGCCAATTAAAATTTCATTGAATCCTCCAGCAAAGGGAAGAAATTCCTGAATTTTTTTATAACCCAAAAGCCCCAGATTGGCCCGTTGCATGACAAAGAGAATAACCGAGTTACACGATGTCATCACGAGGATCCCCGATAAAAGTGTCGGGATTTTCCCCTTGGTGTAAAGAAGACCGGTCGCAAGTCCCGCTAGACACCCTGCTCCAATGGCAGCTAAGGTTGCCACCAAGGGATTGACCCCCTTGGTAATCAAGGTCACCGCCACCGCTCCTCCCAGCGGGAAGGAACCTTCTGTCGTCATATCTGGAAAATCTAGAATTCGGAAGGTCATAAAGATCCCCAAACCAAGAATGGCCCAGATCAAGCCTTGTGAAACAATTGAATTAATCATAGTGTCTCCCTTCGATAATAGTAGTTTTATTGTAACACAAATATGAAAGAGAACCTATAAAAAATCACAATAATTCTTGAATCACCTGCTTTTTCGAAGCAAAGAGAAGCTTACTGAGAATCTGAATCAGAAAGGATTCTGCGAACATTTATAATTATGCAAAAAAAGGCCTGTGTTTGTCTCACAGGTCTTTATTTAATAGGGTAACTGACGACAATAAGGGTGTGAAGTTCTTCCACTCCAAACCCTACTCTTTTCCAATTCAAAGCGGATTCATTCCCCTTGTTGCCGGCAGTTTGAAGATCAAATTGCTTTTCTAGTATACTGTTTTATCGCCTGCAAGTCAATGAAATTTTCTGAAACTAGTTACAGAATGAAATGGAAAATAGAATGTTTTCTGAAACATTTCATAATATACATGCATATTTTTACAAGCTAGCGAAGAACGTTTTACGATTTCTACCTTACTGAATTCATTTTACTTCTGAGATCAATCCGGTGTCCACATCATACACAGCTCCTGAAATCACGACATCCTCTGGAATCAAAGGAGAAGCCTTTAAAAGCTCCATATCCTCACGGACACTCTCTTCAATGTCTTGAAAGGGAAGGAAGTCGCGATCACCCACATCCACTCCCAGTTCTTTCTTGAGATGCTGACGGAAGCCCTCGTTTTCAAAGGTCTGAGCACCACAGTCTGTATGGTGCAAGACCACAATTTCACGGGTACCCATCTGTTGCTGGGAAATAACCAAGGAGCGGATCATGTCATCGGTCACGCGCCCTCCAGCATTCCGCAAAATATGGGCATCTCCAAGAGCCAGGCCCAGTGCAGGCGCCACGTGAAGACGGGAATCCATACAGGTCACAATGGCTACTTGTGTCTTGGGCTTAATTGGAAGACGGAGGTCTCCATGTAGCGCCACATAAGCTTGGTTGGCTGTTAAAAAATTATCAAAATAAGACATGGTCTCTCCTTTATTCATTTGAAATTCAAACCATCTATTATTTTACCATATCCTATTCTTTCTGTCAGGGGATACCTCCTGTCATCTGTCACATCTGAAAAAAGGGAGTGGGAAAGAACTCCAACTAATTAAAAAGAGTTCGTCTTCCCACCCCCGCACAGTTGATTAGGTCGTCTTTGGAGGTTGAAAAGCGAACAAAGATGCCAATCAACCACTGCGTCATGCTGTTATTCCTATCAAACATCAAAGACTGGACAGCTTTTGCCCAGCCTCTTTTCTTCTATTAAAATACTTTCTTCAAGACTTCAGCTAGTGTACTCACACCGACCACTTGGATCCCTGATGGTGTCGTGATCCCCGTCAGAGAATTTTTCGGAACATAAATCTTGGTAAAACCAAGTTTAGCCGCTTCATTGATCCGTTGTTCGATCCGATTGACCCGACGGACCTCTCCGGTCAAGCCCAACTCTCCGACAAAACACTCCTGCGGGTTGGTTGGCTTGTCCTTGTAGCTGGAGGCAATGGCAACGGCAACAGCCAGATCAATGGCAGGCTCATCTAATTTGACACCACCAGCTGATTTAAGATAGGCATCCTGATTTTGAAGGAGCAAACCCGCTCGTTTTTCCAAAACAGCCATAATCAAACTAGCTCGGTTAAAATCAAGTCCCGTTGTCGTCCGCTTGGCGTTCCCAAACATGGTCGGTGTCACCAAGGCCTGCACTTCAGCAAGAATTGGACGCGTCCCTTCCATGGTCACTACGATGGACGAACCAGTCGCTCCATCCAAGCGTTCTTCCAAAAAGACCTGACTGGGATTGAGGACTTCGACCAGTCCACCCGATTGCATCTCAAAAATCCCAATCTCATTGGTCGAACCAAAACGGTTTTTGACCGCTCTCAGGATCCGGAAAGTATGGTGGCGTTCTCCTTCAAAGTAGAGTACCGTATCCACCATGTGCTCCAACATCCGAGGCCCAGCCAAGGTTCCTTCCTTGGTCACATGTCCGACGATGAAGATGGCAATATTATTGGTCTTGGCTAGCTGCATGAGCTCAGCTGTTACCTCTCGTACCTGAGAAACTGACCCCTGCACCCCTGAAATCTCCGGAGACATAATGGTCTGGATGGAGTCGATGATAAGAAAGTCTGGTTGGATGCGTTCCACTTCTGCACGCACGCTTTGCATATTGGTCTCAGCGTAGAGATAAAATTCACTGTCGATATCCCCCAAGCGCTCTGCCCGTAACTTGATCTGCTGGGCCGACTCCTCGCCACTGACATAGAGAACAGTTCCTACTTGAGACAACTGGGTTGATACTTGTAAGAGAAGAGTTGATTTTCCAATACCTGGATCTCCACCAATTAGGACGAGACTTCCTGGCACCACACCGCCACCAAGGACGCGGTTGAATTCTTCCATCTCGGTCTTAGTTCGATGGACATTGATGGAGGTCACATCCGCCAGTTTCATAGGCTTGGTTTTCTCACCTGTCAAAGACACACGCGCATTCTTGACCTCTGCAACCTCTACCTCCTCGACAAAGGAAGACCAAGAACCACAGTTAGGACAGCGCCCTAGGTATTTGGGTGAATTATAAGCACAATTTTGACAAATAAATGTCGTTTTTTTCTTTGCGATGATAAACCTCTTTCTAAATCTCTATCTCACACTCAATCACTTGGCAAAAATCAATGGTTTCATTCGGTACAAATTGACGCATGAGCATGCGATGGGCTACAACTACAACAGTTTGATGTTCCCGATACTTAGCCATGCATTCTAGAAAACGAGACTTCATCTCTACAGCTGTCTCATATTGAACAGGAGAATTTGGGAGCAACTTCCCCTTGTTTTCTAAAAACAGACATCTAGCTGTTTCAAAGTTCTCTATACCTGTTTCATAAACCTGCCATTCGTGCAATAATGGCTCTACCCTCAAAGGTAGGCCCGTAGCACAAGCCAGATAAGAAGCTGTTTCTAAAGCTCGCGTCACTCCTGAAGCTACTAGCAGATCAGCTGATTGGAACAAGGGGTTTTGACAAAGGTCCTGAGCCTGTTTCCTTCCCTTCTCAGATAAGGGAGCCAAATCTATCCCGAATCCAGTATAGGAATGCTCCTCTAACTCACGGTAATCTGGCTCTCCATGACGGACAAAGATAATCTTCATCTTAGTGCCCTGTTGATCCAAATCCACCAGTTCGAACGCCGTCTGCTTCATCTCCATCTGCAATTAAGAAAGGAGCAAAGACAGCCTGAACCACACGTTCCCCCACTTCAAGAACAACTTCTTGATCGGTGATATTTTTCATCTGAGCAAAGATATGTCCTTCATTTCCTGGGTTGCCATAATAGTCTCCATCAATGACACCAACCGAGTTAATCAAAACCAAGCCCTTTTTACGAGGATTTGAAGAACGGTCATAAAGATAGAGCACCTCACCCGCTTGCATATAGGCCTTGACCCCAGTTGGGACGAGGACGATTTCTCCTGGTGCAATCACTGTACGCTCTGCTACCTTTAAGTCGTAACCAGCTGCGTGTGCTGTCTCTCGTTTTGGAAGCAAGTCCTGATTGGTATAGCTTGATACAAGTTCAAATCCACGAATTTTTGTCATCATGATTCCTCTTTCATCCTAAAATGTTTCTATCTCTTCTATTATACCATCACTTTTTTGAAAAGCGTTCCTTCAATTCTATTATTCGTAATTTTTTTAAAATTCCTTTTCAGTCAGTAAGTTGCATGTAATTTTCATGTTTATTTTCTGAAAATAAAAAATCTTTATGAGCCATTTGATATACAATTTGTGCTAAAAAATACTATTTTTAGCTTGAATCCGCTTTTTATTTTTGCTATAATTCCTCTTGTAGGGAATAATTTTAAAACTAAAATATTTTCCTTGCTAAAACAAATATATGGAGGTCTTTCTCAAGACTCAATTTGGGGAGTGGGAGATCTTACGGAGCCTATACAGATCTCGACCAGTTTTACCATATTGTTTCGTGGGGATAGGTTTTTTATGGAAAAAGGGGAAGATAAAATGGATAATAGAAAAAATATCAAAATTTTCACATTTATCCTTGCTTTATTAACGGTTCTCTTCACTCTCAGCCTGACCAAAACGTCAGCCGAGACACCTGGAGTAACCATTACTGGGAAATTTGTAGATACCATTTTAAATGTTCAAGTGTCTAACAATGAAGGTGGGAATCTTGATTGGGAATTAGGACAATGGGCAACATTCCGAATCAATGCCGACTTTAACTTAGCCGGTAAGGATGTTAAAGCAGGGGATACAACCGATATCACTGTATCAGATGCTTTGATTATTACATCACAAAGCTTTGATATTAAAGATGAACAGACCAATGAAGTCATTGCTCATGCAACAGTGGATAAGGATAATAAAAAGATTTCATTAACTTATACGGATTATGCAGAGAAACATTCAGATACACATGGTAATTTTTATTTCTACGCTCGTATCGACTTCAAGAAGCACCCTCAACAAGGAGAAATTCCGGTTGAAGTGACGGTTAACAACAAAACAACTATTGCAGGTAAAGTTACCTTTAAAGGTGTTGGTGATGGTAATCCAAACCTTTTAAAGAAAACAAGTTGGGTTCACTCAGATGATCCTAAGACTATTTCCTATGGCATTTCTGTAAACCAACTAAAGCAAAATATTAAAAATGTAACCGTAGAAGACAATTTGCAATTTACCAATGCTTCTTATGTTAAAGATAGTTTTCGTGTGACAAAAGGTGAGATGTCTTATGTCGATGGTGAATGGCAATTTAATAATACTAAGGATGTAACCAATGAACATCCTATTACTGTTGGTGAA
The DNA here is from genome assembly GCF_901875555.1 of Streptococcus parasanguinis. GTDB lineage: Bacteria > Bacillota > Bacilli > Lactobacillales > Streptococcaceae > Streptococcus > Streptococcus parasanguinis_H. Next base: position 16,062 of record NZ_CABFMD010000014.1, read on the forward strand.
AATGGTCAATCATTTGTTGTGAATCTTGGAGATATCAGTGAGACGGATCAATACCGTATTACGTATGATGTCCACTTAAATTATTCACCAGCCGATGGGGAAATTTTAAGTAACCAAGCTACCTTAAAAGGGAAAGATATAGAAACTAAAGTAGCCATCAACAAAGCTGCAGTTCAAATTGCAGGTGGTTCTGGTGTCGGTTATGTCTTTACCATTCATATCCATAAAGTGGGCGACGAAAATCAACCACTTGCTGGAGCTAAATTCAAAGTGGTACGTCAAGCCAACAACCAAGTAATCGGTGAATATGTGACCGATAAAGATGGGAATATCACAGTCAATGGTCTTTTAAAAGATAAATACATCTTAACGGAATCTGAAGCACCAGCTGGATATGTGATTACTGTTGCGGATACAGTTGTAAATGCTGAAGACTTTAGTGGAACTGATAAATCAGTGACGAAGACAATCGTCAATCCAAAAGCAAAACCTAAAGCAACTCAAGCTACCATCGAATTAGATAAAACTCTGACAGGACGTGATCTAACAGATGGCGAATTCAGCTTTGAATTGTACGAGGGTGCTAACAAGCTTCAAACTGTTACAAACAAAAACGGAAAAGTAACATTTGCACCAATTGAGTACACCGAAGAAGGTGAACACACTTACACTGTTAAGGAAGTAGCTGGAAATACCCCAGGTATTACCTATGACAAGACTGATAAAC
>NZ_CABFMD010000015.1 GCF_901875555.1 Streptococcus parasanguinis
CTCTACTAGGCTGATTTCATCAGCTTTTACAGCCCTACTCAACTGTGCGGAGGTGGGACGACGAAATCGAATTCTAAAGAATTACCGATTTCTGTCCCACTCTCATTTTTTTAATGTTGAAAGAATTTCAAGAGGGGTGTGGCAAATATAATCTGGTGAATAAAGAAGCAGGTCATCTAGATCTCCAAATCCCCAAGTAACTGCCATAGTTTTTATACCAACTATTTGACCTCCTATGAGGTCAAATTTTGTATCTCCAATAATGACTGTCTCTTCTTTTGGAAGGTTATTGATTGACAAGGCGTATCGAATAACATCGGCTTTGTGGATACGATCTGAATTTGATCCATAAATTCCTTTAAAGTATTTGGCGATACCTAAATCTTGACACATCTGTAAAGCAACTGGTTCATATTTTGAAGTTGTGACGTAAAGCTGTAAACCTTCATTTTTCAAAGCTGTCAAAGCTTCAGTAATATGAGGAAATAGGGTTGATTCATACTGCCCTTTTTCATGATAATACTGGCGATAGATAGTGACTGCTTGATCTACCAAATCTTCAGGAAGAGTAGCTTCAAAACTAGAAATCAAAGGTGGCCCCATAAAACTTCGAATGGTTTTGGCATCGGGTTCTGGAACTTTTAATACGTCAAACGTGTGTTGAAAACTGTTTGCTATGCCTTTTGAACTGTCGACTAATGTTCCATCTAAGTCAAATAATAATGCTTGCATCTTATTCTCCAAATATTTCTTTTTGCAATTTACGACCGGTTGGTGTTGCAGCTAAACCACCTTCTGCAGTTTCTCTAAAGGCTGTTGGCAGACTAGACCCAACTTGGTACATGGCATCAATCACTTCATCGACAGGAATTTTTGATTCGATACCTGCCAAGGCCATATCAGCAGCAATAAAGGCATAACTGGCTCCCATTGCATTTCGTTTAACACATGGAACTTCAACCAGTCCTGCTACAGGATCGCAAATGAGTCCGAGCATATTTTTGATCACGAAACAGATAGCTTGACTAGCCTGATATGGAGTTCCCCCAGCAGCTAGTGTCAATGCAGCCGAACTCATAGCTGAAGCAGAACCAACTTCTGCTTGACAACCACCTTCTGCACCTGAAATAGAAGCATTATTGGCGATAACTAAACCAAATGCTCCTGCAGCTAATAGGAATTCTAATTGTTGTTGATGGGTTAGACCTAATTTTTGGGTTGCTGCAGTAAGAACTGCGGGAAGGCAGCCAGCGGATCCTGCAGTGGGTGTTGCACAGACCAGTCCCATTTTAGCATTGTGTTCGTTGACAGCAATAGCATTCTTAGCAGCCGTTAAGACAGTTACATCCGACAAGGTTTTTCCTGCTTGGATATAGCGATCTAATTTTGCAGCATCTCCTCCGGTTAATCCACTACGTGAATGGTTTTCATCTAAACCCAATCGAACAGAATCAATCATTACTTCGAGATTTCGTGTCATTAATCGTAAGACTTCCTCACGTTCTCGACCGGTTAATTCGTATTCGGTTGCAATCATTAATTCAGCAACGTTTCCTGCATATTGCGAGTTTGCTTGTTCTACGAGGTCTACAATTGAATAAAACATACCGACTCCTTATTTGAAAAAGTTGACATTATGAAGGTTAGGAATTTTACGAATATCTTTAAGAGCTTCCTCGCAACTTCTTGAGTCAACCTCAATAATCATAATTGCTTTTTCCCCTGCTTTTTCCCGTGTTACGTTCATTTGAGCGATATTAATATCGTAGCGAGAAAGAGCATCTGTCACATGAGCAATCATACCAGGAACATCTTGGTGAACGATGATAATGGTTGGTGTGTTCATATTTAAAGAAATAGCAAAACCGTTTAACTCAGTGACCTGAATATTTCCACCACCGATGGAAATTCCTGTTACGGAAATTGTTTTGTGGTCATTTTTGACTGTAATAGTCGTCGTATTTGGGTGCGGAGCATTGCTTTCTTTTTGGATGGACCAAACGATGCGAATGCCTCGTTCATGTGCAATTTTTAGACTATCTGGGATTCTAGGATCATCTGTGTCCATTCCTAAGATGCCTGCTACTAAGGCTAAATCTGTTCCATGGCCACGATAGGTTTTTGCAAAGGAATTAAATAATTGAAATTCGACTTCTTTTGGTTCCTCTCCGAAAATAGAAGAAACGATTTTACCAATTCTTACAGCACCTGCTGTGTGGCTACTGGATGGTCCAATCATGACAGGGCCGATAATATCAAAAACAGATTGGAATTTTAAAGAGTTCATACCTCTGCTCCTTTACAATCAATTTACTTCATTATATCAAATATGACTTCTGAATGCTTTTATTTTTTCTGAAAACGAGCAGAAATCTTAAAAGAGCCTTAAAGCATTTATATTAGCCTAGAACTTTAGCATTTCTAACATCTAATTGAAATATTTGATACATAATTTCAATAAAGATGAAATATTTCTTGTGTAGTATAGATGTATACCAATAAAGGAGTACATAATAATGAATAAAAAACAAATGATGAAACATGTGATTGGACTAAGTTTACTTGCAGGATTTTTCTTTCCAATTGTCGCTAATGCTGATTCTTATACTGTAAAATCAGGTGATACTTTATCAGCTATTGCAAAAGAAAAAAATACAACGGTTGATGCAATTGCTAAGAAAAATAAGATCAGCAATGTGAATCTCATCACGGTTGGTCAGGTTCTAGAGATTGAAGATGTGAATGCAACGAATAAAACTTCAGAGCAAGCTACCACTAGTAAAACTGACACTACACAAGCAACAACTACTGTCTCTGCTTCAGATGGCTTGAGTGCAGAAGATGCAGCGGCCAAGGAATGGATTGCCCAAAAAGAATCAAGTGGTAGTTATACAGCACAAAATGGCCAATATTATGGTCGTTACCAATTGACTATCACTTATTTGAATGGTGATTTATCACCTGCAAACCAAGAAAAAGTGGCCAATCAATATGTTGTCAACCGTTATGGATCATGGTCAGCAGCTAAAAACTTCTGGTTAGCAAATGGTTGGTATTAAAACCATTTAGAAGAGTTCTTTACGAGGACTCTTTTTACTTTACAGTCCTGTAAAGAAACATACTATGGTCAACAGGAAGAATGGCAAGATGCTTGTTTTCTACTATAAAGCGTGTTACAATTGATAATGCTCAAAACGACCTTCAATCGTTGAAGCATACCACGACCTTCAATCGTGAGAAACGAAAAGATGGGAGAAATCTATGAGTGATAACTCGAAAACACGTGTTGTTGTTGGAATGAGTGGCGGTGTCGACTCATCTGTAACGGCTTTGTTGTTAAAGCAACAGGGGTACGATGTCATTGGCATCTTCATGAAAAACTGGGACGACACAGACGAAAGTGGCGTCTGTACAGCTACAGAAGATTACAAAGATGTAGCAGCGGTTGCAGACCAAATTGGCATTCCGTACTATTCTGTCAACTTTGAGAAAGAATACTGGGATCGTGTCTTTGAATACTTCCTTGCCGAATACCGAGCTGGTCGAACACCAAATCCGGATGTCATGTGTAATAAGGAAATTAAATTTAAGGCCTTTCTAGATTATGCCATGACACTTGGTGCCGATTATGTAGCGACAGGGCACTATGCACGCGTGGCGCGTGATGCGGATGGCATTGTCCATATGTTACGTGGCGTTGACAATGGAAAGGATCAAACTTATTTCTTAAGCCAGCTGTCACAAGAGCAACTTCAAAAAACCATGTTCCCGTTGGGACATTTAGAAAAGCCTGAGGTTCGCCGGTTGGCAGAAGAGGCTGGACTAGCAACGGCTAAAAAGAAAGATTCCACTGGAATCTGCTTTATTGGAGAAAAGAATTTCAAAGAATTTCTAGGCAACTACCTTCCTGCCCAACCAGGTCGAATGATGACTGTCGATGGACGAGATATGGGCGAACATGCTGGTTTGATGTATTACACAATCGGTCAACGGGGTGGACTTGGAATTGGTGGCCAACAAGGTGGAGACAATGCCCCGTGGTTTGTAGTTGGTAAAGATCTGAGTCAAAATATTCTGTATGTCGGTCAAGGCTTTTATCATGAGGCCCTTATGTCAACAAGTTTACAAGCTAGTCAAGTTCACTTTACACGAGAGATGCCTGAAGAACTTACGTTAGAATGTACAGCTAAGTTTCGCTATCGCCAGCCAGATTCCAAAGTGACGGTTCATGTCAAGGGTGACAAGGCAGAAGTGATTTTTGCTGAACCTCAACGGGCTATTACGCCAGGTCAGGCTGTTGTCTTTTACGACGGTGAAGAGTGTCTCGGTGGTGGTTTGATTGACAATGCTTATCGAGATGGTAAAGTTTGTCAGTATATTTAAATTGACAAATTCAGTCAATCTGATACAATAAAATAAGCAATAGAAATGATGGTCAAAGCTCATGGATGTTGCAGGCTTTTTTGTCCTGCACTTCTCAGAGTTTTGACTATTTTTGTGTGATTTTGAAAGGAAGTAAAATGAGGCAACAGGATTTTCGGACGAAAATAGGTTCTACTGTTTTTGGTGTGAGAGCGACTGCTTTGATTGTAAAAGATAATCGCTTGTTCGTCATAGAAGATGAGGACGGCTGTTATACAATCGGAGGTGCTATTCAAGTCAATGAAACTACAGAAGATGCGGTAGTTCGTGAAGTCAAAGAGGAACTTGGTGTCACATCTACAGCAGGTCCGTTAGCTTTCGTGGTTGAAAATCACTTTGAACAAGCTGGAATCCACTACCATAACATTGAATTTCATTATTTGGTGGACTTGCTGGAAGATGCGCCTTTGGTCATGCAGGAAGAAACAAAGCAATTACCTTGCCGGTGGATTGCTTTAAATGATTTGCATACTGTTGACCTGAAACCAGCATTTTTAAAAACAGCCTTACCAGAATGGGACGGAAAATTACGACACATCCATCTTGAGAAATAGGAGAAAAACATGACTTATAATTTTATTGAAGAATACGATATCATTGTAATCGGTGCGGGGCATGCAGGAGTAGAGGCCTCTCTAGCTGCTAGCCGTATGGGTTGTAAGGTCTTACTTGCGACTATTAACATTGAAATGCTGGCCTTTATGCCTTGTAATCCATCAATTGGTGGTTCTGCTAAGGGGATTGTTGTCCGTGAAGTAGACGCACTCGGTGGAGAAATGGCGAAGAACATCGACAAGACTTACATCCAAATGAAAATGCTCAATACTGGTAAAGGTCCTGCGGTTCGTGCACTTCGGGCTCAAGCAGACAAGGAACTTTACTCTAAAGAAATGCGGAAAACCGTTGAAAATCAAGAAAATCTGACTCTTCGCCAAACCATGATTGATGAGATTTTGGTGGAGAATGGTAAGGTTGTTGGTGTAAGGACTGCAACTCACCAAGAGTATGGGGCAAAGGCTGTTATTGTCACTACTGGGACAGCTTTACGCGGAGAAATTATCATTGGAGATCTTAAGTATTCGTCAGGACCTAATCATAGTCTAGCTTCTATTAATTTGGCCGATAATCTCAAAAAGCTAGGATTAGAAATTGGACGTTTCAAAACAGGGACTCCACCTCGTGTAAAGGCATCGTCAATTAACTATGACGAAACGGAAATTCAACCTGGAGATGAAGCTCCAAATCATTTTTCTTATACATCGCGTGATGAAGATTATGTAAAGGATCAAGTTCCTTGTTGGTTGACTTATACGAATGGTCATAGTCATGAAATTATCCAGAATAATTTACACCGGGCACCTATGTTTACAGGGGTTGTAAAGGGAGTAGGTCCTCGCTATTGTCCGTCCATTGAGGATAAAATTGTCCGTTTTGCTGACAAAGAGCGTCATCAACTATTCTTAGAACCTGAGGGACGAAATACAGAAGAAGTCTATGTTCAAGGGCTGTCAACGAGTTTACCAGAGGATGTTCAGCGGGATCTCGTCCATTCTATTAAGGGACTTGAGAAGGCAGAAATGATGCGAACGGGTTATGCGATTGAGTATGATATGGTTTTGCCTCATCAATTACGGGCAACTTTGGAAACCAAGAAAATTTCAGGTCTCTTTACAGCTGGCCAAACCAACGGAACGTCTGGCTATGAGGAGGCTGCTGGTCAAGGAATTATTGCAGGGATCAATGCGGCGCTAAAAATCCAAGGAAAATCAGAACTCATTTTGAAACGCAGTGATGGTTATATTGGGGTCATGATCGATGATTTGGTAACAAAGGGAACGATCGAACCGTATCGTTTGTTAACAAGCCGTGCAGAATACCGTCTGATTTTACGTCATGATAATGCCGATATGCGCTTGACAGAAATGGGACGATCAATTGGATTGGTAGATGATGAACGTTGGCAACGTTTCGAAACCAAGAAGTATCAGTTTGAAAACGAGATGAAGCGTTTAGATAGCATTAAATTAAAGCCTGTAAAGGAAACCAATGGGAAGGTTGCTGCAATGGGCTTTAAACCATTGACAGATGCTGTCACTGCTAAAGAATTCTTGAGACGACCAGAAGTGTCTTACCAAGATGTGGTGGAATTTATCGGTCCTGCAGCTGAAGAACTGGATGATAAAATCATTGAATTGATTGAAACTGAAATTAAATACGAAGGTTATATTTCAAAAGCAATGGACCAAGTCGAAAAAATGAAGCGTATGGAAGAAAAACGAATTCCTGCGAATATTGACTGGGATGATATTGACTCTATTGCAACCGAAGCGCGTCAAAAATTTAAATTAATTAATCCAGAAACGATTGGTCAAGCAAGTCGTATCTCAGGTGTCAATCCAGCAGATATCTCTATTTTAATGGTTTACTTAGAGGGTAAATCTCGGAGCATCTCCAAAAATAAAGCAAATCACTAATCAAATGAGGCTGAGATGATGTTTCAGCCTCAATTTTATGGATTGAAACCTGTTGTTGCCATTTACACAGTTGTAAATGTTGTTTACAAAGTAGTGAAGCGGAGGAAGAGCTTTTTACTGGTCGATCTTCTCTGTAATATAGAGAGAAACCTCGCTTTTTACCTCTATTTATGGTATAATTCCGAGAAGAGGTTTATGATGAAAAAATTTCGTTTATCGTTCATCCATTATGTGTTAATTGGTTTTATTTCATTTGCAATTTTAGCAATTTTTTTAAGAATCTTTGGCAAAGGCTATGTAACTCTCGTTGCAATTTTTTTAGTCTTAGCTGCATTGATTGCTTTATTTGAATACCAGTTACAAATTTCAGAGTTAGATGAATTAGAACAAATACAATATGTTAACCATCAGGCAGAAAGCGGATTAGCATCTCTCCTTGATAAAATGCCTGTTGGAGTTATTAAGATTAATGAAGAATCAAATGAAGTAGAGTGGTTCAACCCCTATGCTGAATTGATTTTTTCAACAGATGATGGAGACTTTGATGTTGAGTCGTTGAAAAAGTTGCTCAATACTCTGTTTGAGGATAAAGGACACTATGTCACTGTAGCCGATAAGAAATATTCTGTTTACTTTGATCAGACGTCTAGTGTTGTTTACTTTTTTGATGTTTCAAGTGAGTATGAAGCAACTGTGGGGTTGGTGACAACTCGTCCTGTTATCGGTATTATTTCTGTTGATAACTATGATGATCTAGAAGATGTCATTTCAGATTCTGACATTAGTAATATTAATAGTTTTATCGCCAACTTTGTAGAAGAGTTTACAGCTCAATACCATATGTTTTACAGACGTGTGGGAATGGACCGTTTCTATTTGTTTACAGACTACACGGTTTTAGAACAATTGATGGAATCAAAATTTTCAGTCATCGATCAATTCCGTGAAGAAGCTAAAAATCGTGAGCTACCTATTACCTTAAGTATGGGGTTCTCGTACGGTGATGGAGAGCATGATGAGATTGGTAAAGTAGCTCTCTTGAACCTAAACCTTGCGGAAGTTCGTGGTGGGGATCAAGCAGTTGTCAAGGAAAATGATGAACAGAAAAATCCGATTTTCTTTGGTGGAGGGACTGCTTCGGCTGTTAAGCGGACTCGGACTCGAACACGCGCTATGATGACAGCTATTTCAGATAAGATTAAATCCGTTGATCAAGTCTTCATTGTTGGACATAGAAACTTAGATATGGATGCTTTAGGAGCGTCTGTGGGAATGCAGTTTTTCTCAAGTAATATTTTGTCATCTTCTTACGTGGTCTATGACCCGCATGCGATGGCTAGTGATATTTCAAGAGCAATTGCGAAACTAGAAGAAGAGCAGGTAACGAAAATCCTTACCCTAGAGGAAGCCATGCAAATGGTGACAGATCGCTCTTTGTTAATTATGGTTGACCATTCTAAGACAGCCTTGACCCTTTCTAAAGAGTTTTATCAGGAATTTCAACAGATTATTGTTATTGACCATCATCGTCGAGATGATGATTTCCCTGAAAATGTTCTGATCACTTATATTGAAAGTGGAGCAAGTAGTGCGAGCGAATTGGTAAGTGAACTTATTCAGTTCCAGAAGTCGAAGAAAAATCGGTTGACGAAGATTCAAGCTAGTGTCTTGATGGCTGGGATCATGCTGGATACCAAGAACTTCTCTGCTCGTGTTACAAGTCGGACCTTTGATGTGGCGAGTTACCTTCGCTCAAGAGGTAGTGATAGTGTAGCCATCCAGGAGATCTCTGCTATTCAGTTTGATGAGTACCGCGAAGTGAACGAACTGATCTTAACTGGTGAAAAGATTTTGCCACATATCATCGTAGCTTGTGCCAATACGACGAAAGCTTATGATTCAGTAACCATTAGTAAGGCGGCTGATAGTATGCTGGCCATGTCTGAGGTGGAAGCAACTTTTGTCATTGCTTGCAATCAAAGTGGGACTGTCTCGATTTCTGCTCGAAGTCGAAGCAAAGTCAATGTACAGCGTATCATGGAACAGCTTGGTGGAGGTGGTCATTTCAATTCGGCAGCCTCTCAAATTGAGGGTCAAGATTTGATGAGTATTCGTCAACAACTGATTGAGACTATTGAAAACGAAGTAATTATTGAAAAGGAGAATGTAGAATGAAAGTTATTTTCTTAGCGGATGTAAAAGGTAAAGGTAAAAAAGGCGAAATTAAAGAAGTGCCTACTGGTTATGCACAAAACTTTTTGATCAAGAAAAATCTTGCGAAAGAAGCCAATGCCCAAGCAATCGGGGAACTTCGTGGAAAGCAAAAGTCAGAAGAAAAAGCGCATGCTGAATTAGTAGCAGAGGCGCAAAGTATCAAGGCAACATTAGAGAACGAAGCAACTGTTGTTCAGTTTACGGAAAAAATTGGACCAGATGGCCGTACTTTCGGCTCTATTACCAATAAAAAGATTGCAGAAGAACTTGAGAAACAATTTGGCATTAAAATTGATAAACGTCATATTCAAGTTTCCTCTCCAATTCGTTCAACAGGTTTGATTGACGTCCCTGTAAAAATTTATCAAGATGTTACAGGTGTGATTAATATTCGTGTAAACGAAGGGTAAACACGTTCGATAGAAAGGTTTTTTTATGGCTGAGATAGAAGAGTTACGAACACAACCTCAGGACATCCAAGCTGAACAATCAGTGTTGGGAGCCATCTTTATTGATGAGGGGAAATTGGTCTTTGTTCGTGAATATATCGAGCCTGGCGATTTCTTTAAGTACTCGCACCGTTTGATTTTTAAAGCCATGATCGATCTAGCTGACCGTGGAGATGCGATTGATGCGACGACTGTCCGAAATATCTTAGATAGCCAAGGAGATCTGCAAAATATAGGTGGACTCTCCTATTTGGTAGAAGTGATTAATTCAGTGCCAACGTCGGCCAATGCAGAGTATTATGCAAAAATTGTAGCTGAAAAAGCAGTTCTCCGTCGGTTAATCTCTCGCTTGACAGAAAGTATCAATCAAGCGTATGAGGGGGCAAACCCTTCAGATGAAATCATTGCGGGTGCTGAAAAAGCTCTGATTGATGTTAGTGAAAACACAAATCGTAATGGATTTAAAAATATTCGAGACATCTTGAATAGTAACTTTGGTAGTTTGGAAGCTCGCTCGCTTCAAACCTCTGATATTACGGGTATTGCGACAGGATATCGCGATTTGGACCATATGACGACGGGGCTACATGAGGAAGAGTTGATTATTTTAGCGGCTCGTCCTGCAGTCGGGAAAACGGCCTTTGCACTAAATATTGCTCAGAATATTGGAACCAAATTGGACAAAACAGTGGCTATTTTCTCATTAGAAATGGGTGCTGAAAGTTTGGTTGACCGGATGTTAGCAGCTGAAGGATTGATTGAATCCTATTCGATTCGTACAGGTCAATTGACGGATGAAGAGTGGCGGAAATATGCTATTGCCCAAGGTAATTTGGCCAATGCGAGTATTTACATCGATGATACCCCAGGAATTCGGATCACTGAGATTCGTTCGAGAGCAAGAAAATTATCACAGGAAACAGGGAATCTCGGTCTTATTCTGATTGACTACCTGCAGCTGATTACAGGGACTGGAAGAGAAAATCGCCAACAAGAAGTTTCAGAGATTTCTCGTCAATTAAAGATTTTGGCTAAGGAATTGAAGGTTCCTGTTATTGCATTGAGCCAACTTTCTCGTGGTGTGGAGCAGCGTCAAGATAAACGACCTGTTCTTTCAGATATTCGTGAATCTGGATCGATTGAGCAGGATGCAGATATTGTAGCCTTCTTGTATCGTGACGATTATTATGATCGTTCTGGAGACGAGAAAGAAGAAGGGATGCCCAACAACACGGTAGAGGTTATTATCGAGAAAAACCGTTCTGGTGCGCGTGGGACAGTCGAATTAATATTCCAAAAGGAATACAATAAATTCTCAAGTATTTCAAAGAGAGAGGAGCAATAAGATGAGTGATGCATTTACAGATGTTGCAAAAATGAAAAAAATTAAAGAAGAAATCAAGGCCCATGAAGGACAAGTGGTTGAAATGACGCTTGAAAATGGACGGAAACGTCAAAAAAATAAATTTGGACGCTTGATTGAGGTCTATCCGTCCTTGTTTATCATTGAGTATACAAATGACAATAGCCTACCAGGTGAACCGGCAAATACTTATGTTGAGTCATACACCTATTCAGATATTTTAACAGAAAAGAATTTGATTCGTTATTTAGATTAATGCAACAAAGTTCTTGCATTTTAGATCAAAATCGGTTATTATAATAAATATATATGGGAGTCTGTGTACAGTCTGAGAGGAAGTGTAAGCTTCGACCACACCTGATCTGGGTAATGCCAGCGTAGGGAATACAGGAAATGTATGTTTCTTTATGTGTGACTTTGTGCAATCCGTCTCCTAGTTTGGAGGCGTTTTTTTATTTGAAAAGAAAGGAGGGTTATATGTCCTTTGCAAAAAGATATTCAAAGCAGTTGATTGGCGCATCTGGCTTTGTTGGCTTAATTGTTTTTTGGCAAGTCGCAGGTTTTTTAACGATCTTGCCAAAATTCGTATTGCCAACCCCACTTGAAATTGTGGCAGCCTTTATTCGAGATCGTGCTTTGCTGCTTCATCATAGCCTGTCCACCCTTCAAGTTGCCTTAATCGGGCTTGTATTGGGGATTGTGCTGGCTGCTATCTTGGCCATTCTGATGGATAGTTTTGGATGGTTGAATGATCTGCTCTATCCTTTTATGGTGGTTATTCAGACCATACCAACGATTGCTCTAGCTCCAATTCTGGTTCTTTGGTTTGGTTACGGTGTATTCCCAAAACTCGTCTTGATCATTATTACGGTGGTGTTTCCCATTGTTGTGAGTCTCCTAGACGGATTTCGACATTGTGATCAGGATATTTTGCGGTTATTTCAGATTATGCAAGCCAATCGATTTCAAACCTTATTTCACTATAAGATCCCCGCAACACTCCCATACTTTTTTGCAGGTTTGCGTGTGAGTGTTTCCTATGCTTTTATCAGTACAGTTGTGTCAGAATGGCTAGGGGGCTTTGATGGATTAGGAGTCTATATGATTCAGTCGAAGAAGTTGTTTCAGTACGATACAATGTTTGCGATTATTGTGTTAATTTCTGCTATTAGCTTATTGGGAATGTTCTTTGTTGACCTACTAGAAAGGAGAATTCTAAAATGGAAATAGAATTGACAATGCTGTAAATTTTGTAAATATAGATTGACAATAATGTAAATGAGGTGTTCTCTATGAAAAAATATATGACCATTGTATTCACGCTTTTATTTAGTGTATTTGTTTTATCTGCTTGTCAAAAATCTGTCAAAGATTCGTCAAGTGGGTTGAAAAAGATTGATTTTATCCTTGACTGGACTCCCAATACCAACCATACAGGGCTTTATGTTGCAAAAGAAAAAGGTTACTTTAAAGAAGCGGGCTTGGATGTGGATTTAAAACTTCCACCTGAAGACAGTAGTTCAGATCTCATTATTAATGGGAAAGCTCCGTTTGGTATTTATTTCCAAGATTCTATGGCTAAGAAGTTAGATAAAGGAGCTGGGATTACAGCTGTTGCGGCTATCGTTGAGCATAATACATCAGGAATTATTTCACGAAAAGATGCAGCTATTAACAGTCCAAAAGATTTAGCTGGAAAGCGTTACGGGACTTGGAATGATCCTATTGAATTGGGAATGATCAAATCCTTGATGAAAAAGGAAGGAGCTTCGTTTGATCAAGTCAAGTTAGTACCAAATAGTGACTCCAATTCGATCACTCCAATCGAAAACAATGTCTTTGACGCCGCTTGGATTTATCATGGTTGGGATGGAATTTTGGCAGAACAAAAAGGAATGAAGACCAATTTCTTCTATATGAAAGATTTTGTTCCAGAGTTCGACTATTATTCGCCTGTTATTATAGCCAACAATGATTATTTGAAAGAGCATAAAGCAGAAGCCAAGAAGTTTATTCAAGCTGTCAAGAAGGGATACCAATATGCGATGGAACATCCTGAAGAAGCAGCAGATATCCTGATCAAACAGGCTCCTGCTTTGGCCAACCAACGCGATTTTGTCTTGGCTTCTCAAAAATACCTTTCAAGTCAATATGCTTCTGATAAGGATAAGTGGGGACAATTTGATGCCAAAAGATGGAATGCTTTCTATGCTTGGGCTAAAGAACAAGGCTTAGTCTCAAATGATTTAAGAGACAAAGGTTTCACAAATGAATTGGTAGGTGACTGATATTTTAACAGTAAAAGATGTAAGTTTCTCTTACGGTGATAAAGCGGTTTTAAATAGGGTTTCCTTGGAAGTGCCAAAAGGGGAAATTGTTTCTATTCTAGGTCCTAGCGGGGTTGGAAAATCAACTTTGTTTAATTTAATTGCAGGTATTCTGCCCTTGCAAGAGGGGTCTATAGAAGTAGATAATGCCCCTATCTCCTTTGGGAAAGTCAGTTATATGCTGCAAAAGGATCTTTTGTTGGAACACAAGACGGTATTGGGAAATATTATTCTTCCCCTTCAATTAAAAAAGATTCCTAAGGAAGAGGCGACATCTACAGCTCTAAAATTGTTAGAGGAGTTCAAGTTAGGAAGTATCGCCAACCTTTATCCCAATGCGCTGAGTGGAGGGATGCGACAACGAGTGGCGCTATTAAGGACTTATCTTTTGGGGCATTCTGTTTTCCTATTAGATGAAGCTTTTAGTGCCTTAGATGAATTGACAAGGCAGGATCTTTATCACTGGTATCTAGAAAGTAAGGAACGTCTTGGTCTCACCACTCTGGTGATCACCCATAGTATCGAAGAAGCTTTGACATTGAGTGACCGGATCTATATCTTGAATCATAATCCCGGTGAAATTATTGCCGATCTTCCTTTAAAATGGGATCCAGCAACGGATAGGGACTGGCAGCAATTGCAGTATAAAAAACGAATCATAGAATTATTGGCTGAATTTCATTGAAATTGTTTTGAAGGACTTTACAAAGTTTCTATTCCGTGATAGAATAGAATTTGTGCGAAATGACAGCAGGACAAAATGAAGCTCGTCAACAGGAAGTCAGCTAGAAAAGTAACCTTTGCTGTTTGGGCGAAGGCTTTCTGAACGAATCAGGTTTGTCTAAAACGTTATTTCCTACAAAAATTATTTTTATAGGAGGACATTTCAAATGTCACGTTATACAGGACCATCTTGGAAACAATCTCGCCGTCTTGGCTTGTCACTTACAGGTACAGGTAAAGAATTGGCACGTCGTAACTACGTACCAGGTCAACACGGACCAAACAACCGTTCAAAATTGTCAGAATACGGTTTGCAATTAGCTGAAAAACAAAAACTTCGTTTCTCTTACGGACTTGGTGAAAAACAATTCCGTAACTTATTCGTACAAGCTACTAAAGTTAAAGAAGGGACTGTCGGTTTCAACTTCATGCTTCTTTTGGAACGTCGTTTGGATAACGTTGTTTACCGTCTTGGACTTGCGACTACTCGTCGTCAAGCTCGTCAATTCGTTAACCACGGTCACATCCTTGTTGACGGAAAACGCGTTGATATCCCTTCATACCGCGTAACTCCAGGTCAAGTGATCTCAGTTCGTGAAAAATCAGCTAAAGTTCCAGCTATCCTTGAAGCTGTTGAAGCTACAGTTGGACGTCCAGCATTTGTATCATTCGATGCTGACAAACTTGAAGGTTCATTGACTCGCCTTCCAGAACGCGATGAAATCAACCCAGAAATCAACGAAGCACTTGTCGTTGAATTCTACAACAAAATGCTTTAATTTTAAGAAAAAACTTGCAGAAAGCCTACAACAGTGGGCTTTTTGTTTTGTCTTAAACCGTTGACTTCTGGGTTTGCTTAGATATTTGCTCGATTGATTCCATGGCCATCTCATAGAACGAGACGGCTTTTTTGTTTTCTTAAAACCGTAATATTCTAATAAAAAAAAGCCTGAGACAAAATGAACTGCACCCCAAAAGTTAGACAGAAAAATCTAACTTTTGGGGTGTTTTTATTATGAAATTAACTTATAAAGATA
>NZ_CABFMD010000016.1 GCF_901875555.1 Streptococcus parasanguinis
TCGGGAAGTAGCTCAGCTTGGTAGAGTACTTGGTTTGGGACCAAGGTGTCGCAGGTTCGAATCCTGTCTTCCCGATAGTGTATTGAAAGGTCTAATGATTTCATTAGGCTTTTTTGGTATTTCTTTAGTTAAATGACAAGAAAAAAGAGCTTTCGCTCTTTCCAACTTTATTTATTTCGCAGTTCAACATAACGGTTATACCAAATTTTGATATATTCCTCTGAAAAAGGACCTTTGTTTTGGTTGATCCAATCTACTAATACCTTTACATTTTCCTTCAAAATAAAGTCAATGTTGTCTGAATAGTGCATTTTCTCTTTATGCTGCTCATATTCTTCAACATCTAACAATTTTTTTTCACCATTTGTAAAGACCTTGACATCGAGATCATAGTCGATATATTTTAAGGCTTCTTGGTCGATGTGAAAAGGACTTGCTAGGTTACAGTAGTATGATACACCACTGTCACGGATCATGGCGATGATGTTAAACCAATATCTTTTATGGAAATAAACGATCGCTGGTTCACGCGTGATCCAACGTCTACCATCACTTTCAGTAACAAGTGTGTGATCATTTACTCCAATAATTGCATTTTCGGTTATCTTTAATACCATAGTGTCACGCCATGTACGGTGTAAACTGCCATCATGTTTATAACTTTGAATTGTAATAAAGTCGCCTTCTTTAGGTAGTTTCATAACTTACCAACTTTCTACAATCTAAGTATATCCTCTATATTGTATCATATTTTTTCAATTTTTTTCTTATTTTTCTATTTAATTTTCAATTTGGTTTATGAATCTAAGAATTCTCTAATGGCTGACGTTATATCACTATAATCGTACCCTTTTCTTGCCAGTGCTTGTGTTAAACGTTGTTTGAGGTCGTAGCCTTCATATTTTTTACTGTATTTACGGTATTGTTTATCTAACTCCTTTATGATGAGCTCATTTGTTGTTTCTTCATTTGCTTCTAGTTCAAGATTTTGAAACGCTATCTTTGCTTGGTTGTATGCAAAACCTTTTGAAATGAGTCCTTGGATGATTTTCGTTTCAATGGCTTTTAATGGGTATTTTCCTTGGTATTTTTTTAAGAATTTTAAAGCTGTACGATCGACAACTTCTGAAAAATCATAGTCTTCAAGTATTTCTTGGAGGATTGATTTTGGGATCCCTTTTTGTTGTATTTTTTGTTGTAATAAGACAGGGCCTTTATCGCCACTGAGGAGGTTAGCCTCTATCAGGTTTCTGGCATATTGACGATCATCTAACCACTTTTCTTCTTTTAGGTGTTGGACAACTTTATCAATAATCTCACTTTCAATCTCATATTTTGTAAGGTAGTCTCGGACTTCTTTTGTGGTCCGAGCTTTAAAGGAAAGATGGTAAAGGGCCAGGTTTTTACCATAGGAGTATTGAGCAAACTCTTGGATTTCTTTTAGTTCTTCTTCACTGATTTCTTTCTCTTTGGAGAGAAAAAATTTGACGATGGTGTCTTCTGTAATATAAAGTTTTTGATCACTGTCTAATTCCAGGAGATAGAGTCTTTTTTTCTTTTCTAGTTTTGTAATTTTCATGTTTTTATTATACCGAAAAATGTGTTAAGATAGGGATATGAACGTTAAAGTAAAACAAAAAATTCCTTTGAAAATTAAACGAATGGGAATTAACGGAGAAGGAATTGGCTTTTATAAAAAAACACTTGTCTTTGTGCCTGGTGCTTTGAAGGGAGAAGATATCTTCTGCCAAATTACAAGTGTCAAGAAAAATTTTGCGGAAGCCAAACTCCTATCTGTGAATAAGGCATCTAAGTTTCGTGTGACGCCCATGTGTGATATCTATGAGACCTGTGGGGGCTGCCAAATCATGCATTTGAAGTATGACAAGCAGTTGGAGTTTAAGACAGATTTATTGCAACAGGCCTTGAAGAAGTTCTCACCTGAAGGCTTTGAACAGTATGCTATTCGGCCGACAATCGGAATGAAGGAGCCTCTTTACTATCGGGCAAAATTGCAATTTCAAACAAGGAAATTCAAGGGTCAGGTCAAGGCGGGGCTCTATGCTCAAAATTCACATTATTTGGTAGAATTAAAAGATTGTTTGGTTCAAGATCCGGTTATTCAAGCGATTGCTACTGATCTAGCGGATTTATTGACCTACTATCAGATTCCGATTGCTGATGAGCGAAAAGAACTGGGTGTCAGAACCATGATGGTTCGACGGGCTCGGAAGTCTGGTCAGGTTCAGATCATTGTGGTCACTAGTCGGCAGATTAATTTAAAGGATTTAGTGGAAGACTTGGTTAAGAAACACCCTGAGATTGTCACCGTTGCTGTTAATAAAAATACGTCTCGCTCCAGTGAAATCTATGGGGACCAAACACAGATTATTTGGGGTGAAGAGGCTATTCTTGAAGGTGTTTTGGATTACGAATTCTCCCTTTCTCCTCGTGCCTTTTATCAACTGAATCCAGAGCAGACTCAAGTCTTGTATAGTGAAGCGGTTAAGGCTTTGGATGTTTCGTCAGAGGACCATCTGATTGACGCCTACTGTGGTGTTGGAACAATTGGGTTTGCTTTTGCGAATAGAGTGAAAAGCGTCAGGGGGATGGATATTATTCCTGAAGCGATTGAAGATGCCAAATACAATGCTAAACGGATGGGATTTGAGAATACCCACTATGAGGTTGGTACAGCAGAAGAGATCATTCCTCGCTGGTACCAAGAAGGCTATCGAGCTAATGCTGTGATCGTGGATCCACCTCGTACGGGATTGGGTACAAAATTGATCGAGACCTTGTTGCACTATGCACCTGAAAAGATGGTCTATGTCTCTTGTAATGTCTCTACTTTGGCACGGGATCTAGTGGCTTTGACAAAGGTTTATCAGGTTGAATACATTCAATCAGTGGACATGTTCCCCCATACTGCAAGGACAGAAGCAGTTGTAAAATTAGTGAAGAAGTGAAAGAAGAAGAATGGATATTTGGGAAAAACTTTATCATGAGGCGAAAGCTCTCTATGCGCCTCAAGAAGTTTCAGATTTTGTCTATGCTCGGCATGTAGTCGCTGCTGTTGAGGCTGAAGATGGTCAGATTTTTACGGGCTTTTGTATGGAAGGAACCTGCGGCGTCTTTCATTTATGTGCTGAACGAGCGGCCCTTTTCAACATGTATCAACAATCAGGACAGACCAAGGTCAAGCGCATTATTGCTTTTCGAGACAAGCCTCCTTATGGAGAAGGTTCAGGGATGCCTTGTGGGGCCTGCCGTGAATTTCTCCTTGAGCTAGATGCAGAGAATCGTCATCTAGACTTTATGGTGGATTATGCCAGTCGTAAGACCATTACTTTAGGTGAGTTGATGCCTCTTTGGTGGGGCGAAGAACGGGCTCGTCAGAGAGAGAATAAAGGGAATGAGTAGAGGAAATAAATAAATGGACAATGTTATTGATGTATCGATTCCAGTTGCTCAAGTCATTGATCAACATCCGGAAGTATTGGATTTGTTGGTGGAGTTGGGTTTTAAACCGTTAGCCAATCCCATCATGCGCAATACGGTTGGGCGCAAGGTTTCCTTGAAGCAAGGATCAAAATTAGAAGGTACTCCTATGGAGAAGATTGTGCGAACCCTAGAGGCTAATGGGTATGAAGTAGTGGGGCTAGATCAATGAGTGATGAACGAATTCATGTCTTAAGAGACATCTTGTTAGAGCTTCATCATGGAGCATCTCCTGAGTCGGTCCAAGAACGATTTGACGCGACTTTTAGCGGGGTTTCTGCGATTGAGATCTCTCTCATGGAACATGAACTGATGAATTCGGATGCAGGTGTTACTTTTGAAGATGTTATGGAGCTTTGTGATGTCCATGCGAATCTCTTTAAGAATACTGTTCAAGGGGTCGAAGTGGCAGATACTGACCATCCAGGTCATCCAGTTCAGATCTTTAAACAGGAGAACCTAGCCCTTCGTGCCGCTATGATGCGGGTCCGTCGCTTACTGGATAATTATGAGACAACTGAGGATCCTGAGATGATCCAAGAGATTCATAAGGGCTTACTGCGTCAGTTGGGCTTGGTGGGTCAATTTGATCGGCATTATCGCCGGAAGGAAGAGTTGATGTTTCCGATTATGGAAAAATATGGGCATGATTCCCCACCAAAAGTGATGTGGGGGGTGGATGACCAGATTCGGGAACTCTTTGCGCAAGTTTTGGATGTGGCCAAGAAATTACCAGATTTTAGTATTTCTGAAGTCAAAAAGTGTTTTGAAGCTTTTGCGCAAGAGTTTGAGGGTATGATCTTCAAGGAAGAGTCGATCCTCTTGATGATTTTGCTGGAGGCCTTTACCCAGGATGATTGGCTTTCCATTGCAGAAGAAAGTGATGCTTATGGTTATGCCATTATTCTCCCAAGTGAAAAATGGGTGCCAAAACGCGTAGGTTTCAAAGAAGAACCACTGAAGGAGCCAGAAGATTCTACTGAACTTCTTCCTTCTTCAAATGGAGAAGAGCACCGTCAGGTCATTGAGACGCCTGAGGGACAGTTGACCATTACTTTCACGCCTAAGAAAAAAGAAGAGAGCTTCAATCGCAAGCAAGCTCAACCATTTGGTAATGGCTATTTGTCAGTCGAGCAAGCGAATTTGATATTGAACCATCTGCCCATGGAGATCACCTTTGTCAATAAGGATGATATTTTCCAATATTACAATGATGCTGCGCCTTTTGAGGAGATGATTTTCAAACGGACACCGTCGCAGGTGGGACGCAATGTGGAGCTGTGTCACCCTCCGAAATATTTGGAGAAGGTCAAAGCCATCATGCTGGGGCTTCGTGAAGGAAAAAAAGACAAGTATGAAATGTGGTTCAAATCAGAATCGCGTGGGAAATTTGTCCATGTCACCTATGCAGCAGTGCGTGATGAAGCTGGAGACTTTCAAGGGGTCTTAGAATATGTTCAGGACATTCAACCTTATCGGGAGATCGATACGGATTTTTATAGAGGGATGGAGTAAAGATGAGTTACGAAACAGAGTTTATGAAGGAGTTTGAGGAGTGGATCAAGACCCAAGTCATGATCAATGAAATGGCTCTCGAAGAAAGTAAGAAGGTTTTTGATGAAGACCAGGATGAGCGAGCTAAAATCGCGATGATTCGCTATGAAAGTCGCTTGGATGCCTATCAGTTCTTGCAAGGGAAGTTTGAAAATTTCCATGCTGGAAAAGGATTTCATGATTTACCAGATGGCCTCTTTGGTGAAAGAAAATATTAATAACACCTTATTGAAGGCGTTTTACTAGCTAGATTTACCTGAAAATTGAGCAATGACTTGATTTTTTAAGGGATTGTGATACAATAAAAAAGTTGAAATGACATCAACGGATTATTGAATGGAATTATGGTGATGAAACCTTGTTGCCTTAGGAATTGATCACTGAATTTAGGAGGAAAAATGGCAAAGAAGAACGTAAACCGTGCGAAACAATACAAACATCAAAATAGACATCTTTTGAAAAAAGCTGTCGCAACTGTAACTGCAGCTGTTAAAGAAACACCTAAAAAAGTTGAGAAAGCTACAAAAGCAGTAGCGAAAGAAGTGAAACAAGCGGCTTCTTCAGTGGAAGAGTTTGCTTCAAGTTTGGAAGGTGTGGCACTTGATCGTGTGCAAACATTCTATGATGAAGGTATTCGCTCTGTTGCGGACTTCGCTAACTGGACAGAGAAAGAGTTGTTGGCCCTTAAAGGAATTGGCCCAGCTACAATCAAGAAATTGAAAGAACTAGGCGTTAAATTTAAATAATCGCTTTTGTGATTTCTTGCTATTTCCAGGAGATCTTGATAAAATGAAGCTATTAGAGGTGTTTTGAATCCCCACATTTTACAGAAAGTGGCGGTGCTGAGAAGCCCACAAATGTGTCAAAACTGGTTGCTAATGGATAAAAACGAAATATTAAATAGTCTTTTTGTTTTAAAGATGAGAGATGCGGGCATCTGCCCGAAATTGGGTGGTACCGCGGATACATATTCGTCCCTGTCATGTAGATGGCAGGGGCGATTTTTCTTTTACACCCTTAGCCAAAGGAGCTTGTCATGAAACAATCTTTTAACACCAGTAAACTCTACTATGGTTTTCCTATCTTCATCTTAGGGTATCAGGACCAGAACTTTGGGCACAATATCACAACCTGCAGTTCCTCCTATAGCCTAGGAGATTGGCTGGTCATCGGTGTTGGTGCTGAGGAAAATGCGGCTGACCAGATTAAGCACTATCAACAGTTTACTGTGAACATTCCTGATGAAACCTTCATGCTTGAGATGGAGCAGGCTGGCTTTATCAGCCATCGGGAGAAGTTGGAACACTTGAAACTGGACTACGAGATTTCTGAACGGACCCATGCACCGATTTTGGAGGCTTGCCCAGTCGTATTGGATTGCCAGGTAGATAGGATCATCGAGGAAGATGGTATCTGCCATATCTTCGCTAAGATTCTCGAGCGACTGGCTAATCCAGAACTCTTGGACGATAAAGGCCATTTTAAAAATGACTGCTTTGCCCCAACTTACTTTATGGGGGATGGTCATCAGCGTGTTTACCGTTATCTAGATGACCGAGTCGACCCCATGGGAAGCTTTATCAAGAAAGCGAGGAAGAAGAATGGTAAGAGCTGAACTGCCAGAACGAATCGAAACGGAGCGTCTCGTTTTACGAGTCCGTACAGTGGCGGATGCTGAGGATATCTATGCCTACGCTAGTCTCCCAGAGGTCTCTTATCCAGCAGGCTTTCCGCCTGTCAAGACCTTGGAAGATGAGATTTATTACCTAGAACATATCCTTCCCGATCGTAATGAAAAGGAAAATCTCCCAGCTGGCTATGGAATTGTGGTCAAAGGGACTGATAAAGTGATTGGTTCTGTTGATTTCAATCACCGCCACGAAGACGATGTGCTGGAGATTGGCTATACCTTGCACCCAGACTATTGGGGACGAGGTTATGTACCAGAAGCAGCGCGTGCTTTGATTGATCTAGCTTTCAAAGAACTGGGGCTTCATAAGATAGAATTGTCTTGCTTTGGCTACAATATCCAAAGTCAACGAGTCGCTGAGAAACTTGGTTTTACCCTTGAAGCTCGCATAAGGGATCGAAAAGATGCCCAAGGCAACCGTTGTGATGATTTGAGATATGGCTTGCTGAAGAGTGAATGGGAGGTGGATTGATGCATGTTTTCATCATTGGAGCTCCAGCTTCAGGGAAAATGACCATTGGTCAGGAACTTTCGAAACTCACCGGTGCAACTCTCTTTTTCAACCATCAACCCATTGATTTTGCACTCGAAATCTATCAAGATTTTACAGAGGAAATGTGGGAATTTGTTCGTGGAATTAACTTTTCTTTTCTTGGAACAAGCGCCAGGAATCATCGGTCGGTGATTTTAACAGGCGTAATTGACTTTTCAAATCAATACCAACTGATGTATTTGAAGGATATTCAAGATTTGTTAAATGAGTATCATCAAGAGATTCTTTTTGTTGAATTAGAAACGTCTCTAGAGGAGCGGTTACGTCGAAATCGGACGGAGAATCGTTTGAAATACAAACCCTTGAAACGGTATGTTGAGGTATCTGAAAGAGAAATTTTAGAGACTGATAAAACAAATCAACTTAATTCTCAAAAGCAACCGAGTGGTCTTCACTACTATCTTAAAATTGATAATACGAATCTGTCTGCAGAAGAAGTCGCAAAGCAGATTCAAGA
Organism: Streptococcus parasanguinis; assembly: GCF_901875555.1. GTDB lineage: Bacteria > Bacillota > Bacilli > Lactobacillales > Streptococcaceae > Streptococcus > Streptococcus parasanguinis_H. Next base: position 7,756 of record NZ_CABFMD010000016.1, read on the forward strand.
AAAAATGAAAACAATAGAGAAAGGACACACACATGTCTAAAGAACTTTCACCTAAATACAATCCAGCCGAGGTTGAGGCTGGTCGTTACCAAAAATGGCTTGACGAAGATGTTTTCAAGCCTTCAGGCGATCAAAAGGCTAAGCCTTATTCAATCGTTATTCCACCACCAAACGTAACTGGGAAACTTCACCTTGGTCACGCTTGGGATACTACTTTGCAAGATATCATTATCCGTCAAAAACGGATGCAAGGTTTCGATACGCTTTGGCTTCCAGGGATGGACCATGCTGGGATTGCCACTCAAGCTAAAGTAGAAGCGCGTTTGGCTGAAGATGGCATCTCTCGTTATGACCTTGGTCGTGAAAAATTCCTTGAGAAAGTCTGGGAATGGAAAGACGAATATGCGACGACTATCAAGGAACAATGGGGCAAGATGGGGCTCTCTGTAGACTATTCTCGTGAGCGTTTCACCCTTGACGAAGGTCTATCAGAAGCCGTTCGTAAGGTCTTTGTAGAGCTCTACAAGAAGGGCTGGATTTACCGTGGTGAATTTATCATCAACTGGGATCCAAAAGCTCGTACAGCCCTTTCTGATATCGAGGTGATTCACAAGGATGTGGAAGGTGCCTTCTACCACATGAACTACATGTTGGAAGACGGTTCACGTGCCCTTGAAGTGGCAACAACACGTCCTGAAACTATGTTTGGGGATACAGCCGTAGCGGTTAATCCAAATGACGATCGTTATAAAGATTTGATTGGTAAAAATGTTATCTTGCCAATCTTGAACAAACCGATCCCAATCGTTGGCGATGAACACGCAGACCCTGAATTTGGTACTGGTGTGGTTAAAATCACTCCTGCCCACGACCCTAATGACTTCTTGGTTGGTCAACGTCATCATCTTCCGCAAGTGAACGTTATGAACGATGATGGGACTATGAATGAATTGGCTGGTGAATTCAACGGCATGGACCGCTTTGAAGCTCGTAAGGCTGTTATCAAGAAGTTAGAAGAAATCGGTGCCCTTGTTAAGATTGAGAAGATGACTCACTCAGTTGGTCACTCAGAGCGTACTGGAGTTATGGTTGAGCCACGCTTGTCAACGCAATGGTTTGTCAAGATGGACCAATTGGCGAAAAATGCTATCGCAAACCAAGATACAGAGGACAAGGTAGAATTCTACCCACCTCGTTTCAACGATACCTTCCTTCAATGGATGGAAAATGTCCACGACTGGGTTATCTCTCGTCAGCTCTGGTGGGGTCACCAAATCCCTGCTTGGTACAATGCTGAGGGTGAAATGTACGTCGGCGAAGAAGCACCAGAAGGCGACGGATGGAAACAAGACGAAGACGTCTTGGATACTTGGTTTAGTTCTGCCCTCTGGCCATTCTCAACTATGGGCTGGCCTGATGTTGACTCAGAAGACTTCAAACGTTACTTCCCAACTTCAACCCTAGTAACAGGTTACGATATCATCTTCTTCTGGGTGTCTCGTATGATCTTCCAATCATTGGAATTCACAGGCCGCCAACCATTTAAAAATGTCCTTATCCACGGCCTTATCCGTGACGAGCAAGGACGCAAGATGTCTAAGTCACTCGGTAACGGTATTGACCCAATGGATGTTATCGAGAAATATGGTGCTGATGCTCTCCGTTGGTTCCTTTCAAACGGTTCTGCACCAGGTCAAGACGTGCGCTTCTCTTACGAGAAAATGGATGCTTCTTGGAACTTCATTAACAAGATCTGGAACATCTCTCGTTACATCCTCATGAACAATGAAGGGTTGACCTTGGATGCGGCGCGTGAAAATGTGGCTAAAGTCGCTACTGGTCAAGCAGGTAACGTTACAGATCGCTGGATTCTCCACAACCTCAACGAAACTATCGGCAAAGTCACTGAAAACTTTGACAAGTTTGAATTTGGTGTTGCCGGTCACATCCTCTACAACTTTATCTGGGATGAGTTTGCAGACTGGTATGTTGAGTTGACTAAGGAAGTGCTTTATAGCGATAACGAGGACGAAAAAGTTATCACACGTTCGGTTCTTCTTTACACCTTGGATCAAATCTTGCGTCTCCTTCACCCAATCATGCCATTCGTGACTGAGGAAATCTACGGTCAAATCTCTGAAGGAACAATCGTGACTGCGGAATACCCAGTGGTTCGTCCAGAGTTTGAAAACGAAGAAGCGGCAGCTGGTGTTGAAGCTCTTAAAGATGTGATTCGCTCCGTTCGTAACTCACGTGCAGAAGTGAACGTAGCGCCAAGCAAACCAATCACAATCTTGATCAAGACAAGCAACAGCAAGCTCGATACTTTCTTTAATGATAATGTCAACTACATCAAACGCTTCACAAACCCAGAACACTTGGAAATTGCAGCAGATGTCGAAGTGCCTGATTTGGTTATGTCAAGCATCATCACAGGCGCAGAAATCTACTTGCCACTTGCTGACCTTCTCAATGTCGAAGAAGAACTCGCTCGTCTTGAAAAAGAATTAGCCAAATGGCAAAAAGAACTGGATATGGTCGGTAAGAAGCTCTCTAACGAACGATTCGTAGCCAATGCCAAACCAGAAGTCGTCCAAAAAGAACGCGACAAACAAGCCGACTACCAAGCTAAATACGATGCAACCGTTGCACGTATTGATGAGATGAAGAAACTCGTGAAATAAACACAGAAACACGGCGGAATGTACTGACCCCAAAAAGTTAGACAAATAATTTAAGTGAAGGATTTAGTTCTGTATTGCACAGGACTAAGTCCTTT
>NZ_CABFMD010000017.1 GCF_901875555.1 Streptococcus parasanguinis
CAAACTCTCATTAAAATAATAGTTTGTCTTAAACTCATTCTGTCACTGACAGATTTATTGTTTCTTTATTGTTCAGTTACTATAACTTCCGTTATAGTGCCCTGCACATTGGTTCGTCTTGTTCAGTTTTCAAAGGTCTTTGTCGCTCTCTTGCGACAACTATATTAGTATATCATGTCCTACACTAACTGTCAATACTTTTTTAAAAAATATTTTATTTTTTAAAAAAGTATTTTGAAAATAAAGAAAATAGAGAGGGAATCCTCTCTATTTATATTCTTGTCTGTATTTGTTTTCTTCAGCTTTATTTGCCCAAACATAATGACCTGGTTTAATTTCAACCATTTGTGGTTTATCTTCAGAGTAATCATGTTGTTCTGGATCGTAGATTTTAAGAACTTTTTTACGTTCTAGAATTGGATCTGGAATTGGGACTGCTGAAAGAAGTGATTGCGTGTATGGATGGATTGGGTGGTTAAATAGCTCTTCAGTTTCTGCTACTTCGACAATAACCCCTTTATAGATAACTGCAATACGATCAGAAATGAAGCGCACAACTGACAAGTCATGGGCGATAAAGAGGTAGGTTAAGCCTAATTCTCTTTGGAATTTTTTCAAAAGGTTCAAGACCTGCGCACGTACTGAAACGTCAAGGGCTGAGATTGGTTCATCCGCAATGACAAATTCTGGTTCCATGACAAGTGCACGGGCAATACCGATCCGTTGGCGTTGGCCCCCAGAGAATTCGTGAGGATAACGTGTCAAATGTTCTGCAAGAAGACCGACTTCATGCATGATATTCTTTACTTTTTCCTGGCGCTCTTCTTCACTATTAAATAAATGATGGTTGTACAAACCTTCAGATATGATATAGTCGACGGTTGCACGTTCATTCAAACTGGCAGCTGGGTCTTGGAAGATCATTTGAATCTTCCGGAGCAACTCAGACTTTTCACTGTGAGTATTTTTACCATTGATCTTACGACCACCGTAATAAATTTCTCCAGCGCTTGTATCATTCAGACCAATGATCGCACGTCCGATTGTTGTTTTACCACTTCCTGATTCACCTACAAGAGAGAATGTTTCCCCCTTGTTGATAAAAAAGTTTGCATTTTTAACAGCAACGAATTTTTTACTTCCTTCACCGAAGGAAATTTCTAAATCTTTAATTTCAACTAATTTTTCAGTCATTTCCTTCCTCCTAATCTGTAATGTGAGTGAAGCCCATTTTTGAGCCAATTTTTTCGTGAAGGTTTTCAATTACTTCAGGTTTATGGACTGCTGGAGCATCTGGATGGAGCAACCATGTCTTCGCCCAGTGAGTATCTGTAACTTTGAAAGCAGGTGCCTCTTCTTCAAAATCAATGTGCATCGCATAGTCTGAACGAAGTGCGAAGGCATCTCCTTTGATTGGAGCATACAATGATGGTGGAGTTCCTGGAATAGAGTAAAGATCACCATCTGAAGTTGATAATTGAGGCAAGCTTGAAAGCAAGCTCCATGTGTATGGATGTTTTGGATCGTAGAAAATTTCTTCTACTTTACCAAACTCAACGATTTCTCCAGCATACATAACGGCTACTTTATCTGCAATACTTGCAACCACACCTAAGTCGTGGGTGATAAAGATAACTGTAAATTGGTATTCTTTTTGAAGGGATTTCAACAAATCAATGATTTGCGCTTGAATGGTTACATCAAGGGCTGTTGTTGGTTCGTCACAGATCAAGATATCTGGATGGCAGGCCAAGGCAATGGCAATAACGATCCGTTGACGCATACCTCCTGAATATTGGAAAGGATACTCGTCAAAACGACGTTCAGCATCTGGAATTCCAACTTTCTCCATATAGTCCAAAGCCATTTCTTTGGCTTCTTTAGCTGTCTTCCCTTGGTGTTTGATAATGACTTCAGTAATTTGTGAACCAATTGTATTGATTGGGTCCAAACTTGTCATTGGGTCTTGGAAAATTGTAGCAATTTTAGAACCACGAATATTTTCCCAGTCTTTATTTGATTTCAGGTCCGTCAATTCTTGACCACGATATTTAATCGAACCTTGGGCAATACGGCCGTTATCTTCTAACATTCCGGTGAATGTTTTTGTCAAAACTGATTTTCCTGAACCTGACTCACCAACCAAGGCAAGAACTTCACCTTCTACTAACTCAAGCGATACGCCACGAATAGCTGTCAGTACGCGATCGCGCACGTCAAATTCCACTACGATATCTTGAGCAGATAAAATAATATTGTTATTTGATGTCATATCTACTCCTCCTATCTATGTGTACGTGGGTCGCTGGCATCGGCCAAGTTTTGTCCGACGATAAAGAATGACAAGGATACTAAAATCAAAACAGTAAGCGGAATCCAGAATAGGTAGGCATTTGTAGTTACGTTTTGAGAATAGTCAGAAATCAACCGTCCCAAACTTGGAACTGTTATTGGAAGACCAAGTCCGAAGAAGGAAAGGAAAGCTTCGTAAGAAATAAAGCTTGGAAGTAACTGTGATGTTTGTGTCACGATTACAGATACCAACTGAGGTAAAATGTTTTTCGTAACAATTTTCAAAGTTGGTGTTCCTAATGTTCGACTGGCAAGGTTGTACTCCAAATCACGGTAACGCATGATTTGGACACGAATGGTATAAGCAATTCCGATCCATCCGGTTAAGGACATGGCAAGAATCAAGTTCCAGAAACCAGATCCCATTGAGTAAGTCAAGACGATAACGATCAACATAAATGGAATGTTTGAAATAACGTTATAAACTTCCATCATGATACGGTCGATTGATTTTGAGATCCCCCAAATTCCACCAACGATAACTCCAACAACCACGTTAATAACAGTGGCGATGAAGGAAATGATAATCGAATTCCGAGCACCAAACCAAACTCCATCAAAGAGAGATTTACCGTTATTATCTGTACCAAAGAAAGCTTTGGCACTTGGTGGATTCAAACGTGCTGAAAAGTCATTTACCTTACTTACGTCGTTGTAATCAAAATTTGAAAACATAGGATAGACAAAACTCATCAAGAGAATCCCAATCAAAATAGCAAGCATAATGATAGTGGTTCTTTTTTTCAAGAATTGTCTGAATACAGATTTCCAGTATGAATACGCTGGAGCATCGATTACTTCAGAGGCAAAGTCATCGCGTTTTACAAACTGAAATTTATTTTTATCGATTGTAGCCATTATTTGCCTCCTTTCGTATTCGTTAATTTAATCCGTGGGTCAAGTACTGTCATCAAGATATCACCTAACATGGCAGCAAAGATAGCAAGTGATGTGAAGATAAAGACAAGTCCGATGACCATGGTGTTGTTTGATGCTTTAATAGAGTCAATCAACATTTTACCCATACCTGGGAAAGCGAAGACTGTTTCAGTAAGTGTCGCACCTGAGATAACTCCAATAATAGCGCCAGGAATACCAGACACCAATGGGACCATTGCATTTTTGAAGATGTGTTTTCTTGAGATCTCACGTTCTGACAATCCTTTTGAACGAGCAAAACGGACGAAATCTTGCGAGTGGATATCGATCATGTAACGACGGATCCAAACGGCGATAAATGGCGCACTCAACAAACCAAGAATCAGAGAAGGCAATACATATGAACGCCAATCCTGTGCTCCAAGAACTGGGAATGAGTCTGGAAGTCCAAAGAAAGAACCTGCTAGACGCACAATGTAAACAAGGGCAATAGTTGGAAGAGACATCATAAATGTCAAAACAGCTGTCGAGATGCTATCAAACCATGAGTTCTTGAACAGAGCCATGTAAGATCCTAATGGGATCGCAATCAAGTAAGCAATCGCAATACCAATCAAACCAATGATTGAAGAAGATGCAATCATGGATGGATTCTCATAATTACTCAACGTTGCTGTATAAGCATCCCCTTTACCAAATCGACTGATATCTTGTGAATCTGCCTTACTTGGTGATTTGTAAGTACGTGAGTAGATATCGATTGAAGATGTCTTTTTACCTGTTGGAAAGTTCACTTCACTCTTCTTGGTTGTTCCTTGTCCTTGTGAGATAACTTGAAGAACTGGGGTATTAGAATACGTTGGGTATGAATTTCCAAGGTTTAAGGTCACAAAGTTTTGGTGTACATATGGGAATTGACCATTAAAGTACAAGAGGTATTTGTGTTTCGTACCAGAACCTACAACTGACCAACCAATAGATGGATCATTTTCAATACGGATATAGCGTTTGAGATTTGGATTTGAGGCATCTTTCACCCAACCTGGATGATCAAACTGAACCAAATTCGCATAGAAGCTGATGACACGTTCAAAAACCGGAATTTCACGCACCGCATAAAAAGACTTACTTTCTGGGAAACGTTTCAACTGCCAACCATGACCTAATTTGTTAATGTATGCCTTATAGATCTTTTCATTAGCAGTCGTCGCATCAACTGTTACAGAAGAATCTTCTTTACTTGCTTTTTGTTGCAAGCTTTTTGAATCCATGTATTCCAAATAACCCATGCGATCGTAGACCGTATTTTCGTAGTTGATCTTCGAATCTTTTGTCTTCGCTACTTTATTGTAGTTGGGGTCATTTTTAAAGATGAGATTTCTCGGTGTTAGCGTATAGATAATCATGTAGGTTAATGTCGTCACAAGGAAGATCGACACTAACGAACGCAAAATACGCATAAAAACATATTTTTTCATATTTCATTCCTTTAATGTCCAAAAGAACTTTCTCCCCTAGAAGAGAAAGTTCTAATGAAAAGCAATAATTTAATTATTTAACGTGTTTTTCAAGATCTTGTTGAGCTTTTTTGTTTGACTCAGCTTTTTCTTTTTGCCATTTTTCACGTGCTTGTTCGTATTGTTTCTTAGTAACAGGTTCATCTTGAACTTCTACATATTTGAAGTAAGCTGATCCTTTGTTACCTGTTTGAGATGATGGACCAGAGAATGGTACCACTTTAGAAATGACAGTTGCTGCACCTGTACTTGACATTGTTGGAACCACCAAAGCACTATCGCTCAACCAAGCCTGAGCAGCTGCGTATTTTTCATACCGTTTAGTTACATCTTGTGATTCATTATTAGCATCTGCAAGAAGTTTCGCATACTCGTCTAAGCCAACCGCTTTAGCTGAAGCATTATCTACACCACCTGCAAAACCAAGGTAGACTTTTGTTTGGTCTTCTGAAGATGGTTGAAGAGTGTCAAGGTAAGTTGATGGATCATCATAGTCTGGGTTCCATCCAACCATTCCTTGAAGATCCCAATCAGCATCTGCTGCTGATGGCACATTCAAAGTAATGTTCAATACTTCATCTAGGTCCATCATTTGAAGATCAAGAACAACATTGTCTTTACCAAGAGTGTCTTCTACTGTTTGTTTCAAAGATTGCATCCGAGCAACAAATCCTTTTGAGCTTTGTGCTACTGGTACGTCAATATGAATTGGGAATTGAACACCATCTTTTTGAAGTTCAGCTTTTGCTTTTTCAAGTTGTGCTTTCGCTTTGTCTTTGTTGTAAAGACCATCTTGGCCATCTGCGAGGTTGACACCCTTCCATTGATCACCATAAGTGCTCAATTTATCTGCAACCACATCACCAAAGTCTTTACCATTTACTTGTACAAAGGCTGGAGCAACATACGTGTTACGAATAGCTGGTTTAGCAAATTCCTTACTATTTAACTGTGCAGAATAGCTTTCACGGTTCAAGGCAAAAGTAATGGCTTGACGGAAATCTTTGTTCAAGATTGCTTTCTTAGTCGCAGCCTTTTCAGCATCTGATTTTTTAGCAGTGTGTTTGTAAGATTGACGGTCGATGTTGAAACCAAGGACCGCTACACCTGAACCAGCTGGTGTGTTGTAGATATTGTCTTTGTATTTTTTCGAAATAGTTGCAAAGTTTGAACTTGCAGGGAATAAACGAGCAACTGTATAAGCCCCATCAGAGAAGCCACGTGCTAACGAATCTTGGTCTGATCCATCGTAATAAGTGAATTTCACTTCTTTAAGGTGAACATTTTTCTTATCCCAGTAGTTGTCATTCTTTTCAAAGACAACGGATGATTTTGAAGTGATAGATTTCAAAAGGAATGGTCCATTTGCAAGGATTGATTTTACATCGTTTGGTTGACCAAAATCATCGCCTTTACTCTTCAAGAAATCTGTGCTAACTGGGAACAAGATTCCGTTTGTTGTTTTAGAGTTCCAGAAAGTTTCTGGTTTGTTCAATGTGTACTCAAGTGTATAATCGTCTACAGCTTTAACACCAACTTGGCTAAAGTCTGTAGTTTTTCCTTGCACATAATCATCCAAGCCTTTGATAGAACCTTGAACAAGTGGAAGAGTTTCAGATTTTTTATCAGCAGCGTGTTTCAAACCTGTTACAAAGTCTTTAGCCGTCACTTCGCCATGTTCTTCACCATCTGCATCGTACCATTTAACACCCTTACGAATCTTGTAGGTATAAGTCAAACCGTCTTTTGAAACAGACCAATCTTCCGCAAGTGATGGTACGAGATTACCATACTTGTCATTTGCCATCAAACCATCTACGACGTTTGTAGTAATATCGTGTGTAGCAGCTTTAGAAGATACAGTGTAGTCCAAAGTTTGAGGATCATCTGTGTAGACATAACCATAGTTTTTGTCTTCGCCTGAGCTTGCTTTACTAGTATTTGAACCAGAACATGCAGCCAACAATCCAGCTGCAAGGAGTGTTACTCCGGCAACTGCGAATACTTTACCTTTTTTCATAGGAATTCTCCAATAGTTTTTTTAGATTTGTTTAAGATTATATCACAACTAAAAAAAAAAGTAAACTAAATTTTCTGAATATTTGCTTCAACACTATCCAAAAACCTTGCTATGACTGACTTTTTAGTCTAATTGATGATTTTACGATTTTCCATTAATCATTTGTATGATACAATAGAGAAGACTAAGTAACGAGGAAACAACTGTGAAAAAATTCTTTCTTTCTTTTTTAACCTTTATCCTGCTGTTATGCAGTTTGCCTTATCGAATCGTTCTGGCAGATGAGCTAAATCTTCCTGCCCAAAGCGCCATTGCTGTTGAAGCTGATACAGGTAAAATTCTCTACGAAAAGGACTCGGAGAAAAAACGAGATGTGGGAGGACTATCTACACTCTTAACCACTTATCTGATTTTCGAAGCCATTCATGAAAAAAAACTTTCTCTGAAAGATCCTATCATGCTGTCTGAGAAAGCTTTGTCCTTAAATGATATCGAAGGTGCTGGTACTCTTCCTATGGAGGCGAATCAATATACGGTTGATCAGTTATTGACGGCTCTTTTAGTTGGAAATTCTAGCACTGCTGCCTTGGCTTTAGCTGAGAAAGTGGGTGGCTCTGAGAAAAGCTTCGTTGAAAGTATGAAGAAGAAACTTGCGGAATGGGGCATTCAATCTCCTCATTTAATCAACGCTACAGGATTAAATACACAAACCATCAGTGGAGATCCTGAAGGGAAAGAGGATGAAAATCAATTGAGTGCTTATGACATTGCTGTTATTGCTAAGCACTTACTCCAGGATTTTCCTGAAGTGACCAAATATACTTCAAAACCCACTGCTCTTTTTTCAAACACGCAGATTGAAAATCCCAACCTGATGCTAGAAGGCATGCCGAATTACCGGTCTGGAGTCGACGGCCTTCGGGTCAGCAACTCTACCAAAGGTGGTATCACCTTTGCTGCATCGACGACGCAAAATGGCATCCATATGATTACCGTTGTCCTAGGAGTAGAGGCCGTTGACGGTGATCCATATGCACGCTTTGTGGCTACTTCTTCTCTGATGAACTACGTGGTAAGAACCTTTGTTTCTTCCATTGTCGTCAAAAAAGGAGATCCTTACGGGAAAAGCAAGGCAAGTGTTATGGATGGGAAGTCTGAGACTGTTTTAGCTGTTGCAAAAAAAGACTTCTATATCGTCGAAAAACAAGGCAGTCAAGCAGAACCAAAAATTCAATTTAATAGCACTCAAGAATCATTCAAGGCACCTGTCAAATCAGGAACCACGCTTGGAAAGTTACACTATACTGATCCAGATAAAATCGGGCGAGGCTATCTAGAAGATCAGGAGCCAACGGTCGATATGGTAGCGGGAAGAACCATTGAGAAAAGCTTTTTCTTAAAGGTTTGGTGGAATGAATTTGTTCGTTATGTCAACGAAAAGCTATAAGTAAAAAAACACAATGGAATCAATGAACTGCACCCCAAAAGTTAGACAAATAATTTAAGTGAAGGATTTAGTTCTGTATTGCACAGGACTAAGTCCTTTTAATTTTACCTTAA
>NZ_CABFMD010000018.1 GCF_901875555.1 Streptococcus parasanguinis
CCATCGCTCAAGCCACCTACGACGGACAACAATTGGGAATTAAAAAAGGGGTTAAACAGGGGATTGAACAGGGAATTGAAAAAGGAATTCAAAAATCTAAAACGGAGATGGCAAAAGCCATGTTAAAAGACAAACTGGATATTTCCTTTATCGCCAAATACACTGGCTTAACCAAACAAGAACTCCAACAACTTACCCAAACTACTCACATATAACAAAAAGGCCTAGCACTGCTAAGCCTTTATTTTTTTATTGTTGGCCACGTGTTGCCACATATTTCAATTGATCAGCATGTTTTGCCACAAAATCCTTCATTTCTGAATCAGGAATTTGACGAAGGTAGAGGTTAGAACGAATGGTTTCATCCTCTTCACGACAAGTTGACAATACTAAATACTTATCAGTCGCTTTGATCTTCATATTAGGATTCTTCGTACGAGCTGACTCATAGATATTCTTCAACTGAGTGGTGAAATCTTTATCATCAGTAAAGCTTGTACGATAGAAAGCAGTGTCCTCAGGGACAATGACCAAGCCCATCGCTTCATAGTAGTATTTCCGCTCTGGTGTCTCAATCACGACATACGGATGTTGATCAAAATACTCTTGTTTGTCATAGTAGTTGACATCGTTAAACATGCGGTGGTCGCCGACCTTACTACCACGAGCATGACCAAATAGCCATGTCAAACGATCACTGAAGTCTTTCTTGTTATCCATATCCATGAAGACTGTTCCCATGTATGGCTCATTCCCACCATCAAACGTCTTATTCAAATAAGTTTCATTATCTGTAGTTTGTACAACAGGTTCATCCAACTCAGTACCTGGTGCGTAGACATAAGCAATTGCTTCAGGGTTAACAGCTGTTAACTGAGCAAAACGATTTTTCAAGTAATCTTTTTCTTCTTGACTAGGTTCATATTTGGCTGCTTGCTTGGTTGAACTTGTTCCAGTTGTCTTTTTTGCCGTGCTAGATGACTTACTTCCTCCAAAAGGATTAAAGAAAATAAATCCAGCAACAAGCACAACAACTGCAACAAGAGCAGCAATCACAAGGCCCAATTTAGTTGAACTTTTTTCCCCAGCTCTTTTCATTCAATTGATCTCCTCTTGATGATTTTTTCTAAAAAATAACACTGAACCCGAAGGTCCAGTGATATTTTACGAGCTAATTAATAATCAAATTATTTAGCTGCGCTTGTTTTTGGAAGAGCTTTACCAGCTTGAGCTGATGATGCTTTACCATCTTTAGCTGCTTTAGCCACTTTTTCAGTTTTTTGAGCTTCTGATTTAGCTTCTGATTTAGTTTGGTTGTTGTCAGAAGCTTTTACTTCTTTAGAGTTTGTGTTGATTGTTGCAGCACGGTCATCCAATTTGTATGGAAGTGTTACTGAACCGTTAGTGTACATATCAGCAGTAACTGTTACTGAACCAGTAGCTGTTACAAGTTCTTTAAAGTCTGTAGCAGTAGTACCTACACGGTATTCTACAACTTCACCTTGGTTGAACAAACGTGGAGCTTCAGCATCACCACTTTGGTCAGTTACAGCAGAACCAATTGCAAAACCATTCAACATAAAGTCAATAGTTGCACCTGGAACTGGGCGTCCACCACCATCAAGAACAGTTACACGAACATGTTTGTTTGTATCAGCTGTTTTCACAGTGATTGGGCCATTTGTTTTACCAGAGATAACAGCTTCAGAAGTAGCGCCAAAACGGTTGTTGTCACCTTTGTCTGTTTCAGCAGCTGGTGTTTTAACTTCTGATTTAAGACGTCCATCTGGTGTGTAAGCTCCAAATGTATCTGGACCTGTTGCAAATGCTGGTGCTGCTGCTGCAAATACTGCAAGAGCTGCTACTGATGATAATAAAACTTTTTTCATTGTTTTATCTCCTTTTTTCTTTTCAAAAATTATTCGTTACTTCGTAACTATGACTAGTATACTAGGATATTCTTCCCATGTCAAGACTTTTTCTTTAAAAATTTAAAAAAATTTTAAGGTTTTGATCTATTTGAAAGATGAAAGTACGAAAGCGTAACGTTTCTAAACGAATCCTATTTTACCACTTCATTTTTAGGTAATCGTTTCTTGGGCAAACTAGGATCCGCCTTTGCTTCTAATTCTTTAGCTGCTTGAACCAATTTTTTTCGTTTCTTTTCTTTTTTTAGATCTTTCAACCATTTAACAATTTCCATATATTTTCTCCTAAACAAAAGAGGCCTTTAGTTTGGCCTCCTCATATCTTAACTCTTTTTCGCATTTCCTGTTTCAAACAAAGGTGAAAGAGGACGATTTTCATGAATACGCACAATTGCTTCAGCAAGGAGTTTGGCAATTGAAATTTGCTCAATCTTATCAATCAATCGACCTTCCGATAGATAAATCGTATCCAATACAACCAGCTTCTTAATGGCTGATTTTTGAATGTTGTCCATCGCTGGGCCTGATAAAACTGGGTGAGTACAGCTTGCATAAACCTCTACAGCACCCGCTTCTGCAAGGGCATCCGCCGCATGACAGATTGTACCAGCTGTATCAATCATATCATCAATCAAAATACAAGTCTTTCCTTCAACACTCCCAATGATATTCATGACTTCACTCGTATTCATCTTATCGACACTTCGACGTTTATCAATAATCGCTATCGGTGTCTTCAAAAATTCTGCCAACTTCCGAGCACGAGTCACACCACCATGGTCTGGACTGACAACAACATAGTCTTTTCCAATCATCCCGCGACGTTCGAAATAGTCTGCGATCAAAGGCGCCCCCATCAAGTGATCCACAGGAATATCAAAGAAACCTTGAATCTGAGCGGCGTGCAAATCAATTGTCAACAGACGATCAACTCCAGCAACCTCAAGCATATTGGCTACCAACTTAGAAGTGATCGGTTCACGAGCTCGAGCTTTCCGGTCTTGACGAGCATAGCCATAATACGGCATCACTACATTAATAGATTGCGCACTAGCCCGTTTCAAGGCATCTACCATAATCAAAATTTCCATTAGATTATCATTAACCGGTGAGCTAGTGGATTGCAAAATATAAACATCTTTCCCACGGATTGATTCTTCAATATTAACCTGAATTTCTCCATCAGAAAATTGACGAACCGTTGACTTTCCAAGCGGTAGTCCCATTTCACGAGACACACGTTGAGCCAATTCTTGATTTGACGACAAAGCAAAGAGCATTAAATCAGAAAATGACATGATTTCCTCCAGTAAAATCTAAAAACCATATTGTACAGTCAGCACAAATTTCTCCTGTAAACATTTTATCGCTTTTTAAACAAATATTCAAATATTAATTTATGGAAATTACAAAATCTATCACTACCTAAATTCACTCAAAAAAGAAGCAGAACAAATGTTCTGCTTCAGTGTAATTCTTAGTTTGGATAGATATAAGTAACAGTTCCTTGTGCTGTTGTTGGGTTAAACCAACCACGGTAGTTACCAATACTACGGATACCATTGTAGTTAGACTCAGAGACTTGGATACTTGTTGTAGATTGAACAGCTGTAACGACTGCTACGTGTCCATATCCACCATCATTCCAACATGCAATAGCACCAACTTGTGGTTGAGATCCTGTACGGAATCCTGCTGCTGCTGCACTTGCTGCCCATTGTCCACCATTACCCCAGTAATCACCTGCCCATGGAGCCAATGTCTTCGCACCCCAAGTACATTCACCTACTGGATAAGAAGAAGCAGATGAGCTGTATGTAGGACGAGAAGTAGTAGCTACTGGAGCTGCAGCTGCTTGAGTTTGAACAGCAGGTTGAGCTGCTGCTTGAGTTTGTGCAGCCGCTGGTGTTGCAGCAGGTGTTTGAGCTGCTGCCTGAACTTGCGCTTGAAGAGTTGTATTAGCAGAAGCTTTTACAGCTGCTTGTTGTTCTTTTTGTTTTGCACGGTAAGCTGCTTCAGCCGCTGCCGCTGCTGCTGCTGCTTTTTCAGCTTCAGCTTTTTGTTGCAACAAAGCATTCTTTTCGTTTTCAGCAGTTGATTTTTCAGCAGCCAAGTTCAATTGTGCTACTTTCAACTCAGCTTCTTTTGTTGACAAAGCTTGCGCATCATCTTCTAATTGCTGTTTGTTTGCAATGACAGTATTGATAGCATCGTTGTTTTCTTTTTGTTTTTGTGCAATGTCTTCTTTATCACGTTTTTGCTCTTGCAACATTTTGTTGTTAGCATCTGCAATTTCATTCATAGCAGAAATACGTGAGATAGCTTCTGTCAAAGATCCAGAGCTAACAATCGCATTAATATAGCTTGTTGCAGTCCCAGTTGTTTGAGCACTACGTGCTTGATTTGCAAGTGATTCTTGACGAGCAACAATATTTTTTGACAACTCATCGATCTCAGCAGATAATTTTTCAGATTCGTCATTCAAACGATCATTTTCAGCCTGAAGATCTGCTTGTTGTTTCTTGATTTCAGATACTTGGCCTTGAATTTGATCTACTTGAGCTTGCGCACCTTGTTGTTGTTGATTAATACTATTGATTTTGTTATCTTGAGCAGCAATCTTATCATCTGTCGAGTCAGCTGATACTCCAGCTACAACAGAACCTTGTGATAAAGCTACTGTACTCAATAAGATTGTGGCAAATAATTTTTTCTTCATTAGATAAATTTTCCCTTTCTAATAAGACACTAACTAGTATAACAAATTTTTTGAAAATTTATATTACGCTATTGTTACATTTTTATTTCGAGTTTATAAATAAATCTTTTCAAGTAAAGGCTGCAATACGATCAATAGCAGCACATTCAAAATTAAACTTGGTGCAATTTGGTAAATAATTAGTGTGACCCAGTTGAATTTTATACCAATAAAAAGAATCAAAAGAAGATTGGTTAAAAACTGAAATAATAGAATCGTTAATAAAAATGTAAAAAAACGAGTCAATCGATTGACCAAAATAATTTGATTACACCGATAAAAAATCACCTGTATTAAAGGGAAGACTAGGAAGGCAATTCCTATAGTGTGAAAAAAATACACATCAAAACAAAAACCAAAAAGGATTCCCCACCAAATACTAGCTATCTCCGAGAAATAGAGACTCAATAACATAAAACCATATAGAAATAAAAATGAAGTAGGTTCAAATGGGTCTGGACAGAAACGAGAAATAAGAAAAGAGATTTGCCCGTCAACAAATAAAAATAAGAATAAGATTAAAGGGAAAAAATAGTACTTACGTATGACTTTCACGCTACTCTCCAATCAATAGTACATAACGATTGACATCTAAATTAGCCTTTGGTTTCACACGAATTTCTTGTCCTAACTGATCAGATGCCTTTTGAGTAGAAGTCACCGTACCAAGAGGTAAGTCACTACTCTTGTATTTTCCTAAGCCACTTGTTGAAACGAGTGATCCTTTTTTAATTTCAATTGGATCTCCAATTTGCAACAACCGAAACTCACCCGTCTTCTCGTCATAACCATTTAATAAAGCAAAAATAGATTGACCTTGACTCTCAATTTTAAACGTCAGGTGTTGTGATGAAATAGTATCTTCGACTAATAATTTCACTTTACTAGAATGCTTCTCTATACTTTCTACCACACCAATGACACCACCAGATGAAAGAACAAACATGGAATCAGAAATTCCATCCGAACCACCCTTATCAATAACAAATTCCTGATCCCAAGAACCGTAATTACGGTCAATAATCTCACTAACAATTTGTTTAGAACCAGACACAGAATTTTTGATAGCCAACAAATCTTTTAATTCTCTATTTTCTGATTCCAAACGACTAAGTTTTGACTGGTCAATATCCTTTTCATAAAGACGTGATTTCAAGGAGCGGTTTTCATCATTCAATTCAGATAAATTTTTTAAATCTTTTGCCTTAGATTCCACAAGAACAAATGGTACCGATACCACCTTATCAACCATAGCTAATAGATCAGAAGATTTTAAAACAATCGAAGTTCTAACAGATGGAAAAAGAAATAAAATTCCTGAAACAGTTAAAACAAATACAAAACTAAAAATTTTAAAAAAACGATTCAAGAACATAGACAAAACCTTCAAAAATATAAAAAATAGTTTGAGATAACATCTCAAACTTCGAAATTATACGGAGAATGGGGGATTCGAACCCCCGCGCCAGTTACCCGACCTAACGATTTAGCAAACCGTCCTCTTCAGCCTCTTGAGTAATTCTCCAAAATGGGCACGAGTGGACTCGAACCACCGACCTCACGCTTATCAGGCGTGCGCTCTAACCACCTGAGCTACGCGCCCAAGTTAAAAACTTGGTAAATTGAACAATCGTTCAAAGCGGGTGACGAGAATCGAACTCGCGACAACAGCTTGGAAGGCTGTAGTTTTACCACTAAACTACACCCGCTTATTACTAAAAGGAATGGCGCGAGACGGAATCGAACCGCCGACACATGGAGCTTCAATCCATTGCTCTACCAACTGAGCTACCGAGCCAAATTGCGGGAGCAGGATTTGAACCTACGACCTTCGGGTTATGAGCCCGACGAGCTACCGAGCTGCTCCATCCCGCGATAATATAAATAAGGAGGATGTGGGATTCGAACCCACGCACGCTTTTACACGCCTGACGGTTTTCAAGACCGTTCCCTTCAGCCGGACTTGGGTAATCCTCCAAGATAATAATGGACCTTGTAGGACTTGAACCTACGACCACTCGGTTATGAGCCGAGAGCTCTAACCAGCTGAGCTAAAGGTCCGACAAGATCAACAATATAGCGGCGAAGGGGATCGAACCCCCGACCTCCCGGGTATGAACCGGACGCTCTAGCCAGCTGAGCTACACCGCCATAATATCGGGAAGACAGGATTCGAACCTGCGACACCTTGGTCCCAAACCAAGTACTCTACCAAGCTGAGCTACTTCCCGATCTAAAGCTTCCGCTTTATGCACCCTAGAGGAGTCGAACCTCTAACCGCCTGATTCGTAGTCAGGTACTCTATCCAGTTGAGCTAAGGGTGCTCGTTATTATTCAATTATTACATAGCCTTGCGACCATGCACCCTAGAGGAGTCGAACCTCTAACCGCCTGATTCGTAGTCAGGTACTCTATCCAGTTGAGCTAAGGGTGCTACTTTCAACCTTCGTCTATGCCGAGGACCGGAATCGAACCGGTACGATCGTTACCAATCGCAGGATTTTAAGTCCTGTGCGTCTGCCAGTTCCGCCACCCCGGCCTCCTCAAGCGAACGACGGGATTCGAACCCGCGACCCCCACCTTGGCAAGGTGGTGTTCTACCACTGAACTACGTTCGCATTGCTTTCTTTATATAAAAAAATGCCGGCTACATGACTTGAACACGCGACCCTCTGATTACAAATCAGATGCTCTACCAACTGAGCTAAGCCGGCTCATTATTATTCTCTTATGCGGGTTAAGGGACTTGAACCCCCACGCCGTAAAGCGCCAGATCCTAAATCTGGTGCGTCTGCCAATTCCGCCAAACCCGCAAAATATGACCCGTACTGGGCTCGAACCAGTGACCCATTGATTAAAAGTCAATTGCTCTACCAACTGAGCTAACGAGTCTTAAAATAATTTTCATTATCTTAACGGTCCCGACGGGAATCGAACCCGCGATCTTCGCCGTGACAGGGCGACGTGATAACCGCTACACTACGGGACCTATGGGAGTTAACGGGATCGAACCGCTGACCCTCTGCTTGTAAGGCAGATGCTCTCCCAGCTGAGCTAAACTCCCTTATGGTCGTTTAACCTAATTGTATTTCAATTCCAACTAAGCTAAACTCCCAAATGAGCCTAGTATCTACTAGGCTCAATCTCTTGCTAAGCGACTACCTTATCTCACAGGGGGCAACCCCCAACTACTTCCGGCGTTCTAGGGCTTAACTGCTGTGTTCGGCATGGGTACAGGTGTATCTCCTAGGCTATCGTCACTTAACTCTGAATGTTTAAACATTCAAAATTGAATATCTATATTCTAACAAATTTCTAAACCTCTGTAAATATCCTCAGTTAATTTGGATAA
>NZ_CABFMD010000019.1 GCF_901875555.1 Streptococcus parasanguinis
AGTCAATCAGTATCAGCATCTGAATCAACTTCAACCTCAGTAAGTCAATCAGTATCAGCATCTGAATCAACTTCAACATCAGTAAGTCAATCAGTGTCTGCATCTGAATCAACTTCAACATCAGTAAGTCAATCAGTGTCTGCATCTGAATCAACTTCAACATCAGTAAGTACTTCAGTTTCAGTGAGTCAATCACAATCAGGATCAACATCTGGTAGCGGTTCATACTCTAACTCAATGAGCCAATCAGGATCAACATCTGGTAGCGGTTCATACTCTAACTCAATGAGCCAATCAGGATCAACATCTGCTAGTGGTTCATACTCTAACTCAATGAGTCAATCAGGATCAACATCTACTAGTGGTTCATACTCTAACTCAATGAGTCAATCAGGATCAACATCTGCTAGTGGCTCATACTCTAACTCAATGAGTCAATCAGCTTCTGGTTCAGAGTCATTGTCTACATCAGAATCAGCAAGTGGATCACAAAAACACAGCGAATCTGTAGCACTTCCAAATACTGGTGAAACAACATCTGTAACATCAGCTCTTCTTGGAGCAGTTGCAGGACTTGCTGGAGCGGCTGTACTTGGTCGTCGTAAAAAAGAAGATGAAAAATAATCTTCTATCCTAATTTGATTCGATCATTTCGTGAATATCGGAAATGAAAGAGAGTCCAAAAAAGAGAATCTTCGGATTCTCTTTTTTGTATGTTATTTTCGTATCAGAAAATGGTCTTAATTAGTTACATTAGGGAAAAAATAAGGTATAATAACTTGATATCTAAAATTTAAGGAGCGGACATGTTTTTTAAACGTTCGAAGGGTGATTTTCGCGAAACGGAGCGAATCACACGTTTTAAATTAATCAAATCAGGAAAGAATTGGGTACGAGCATCTGTCTCTCGGTTAGGCCTATTTCGCGTCATGCGAAGTGGTGTGGATGAAAAGATCGTAGTTCAATATGAAGCGTCATCACACTCGATGCCTGCAGATCTGGTCAAAGGGATGGTTGTACTCGGGGCTCTTGCTGGAGCGACAACGGTTGCTAATCCAGTATTTGCCGAGGAAAATGGGATGGATACGACTGTTGGGTCTGAAATCAGCCCATCGACCGGTGTAGTGGGTTCGGATAGTTTTGTCTTGGGGACGACCTCTAACTCAGATTCTGCATCAGCCAGTCAATCTATGAGTGAATCTGTCTCGCTATCAGAGTCGGCTAGTGACAGCCTTTCTTTGTCTCAGTCGGTTTCTTTGAGCGAATCACATGTTGTTATTGCTTCAGCGAGTCAGTCCACTTCAGGAACTGATAGTAGCAGTGTCTCTGAGGACGATTCAATTCACAGGGCTACTTCTGAAACGAGCGAGAGGGTAGCAGAGGCTCCAACTCAGCGTTCAGAAGACCAGGTGCAGCGTCTCCAAGCCTTGGCTTTGGATTTATACACCTATCGGGCACAAGCTATGGAAATCCCGGGGACCGAATCTGCAATTGAAAATGGAGATCTGGCTTTGGATGCTATTCGAACTGGCTTGTCTAATCCGGCAATTCAAATGGATGCTGTGGAAAGCCAGGCAAAGATTGCTCGCAATCGCTTGGCCAACGCGGTGCTGCGCGCTACATCTGGTCAGCGCGACCCTCGAAATGGGAACCGTATTGACACAGATACCAGCCTCCGTGCGCCCCAATACAATCTCGGGCCAGCCGATAATGCCTTGATTTCTGTTTATAACTCTGACTACATCAATCAGGCTTATCGAGTGTTTGAAACAAAACCAACACAATTCAGTATTCGAAGTGTTGGTTACACCTCTACTAGTGACCGTGTGAATGGTATCAACGTTCCTCAGACCTCTGCTTTGAGAAATAGCTCGGTTGCCTTTAATATTATGGGAACAGTTGGGCAGACAGAGGTCGTAACGCCTGGGAAAATTTATAATCTTTCTTTTGTAGTGACGAATACGGCTAAGCAGTCAGTGACACGTACGCTACGTATTCAGGTTTTACCGCAAAATGATGGCATTCGTAATCCGATTACGGCTGTGACAACGGCAACTTTTGTCAATGATACCACTAACTTGGCCCAGGCTGAAAAAGAGAAGGTTTGGGAAACCTTTAAGGCGACAAATCCAAATATTGCCACTTCAAAGGATTTTAAATCTTATTCGGTTTCATCATCAGGTGTGGTGACTATTACTTATAAAGATAACACCACAAATGATGTAACCGCTCCTGTTAAGCGCCTAGCAGCACCGATGGTTGAGACTCGCTTACTAGAGAAGGCCTATACTCAAACACCTGTAACGGTGACGGGTGCTGAGCCTGGATCAACCGTTGTCTTATATAACAATGATGATGAAATCGGAACAGCAGTAGCGGATGCTTCTGGACAAGTCAGTGTGACGCCAACTGTTCCTTTACAAATTGGTGGTGTGACAGCTAAAGCACGGATCATGTATGGTGATCACGCGGTTTATTCTGATGCTAGTAATTCTGTGGCAGTGACAGATGCTACACGCCCTGAAGTGACGGCTAAGTTGACTGTTAATGGTGTAGAACCGAAATCAACCCCGCTTGAAGGTGGTGGGAAGAACTACGTTATTTATGCGGGTGATGATGCAGTTGTGACTTTTACAGCTACGGATGACAGTGGCAAGTTGAAAGAAATGAAAGTTGTTGCACGGGCAGATTTGAACGACAATGCCTTGAACGGGAATTTCTTTGGTGGCAGCCAGTATGGAACAGGTGATATTGCTCCTATCACGGGAGAGATCACGGCTACTAGTGCCAACCCTGCAACCATCACAACGACCATTCATTTGAAGGATGATCTCTATCATTCTTACCGGAATACTTGGCAACGCAATGTCGCGGCTATTGACAATGCGTCTAATATGAACCGTCCAAATGGTTTGGGTGAAGTTCGGATTACCCAAGGACGTCTGGCTGATCGTACGCCAGGTGTTGCTCCAACAAGCACTATTCAGGTGACGAGCCTAACTGCATTGACAGAGGCAGATAAGAGTAAGGTGATTGCAGCTGTGTCGGCTGTTAATCCAGAGGTGGCTAACCGCATTAAGGCCTATACGGTTAATAGTGATGGTACAGTCACCATTACTTATAAAGATAGTACGACCAATGTCGTAGCTGTGAAATTGTCAGATAGCGATCACAGTCAGTCTGTTTCAAACAGTCAGAGTGCATCTGCTAAAGTTTCGCAATCTGTCAGTCAGTCTTTAAGTGCGAAGCAATCACAGAGCGTATCATTAAGCCAATCACTGAGCTCGGTTCGCTCGCAAAGTTTGGCGGCTTCATTGAGCAAATCAGCGTCGGCGAGTGCATCTGCTCAAGCGAGTCTCTCTCGTAGTCAATCATTGAGCAAGGAGATTTCTCAATCTCAATCCGCTTCAACGAGTCAATCGGTATCTGCAAGAAAATCTGAATCTGTGAAAGTTTCGCAATCTGTTTCTGCAAGTGTCAGTGCCTTGCAGTCTGCTTCGGTATCGGCGAGTGCATCCAAAGTGGTAAGCCAGTCTGTATCGAGCTCATTAAGTGCTTCGGTTTCAGCGAGCACGTCTAAAGTTGTGAGTCAGTCCGTCTCGCAATCGTTGAGTGAGTCCGCTAGAAAATCCGCATCGTTGAGCACTTCCATATTGGAGAGCCAATCAACCTCTAATTCGGTGTCGGTATCAGCGAGCACGTCTAAGGTTGTGAGCGAGTCCGTATCGAGCTCACAGAGTGCATCAGTTTCAGCGAGCACGTCTAAGGTTGTAAGCGAGTCTGTATCAAGCTCACAGAGTGCATCAGTTTCAGCAAGCGTATCTAAGTCATTGAGTGCATCGATTTCAGTGAGCACGTCTAAGGTTGTGAGCGAGTCCGTATCGAGCTCATTGAGTGCATCGGTTTCAGTGAGCATATCTAAGGTTGTGAGTCAGTCCGTATCGAGCTCATTGAGTGCATCGGTTTCAGCGAGCACGTCTAAGGTTGTGAGCGAGTCTGTATCGAGCTCATTGAGTGCATCGGTTTCAGCTAGTGTATCTAAGGTTGTGAGCGAGTCTGTATCGAGCTCATTAAGTACTTCGGTTTCAGCGAGCACGTCTAAGGTTGTGAGTGAGTCTGTATCAAGCTCACAGAGTGCATCAGTTTCAGCGAGCACGTCTAAGGTCGTGAGCGAGTCTGTATCGAGCTCATTGAGTGAATCGGTTTCAGCGAGCACGTCTAAGGTTGTGAGTGAGTCCGTGTCGAGCTCATTGAGTGAATCGGTTTCAGCTAGTGTATCAAAGGTTGTGAGCGAGTCTGTATCGAGCTCATTAAGTACTTCGGTTTCAGCTAGTGTATCTAAGGTTGTGAGCGAGTCTGTATCAAGCTCACAGAGTGCATCGGTTTCAGCAAGCGTATCTAAGTCAGTGAGCGAGTCCGTGTCAAGCTCATTGAGTGCATCGGTTTCAGAGAGTACATCTAAGGTTGTGAGTGAGTCTGTATCGAGCTCATTGAGTGAATCAGTTTCAATTTCAACATCGTTGAGTAATTCGATTTCAGCATCCGAGTCTGTATCAACGTCTGAATCGGTGTCAACATCTGAATCAGTCTCAACGTCTGAATCAGCATCGACGTCCGGATCAGTATCTACTTCAGAATCGGTGTCAACATCCGAATCGGTATCAGCGTCCGAATCAGTATCAGCATCCGAGTCATTGTCAGTGTCTGAGTCAGTTTCTACGTCTGAGTCAGTGTCAGCCTCAGAATCAGTTTCGACGTCAGAATCCGTTTCAACGTCTGAGTCAGTATCGACCTCTGAATCAGTGTCAACGTCCGAATCTGTTTCTGTATCAGAATCCGTTTCAGCGTCCGAGTCAGTATCAACATCTACATCTGAATCAGTATCTACATCTGAGTCGGTATCAGCGTCTGAGTCTGTATCAGCGTCGGAATCTGTTTCTGTATCAGAATCCGTTTCAGCGTCCGAGTCAGCGTCAACATCCGAATCAGTATCGACATCAGAGTCAGTTTCAAGTTCTGAATCAGTTTCAACGTCCGAGTCGGTATCGACCTCAGAGTCAGTCTCAACGTCCGAGTCAGTGTCAGTCTCTGAATCATTGTCAGCATCGTTGAGCAGCTCAGTATCAGAAAGCCAGTCAGTCTCAACATCCGAGTCAGTATCAGCCTCAGAATCAGTGTCAACGTCCGAATCGATTTCAGCATCCGAGTCGATTTCAGCATCCGAGTCATTGTCAACGTCTGAATCAGTATCGACGTCCGAGTCAGTCTCAGCCTCTGAATCGGTTTCAGCGTCCGAATCAGTATCAGCATCCGAGTCAGCGTCAACCTCAGAATCAGTATCAGCGTCTGAATCAGCATCGACGTCCGAATCAGTATCTACTTCAGAATCGGTGTCAACCTCTGAATCAGTCTCAGCGTCTGAGTCAGTCTCAACATCCGAGTCGGTTTCGACGTCTGAATCAGTGTCGATATCCGAGTCAGTGTCTACTTCTGAGTCGGTATCGACATCTGAGTCAGTGTCTACATCCGAATCGGTTTCAGCGTCTGAGTCTGTATCAGCGTCGGAATCTGTTTCAACATCCAAATCGGTTTCAGCGTCTGAGTCAGTGTCAGTATCAACATCCGAGTCATTGTCAGTGTCTGAGTCAGTTTCTACGTCTGAGTCAGTGTCAGCCTCAGAATCCGTTTCAACCTCTGAATCAATTTCAACATCAGAGTCAGTATCTACTTCAGAATCAGTGTCTACGTCTGAATCAGTATCAACGTCCGAGTCAGTGTCTACTTCTGAGTCGGTATCGACATCAGAGTCAGTCTCTACTTCTGAATCGGTGTCTACATCTGAATCGGTGTCTACGTCCGAGTCAGCGTCAACCTCAGAATCAGTCTCAGCGTCTGAATCAGCATCGACGTCCGAATCAGTCTCTACTTCTGAATCGGTGTCAACCTCAGAATCAGTCTCAGCGTCTGAGTCAATCTCAACATCAGAGTCAGTATCAGCCTCTGAATCAGTATCTACTTCAGAATCAGTGTCAACCTCTGAATCAGTCTCAGCGTCTGAGTCAGTCTCAACATCCGAGTCGGTTTCGACGTCTGAATCAGTGTCGATATCCGAGTCAGTGTCAACGTCTGAATCGGTCTCCGCGTCTGAGTCAGTGTCAGCATCAGAATCAGTCTCCGCGTCTGAGTCAGTATCAACATCTGAGTCAGTCTCAGCCTCTGAATCTGTGTCTACATCTGAATCAGTGTCAACGTCTGAATCGGTCTCCGCGTCTGAGTCAGTGTCAGCCTCTGAATCATTGTCAGCATCGTTGAGCAGCTCAGTATCAGAAAGCCAGTCAGTCTCAACATCCGAGTCAGTATCAGCCTCAGAATCAGTGTCAACGTCCGAATCGATTTCAGCATCCGAGTCAGTGTCAACGTCCGAGTCAGTGTCTACTTCTGAGTCAGTATCAGCCTCTGAATCAGTGTCTACGTCTGAATCAATTTCTACCTCAGAATCAGTATCAACGTCCGAGTCAGTGTCAGTATCAGAGTCTGTATCAACGTCCGAGTCAGTGTCAGTATCAGAGTCTGTATCAACGTCCGAGTCAGTGTCAGTATCAGAGTCTGTATCAACGTC
>NZ_CABFMD010000020.1 GCF_901875555.1 Streptococcus parasanguinis
ATTATTTTAATGAGAGTTTGATCCTGGCTCAGGATGAACGCTGGCGGCGTGCCTAATACATGCAAGTAGAACGCTGAAGGAAGGAGCTTGCTCTTTCTGGATGAGTTGCGAACGGGTGAGTAACGCGTAGGTAACCTGCCTCTTAGCGGGGGATAACTATTGGAAACGATAGCTAATACCGCATAAAAGTCGACATTGCATGATGTTGACTTGAAAGGTGCAAATGCATCACTAAGAGATGGACCTGCGTTGTATTAGCTAGTTGGTGAGGTAACGGCTCACCAAGGCGACGATACATAGCCGACCTGAGAGGGTGATCGGCCACACTGGGACTGAGACACGGCCCAGACTCCTACGGGAGGCAGCAGTAGGGAATCTTCGGCAATGGGGGGAACCCTGACCGAGCAACGCCGCGTGAGTGAAGAAGGTTTTCGGATCGTAAAGCTCTGTTGTAAGAGAAGAACGAGTGTGAGAGTGGAAAGTTCACACTGTGACGGTATCTTACCAGAAAGGGACGGCTAACTACGTGCCAGCAGCCGCGGTAATACGTAGGTCCCGAGCGTTATCCGGATTTATTGGGCGTAAAGCGAGCGCAGGCGGTTAGATAAGTCTGAAGTTAAAGGCTGTGGCTTAACCATAGTACGCTTTGGAAACTGTTTAACTTGAGTGCAGAAGGGGAGAGTGGAATTCCATGTGTAGCGGTGAAATGCGTAGATATATGGAGGAACACCGGTGGCGAAAGCGGCTCTCTGGTCTGTAACTGACGCTGAGGCTCGAAAGCGTGGGGAGCAAACAGGATTAGATACCCTGGTAGTCCACGCCGTAAACGATGAGTGCTAGGTGTTGGGTCCTTTCCGGGACTCAGTGCCGCAGCTAACGCATTAAGCACTCCGCCTGGGGAGTACGACCGCAAGGTTGAAACTCAAAGGAATTGACGGGGGCCCGCACAAGCGGTGGAGCATGTGGTTTAATTCGAAGCAACGCGAAGAACCTTACCAGGTCTTGACATCCCTCTGACCGCTCTAGAGATAGAGTTTTCCTTCGGGACAGAGGTGACAGGTGGTGCATGGTTGTCGTCAGCTCGTGTCGTGAGATGTTGGGTTAAGTCCCGCAACGAGCGCAACCCCTATTGTTAGTTGCCATCATTTAGTTGGGCACTCTAGCGAGACTGCCGGTAATAAACCGGAGGAAGGTGGGGATGACGTCAAATCATCATGCCCCTTATGACCTGGGCTACACACGTGCTACAATGGCTGGTACAACGAGTCGCGAGTCGGTGACGGCAAGCTAATCTCTTAAAGCCAGTCTCAGTTCGGATTGTAGGCTGCAACTCGCCTACATGAAGTCGGAATCGCTAGTAATCGCGGATCAGCACGCCGCGGTGAATACGTTCCCGGGCCTTGTACACACCGCCCGTCACACCACGAGAGTTTGTAACACCCGAAGTCGGTGAGGTAACCATTTGGAGCCAGCCGCCTAAGGTGGGATAGATGATTGGGGTGAAGTCGTAACAAGGTAGCCGTATCGGAAGGTGCGGCTGGATCACCTCCTTTCTAAGGAAAAGGAAACCTGTACGTTGGTCTTGTTTAGTTTTGAGAGGTCTTGTGGGGCCTTAGCTCAGCTGGGAGAGCGCCTGCTTTGCACGCAGGAGGTCAGCGGTTCGATCCCGCTAGGCTCCATTAACACTTTAAGGGTGTTAAGTTTGAACATTGAAAATTGAATATCTATATCAAATAGTAACAAGAAAATAAACCGAAACGCTGTAAATATTTAAAGAGTTTAGGTCGTAAGACCAAAAATAAGGTTAAGTTAATAAGGGCGCACGGTGGATGCCTTGGCACTAGAAGCCGAAGAAGGACGTGACAAACGACGAAATGCTTTGGGGAGCTGTAAGTAAGCGACGATCCAGAGATGTCCGAATGGGGGAACCCACTAGCTAATGGCTAGTACTCCTATCTGTTAAGGATAGGTAGAGGAAGACGCAGTGAACTGAAACATCTAAGTAGCTGCAGGAAGAGAAAGCAAAAGCGATTGCCTGAGTAGCGGCGAGCGAAACGGCAGGAGGGCAAACCGAAGAGTTTACTCTTCGGGGTTGTAGGACTGCAATGTGGACTTAAAGATTATAGAAGAATGACATGGGAAGGTCAGCCAAAGAGAGTAAGAGCCTCGTAATCGAAATAGTCTTTATACCTAGCAGTATCCTGAGTACGGCGAGACACGTGGAATCTCGTCGGAATCTGGGAGGACCATCTCCCAACCCTAAATACTCTCTAGTGACCGATAGTGAACCAGTACCGTGAGGGAAAGGTGAAAAGCACCCCGGGAGGGGAGTGAAATAGAACCTGAAACCGTGTGCCTACAACAAGTTCGAGCCCGTTAATGGGTGAGAGCGTGCCTTTTGTAGAATGAACCGGCGAGTTACGATATGATGCGAGGTTAAGTTGAAGAGACGGAGCCGTAGGGAAACCGAGTCTGAATAGGGCGGATTAGTATTATGTCGTAGACCCGAAACCATGTGACCTACCCATGAGCAGGTTGAAGGTGAGGTAAAACTCACTGGAGGACCGAACCAGGGCACGTTGAAAAGTGCTTGGATGACTTGTGGGTAGCGGAGAAATTCCAAACGAACTTGGAGATAGCTGGTTCTCTCCGAAATAGCTTTAGGGCTAGCGTCGACATTGAGATTCTTGGAGGTAGAGCACTGTTTGGGTGAGGGGTCCATCCCGGATTACCAATCTCAGATAAACTCCGAATGCCAAAGAATTATGGTCGGCAGTCAGACTGCGAGTGCTAAGATCCGTAGTCGAAAGGGAAACAGCCCAGACCACCAGCTAAGGTCCCAAAATAATTGTTAAGTGGAAAAGGATGTGGGGTTGCACAGACAACTAGGATGTTAGCTTAGAAGCAGCTATTCATTCAAAGAGTGCGTAATAGCTCACTAGTCGAGTGACCCTGCGCCGAAAATGTACCGGGGCTAAAACAATTTACCGAAGCTGTGGATACCTATATAGGTATGGTAGGAGAGCGTTCTATGTGTGGAGAAGGTGTACCGTGAGGAGCGCTGGAACGCATAGAAGTGAGAATGCCGGTATGAGTAGCGAAAGACAGGTGAGAATCCTGTCCACCGTAAGACTAAGGTTTCCAGGGGAAGGCTCGTCCGCCCTGGGTTAGTCGGGACCTAAGGAGAGACCGAAAGGTGTATCCGATGGACAACAGGTTGATATTCCTGTACTAGAGTATGTAGTGAAGGAGGGACGCAGAAGGCTAACTAAAGCGTGCGACTGGAAGTGCACGTCTAAGCAGTGAGGTGTGAATTGAGTTAAATGCTTAATTCTATAACATTGAGCTGTGATGGGGAGCGAAGTTTAGTAGCGAAGTTAGTGATGTCACACTGCCAAGAAAAGCTTCTAGCGATAATCATACTCTACCCGTACCGCAAACCGACACAGGTAGTCGAGGCGAGTAGCCTCAGGTGAGCGAGAGAACTCTCGTTAAGGAACTCGGCAAAATGACCCCGTAACTTCGGGAGAAGGGGTGCTGGCTTAAAGTCAGCCGCAGTGAATAGGCCCAAGCAACTGTTTATCAAAAACACAGCTCTCTGCTAAATCGTAAGATGATGTATAGGGGGTGACGCCTGCCCGGTGCTGGAAGGTTAAGAGGAGTGCTTAGCGGTAACGCGAAGGTATGAATTGAAGCCCCAGTAAACGGCGGCCGTAACTATAACGGTCCTAAGGTAGCGAAATTCCTTGTCGGGTAAGTTCCGACCCGCACGAAAGGCGTAATGATTTGGGCACTGTCTCAACGAGAGACTCGGTGAAATTTTAGTACCTGTGAAGATGCAGGTTACCCGCGACAGGACGGAAAGACCCCATGGAGCTTTACTGCAGTTTGATATTGAGTGTCTGTGCCACATGTACAGGATAGGTAGGAGCCATAGAGATCGGGACGCCAGTTTCGATGGAGGCGTTGTTGGGATACTACCCTTGTGTTATGGCCACTCTAACCCGGATAGGTGATCCCTATCGGAGACAGTGTCTGACGGGCAGTTTGACTGGGGCGGTCGCCTCCTAAAAGGTAACGGAGGCGCCCAAAGGTTCCCTCAGAATGGTTGGAAATCATTCGCAGAGTGTAAAGGTATAAGGGAGCTTGACTGCGAGAGCAACAACTCGAGCAGGGACGAAAGTCGGGCTTAGTGATCCGGTGGTTCCGTATGGAAGGGCCATCGCTCAACGGATAAAAGCTACCCTGGGGATAACAGGCTTATCTCCCCCAAGAGTTCACATCGACGGGGAGGTTTGGCACCTCGATGTCGGCTCGTCGCATCCTGGGGCTGTAGTCGGTCCCAAGGGTTGGGCTGTTCGCCCATTAAAGCGGCACGCGAGCTGGGTTCAGAACGTCGTGAGACAGTTCGGTCCCTATCCGTCGCGGGCGTAGGAAATTTGAGAGGATCTGCTCCTAGTACGAGAGGACCAGAGTGGACTTACCGCTGGTGTACCAGTTGTCTCGCCAGAGGCATCGCTGGGTAGCTATGTAGGGAAGGGATAAACGCTGAAAGCATCTAAGTGTGAAACCCACCTCAAGATGAGATTTCCCATGATTTTATATCAGTAAGAGCCCTGAGAGAAGATCAGGTAGATAGGTTAGGAGTGGAAGTTGTGTGAGCAATGGAGCGGACTAATACTAATAGCTCGAGGACTTATCCAAATTAACTGAGGATATTTACAGAGGTTTAGAAATTTGTTAGAATATAGATATTCAATTTTGAATGTTTAA
>NZ_CABFMD010000021.1 GCF_901875555.1 Streptococcus parasanguinis
AAGTGATCCAATCACTGTTACAGTGGAAGACTATGTAAGATCTACAAACTTTGTAGTAGATAAAGGAAATGTCGTTAACACGAAGACACCTCCAACACCTCCAACACCTCCAACTACACCTCCAACTACTCCTTCAACACCTCCAACTCCTTCAACACCTCCAACTCCTTCAACACCTCCAACTCCTTCGACTGATAAACCTAAAGGAAATCATCCTTCTGGTAAACAATCAAAAGAAGATAAGAAACAAGGTCTTCCTTCTACTGGTGAAACAGTAAGTACTGGACTTGTTGCAGCGGGACTTGCCCTTGCAGGTGCTGGAAGCATGCTCGTTGCTAAAAAACGCCACGAATAATTCTAAAACAGGTTTTCATCTAGCATTGCTAGATGAACCTGTTTTTTTATTGATGACCGGCCTGTTTTATGATCTTATTTCCGGTATTTTTGCGTCCTTTCTAAGACACAAAAAAGAGATCGGCTCAAGTCCAATCTCTAACTTCATTATAATTCTTGTAACAAATAACGGAAGAGTTCTAAATTCCCTTTTTCTTCATTAACCAAGTATTCTGGGTGCCACTGCAAGCCCATAATGCGATGACCATCTACAGCTTCAATGGCTTCGATGGTGTGATCGCGCGGATCAAAGGCGGTCGCACGGAAATTCGGTGCGAGATCCTTGATACTTTGGCGGTGCACAGAATTGATTCGACTAGCCTGACCAAAGAGTTGCTCCACCACACTGCCTTTTTTAGTCTGGATAGAATGGGAAGTTCCAAACGGAAGTCCTTGCCAATGCCCTTCGATCTCTTGGTTGAGTGTTCCTCCAAAAGCCACATTGATCAACTGAACCCCACGGCAAATTCCTAGAACCGGTTTGTTTTGGCGTACTGCTTCCTTCAGTAGGGCAAGCTCAAATTGATCGCGTTTGATGTTGTAATCGTCGCTCTCGATCGTTTTTTCTTCACCATAAAGACTCGGGTCCACATTTTGGCCCCCACTCAAGATCAATTTATCAATGGTTTCAACATAATCCTTGACTAAGGAAGGATCTCCCATCGGAATAACCATTGGAAGTCCACCTGCTTGACGGATTCCTTCCGCAAATTGACTAGACACGGAGGAATGAAGGTTTTTCCCTTCCGGGTCAACTGGGCAGAGATTAGCGGATACTCCTACGATCGTTCTGCACATATTCATTCCTCCTTTACGTTTTCTTGTATTTATCTTACCACCTATTAGTGATAGTGTCTAATATGTATTTTCAAAGGAGATGATAAATAATATTTATCGCATATAAAAAAATAGGCTTGTCTAGCAAAGCTAGAACAAAACCTATTTTTAAAATTAATTTTCACGTTTTTTGTAAACTAAGGCACTTCCAGCTACTGCCAAAGCAAGTCCTGCAGCCACTAGTCCCTCGCTCACTGTTTCACCTGTAGAAGGAAGAGTATGTTTCTTATCTTCTTTTGGTTGACTTCCAGAAGGCTTATCACCTTTTGGTTTGTCTGTTGATGGGGTAGTTGGAGGCGTGGTTGGCGGAGTAGTTGGTGGAGTAGTTGGTGGTGTGTATGGTGGAGTCAGGTAGTTTACGACTGTCCCCTTATCTACTACAAAGTTTGTAGATCTTACATAGTCTTCCACTGTAACAGTGATTGGATCACTC